>CAKSAJ010000003.1 GCA_934435195.1 uncultured Schaedlerella sp.
AATACATTTCTAACTCCCCATATATACTGGGGAATACATATCACAATTTGCGTAAACTACAACCAGCACATGGCGGTCGTGACCCTGGTGCTGTATATAACGGCCGTCAGGAAAAAGACGATACCCTGCAGCTCGTTCTTGCAATCGGAGAAATTCTTCAAGATGACGGCATCGATGTAGAATATACCAGAACAACCGATATTTATGAAACACCATATGAGAAAGCGATGAAAGCCAACAATGCAGGAGTTGATTTTTTCATCTCTATCCATCGCAATTCTTTTCCTACCGACAATGTCGTATCCGGCGTCGAGTCTCTTGTCTACAGTCTCTCTGGAATCAAATTACAAATGGCTGAAAATATCAATGAGCAATTAGAAATGGTGGGATTTGTTAATCTCGGAGTCAAGGCACGTCCAAATCTGGTCGTACTGAAACGCACAAAAATGCCGGCGGTGCTTGTAGAAGTTGGATTCATCAATTCAAAAACTGACAATCAATTATTTGATGAAAATTTCTCTGACATTGCACAGGCAATCGCATCCGGTATCTTGGATACACTCAACCAGATCAACGCCTCTGCCAAACCACAAAGATTTCATGTACAGGTTGCGTCTTATCGTAATCCGGCATATGCAGAGCGCATGTTAAATGAATTATTGGAAATGGACTTTCCTGCAGAAATTGAAGAAAAAGATGGTTTCTACCGGATACGTGTCGGCGATTTTGAAACTCTGGATCAGGCTGTCGCAATGGAACAGAGACTTCGCCGGGCAGGTTATCAGACCTGGGTCGTAACCACATAAGAGAAAGGATGGTGTTCACCACACTTTTGGGTAAACACCATCCTTTTATTGAACACATATGAAGCCTTTAAGCCTATGCTTCCAGCCCCTCTGCCTTGATCACATCAACAACCTGTGCTACATATTTCTGGCAAATCTCATCTGTTGCAGCTTCAACCATAACACGGATCACTGGCTCTGTTCCACTCTCACGAACCAAAATTCTTCCGTCGCTTCCAAGTTCCTCTGCTACTTTCTCAACAGCTGCCTGTACCTTTGGATTCTCTGTTGCTGTCTTCTTATCTACCACTCGTACATTCTGTAATAACTGTGGATAAATCTTTACTTCCTCACAAAGCTGAGATAATTTCTGTTTTTTCTCCATAATTACTTCCATAATCATAAGAGATGTCAAAATACCATCACCTGTTCTTGCATGTTTGCTGAAGATAATATGTCCTGACTGTTCTCCTCCAAGGATAAATCCATTCTGAAGCATATTTTCATATACATATTTATCTCCAACTGCTGTCTGCTCATATTTCATACCAATCTTATCGCAAGCTTTGTACAGACCCAGGTTAGACATAACTGTTGTAACAATTGTATCTCCAACCAGTTTTCCCTGTTCTTTCAAATATTTTCCACATATATAGAGAATTAAATCTCCATCTACAACATTGCCCTTATCATCTACTGCGATACAACGGTCTGCATCTCCGTCATAAGCAAATCCTACATCCAGCTGTTTTTCTTTTACAAATGCCTGCATCTGTTCGATGTGTGTAGATCCACAATTTGTATTGATATTCACACCGTTCGGCTCGTTGCTGATAACATATGTCTTAGCGCCCAATGCATCAAATACACTCTTTGCAATCGCAGATGAACTTCCGTTTGCACAGTCTAATCCAACTTTTTTATCTTTGAATGAACGTGTTGCAATTGAAATCAAATGTCCTACATAACGATTTCTTCCTGCTGCATAATCTACAGTACGTCCAATATTCTCTTTTGTTGCAAGTGGAACTTCACCACTTTCTCCATCGATATAAGCCTCTATCTTCGCTTCTACTTCTGCTTCCAGCTTATGTCCCTGACCATTGATCACTTTGATTCCGTTATCGTAATATGGATTATGACTTGCTGAAATCATAATACCACAGTCAAAATCTTCTGTTCTTACTACATAAGAAACACTTGGTGTTGTTGTTACATGAAGCAGATAAGCATCTGCACCTGATGCAGTCAGTCCTGCTGCCAATGCGTATTCAAACATATAACTACTTCTTCTTGTATCCTTACCGATAACAATACGAGCCTGATGTTCCTGTCCGAAATACCATCCAAGGAAGCGTCCTACCTTAAATGCATGCTCTACTGTTAATACAACGTTTGCTTCTCCACGAAATCCATCTGTTCCGAAATATTTTCCCATAATTAATACCCCATTTATAATCTTTTTCTTAAGGTTCTCTTTCAAGTTCATGTTTTATTATATTCTTTTTCTTTCCGAGATACAACCCAAAATGTTATGTACAAAAAATATAAAATGAAGTAAAATGTTACTGTTCACAAGTAAAAATCTACAATTCGGAGGAATTATTTATGATAAAATTAATCGCCAGTGATTTAGACGGCACATTATTACAAAATGAAGCACAGGAACTGACGCCACGCGCTATTGATCTGATTTCACAGCTCACCAAGAAAGGAATCCACTTTGTAGCTGCCAGCGGACGTCAATATGACAACGAACGCCGCGTATTTCATGCTTTAAAAGATGATATTTCTTATATCGCAGAGAATGGTTCCGTATGTATTCACAACGGTGAGGTTATTTCCCGCTCCACAATCGACCCGGACCTTTGCTCAAGAATCTTGAATGAAGTAAAAAAAGAAGCCAATTTTGATATTGTTGTTTCGCGTGAAGATTCTTGCTTTATTGAAGATGTGCATCCTGATTTTGTAAATCATATTGTAAATGTAATGCACAACACGACAACAATTGTTGGCGATATCCGCTCTGTAGACGGACCTATCTTAAAAATTGCAATCTGTAATATGATAGATGGACCTCATATTATTGATAAATATCTCAGACACCTTCAGGATATGTTCGGTCCTGAGATAAAGGTTGTCACTTCCGGTAATATCTGGATTGATTTTATCGCTCCTGGCACAAACAAAGGCACTGCTCTTTCTAAGCTTTTGGATGTACTTCATATCAAGCCTGAAGAATGTATTGCTTTCGGTGACCAGTACAACGATATTGAGATGCTTCAGTATGTCGGTACAAGCTATGCAATGTCCAACTGTGCTCCCGGTGTCTCTTACCACGCAACCTATGTTACAGACTGTGTAGAAGACGTTCTTGAAGATATATTAAACACCATCATATAATCACAAAAGACTTCATGTATATGATATTTGATTTATCTGCCTGATAAGCAGCATATCATTATACATGAAGTCTTTCTTAATTTTCTCTGTTTTCCCAAAAATCCCGCGTAACTCTGGCCGTAAAATTACTCGTTCTTTTCTTCGATATCCATGATCAGATTAACTCTTCTCTGATGTCTTCCACCTTCGAAATCTGTATCCAGCCATGTCTCAACAATCATTTTTGCCAACTCAGCGCCGACTACTCTTGCCCCAAATGCAAGGATGTTACAATCATTGTGAAGTCGTGACATCTTTGCTGTATATGGTTCGCTACATACAGCTGCACGTACACCTTTTACCTTATTTGCTGCCAGTGAAATGCCAAGTCCTGTTCCGCAGATCAAAATACCACAATCAACCTCTTTTGCAACAACCGCTCTTCCAACGATTTCTCCATAAACAGGATAATCACAACTCTCCGAAGTTTTTGTTCCATAATCAACAACTTCGTGACCTTTCTCTTTTAAGAACTCAATAATCTCTGCTTTCAGCTCCAGTGCAGAATGATCATTACCAATTCCAATTCTCATAATCTTTAGCTCCTCATTTTCTCTTATTTTAGTGACATATTTCCTATACTTCTACTATTCTGAATGTTTGCTCTGAAAATGTCAAGACAAGGGAATGTACTTTTCCACGTACTTTCCCATTCCTTGCTAAAAAATTGCGATTGAGATATAATATTTTCATATTTATTTCTGTAAAAAATCAATTTGCAAAGGAGGCGGCTTATGGCAGACTTAATTACCAAAAAGCCAAAATCAGAACAGACAAAACAGAACATTATCGATACATATCTGAAGCTAATCCCATCAAAATGCTGGGATAAAATAACAGTCAAAGAACTTTGTGCTCAGGCAAATATTACTCGTGGTACTTTTTATCAATATTATTCCGACATCTATGATTTGATGGAACAAATTGAAAATACTCTTTTAGATGATGTCAATCGCTTTTATAATGCTGCTTCAAAGCCACAGCCTACCTCTTCTTGTTCTACCGGAAAATTCGAAGACAGCTTTGATTATGCTCCACCGCAGCTTATGACTGCCTGGTTTAAATTCTGCAAGAAAAATAAAAAGAAAATTGCTGTCATGCTTGACCCAAAACATTCGGATGTTTATTTTATGAAGAAATTAAGAAACATCCTATCTGAACATATTAATCAAATGATGGATGATGATGGATTGCCTGATGATACCCTTCGCAGTTATTTCACGAAACTCTTAATTGAAATGCATTTCCTCGCAGCCCGTTATTGGCTGGAGGAAGAGGACGAGGCGGATGTTCTTTCGACAACTGACATTCTGAACCTCTTAAATACGATGCGTGTCGGCGCTAATTATCTTCATTATTTTCAATCTACCAGACCGGATTTCGATATTAAAATGAACATTCCTGAAGATAACGAATAATATTTTTATACACTTTCAAAAATAGTGTTCTAGTATCTCTCCTATTTTCAGTTATAAAATAAATCTATAAACTATTAAATCTTTGGAGGGACGAATTATGACAAGAGAAGAAGTAATTTCAAAATTAATTGAATACGCTGCAATGGCTTTTCATGCAGATGCAGACAAAATCAATGAAAACACAGATATCGCAGAGGAATTAGGTGTAGCTTCTACACAGCGTGTAGCTATGAGTGCATCCATTGAAAATGATTTCGATGTAATGATTCCTGTTGCAAGATTTGGAAAGTATAAAACAATCGGCGATCTGGCAGACTTCGTTATGGAAGAGATGTAAGAGGTGACATTATGGTACACAATGTAAAATTAGGTAAAAATATGAGAAGTGTTTCCATTGTCGGCGTCGGTGCAACACCATTTTTTAACGGAGTTACAAATCCTCAATATAAAGGACTTACCAACGGAGAATTATTTGGATACGCTGCTTTGGATGCAATGAAGGATGCTCACGTTGAACCGCGTGATGTGCAGTATTTCTTCCATGGTTCTGCAAACCCACATGTACTTAATGGATGTATCACCCCAAACCTGCAGGTAGCTGACTGGTTCGGTATGAGAGGAAAAGGATCTATCTCTCATTCTGAGGGATGTTGTACAGGTTATATCGCTCTGGAAGAAGCTGTATTTGCAGTTGCCAGCGGTGCTTATGATATTGTTCTTTCAGGATGTAGTGAACAAGGAACAGGTATGCCGGATGGTAATACTCCTGATCACATGCGTACAGCACTTACCACAGAAGTTCTTTTCCCGGATCTGGATTCTATCTTTGACCGTGCATACGGAAGATACCTTGGTGGCGGTCCTGGTATGAATCACGATGACTGGATTAATTTCTATGCAAAAGAAAACCATCTGTCTGCTGAACAGATTGATGATGTTTTGAATCATCAGGCATATCATTTCCGTCGTGCTGCTGAGCTTTGCCCTAGAGCCATCCGCAGAACACCTTATGATAAACTTGCTAAAGATGCAGGATATGATGATGTATGGGAGTATATGAAATCCCCTCACAATCCAAAAATGACTCAATATTTAAGAACATCCAGTGATTCTTGTGTAGCTGACGGAGCTGCCTGCTGTATCGTAGTTCCTACTGAAATCGCACACAAATTCTCAGACAAACCAATCGAAGTTTTAGGAACTGGTGCTTCTGTACTGGATGCTATCGTTCCACACCTTGAGAAAAAAGCTACTGCTGAGGCTGCCCGTCAGGTATTTGAAATGACAGGACTTACTGCTGATGACATGGATCTGGTATTTGTAAATGATTTTATCGGATCATCTGCATTTCTCGCAGCAGAAGAAATTGGATATCTTCCAAAAGGAGAAGGATGGAAATATGCATTGGACGGACGTCTTGCATTTGATGGTGACAAACCAATGAATACAAATGGAGGCCGCACTTCTTATGGTCATGCATTTGGTGCATCCGGAATGGCTGATGTATTTGAAGCTGTAACTCAGATGCGCGGTGAAGCCGGAGAACGTCAGGTCAAGAAAATGCCTAAGCATACATTCTTAAGAGGTTTCGGCGGTGCACAGAATGTCCGTGCAACGATTTTGAGAGCCAATTTCTAAAGGAGGATTATCATGGATTTGAATAGAATCAGTACAGAAGAATTCTGGAATCCGGAACACGTTGTCGAAAAGTTCTGGAATGGTTTAAAAGACGGAAAAATTTATGCAAAGAAATGCAAAGAATGTGGTGCGATTGAATTCCCACCTCACCATGCATGTAATTCTTGTGGTTATCACGAGACAGAATGGACTGAATTGTCCGGAAAAGGTGAATTAATTACTTTTGTATTCACAGGTGCTTTAAATGCAAGACTTGAGCTCGAAGATCAGGGATTAAAGTATGTTTGTGGTGAAGTAAAATTAGATGAAGGTCCTTCCATCAATGCCGTTATTCTTGGCATCAACAAAAAGAAGGCTCGAGAAATCACAGATAAACTTCCTGTAAGGGTACGTCCTGTTTTTCACGATATGGGAAGATATACAACACTTTTCTTTGAACTTGATGAGTAATAAATAAAAAGAACACCGAATGTGCTAAATATAAGCCATCTTCGGTGTTCCTTTTATTTTTTGTCTGCTATCTAATTATGCAATTATACCTACTAAGTGAAAATGTTCTACTTCTATGTTCAATGGATATTCTGCCGCTACACTCACAAAAAAGTCTTCAATCCTTCTGCTCTCTACATAACAATTCATATCTCGAAGCTCTTTCCAGCCTTCTTCGAATCCGATTCCTTTTAACTTTAATCTTGCTTCGAACTCCGTCCATAGCTGTGAGAATTTCTCATTTTTTTCTTCTCCCGATAAACCAGTTAATTCTTCCTGCATTCGAGGGGAATATACTTTCTTTACGGTCGCTTCATGGCACTGCATAATATGCTCTATATCCACACCTATCTCACAATCGGAAATTACAAGTACCACATAATTACCGCTGTGCGACAAATTAAAAAATGGCTTTCCTGCTTTGAGTAATGGTTTTCCATTTTCATTTATGACAAGTTGTTCTTCCCGTTCAATATCTAGGTATATTTTCAACAGATGTCCTGCCATTAATTCTTGTTTTTTATCTGCCTCAATCTTATGCTCTTGATATTTTTTCACATATCGAGGTGCTATCTGAGAAAGTATTTGGTTTTCATATTGAAGTATGTGTTCTGCGTTCGCTATGATTAATTTTGCTTTGTATGGCATATCAAAAACTCCATTTCCTCATTGTTGCACTGTTCTGCTTCCGGAAGCTTCAAATTGATGTTAAACACATGATTCAGTTCATGCTCTTTTGAAACACACATATACAGCCTTGCATTCACATTTTGTTCCATTAGGCAACGCATCAATTCCAGACTATGCATTTTCACAAAGTCCGTCTCAGATGTCACAAGCAAAGTATCTGGAAACTGTGATGTAACATATTTGCCAAATTCAAATAAATCTATTTTCTGTTCATATAGCAAGTGGTATTCCTCTTCTTTTATCTGCTCTGGATTTTTATTCTCTATATTCAAATATTCAAATGCAATCATTCGAACAAGATCAGAACGTCTGCATTCATAATTTACCTGGTATACTCCGCAATTTAATACAATTGCCTCGAACACATTTTTCTTCGGTATCTGAAATGAAAATTGCCCGGCATACTTCTCATTAGAACAGATTGCAGCATATTGTCCCAGTATCTGGGCACCGGCCGAATCACCGGTTCCATAAATACGAGACAGATCCATATCATATTCTTTTGCATGCTCCAAAATCCATATCATTACCTGATTTAAATCTTCAACAGGTGCCGGAAAATACGCATATGGAACAAGTCTATAATTGATGTTAACCACGGCAAAGCCTTTTTGCATAAGCTTCCAGCAATAATATTTGTATCGCTCTTTCGAACTCTGCATCCAGGCTCCTCCGTGGACATTAATTAATATTGGAAGGCATTCACCCGCTCTGTCCTTTGGTCTGTATATATCTAATGTATTCCACTGCTTTTCTGCACCATATTGTATCTGCTCGTATATCACTACATTATCCGGGTTGGTTATAGATTCGTCAAATGTTTCCAATTGCTTCTGTTCTGTCTCTTCAAATAAATCCCGAATCATTTCTGTAAATTTTGTCATTTATCTAACTCCTTTAAGACACAAAAAGTAATACGTCTCTTTGGAAATGTCAAAATCATTTTCCTAATAATCCGGCAATTTCTTTTTCTTCCGGCATCACACGAAGTGCACCTTTTCTTGTTGTAATGATTGAAGCTGCCGCGTTTGCAAACTGTAACATTTCAAACAAATTTTCTTCTGTCAGATTGTCCAGTCCATGCTCACAAATATAATGCAATACACAGCCACAGAACGTATCTCCTGCACCTGTTGTTTCGATTGTATTTTTCTGGATAAATGGTTTTACCTCAACCATTTTTCCGCCATAATAAGCACGGCTTCCTTCTTTTCCCATCGATACAAGGATCAATGGAATCTGGTATCTTTCTAAAATCCACTTCACTCCATCTGTATAATCTTCCTGACCTGTCAGCCACTGAATTTCATTGTCAGAAATCTTTAAAATATGACAATGCGAAAGTCCGTATAAAATCTGTTCTTTTGCCTCACCCAATGAATTCCACAAAGGCTCACGCAGGTTTGGATCAAAGGAAATGATATCTCCTGCTTCTTCTGCTATCTGAATGGCTTTTTTTGTTGCCTTTCGCACTTCTTCATGTGTCATTGACAGCGTTCCAAAATGAAACAATTTCGACTCTTTGATCAGTTCTTCTTTTACTTCAGATTCTTTCAACATCATATCCGCTCCTGGATTACGATAGAACGAAAAATCTCTGTCACCATCCGGATAAGTATGAACCATCGCAAGTGTTGTATGAATTTCTTTGTCCATACACAATCCTGTTGAATCAATTCCTACTTCCTCAATTGCTTCTTTTAACTGCTTTCCAAAAAAGTCATCTCCGACCTTTCCAATAAATGCTGTTTTATGTCCAAGCTTTGTCAACATAGCCAGAACATTGCATGGTGCCCCACCCGGATTAGCTTCAAAAAGAGGGTTACCCTGACCACTTACTCCGTTTTCCGTAAAATCAATCAATAATTCTCCAAGTGCTGTTACATCATACTTTTTCATATTCAATCATTCCTTCCACTGAATTTTCATTGGTTCAAGTTCATACAGCACACCATTCCCACAGCCATATACTTGTATCTCTTCCTGCTGCTCAGGATAAAAACGTGTGCTCATAACATACTCACCTTATAAACATGCTTTGTAAATCTGGACAATATCTTCATTTGTCAATGCCACATACGCATCTTTTAAATACCCATCTTCATTCGCATGATCTGCCATTACTTCAAAATGCTCCTCATCTATTCCAAGCTCTGTAAGTGTCATTGGAATGCCTGTAGATTTAAAATATTCTTCCAGGGCATCAATACCTGCTAATGCAAGCTTCGCTTCATCTTCGCCATCTAAGCCCATTACGTTTCTTGCAAATTTTACAAACCTTCCTGTAACAGTACTATCCTTTGCAAGAATATGACGCATCCATCTAGGTGTCAGAATGGCAAGTCCTACTCCATGAGTAATGTCATAGAACGCTGATAATTCATGTTCCATAGCATGACAAGGCCAGCCTGTCTCCTGTTTTCCGTAAGCTGGTATTCCTGAGCATGCGATGGAAGAATCAGTCATCAAATTCGCCCTTGCACTGTAGTTCTCCGGCTCTTTTATTGCAATTGGGCAATTTTTCATCACTGAACGAAGGATTGTTTCTGCAATACCATCTGACAAATCACTGTCATCTGTTCTCGAAAAATAATCTTCCATAATATGGCTCATAATATCAGCCGAACCTGCTGCTGTCTGATACGGAGAAACTGAAAAAGTATATGTCGGATCACAGATTGACACAGCCGGATAGGTATATGATCTTCCTAATTTTTGATTTGTATTCATATTGGAGATAACTCCGCCTCCATCGTATTCCGAGCCTGTAGCACTTAATGTCAGAATCGTTACTAGGGGAACTGCTTTTTCAGCAATTCCTTCTGCATTCACAACCATCTCCCACATATCGTCACCTTCATAATATGTTCCGACAGCAATTGCCTTCGAACAATCAAGAGTACTTCCGCCACCGACTGCAAGTATCACATCAATATCATTCTCACGGCATATTCTTACGCCTTCAGTAACTGATTCTATACGTGGATTTGGATCAATGCCACTTAACTCCATAACATTAAACCCACCTTCATTCAAAATCTTCATCACTTCATCATATAGTCCTATCTTCTTGATAGAGCCTCCGCCATATGTCAATAGCACATTCTCTCCAAATGATCTTAACGCCTCTTCTAAGTGACTTATCTGACCCTTACCAAAATAAAGTTTTGTTGGAATTGTTCTCTGATAATTAAGCATGATTTCTTCCTCCATTCTGAATTGTAGTCATTCTTCTTTTTATTATATCATAAGAATTTCTATCTAAAAAGAGCAAAGAATGTGCCTTGGCACATTCTGGCGCCTGCGACGGTCGCTTGCGACATCTTCCTTATACGTCGCAGTGCGCATCCTCGCGGAGCGTTTTTATATATTAGGAAAGAGCACTTTCCTAATATATAAAAAAACCCTAGAAACTTCATGTTTCTAGGGTTTTGATATCGAATATTAAATCTAAACTAGATTATGATTACTCAACAATTTTAGCTACTGTACCAGAACCTACTGTACGTCCACCTTCACGGATAGCGAAACGAAGTCCTTCTTCCATAGCTACTGGATGAATCAGTTCAACTGTCATCTCTACGTTATCTCCAGGCATGCACATTTCGATTCCTTCTGGAAGATCGCAAACACCTGTTACGTCTGTTGTTCTGAAGTAGAACTGTGGACGATAGTTGTTGAAGAATGGAGTATGACGTCCACCTTCATCTTTTGTTAATACGTAAACCTGGCATGTAAATTTCTTGTGGCATGTTACTGTACCTGGTTTGATAAGAACCTGTCCTCTTTCGATTTCTGTTCTCTGAACACCACGAAGCAGAGCTCCGATGTTATCTCCAGCCTGAGCCTCATCAAGAAGCTTACGGAACATCTCGATACCTGTTACAACAGTTTTCTTAACGTCCTCGTGGATACCGATGATTTCTACTTCATCAGAAACGTGAAGTGTACCACGCTCTACTCTACCTGTAGCAACTGTACCACGTCCTGTGATAGAGAATACGTCCTCTACTGGCATAAGGAATGGTTTGTCTGTATCACGCTCTGGATCTGGGATGTACTCATCTACAGTATCCATAAGTTCCATGATCTTGTCTCCCCATGGTCCCATTGGATCTTCAAGAGCTTTCAGAGCAGAACCTTTGATGATTGGGCAATCTGTGAATTCATACTCTTCAAGTACTTCGTTAACTTCCATCTCTACTAATTCGATAAGCTCTTCGTCATCAACCATATCACATTTGTTCAAGAAAACAACGATGTATGGTACGTTAACCTGACGAGAAAGAAGGATATGCTCTTTTGTCTGAGCCATAACACCATCTGTAGCAGCTACTACAAGGATAGCTCCATCCATCTGAGCAGCACCAGTGATCATGTTTTTAACGTAGTCAGCATGTCCTGGGCAGTCAACGTGTGCATAGTGACGTTTTGCTGTCTCATACTCAACGTGAGCTGTAGAGATTGTGATACCACGCTCTCTTTCTTCTGGAGCTTTATCGATGTTCTCGAAATCAACAGCTGCGTTACCTTCAACTCTTTCAGACAGAACTTTTGTGATAGCAGCTGTCAGAGTTGTTTTACCGTGGTCAACGTGACCGATTGTACCAATATTACAATGTGGTTTGTTTCTTTCAAATTTAGCTTTAGCCATTTTGAATGTCCTCCTTGAAAATATAACCTGAATTCAGGCATTTACTTATTATATCCGCTTTTATACTCGGCTAACTTTGATTATATTTCAAAGCCGGCCGATTTTCAAGCGTTTTTATAACAATTTATGCGTTTTTGTTTGATAATACTTTTTCCTGTACAGACTTCGGTACTGGCTCATAGCTCTCGAAGAACATTGAGTAGTTACCACGTCCCTGTGTTTTAGAACGAAGGTCTGTAGAGTATCCAAACATTTCTGACAATGGAACATATCCACGAACGATCTTACCGCCGCCAAGATCATCCATACCTTCGATACGTCCACGACGAGAGTTGATATCACCGATAACATCTCCCATGTATTCTTCTGGCATTGTTACTTCAACCTTCATAATAGGCTCCAGAAGAACTGGTGCTCCCTGTTTCATAGCATCCTTGAATGCAAGAGATCCTGCAATGTGGAATGCCATTTCACTTGAATCGACCTCATGGTATGAACCATCATATACTGTAGCATGAACTCCAACTACCGGGAATCCTCCCAAGATACCAGACTTCATAGCTTCTTCGATACCTTCACCTACAGCTGGGATGTATTCCTTAGGAATTGATCCACCAACTACTGTAGACTCAAACTTGTATGTCTCCTCACCGTTGACATCCATTGGCTCGAATTTAACTTTACAGTGTCCGTACTGTCCACGTCCACCAGACTGTTTAGCATACTTGCTGTCGATATCTGTAGCTTTTGTGATAGATTCTTTGTAAGCAACCTGTGGTGCACCTACGTTAGCTTCTACCTTGAATTCACGAAGAAGACGGTCAACGATGATCTCTAAGTGGAGCTCACCCATACCAGCGATGATTGTCTGTCCTGTTTCCTGATCTGTATGAGCACGGAAAGTAGGATCTTCTTCAGCCAGTTTAGCAAGAGATTCACCAAGTTTACCCTGGGAAGCTTTTGTCTTAGGCTCGATAGCAAGCTCGATAACAGGCTCTGGGAATTCCATAGACTCAAGAATTACAGGATGCTGCTCGTCACAGATTGTATCACCTGTTGTAGTGAATTTAAATCCGATAGCAGCTGCGATATCACCTGCATATACTTTGTCAAGTTCCTGTCTCTTATTAGCATGCATCTGAAGGATACGTCCAACACGTTCCTTCTTATTCTTTGTTGCATTCAATACATATGAACCTGAGTTCATAGATCCTGAGTACACACGGAAGTAAGCAAGCTTACCTACGAATGGGTCTGTCATGATCTTGAATGCCAAAGCTGAGAATGGCTCTTCGTCTGAAGAATGTCTTACAACTTCATTACCATCCTCGTCAACACCCTCGATTGGAGGAATGTCTGTTGGAGCTGGCATATATTCGATAATAGCATCCAGAAGTTTCTGAACACCTTTGTTTCTATATGCTGTACCGCAGCATACTGGAACTGCTGTACACTCACATGTAGCTTTACGAAGAACTTTTTTCAGATCATCGATGGATGGCTCTTCACCTTCCAGATACATCATCATAAGATCATCATCAAGCTCGCAGATTTTCTCTACCAACTCTGTGTGGTACAGTTCTGCTTCATCTTTCATCTCTTCAGGAATCTCTGTAATAGAAATATCTTCACCCTTCTCATCATTGTAGATGTAAGCTTCCATTTCCATCAAATCAATGATTCCTTTGAATTCATCTTCTTTACCGATTGGCAACTGAAGACAAATTGCATTTTTACCAAGTCTTGTTTTAATCTGATCTACAGCATTGTAGAAATCAGCTCCAAGAATGTCCATCTTATTGATGAACGCCATTCTTGGTACATTGTATGTGTCTGCCTGACGCCATACGTTTTCTGACTGTGGCTCTACACCACCTTTAGCACAGAAAACACCTACAGCACCATCAAGTACACGAAGTGAACGTTCAACCTCTACAGTGAAGTCAACGTGTCCCGGAGTATCAATGATATTGATACGATGTTCCAGAGCACCAGCCTTTGGCTTTGTGTGATCTTCCAATGTCCAATGACATGTTGTAGCGGCTGAAGTAATTGTGATACCTCTTTCCTGCTCCTGTTCCATCCAGTCCATAGTAGCAGTACCTTCATGAGTATCACCAATCTTATAGTTAACACCGGTATAGTAAAGAATACGCTCTGTCAGTGTAGTCTTACCAGCATCAATATGAGCCATAATACCGATATTTCTGGTTCTCTCTAATGGATATTCTCTTCCAGCCAAGATTTTTTCCTCCTAAAATAATTAGAAACGATAGTGAGCAAACGCCTTGTTTGCTTCTGCCATCTTGTGCATGTCTTCTTTTCTCTTAACAGCTCCACCTGTGTTGTTAGCTGCATCAAGAATCTCGTTTGCCAGTCTTTCTTCCTGTGTCTTCTCGCCTCTCTGACGTGAATACATAGTTAACCAGCGAAGTGCGAGTGCCTGTCTTCTGTCAGCTCTAACCTCGATCGGTACCTGGTATGTTGCTCCACCGATACGTCTTGCTTTAACTTCAAGAACTGGCATCATGTTGTTCATAGCCTCTTCAAACACTTCAATAGCCGGCTTCTCAGCCTTAGCTTCTACTCTTTCAAATGCTCCGTATACAATCTTCTGTGCTACGCCTTTCTTACCATCAAGCATGATGTTGTTGATAAGTTTGGTAACAACTTTATTGTTGTATATTGGATCCGCTAATACATCTCTTTTCTGAGTATGTCCTTTACGTGGCACGGTCCTTCCCTCCTTAATCATGATTTTCGGCGTTACGCCGGGATTAATTCATCGGTACTCACATGTGTCTCTCTATGGAAATCGCATTGCATGTGCTCGTGGCCGCCGGACTCTATAAAATCCGCAACCTACGATTAATCATAGTTCTGTTTGTGATACGATTTAACTGTTTAGTTACAATCTTTGCTAAGGCGTTCTATTATTTAGCGTCTTTTGGTCTCTTAGCGCCGTATTTAGAACGAGCCTGTCTTCTCTTAGCAACTCCTGCTGTATCAAGTGTTCCACGAACGATGTGGTATCTTGTACCTGGCAGGTCCTTAACTCTTCCTCCACGGATAAGAACAACACTATGTTCCTGAAGGTTGTGTCCTTCTCCTGGGATATAGCTTGTTACTTCGATTCCGTTAGAAAGACGAACTCTGGCGATCTTTCTAAGAGCTGAGTTAGGTTTTTTAGGTGTAGCTGTCTTAACTGCTGTACAAACACCTCTTTTCTGTGGTGCAGATACATCAGTTGCACGTTTCTTCAGTGAGTTGTATCCTTTCTGAAGAGCTGGTGCTGTAGATTTCTTTTCAGAAGTCTGACGTCCTTTTCTAACTAACTGGTTAAATGTTGGCATTCTTTTTCACCTCCTATGATTTCGTTGCCTCACCTCTTATGAGAATGAGGGGTTGCAGATAATAAATTCATATTATCTTTTGTAATTTGGCGCACAAAAACATAATATGCTCGTGTGCACGTTTGTTAGTTTAGTATGTTTTCAGCGAAAAGTCAAGGGGTTTTCAGCATTATTTTAAAATGTACATCCTCCGTGCCAACCAGTAAGGTGATTGACACGGAGGATGCAGTAAATATTAATATGCTTTTCCCCAATATACCATATGTTTAGCAGGTTTTCCGCAGCATACACATACATTCGAAATTTTTTCCTGTTCTTCTGGAATACATCTTGATGTCACTCCGCCTGTCTGATCTTTGATTGCTTCTTCACAAGCATCATCTCCGCACCACATTGCACGGATAAATCCGATCTGGTTTTCAGCGATATCTTTCATCTCATCCATGTTTGTTGCTGTGTGGATGTGTGTGTCTCTAAACGCTTTTGCTTTCTCAAAAAGTGCTTTCTGAATGTCTTCAAGAATTTCTGACAATCTTGTTTCGATTTCATCTAAAGCAACCACAATCTTTTCTCTTGTATCACGACGTACAATAACAACCTGTCCGTTTTCGATATCTTTTGGTCCGATTTCAATACGTGTAGGGATTCCAAGCATCTCCTGCTCACTGAACTTCCATCCAGGGCTCTTTTCAGAATCATCAATCTCTGCACGATATCCTGCTGCCTTTAAGGCTGCAAGTAATTCATTTGCTTTGTCTAAGACACCTTCTTTATGCTGGGCGATTGGAACTACTCTTGTCTGAACCGGTGCGATGTGTGGTGGAAGTACCAGACCACTGTCATCACCATGTACCATAATGATTGCTCCAATAATACGTGTAGACAATCCCCAGGATGTCTCATATACACTGTGAAGCTTGTTCTCTTTATCTGAGTAGCTGATTCCATAAGCATCTGCAAATGCATTTCCAAAGAAATGGCTTGTACCTGACTGCAGAGCTTTTCCGTCATGCATCAGTGCTTCAATTGTGTAAGTATCTTCTGCTCCTGCAAATTTCTCGCTTGGTGTTTTCTTTCCTGTAACAAGCGGAATAGCAAGATCATTTTCTACAAAATCTTTGTATACATCACGCATCATTAATGTACGTTCTTCTGCTTCTTCATATGTCGCATGGATCGTATGACCTTCCTGCCATAAAAATTCTCTTGAACGAAGGAATGGTCTTGTTGTCTTTTCCCAACGTAAAACAGAGCACCACTGATTCCAAACCTTTGGAAGGTCACGATAAGACTGCACTGTCTTGCTCCATACATCACAGAATAATGTTTCTGATGTAGGTCTGATACAGAATCTCTCCTGAAGAGGCTCTTCGCCACCTTTTGTTACCCATGCAACTTCCGGTGCGAAACCTTCAATATGATCTTTCTCTTTCTGAAGTAATGACTCTGGAATCAGAACAGGAAGATATACATTCTGTACTCCTGTTTCTTTAAATCTCTTATCAAGATTTGCCTGGATATTTTCCCAGATCGCATAGCCATTCGGAAGATAATTCAGACATCCTTTTACTCCTGAATAATCACATAACTTTGCTTCGCGCACAACATCTGTGTACCACTGTGCAAAATCCTCATCTCTTGCTGTAATTGACTGTACTAATTTCTTTTCTTTTGCCATTGCTGCTTTCCTTTCTTTTTTATTTTATATTATTTATTACCAGGAATTCCGACTTTATTTTTATCGGAACACATTTTTCATTTCTAAAAATGCACCTGCCTTCGGAAACAAAAAACGCCGGGAACTTCAATTCCCTTCCAAAACGAAAAGGGACCGAAATTCTCGGCGGTACCACCCTAATTAACCACTGTTGTGATTCTCTTTATCTGTCATTAACGCTGACTTACGCTGCACTTTCGTACAGAAGCTCCCAGGCAGGTTCTATATTATCTCCGCAGGAATCTCCCAGCCAATGATTCCCTCTCTGTGCCGTCTCCAACATATACTAACCCTGTTCAACGCTCATATCACATATCGTTGCAATTTTACCCGAATTACCCCAAAATGTCAAGATAGGCAAAACGTATTTCGTTACTGTTCACAGTATGACCAGCAACGCATTTCCGCCTCTTGTCACTTCTGGATCTGCAACAATTTTTGTTTCAAATCCATCTCCAGTTTCTGCATCTCCTGCTCCGCAGCTTTTCGTTTTTCACGACCTTCCTGCTGAATATGCATCACCTCATCTAATGTAGAGATTAAAGATTCGTTTGTCTGTTTTAATGTCTCGATATCAACGATTCCTCTCTCTGACTCTTTCACTGTATCTATCGTTGCCATCTTTAATTTTTCTGCATTTTTCTTCAACAATTCATTTGTCATATTTGTCACTTCGCGCTGTGCCGCTGCCGCCTGTGCAGAATGTTCTACGCCCAGCCCAAGCACCATCTGGCTCTTCCATAACGGAATTGTATTCACGATCGTAGACTGGATTTTTTCTACCATCAACGTATCATTTCCCTGTACCAGTCTGATCTGCGGTGCTGTCTGCATCGAAATCTGGCGAGTCAGCTCGAGATCATGTAATTTCTTTTCAAAGCGATTACACATAGAATCTAAATCTTTCGCTGCCTGTGCATCCTCCGCAAGTCCCGTCGACTGTGCTTTCTGTAACAAATTCTGAAGTTCTCCGTTTCTAACTTCATTTAATTTTTTCTTTCCGGCTACAATGTACATAGTTAATTCTTTATAATAAGTAAGATTCAATTCGTACATCTTGTCCAGAAGTGCAACATCTTTCATAAGCTGAACCTGATGTGATTCCAGCACTTTACATATTTGATTTACATTCGTTTCTGCCTTGGCATACTTTGTTTTCATTGCTGTGATCTTGTTTGAGCTTTTCTTAAATATTCCCAAAAATCCTTTTTCTTCCTCTTCATCAAAAGATTTCAGTTCCTTTACTACACCGCTCAACAAATTGCCTACTTCTCCAAGATCCTTTGTCCTCACATTTTCCAGTGCACTTTCCGAAAAATCTGCCATCTTTTTTTGTGTGCCTGCTCCATACTGCAAAATCATATTAGAATTTGTAAGATCAATCTGCTCTGCAAATTTTTCCGCCATCTGTCTTTCTTCTTCTGACAAAATATTTTCTTCCGCTATAACTTCTTTTTTCTCTTCTACCACAGCCGGTTCTTGTTTCTCTTCTGCTGTTTGAAATGGATCTAATGTCAATGTAGGTGTTGTATCAAAATCTTTAAAATTATTTTCCATAACATTTCCTCTTTTCTTTTCGCAACCATTTTTATTTTTTAAGTCCGTCCTCTGTCAGTCCTTCCTGTGCAAGCATCGTCTTTAACACAGAAATATCACTGGCAACATCCCACGCCGTATCCTGAAACATTGCATCCAGCAGTTTTTCAAATGCAATATTCAATGTATCCAGCGTTTTTTCGATTTCATCTTTTGAAGATAAAATATTATCCCCTTGAATTGGCTGTCTGTCCAGTTCTTCATATGCTTCTAAAAGCTTCACCGTTGTCGGAAGATAATAATTCATCAAACGATGTAAATCTCCTACTGTTTCCGGATTCTCCTCTACGCGGTCAAATATTTTATCGACCAGCATCTCCATTCTGGAAATCTTTGCCGAAATCTCCACTCCCGGAATTGCATCATTACATTCGTGAATTTTGCGTATATATTCTTCTCCGGCCTCCACAATCTCCTGTACTTCCGGCGTAAGTCCTTTTTCTGCCTTCTTTTTACGTTCTTCCTCCGCCGCTTTTTGCTGCCTTTCTAACGTATCCTTTTGTTCTTGTTGCTGTTCCATCATATCCGTATATTGACTATACGCATCATGACTTGCAATAAGACATTTTTCCTGGGCATCTAAATGTCCCTGGATAAACCAGCCTCTCCGGATCATATTCTTGATATCTTTCAAGACATATTTTTCATTTTTCCCAACATACTCTGCCAGCCTGCGTATATCGCAGTATTCTTTTCCGCCCATTGTCTGTAAATACTGTCGGAATCGTTTGATCCCGCCTATTTTTTTCGTACCTGCCACGCCGAGCAATGTCGTCGCTATCCCAAGTATCCCAAATATGATTGCTACTGCAAGTACTCCTGCCTTATCAGATACTCCCACCACCAGTGCTATAACCGCTGAAATACAGACAAGGAAATTAAATCCCGACATCATGTATCCGCATACACTCATCACAATCGCACCAACTTTTGCTGCACTGGTACTTCTATATAACACAGGCTTTGTCGGAGTCACGAAACCTCCTGTTGAATATCTATTATTTACCTGCCCATTCTGACTGTTCGCTCTTTTTTGCTGTGTCTTTTTTTCGTATTGAGGCATTCCATAAAAAGTTTCTCCGTAGCGTGGTCTGCGGTTCTGATTTACCCGATCACCAACATTACGCATTGTGTCCGCAAATGCATCGGCTGCTCCATTTACCGTATTCGTTATTGTCTGGTTCAATCTACTGAAATCTCCCGAATCCACGGCATCCTGCACACTTCTTTTTATATCCTCCCCAAACCTTTCCCAATCTTGATTTTTCATTTTTCCATCTACTCCTTCTCAAAAGGATTATACTCTCTCTTGACCTGATGATTCTTTTATATGATAATCAGTTTAGACAGAATATTGCCAAAAGTCAAGAACAGGGGATAGATATTATGAAGCCAGAAATTATATACGAAGATTCCGAATTAATCGTATGTATTAAACCTGCCGGAATCGCAACACAGAGTAAACGCATCGGTTCACCGGATATGGTAAGTATCTTAAAAAATCACGTTGCTCACAGCACAAACAATAAACAGATGCCTTACCTTGCCGTTATTCATCGTTTAGACCAACCCGTCACCGGTCTGCTTGTCTTTGCAAAAACACCTTTTGCAGCAAAAGAATTAAATCGTCAGCTTCAGTCAGAGGGATTCGGGAAATATTATCGCACCTGGCTTTCCGGTCACCTCCCGGCTGACGAAGGTGACTGCATAGATTATCTTGTAAAAGACGGACGTACAAACACCTCTTCCGTTTGTGAGCCTGACACTCCAGGAGCAAAAAAAGCAGAATTACATTATAAAGTATTACAACAAAAAGATGCTTTTACACTTGCTGAAATCACTTTAAAAACAGGCCGGCACCATCAGATCCGCGTACAGATGTCACATCTTGGTTGTCCTATTATCGGCGACCGTAAATATGGAACCATGGAAGACCCTTCATCCGGTTTTCACGGATTACAATTATTTGCCTGCCGGCTTACTTTAAAACATCCTCGCACTCATAAACAATTGGAGTTTCTTTTGCCCGAAACCTATTATACTGTAAATTTTTAATTCCACATTTCTTTCGGATTGCTCCACAAACGAAAACGACATGCAACACATTCTTACTATGTGCTGCATGTCGTCTTTATTCGTTTGACAAAATTAGATTTCTACCGCTGCCTCTGGTTCTTCTTCCAAAGCCTGTTTGTATTTTTCTAAAATTGTACTCTGAATTCGGTCACGAGTACCTGAATTAATTGGATGTGCTATATCGCGATATTCCCCATCCATTGCTTTTTTGCTTGGCATCGCAATAAATAAACCTTTTTCTCCTTCAATTACCTTGATGTCATGTACAACAAATTCATCATCAAATGTAATGGATACAACTGCCTTTAATTTTCCCTCTTTTGCGACTTTACGAACGCGCACATCTGTGATCTGCATATTCCAGTCTCCTTTCTCGTCTGCATGATTGTATTAACACTTTTCTTTATAAGGCATATCTTTCATTTTTCTCAACAACTACCTTGACACCATTCTCACCAATATGTCTGGTATTTGCACGGATTGTATCTCTGCTTTCAACAATACAATTTTCAATATAGGTATTATCTCCAAGGTATACATCATTTAATATAATTGAATTCTTGATCACACAATTATTTCCAACATAAACTTTCTTAAAAATAACCGAATTTTCAATCGTACCATTGATGATACTACCACTTCCTACAAGACTATTTTTAACTACTGCTCCAGGATTATACTTCGCCGGTGGCAGGTCACTTACCTTAGAATATATCTCCGGTAACTGTTTAAAGAAATAGTCTCTGACTTCTGGCTTTAAGAAGTCCATATTTGTCTTGTAATATGCATCCACTGTTGAAATATTGCTCCAGTAGTTGCTGATTTTATATCCATAAATCTTCTTCAGATTTTTGTAACGAATCAAAATATCATTCACAAAATCATGACGCTCTTCTTCTGCACAACGTTCGATCAAGTCGATAAGCTGTCTTCTTCTCATCACATAAATTCCTGTAGAAACTGTCTGAGAATGAGCAATCATCGGCTTCTCTTCAAATTCTTCGATTCTTGCAGATTCATTCATCCGTACTGTACCATAACGTGTTGCATCTTCATTATCATCTAGTTCTTTGACAACCACTGTGATATCAGCTTTCTTTGCAATATGATATTCCAACACTTTGTTATAGTCCAATTTGTATACTGCATCTCCTGATGTAATAACAACATATGGTTCATGACATTTTTTCAGGAAATCCAGATTCTGATAAATTGCATCTGCTGTTCCACGATACCAATATCCATTATCCGATGTGATTGTCGGCGTAAACACATACAATCCACCTTGTTTTCTTCCGAAATTCCACCATTTTGATGAATTCAAATGTTCATTCAATGATCTTGCATTGTACTGTGTCAATACGGCAACTTTCTGTATTTTCGAATTTGTCATATTACTCAATGCAAAATCAATCGCACGATAACTGGTCGCGATCGGCATAGCAGCCACTGCACGTTTTTCTGTCAGCTCCTGCATCTTTCTGCTGTTTCCGCCTGCCAGAATAATTCCTACTGCTCTCATACTCGCTCACCTGCCTTTATTAATGTCTCTCCACTTGCAAGCACTCCATCACTGTAATCTTCTATGGATGTCACACCACTAACGGCGGTATTCTTTCCGATCTGAACATTTGACGGAATCTTTGATTTTTCTCCGATCGTGGCAAGCCCGCCACTATAAATATTTGGTTTTACTTTGTTTGGAACTTCACTTCCAACGCCAATGACTACATTATTACCGATTTCCGTATCTTCAGCTATAATGGCTTTCTCAATCACACAATTCTCGCCAATCATAACATCTCTCATAATAATAGAGTCACGAACCACGCTGCCTTTTCCGATTGTTACTCCGGCTCCCAGCACAGAATTATGCACCTCGCCATATACCTCTGTTCCATTACTAATAATACAACGATCCACAACAGCATCATTTGAAATATACTGTGGCGGAATGTTAGAACTATTTGTGTAAATCTTCCAGAATTCTTCGTAAAGATTAAATTCAGGAATAATATCGATCAACTCCATATTTGCTTCCCAATATGAACTTAATGTACCGACATCTTTCCAGTAGCCATTATATTCATAAGCAAAAAGCCTGTCTCCTTTTTCATGACAATATGGAATGATATGTTTACCAAAATCACAATTCGGCTGCTCTGATAATTTAATCAAAGCATCTCTTAACACTGGCCAGCTGAATATGTAAATACCCATAGATGCAAGATTGCTGCTTGGATGCTCCGGTTTTTCTTCAAATTCTTTGATTCTTCCATCGTCATCTGTCACTACAATACCAAAACGGCTTGCCTCTTCCATCGGAACCGGCATGGCTGCAATTGTTACATCTGCTTTATTCGCCTTGTGATAATCCAACATAACCTCATAGTCCATCTTGTATATATGATCACCTGAAAGGATCAATACATAATCCGGATTATAAGACTCCATGTACTCTAAGTTCTGATATATCGCGTTTGCAGTACCGGTATACCACTCACTGTTTGTACTCTTTTCATACGGCGGTAAAATTGACACCCCTCCTACATTTCGATCCAAGTCCCAAGGAATACCAATACCAATATGTGTATTCAAGCGTAATGGCTGATACTGTGTCAACACACCCACTGTGTCTACACCCGAATTAATACAGTTACTTAACGGGAAATCAATAATTCGGTACTTGCCGCCAAAAGCAACTGCTGGTTTTGCTACTTTTGCTGTAAGAACCCCCAATCGACTGCCTTGTCCACCCGCAAGGAGCATGGCAATCATTTCCTTTTTAATCATGTAGTCACCTCATTTCTAGTTAGATGCACTTATTATATCATACTTTTTATTTCATGTGCACGTTTTTTACAAATTCATAAAGGAAATTTAACTCTTTTTATTTATTTTCACTAAAAAGAACTTCTTTAAATTTTCTCCATATATAGTATAATATAGTGGATAGAGTCTTTTTATGACTCTTTTTGAAAAAAATTTAAAAGAAGGTACCTAATTTATGTATAAGATCGATTTTGAAAAACCAATTCACATCCATTTCATCGGAATTGGCGGTATCAGTATGAGCGGTCTCGCAGAGATTTTACTGGAAGAAGGATTTACTGTTACTGGTTCTGATTCAAAAGAGTCTCCGCTTACCCGCCAGCTCGAAGAACATGGTGCGCACATTTTCTACGGTCAGAAGGCGGAGAATATTATCGATGGTATTCAGTGTGTTGTTTACACTGCTGCGATCAACAAGGCCAACCCAGAATTAATGGAGGCTGTTGCCCGCAAGATTCCTATGCTGACTCGTGCGGAGTTACTTGGCCAGTTAATGAAAAACTATGATACATCTATCGCTGTATCCGGTACGCATGGCAAAACTACAACGACATCTATGATTTCTCACATTTTACTGGAAGGTGATGTTGACCCTACGATTTCTGTAGGCGGTATTCTCCAGGCTATCGGAGGGAATATCCGTGTAGGAAAATCCGAGACATTTATCACGGAAGCCTGTGAGTACACGAATAGTTTTCTTCATTTCTTCCCGACGATTGGAATTATTCTGAACATTGAAGAAGATCATTTGGATTTCTTCAAAGACCTGGAAGATATTCGTCATTCTTTCCATCAGTTTGCAGCACTTTTGCCGGAAGATGGAACTTTGATCATCAACCATGATATTCAGAATTATGAAGAAATTTTTGCCGGATTATCTTGCAATGTAATCACTTACGGTTCTTCCGCTAATGCAGATTATAGTTTTCAGAATGTCAGCTACAACGAAAAAGGCTGTGTTGCATTCGACCTTGTAGAGAAAGGAAATGTCACAGAGCATATCCAGCTCTCTGTAACCGGAGACCATAATGTTTCCAATGCTTTAGCTGCGATTGCAACTGCAAAGCTTCTGAACATTTCAATGCCTGTTATTGAAAAAGGACTGCTCTCGTTCTCCGGAACAGACCGTCGTTTTGAATACAAGGGCACTTTGGACGGCATTACAATTGTTGATGACTATGCACATCATCCAACAGAGATTAAAGCAACTTTAAAGGCTGCAAAGCATTATCCACACAACGAACTGTGGTGTGTATTCCAGCCTCATACTTACACACGTACAAAAGCATTTTTCAATGAATTTGCAGAGGCACTTTCTCACGCAGACCATCTGGTACTTGCTGATATTTATGCTGCACGTGAGACGGACACGCTTGGTGTTTCTTCCAAGGCTCTTGCAGAAGAAGTGAAAAAGCTTGGTACTGACGCTTACTACTTCCCAAGTTTTGCAGAGATTGAAGATTTCTTAAAAGAGCACTGCTCTGCAGGTGACCTCTTGATCACAATGGGCGCCGGAGATGTTGTAAATATCGGAGAAGATTTGTTAAAATGATGAATACAATAAAATTATCCAATCATTTTCAAAGCAATGCCACTCTTGTCTCTAATTATTTTATTGACAATTATATGGCTACCGCAAATGGTGAGTTTGTGAAAGTTTATCTTTTTTTGTTAAGGCATATGGAGGATTCTTCTATGAGCCTTACCATTTCCGGCATTGCGGATTGTTTGAATAATACGGAGAATGATATTTTGCGTGCCTTCCGCTATTGGGAAAGTAAAGGACTGCTAAAGCTCGAGTACGATTGCGAACACACGATTTCTGGAATCGAACTCGTTCTGGCAGGACAATCTCCGGCAAACAATATCAGTAAAGAAAGTATTCCTTCGATTGCACCTACATCCAAGGAAGCTTCCATCACATCTGTATATAGTGATGAGACTCCTGTGGAAGCTAAAGTACCTAAACAAGAGGCTGCAACAGCACCTAAAGATACTGTGCCGCACAAAAATAAACACGCTTCTGATTCTTCGATGGAAAAGAAAGAATTAAGATCTCTTTTATTCATTGCAGAACAATATCTTGGGAAAACTTTATCTCATACAGACGTCGAGGCAATTACATATTTCTATAAAGATTTAGGTATGTCAGCCAGGCTGATCGAGTACCTGATTGAATCTTGTGTAGAAAGCGGGCATAAAAGTATCCATTACATCCAAAAGGTTGCTTTATCGTGGGCTGATGAAGGTATTACAAGTGTAGAACAGGCACGGCGTAATTCTGCTAATTATAATAAAAACTGCTATACTGTATTAAATGCATTCGGCATCAAAAACCGTGGACCGGCCGACTCTGAGCTTGTCTACATTAAAAAATGGACGGATGAGATGGGATTTTCTCTTGATATTGTCCAGGAGGCTTGCCGACGTACAATTTCCGCTACGCATCAGCCAAGTTTTGAATATACAGATACAATTTTAGAACGTTGGCAGCAGAACAATGTACACCACTTAAATGACATTACTGCATTGGATACCGTGTTCCAAAAAGAAAAACAGGCGCGAAGAACCGCATCAAAATCTAAGCCGGTCACAAAAAACCTGAATAATTTTGAGCGACGTGCTTATGATATGGATTCATTAGAAGAACAATTATTAAACAGTAATTAGAAGGAGTAGTATCGTGGGACTAACGAATTCACAATACCAGACAATCATGCGTGAATATGAGCAAAAACAGCTTAAAAGCCATGACATTCTCACGCAACATTATGAAGACGTATATAAGAAATTACCGGAATTCAAATCACTGGATGAATCAATTTCAATTATGTCAGTCCAATATGGCAGACGACTGCTCGACGGTGATGAGGGTGCTTTAGATTCTTTAAAAGAGGAGCTTAACATCCTGCGAAGCAGCAAACAACAGTTACTTGCCTCTGCCGGTTTTCCTGCTGATTACCTTGAACCGGTATATGAATGTCCTGACTGCAAGGATACCGGTTATATTGGAAATGTAAAGTGCCGTTGCTTTAAACGTGCTATCACAAAACTGCTTTATGAACAATCTAACTTGAAGGGCATTCTGGAATCCGAGAATTTTGATACATTTTGTCTTGATTATTATTCTGACCGACAGGTGGATCCAAAAACAGGAAAAACATCTCGTGCTATTATGGAGCACGCTTATCAGACTTGTAAAAATTTTGTTCAGAATTTTGGACATACATCCGACAATATTTTTCTTTACGGAGATGTCGGTGTCGGAAAGACTTTTCTTTCCAATTGCATCGCCAGAGATTTAATCGATGCCGGATACTCTGTTCTCTATTATTCGGCGCCAAATCTATTCAACATTCTGGCTCAGGGAACATTTGATCATAATGATTATGAATCAAAACAAATGCAACAATACGTTTACGATTGCGATTTGCTGATCGTAGATGATTTAGGAACAGAGCTCGCCAATGCATTTACGGCTTCTCAGTTCTTTACCTGCATTAATGAAAGACTTTTAAACATGAAATCGACCGTTGTCTCAACGAACCTTTCACTGGATTCGTTGGCAGACCTTTACACAGAACGTTCTTTTTCACGAATCACCAGTAACTATATCTTGCTGAGATTATTCGGCGATGATATTAGAATAATTAAAAAAATACGCGCTAATAGGGAGGGCAAATAATGCTGCACAGAAGTGAACTCAATTTAGAAAATATTCCAGTAGGAGCTTTAGGAATCATTCCTGTCACAGGATGTGAGGCTCTTGGTAACAAAGTTAATGACTATCTTGTAAAATGGAGAAAAGAAAGTGCTCATCAGTACAAAGATGATGTTGCATTTACAGGATATGAAAAAGATTCATTTATCATCGATGCCAAAGTACCTCGTTTTGGTTCTGGAGAAGCAAAAGGTATTATCAACGAATCTGTACGTGGTAAAGACCTTTACCTGATGGTAGATGTATGTAATTACAGCTTAACTTATTCATTGACAGGAAACATCAACCACATGTCTCCTGATGATCATTATCAGAACCTGAAACGTGTTATCGCTGCTGTTGGTGGAAAGGGTCGTCGTATCAACGTAATCATGCCTTTCTTATACGAAAGCCGTCAGCACAAAAGAACAGGACGTGAGTCTCTTGACTGTGCTCTTGCACTTCAGGAGCTTGTACGTATGGGCGTTGACAACATCATCACATTTGATGCACATGATCCACGTGTACAGAACGCGATCCCTCTTAGCGGATTTGAAACAGTTTCACCAACATACCAGTTTATCAAAGGTCTTCTGCGCACAGTAAAAGATCTTAAAATCGACAGCGAACACATGATGGCGATCAGCCCGGATGAAGGTGGTACAAACCGTGCCGTTTATCTTGCAAACGTACTTGGTCTTGATATGGGTATGTTCTATAAGAGAAGAGATTATACCAGAATCGTAGACGGACGTAATCCTATCGTTGCTCACGAATTCCTTGGTTCTTCTGTAGAGGGAAAAGATGTAATCATCATCGATGATATGATTTCTTCCGGAGACAGTATCATCGAAGTTGCTACTGAGCTGAAACGCAGAAAAGCTAACCGCATCTATGCTGCTGCAACATTTGGTCTTTTCACAAATGGACTGGCTAAATTCGACGAAGCATATGAAAAAGGAATCATCCATGGTATCTTGACAACAAACTTGATTTATCAGACACCTGAGTTATTGTCAAAACCTTATTATATCAACTGTGACATGAGCAAATATATTGCTTTGATCATTGACACATTAAACCATGATGGTTCTTTAAGCGATATTCTGAGTCCAAACGAAAGAATTCAGAATGTACTTCGCAAATACAACAATGGCGAAGAGATTTAATATCTCTTTTCTATAAACTGTTGCTGTTACAAAAGCAACAAAACATTTACTTTTTACAAGATAGAATCTTGTATCTCTAACAGCAAAAAGAAATCCGGAGGTTATTCACATAATGCATCCGGATTTCTTTTTTTATCCACTTTTTAATTTTAGTTTTCCCATTGATGTGAAAAAAGACTGCATATCCAAAACGGATATACAGCCTTTCTTGTATTATCTTACTCTTGTATTTAAAATTACAGAAGTCCGCCGATTGAAAGGAAGAGTGGTGCAAATACAAGTGATACTACTGTCATAAGTTTGATCAGGATGTTAATAGATGGACCTGATGTATCTTTGAATGGGTCACCTACTGTATCACCAACTACTGCTGCTTTGTGAGCCTCACTACCTTTTCCGCCATGATGTCCTTCTTCGATGTATTTCTTAGCATTGTCCCATGCACCACCGGCATTTGACATAAAGATAGCCATCAGAACACCTGTTACAAGAGCTCCTGCAAGAAGTCCTCCAAGAGACTCAACACCAAGAACGATACCAACTAACAATGGAACGATAACTGCCATCAATCCTGGAAGAAGCATTTCGTGAAGAGCTGCTGATGTAGAGATAGATACACATGATGTATAATCTGGTTTATCTTCACCCTTCATGATACCTGGTTTCTCACGGAACTGACGTCTAACTTCCTCGATCATCTTGTATGCAGCCTTAGATACAGACTCCATAGTAAATGCTGAGAAAAGGAATGTCAGCATACCACCGATAAAGATACCGATGATTACTTTATAGCTAAGTAAGTCGATTGAATCAAGCTGTACTGCCTGTGCATAAGATACAAACAAAGCTAAAGCTGTAAGAGCTGCAGATCCGATAGCGAATCCTTTACCCATAGCTGCTGTTGTGTTACCAACTGAATCAAGTTTATCTGTAATCTCACGAACAGAATCATCCAGTCCTGACATCTCTGCGATACCACCTGCGTTATCTGCGATTGGACCATAAGCATCAACTGCAACTGTGATACCTGTAGTTGAAAGCATACCTACTGCTGCAAGTGCAATACCGTATAATCCGTCTACTTTGTATGAAATGAAAATTGCTACACAGATCAAAAGCAGTGGAATAGCTGTTGACTGCATACCTACTGCAAGACCACTAATAATTGTTGTAGCTGCACCTGTTTCAGACTGCTCACCGATCTTTTTAACCGGATTGTAATCTGCAGATGTATAATACTCTGTAACGTTACCGATAATAACACCAACAACCAGACCTGCAATAACAGCGATTGCTGCTTCAAAACCGTCAAATAATACTTTACTTAATACAACAGAAGCGATTACAACGATGATAGCTGAAGCGTAATCACCTTTTGTAAGTGCTTTCTGTGGGTTCGCATTCTCTCCACCTTTAACGAAGAATGTTCCGAGAATAGAAGCGATCAGACCACAAGCTGCAATTGCAAGTGGGAATAATACACCAGAAACAGTTGCTGTTACTGCTCCAAGAGTCAGTGCAGAAACGAGTGATCCTACATAAGACTCAAATAAGTCAGCACCCATACCTGCAACGTCACCTACGTTGTCACCTACGTTATCAGCGATAACGGCTGGGTTACGCGGGTCATCTTCAGGGATACCAGCTTCAACTTTACCTACAAGGTCAGCACCAACGTCTGCTGCTTTTGTATAGATACCACCACCTACACGAGCGAACAGAGCGATTGAAGAAGCTCCTAAACTGAATCCTGACAATACATCAACATTTTTTGTTACAATATAAACAATACTTACACCAAGTGCTCCAAGACCTGCTACACACATACCCATAACAGCTCCACCAGAGAAAGCGATTGAAAGTGCTTTGTTCATTCCACTTGTTCTTGCTGCATTAGCTGTTCTTACGTTAGCTTTTGTAGCAACAGTCATACCACAGTATCCTGCGATTGTTGAGAACAGTGCTCCGACAACGAAGCATACTGCTGTTACCCAGCTGATTCCAAATCCGATTAATACGAACAATACTGCTACGAAGATAACCAGGATCTTGTACTCAGCCATCAAGAAGGCACGAGCGCCTTCGGCGATTGCGTCTGCAATCTCTTTCATTCTGTCTGTTCCGACATCTTCTTTGCTTACTTTTGCTGCAAGGTAAGCTGCAAACAACAGTGCAAGTACTGCTGCTACCGGAACAAGAAACATCATGTTTTCCATTGTTTCATCCTCCCTGAAAAAAATAAATAATCCCTATCGACATACCCTTTTTCCTATATATATTCTGTACGTCGCCGTGAAAAATCCACAATACCGTAAATTTTTCAGCTTTTATAATTATACCTTTTTACACTTTTTATTGCAAGTATTTCTTTCTAATCTTGCAAATGCTTACACAATTTGTACACTTTCTACAAAGTTATTTCCTATAACGCGCATTTTTTACACTTTTTCGTTCTGTATCTAAAAAATTTTATGCATATCTAATGAATTTTTAGCACAATTATAATTCATATTATGCAAATATCCGATGAATAATGAATAGAAATATAACTTTCTTCTTTTATGCAAATTCTACAAATCATACAATTTTTCACAAAAAAGAGGTTCTGTGTCCGTCTTCTCAACTTTCACAAAACCTCTTTTATGATTTATAAATTATAAATCTTATTCTTCAGAATCTTCTTCTGTTGTTACATCAGCTTCTGCTTCTGTTACTTCTTCAACAGCATTATCCTCTACCGGAAGCTCGTCTTCAAAATCTAAATCCTCATCAAAGTCAATGTCTTCATCCACTTTTACATCTGTATTCAGATGTACTTCACGATATTTTTCCATACCTGTACCTGCTGGAATATGTTTACCAATGATAACATTTTCCTTCAGACCTACAAGGTGGTCAACTTTTCCTTTGATAGCAGCTTCTGTTAAGACTTTTGTTGTCTCCTGGAATGATGCTGCTGACATAAATGAATCTGTTGCAAGAGATGCTTTTGTAATACCAAGCATGATCTGTTCTCCTGTTGCAGCTTCTTTTCCTTCTGCTACCATCTGCTCGTTTACATCCTCAAATTCAAGCACATTTACCATACTTCCTGGAAGGAATGAAGTATCTCCATTTTCCTCGATGCGAATCTTCTTCAACATCTGACGTACAATAACCTCGATATGCTTATCATTGATTTCTACACCCTGCAGACGATATACTCGCTGTACTTCGCGAAGGAGATAATCCTGAGCGGCACGTAAACCTTTAATCTTCAGGATATCATGTGGATTTACACTACCTTCTGTCAGTTCGTCACCTGCTTCAAGTACCTGTCCATCCTGTACTTTAATACGAGATCCGTAAGGAATCAAGTATGCTTTTGATTCACCTGTCTCATCATTTGTTACAATAACTTCACGTTTTTTCTTTGTATCACTAATGTTTGCAACACCTGCAAATTCTGTGATGATAGCAAGTCCCTTAGGTTTTCTTGCCTCGAAAAGCTCCTCGACACGAGGAAGACCCTGTGTGATATCGTCTCCGGCTACACCACCACTATGGAATGTACGCATAGTAAGCTGTGTACCTGGCTCTCCGATTGACTGAGCAGCGATAATACCAACAGCCTCACCTACCTGAACAGCTTCTCCTGTTGCCATGTTTGCACCGTAACACTTAGTACAAACACCATTCTTACACTTACATGTAAGGATTGTACGGATCTTCACTTCTTCAAGTGGTTTTCCATTTCTGTCTACACCCTTCTTCATAACTTTTTCAGCACGAAGTGGTGTGATCATATGATTCTTCTTAACGATGACATTGCCATCTTTATCTTTGATATCTTCGCAAGAGAAACGTCCTGTGATACGTTCCTGCAAGCTTTCGATTTCTTCATTACCATCCATAAATGCTTTTACATACATTCCTGGAATTTCTCTTCCTGTTCCTTCTACACAGTCGCTGTCATGAATGATCAATTCCTGTGATACGTCAACAAGACGTCTTGTAAGGTAACCTGAATCGGCTGTACGAAGAGCTGTATCTGACATACCTTTTCGAGCTCCATGCGCTGACATGAAGTACTCCAATACGTCCAGACCTTCACGGAAGTTTGACTTGATAGGCAACTCGATTGTACGACCTGTTGTATCAGCCATCAATCCACGCATACCTGCAAGCTGTTTGATCTGTTTATCAGAACCACGGGCTCCTGAGTCTGCCATCATGAAGATGTTGTTATATTTATCCAGACCTGTAAGCAGAGCCTCTGTCAGCTTATCATCACTGTTTTTCCATGTTTCTACAACTTCTTTGTAACGCTCTTCTTCTGTAATAAGACCACGCTTATAGTTCTTTGTAATCTTATCAACTGTGTTCTGTGCCTCTTCGATAATCTGTGGTTTCTCAGGTGGCACTGTCATATCTGAAATAGATACTGTCATAGCAGCTCTTGTTGAATATTTGTAACCGATTGCTTTTACATCATCAAGTACTTCTGCTGTCTGAGTAGCACCATGTGTATTGATTACTTTCTCAAGAATCTGTTTCAACTGTTTCTTTCCTACGTGGAAATCAACTTCAAGTAACAATTCATTACCTTCTACTTCACGATCTACAAATCCAAGATCCTGTGGAATGATCTCATTGAATAACATACGTCCCAATGTTGCATGGATAATACCAGTTATTTCTCTTCCGTCTGCCATTGTCTTATGCACACGCACTTTAATCTTAGAATGTAATGTCACATATCCATTTTCATATGCAAGGATTGCTTCATTCAAATCTTTGAAGAACATTCCCTCGCCCTTAGAACCTGGTCTTTCCTGTGTCAGATAGTAAATACCAAGTACCATATCCTGTGAAGGAACGGCTACCGGTCCACCATCAGATGGTTTCAACAGGTTGTTTGGTGAAAGTAAGAGGAAACGGCATTCTGCCTGTGCTTCCTGTGACAACGGTACATGGACCGCCATCTGGTCTCCATCGAAGTCGGCATTGAAGGCTGTACATACCAATGGATGCAGCTTGATAGCTTTACCTTCTACAAGGATTGGCTCAAACGCCTGAATACCAAGTCTGTGAAGTGTAGGGGCACGGTTCAGCATAACCGGATGCTCTTTAATTACTTCTTCCAGAATATCCCATACTTCCGGCTGAAGTCTTTCTACCATTTTCTTTGCATTTTTAATATTATGTGCTGTTCCTTTTGCTACAAGCTCTTTCATAACAAATGGTTTAAACAGCTCGATTGCCATTTCTTTTGGAAGACCACACTGATAAATCTTAAGTTCCGGTCCTACTACGATAACGGAACGTCCAGAGTAGTCTACACGTTTACCAAGCAGGTTCTGACGGAAACGTCCTGATTTACCTTTCAGCATGTCAGAGAGAGATTTCAGTGCTCTGTTTCCAGGTCCTGTAACCGGACGTCCACGACGACCATTGTCAATCAATGCGTCTACTGCTTCCTGAAGCATTCTCTTTTCGTTGCGGACGATGATATCCGGAGCTCCGAGTTCGAGAAGTCTCTTCAGACGGTTATTTCTATTAATAATTCTTCTATATAAGTCATTTAAGTCAGATGTTGCAAAACGTCCACCATCCAGCTGTACCATTGGACGTAAGTCTGGTGGGATAACCGGAATTGCTGTTAAGATCATCCACTCCGGTCTGTTTCCAGACTCGCGGAATGCTTCTACAACTTCCAGACGTTTCACGATTCTTGCACGTTTCTGTCCTGAAGCATTCTCAAGAGAAGCCTGCAGCTCTGCATATTCTTTCTCAAGATCAATTGCTTCCAATAATTCTTTAATGGATTCAGCACCCATACCTACACGGAATGATTTGCCCCATTTTTCTTTTGCTTCCTGATATTCAGACTCAGAAAGAATCTGTTTGTACTGAAGATCTGTCTCTCCTTTATCAAGTACGATATAAGATGCAAAATACAGTACTCTCTCCAATGTTCTTGGTGAGATGTCCAGAATCAATCCCATACGGCTAGGAATTCCTTTGAAATACCAGATATGAGAAACCGGAGCTGCCAGGGCAATATGTCCCATACGCTCACGACGGACGGAGGCCTTTGTGACCTCAACGCCGCATCGATCGCAGACAACACCTTTATAACGGATTTTTTTGTATTTACCGCAGTGGCATTCCCAGTCCTTGCTAGGTCCGAAAATACGCTCGCAGAAAAGACCGTCTTTCTCAGGTTTCAATGTTCTATAGTTAATTGTTTCCGGCTTTGTAACTTCGCCTTTTGACCATTCTAAGATTGTTTCCGGTGAAGCCAGACCGATTTTGATTGCATCAAACGATAACTGCTGGTTTTCCTGTTCATTATTTGTTGGCATAAAGTTGGCTCCTCCTATTCTTCGTCCATAAATTCATCGAAATCAATTATTTCGTTTTCGTCGAAATCTTCTGGTTCCTCTTCCTGCTCTACATTCTCAAGTTCTCCGTCTACGAATTCCTGTTCTGTATAGCCATGATCTTTATAAGACTCCTCATCACGATATCTTCTGTCGCCTTCGATAATTGCATTCAGGTTTGTATTACCGTAATCAACAGATTCCATCATCTTGACTTCTTCGAATTCATTCTCTCCAGTTTCACGAAGCACACGAACATCCAGAGCAAGTGACTGCAACTCTTTGAGCAGTACTTTGAATGATTCCGGTACTCCTGGTTCAGGGATATTCTCTCCCTTGATAATTGCTTCGTATGTCTTCACACGTCCTACAACGTCATCTGATTTTACAGTCAGGATTTCCTGAAGTGTATAAGATGCACCATAAGCTTCCAGTGCCCATACCTCCATCTCTCCGAAACGCTGTCCACCGAACTGAGCTTTACCACCCAGTGGCTGCTGTGTAACCAATGAGTAAGGACCAGTTGAACGTGCGTGGATCTTATCATCAACCAAGTGATGCAGTTTCAAGTAGTGCATGTGTCCGATTGTTACCGGGCTGTCGAAATATTCTCCTGTACGGCCATCTCTCAGACGAACTTTTCCGTCACGAGAAAGTGGTACACCCTTCCAGAGTTTTCTGTGTTCTCTGTTATCTGACAGATACTGCAGTACTTCCGGAAGTAATTCTTCTCCATGCTTCTTCTCGAACTCATCCCATTCTAAGTTTACATAATCATTTGCCAGGTCGAGTGTATCCATGATATCGTTCTCGTTTGCACCATCAAATACTGGTGTAGCTACGTTGAATCCAAGTGCTTTTGCAGCAAGACTCAAGTGGATCTCCAATACCTGTCCGATATTCATACGAGAAGGTACACCCAATGGGTTCAATACGATATCCAGTGGACGTCCGTTTGGAAGATATGGCATATCTTCTACAGGAAGTACACGGGAAACAACACCCTTGTTACCATGACGACCAGCCATTTTATCTCCTACAGAAATCTTTCTCTTCTGTGCGATATAGATACGTACAGACTGGTTAACTCCCGGAGATAATTCATCTCCGTTCTCTCTTGTAAATACTTTCGCATCTACAATGATTCCATATTCTCCGTGAGGTACTTTCAGAGATGTATCTCTTACTTCACGTGCTTTCTCACCAAAGATTGCTCTTAACAAACGCTCTTCTGCTGTCAGCTCTGTCTCTCCCTTAGGAGTTACTTTACCAACAAGGATATCCCCTGCACGAACCTCGGCACCAATACGGATAATACCTCTTTCATCCAGATCTTTAAGTGCATCATCACCAACACCCGGAATATCTCTTGTGATTTCTTCTGGTCCTAATTTTGTATCACGTGCTTCTGCTTCATACTCTTCGATATGAACAGATGTGTATACATCATCCTGTACCAGTCTTTCACTAAGAAGAACAGCATCCTCGTAGTTGTAACCTTCCCATGTCATAAATCCGATCAATGGGTTTTTACCAAGCGCCATCTCTCCATTCGATGTAGAAGGACCATCAGCGATAACCTGTCCTTTTTCTACTCTTTCGCCCTTGTCTACGATTGGAATCTGATTGTAACAGTTACTCTGGTTACTTCTCAGATACTTGATCAATTTATATGTTTTCTTACTTCCATCATCATGACGGATTGTAATGTCTGTAGATGTTGAACGCTCTACAACACCAGCTTCATCTGCAACAACACATACACCTGAGTCAACTGCAGATTTTACCTCAAGACCTGTACCTACTACCGGTGCTTCTGTAGAAAGAAGCGGTACTGCCTGACGCTGCATGTTGGATCCCATCAGGGCACGGTTAGCATCATCATTCTGAAGGAATGGAATCAATGCTGTAGCAACAGAGAATACCATCTTAGGTGATACATCCATGTAATCAAATTTATTTCTCTCATACTCCTGTGTCTCTTCGCGGTAACGACCAGATACATTCTTATGAATGAAATGTCCTTCTTCATCCAAAGGCTCATTCGCCTGTGCTACATGGTAATTATCTTCTTCATCTGCTGTCATATATACAACTTCATCTGTTACGATTGGATTCATCGGATCTGTTTTATCAATCTTACGATATGGTGCTTCTACAAAACCATATTCGTTAATTCTTGCATAACATGCAAGTGAGTTGATCAGACCGATGTTAGGTCCTTCAGGTGTCTCTACAGGACACATTCTTCCATAATGAGAATAGTGTACATCTCGTACCTCGAATCCGGCACGGTCTCTTGACAAACCACCTGGTCCTAACGCAGACAGACGTCTCTTATGTGTCAACTCTCCCAATGGGTTGTTCTGATCCATGAACTGTGACAACTGTGAAGAACCAAAGAATTCTTTAACAGCTGCTGTAACCGGTTTAATGTTGATCAGTGACTGTGGTGATACACCATCCTGATCCTGAGTTGTCATACGTTCACGAACAACTCTCTCTAAACGTGAAAGTCCGATTCTGTACTGATTCTGGAGAAGTTCTCCGACAGCACGAATACGACGGTTACCCAAATGGTCGATATCATCATCATTACCCATACCATATTCCAGATGCATATTGTAGTTAATAGAAGCCATGATATCTTCTTTTGTAATATGCTTTGGAATCAAATCATGAATATCTCTGCGGATAGATTCTTTTAATTCATCAATATCTCCTGCAGACTCTTCAATCAGTCCTGCCAATACAGGATAGTATACCTGCTCTGTAACGCCAACTTCCTCTGGATCGATATCTACTACTGCCTGCAGATCAACCATCATATTAGAAAGGATCTTGATATTACGTGATGCATCTTCTCCTTCTACCCAAATGTATGGTGCTGCTGCATTCTGGATCTCTTTTGCAAGCTCTCTTGTAATCTTTGTTCCTTTTTCAGCAACAACTTCACCTGTGATCTGGCTTACTACATCTTCTGCCAGAACCTGTCCTGTTACACGATTCTTCAGAGCCAGTTTCTTATTAAATTTATAACGTCCTACCTTTGCAAGGTCATAACGTCTTGCATCGAAGAACATACTTGTGATCAAACTTTCAGCACTATCTACTGCAAGCGGCTCACCTGGACGAATCTTCTTATATAATTCCAAAAGACCTTCCTGATAGTTCTCAGAAGTATCTTTTCCAAAACTTGCAAGAATCTTAGGTTCCTCACCGAACAACTCTACGATCTCTGCATTTGTACCAACACCAAGAGCACGGATCAACACTGTGATCGGCACTTTTCTTGTACGGTCAACACGTACATAGAAAACGTCATTGGAGTCTGTCTCATATTCCAGCCATGCTCCACGGTTTGGAATTACTGTAGATGAATATAATTCTTTTCCGAGTTTATCATGAGCAATACCATAATAAATTCCTGGGGAACGAACGAGCTGACTTACGATAACACGCTCAGCACCGTTGATTACAAATGTTCCTGTCTTTGTCATCAGCGGAAGATCTCCCATGAAAATTTCATGCTCATTGATCTCATCAGTCTCTTTGTTGTAAAGTCTTACTCTTACTTTCAGAGGTGCAGCATATGTTGCATCACGTTCTCTACACTCTTCAATTGTGTACTTCACTTCATCCTCGCAGAGTCTGAAATCAACAAATTCCAGGCTGAAATGACCGCTATAATCAGCGATTGGTGAAATATCATCAAATACCTCTTTCAGACCAGACTCCAGAAACCACTCATAAGAGTTCTTCTGAACTTCGATAAGATTCGGCATCTCTAATACTTCTTTTTGTCTGGAATAGCTCATACGTGAACTTTTTCCGTTTGTGATGGGACGAATTCTGTTTTTCTCCATTGACGTTTCACTCCTCATATATTTTTTTGCGGGCTCCAAATGCCCAGTTAATACTCCACTTTTCTATTATCGGTAAAACAAGGCTTCGTTTTTTACAATCCACAACGCCTAGCTTTCCACAATAGCGCATTTTCTACTATAGCACATCTCCCATTTGAATGTCAACATGTTTCTCAAAATTTTCTTGACATTTTTATGTTTTTGTGGTATATAAGCGAAACAAAAAGCGGCAGCTACGTCCAGGAATTGCCTCTTGGACATAGCTGCCGCTCTATAACACTCTCTAATTGTATAAGAACAACAATTATTTAAGGTTAACTTCAGCACCTTCAGCTTCAAGTTTAGCTTTGATATCTTCAGCTTCTGCTTTAGAAACAGCTTCTTTAACTACCTTTGGAGCTCCGTCTACAAGCTCTTTAGCTTCTTTCAGTCCAAGACCTGTGATCTCACGAACTGCTTTGATAACTTTAACTTTTGCTGATCCAGCAGATACAAGTTCTACGTCGAACTCATCTTTCTCTGCTGCAGCTGCTCCAGCATCTCCTGCTGCTGCAACTACAACACCTGCTGCTGCAGATACACCAAATTCTTCTTCACATGCTTTTACTAATTCATTTAACTCTAATACTGATAACTCTTTGATCGCTTCGATCATTTCAGCTGTTGTCATTTTAGCCATTTTAATATCCTCCATTATTTTCATATTATAGGTTTATAAATATCATTCTTCCGAATCATATCATACACAGTGTATTCATCTCAAACCACCATGTTTTGGATGTCTTACTCCTCTGTTGCTGCTTCTTCAGCTGGAGCTTCTGTAGCTGTTTCAGCTTCACCATCCTGCTCTGCAATCTGTTTGATAACACGAGCGAAGTTTGTAATAGGTGACTGCATACTTCCAAGTAATCTTGAAAGAAGTACTTCTCTTGAAGGGATCTTTGCAAGTTCTGTTAATCCTGCAACATCATATACTGTTCCTTCAACTACACCTGCTTTCAGTTCAAGCTTATCTGCTTCTTTAGCGAAGTTACAGATAATTCTTGCTGGAGCTGTTGCGTCATCTTTAGAAATAGCGATTGCGCTTGGTCCTTCCAAAAATTCATCCAGACCTGCAAACTCTGTTCCTTCAAACGCTCTCTTCATCATAGTGTTTTTACATACTTTGTAAATAACACCTGCTTCTCTAAGCTGTTTACGAAGCTCTGTATCCTGTGCTACTGTAAGTCCACGGTAGTCAACAAGTACGATTGACTGAGCGTCTTTAATGTCTTCAGCGATAGCTGCTACGATTGGTTGTTTTAATTCAACTTTTGCCACGTTCCGGTGCACCTCCTTATTAGATTTGTATGACTGCTAGAAGGTTGCTTTAAGCAAATAAAAACCTCCATGCCCAAAGACACAGAGGTTTACAAATTTCATCTTCATTCGAAATCTTGTCTTCCTCGGCAGGCGTCATCATACTTACGCTTTACAGCACCTGCTGTCTTCGGCAGTCAATTGCTATATTAGATTAGCATTAGTTTGGCAAGATGTCAAGTGTTTTTTTCATTTTTTTATTTTTCATATTATCAATCCAAATGATATGTATTCTGTTTGATTCACTTCAACATTCTCCAATGTCAATTTTCCCTCATGTTCTTTTACCGTTCTGTTTAACTTATACAATCCAATCCCATGATTATCCATATCATTTTTCTTCGTTGAATATCCTTTTTTGAAAATATTTTTACAAAATTCCGGTGTAAGATGCGGTCCGGCATTTTTAATTTCAAACACTAATTTGTCATCTTGCGAGCCAATCTTCGCCAATATTGTTCCGCCTTCATCCGTTGCTTCAATTGCATTATCAATCAGGATTCCCAAGCATTCAATCACCTCATATTCCGTACAGGTCGTTCTAATTACATATTGTTCAATATCCAGATGTAATTCTTTTCCCTCTTTATCTGCCTGACGAATTTTACTGAACAGAAATCCGCTCACCAAATGCATATTCAATTTTAGCAAATTCATTTCAAAATCTGGAAGCATATCATGCTCCGTTGTTTCCAACAAAGCCCCCTTTAACGATTCAAAATCTTTATATACATATGCAAGAGCATGAATACTTTGAAGCTTATTGTGATAATCGTGTTGTCTGATTCGCACTTGTTCGATTAATCCTTCTATGATTGGAAGATATTCCTCGTATACTTTCATACGTTTTTGCTGTTCTTTCTGCTTAAAATAATGATAAACCTCTCCAACATTTGCAACAATAAGAATCAGCATAATTCCAACGATAATCAAATAATTTGAAATAAAATGTTCTGTTTTCAATCGTGCATACATAACTACCGTAAATAGAACCAAGAAGCTATTTATTATTACCAATAACATTAAAATGTTCCATCTTGAAATCGCTTCATATACTTTATGTAAAGGAATATAGCGATAGGCAAACCACGCTAATAACAAAACAATTATCATGCCTCCTATCGGCGCTATTCCATGAAATATTCCCGCAGAAGTCAAATTCCAAATAGGAAATTGAACAACCTCCGTCAACATTATCCACATATACCCTAAGACGTATATTATAAATATTCGGACAAAAGAAATTCTAGCCAGATATTCCAAACAAGCTAGTATAGCCAAATTACTTATGACCATTTGTGTTGCTGTTGAAAGTTGAAAAAAACACAAAAAGCAATTTACTATAGCCGGTATAACAGCAATTTTCAAAAATATTTTTCTATTCGTTAGCGGATATTTCAAAAAACCACATAACAAGATACAAAACGCCACAAATTCCATATATGACGTTATAAAACTTTCCATATAAACATACACTTCTATAATACCCTCCATATATTTTCAAATGCTTCTTTATATTTACGTCCTACCGGTATGATCTCATTTCCAATATACAATAAACGATTACTCCTATCATATTCCGAAATGCATTTTAAATTTACAATATATTTCCGATGGCACCGAAAGAATCCGTATCTAAGTATGTTTTCCACTTGTTCCATCGTGTAGCTTATAGTTTCATAACATCCATCCTTTGTATAAATCTGCAACCTTCTATTCATTCCCGGACAAATATAAATAATCGAACACTCTGGGACACGAATTTCTCCACCCCAGAAATTCTGAAAAGAAAATGTTTCCGGTGCTACTAACGGAGAATGTAGTACATCATCCAGGCACTTATTAATATTTTCTTCTGTATATGGTTTTAAAATGTATCGGAAACACCCTGTGTCAGACAATGCCGCCTGAATTTTTTCCGGAACAGAAGTAATATAGATAATCGGCGTATATTTATAAGGAATAATCGAGCGTATATAATTTCCAAGTTGTAGCCCACCCTCATTACCATCCTTCTCATCCAACTTCATATCAAGTAAAAATACATCATACTTCTTTCCAACACATAGTATCTTCGCTTTTTCTAATGTTGTACAAATATCTGCAACGATATTTTCTTTTCGTCTTTCCAATATTATTTTCAATGCTTCGCACTGTTCTGCTTCATCATCTACAATTAATATATTGTACATTATCCGTCTTCCCCTTCTTTGCTTTTCGATAATCACCTTCATTATATCTTTATCTTCCCAATTCAGCAACGAAACATCTTTGTCGTTCACGCTCAATAATTGGCTGTTCATGTTTGCGTTATCTGAAAATTGTAGTTATCTTTTCCAACTAATGGTACGATGAATTCATAGAAAGGTAGACGCTAGACTTAAATTCAGTTTTAATAGTCGCGACGATATAAATATATGTAAGGAGTATCTCCATGAAGAAAAAGAATTTCATTTTCATTACATGTTTGCTAATATTCATCTTTATCACAATCTTCTCCCCGCCAATCATGTTCGCCCACGGACTCCCTATTCTCGGCAAGAAATCTGAAAAATCCGAGAATAATTTTGACCATCTAGGAGATGGCAGTGATTTTACCTCAAGAAAAGTTTACTACACAACCGATTTTGATCACTTTTATTTTGTCAATCTGAGATTTTGGGAAAGCCTTGAAATTGAACAGTTACAATATTATGTTCCTACAGATACACCAGAAATAAAGAAAATCAATCCTTTTCTATACTCCGTTGAACAAAACCTTAAATATTCATATATCAATTCATTTGGCGTAAGCCGCGGGAACAATTTTTGGTATTTTGATTATTACGCAAGAGATGACAAATTGTAAAAAACACCTTATACTTAACTTATATCAATATAGGAAATAGGAGGTGTTCCATTGAAAAAGATCGACTCACTCATCTTATGTATTAGCTTAATCTTCATCCTAACCGGATGTAGTTTCAATAGCTTCACACTCGAACGAAACTGGAGTTTAGAATTACCAAAAGATTTACACGAAACCTATCACAAAGACACTGGTTCTTCTTTTCATGGTGACGGAACATTTTATACTATTTATCAAATCAATGATACCGACTCAATGGAATCACTCGTAGATTGGACAGATGTGCCTTCTCCAACAAGGCTTACTGATAGTTATGAAGATTTTGCTACACAATGTTTAGACGAACTGGATGTACCATCGGATGAACGAATCAACCTCGATCAGTGTCAATATTACTATCAAGTGAAAGAGGATGGTTCTGAATTATTATTAGTATATAATCCAGAAACAGATTACCTTTATATTATTAAAAATCGAATTTAGATCAAAAAGAATGTGCCAAGGCACATTCTGGTGCCTGCGGCGGTCGCTTGCGACATCTTCCTTATACGCCGCAGTGCGCATCCTCGCGGAGCGTTTTTATATATTAGGAAAGAGTACTTTCCTAATATATAATAAAAAACCGGAGATATCACACCCCTCAGGTGTCATATCTCCGGTTTTATTATTCACAAACTCTCAACGAGTTCATTTTATAAGCAATCTATAAAACTCGAATTAAGCAAGTTTCAATGGGTTAAGTTTTACTCCAGGTCCCATTGTAGATGTCAGTGTTACGCTCTTAAGGTACTGACCTTTTACTGCTGCTGGTTTTACTTTAATAATTGCATCGATAAGCGTCTGGAAGTTGTCCGCTAACTGTTCTTCAGTGAATGAAGCTTTACCAATCGGTACATGGATAATGTTTGTTTTGTCCAATCTGTACTCAATCTTACCAGCTTTGATATCGTTGATAGCTTTTGTTACATCCATAGTAACTGTTCCAGCTTTTGGGTTTGGCATAAGACCTTTTGGTCCAAGTACACGTCCAAGACGTCCAACAACACCCATCATATCTGGTGTAGCAACAACTACGTCAAAATCAAGCCATCCTTCGTTCTGGATCTTTGGAATCAGTTCGTCTCCTCCAACGAAATCTGCTCCTGCAGCTTTAGCTTCCTCAGCTTTTGCATCCTTAGCGAATACAAGGATACGAACTGTTTTACCAGTTCCGTGTGGCAGAACTACTGCTCCACGAATCTGCTGATCAGCGTGACGTCCATCACATCCTGTTCTGATATGAGCTTCGATTGTTTCATCAAATTTTGCAACTGCTGCTTTCTTTACAAGAGCGATAGCTTCTGTTTTTTCGTACAGGTTTCCTCTTTCGATCTGTTTTGCAGCTTCGATATATTTCTTTCCGTGTTTCATTTCTATAATAACCTCCTTGTGGTATTGGCGGGATCGTACCCCTCCCACGATATTCAACTCTGTTACAATTTCCGCTATCTACTTGTCACCTGCTTAGACACCGCAGGAAACTTTCAATCCGGAACCGATTATAATACTTTATTTAATAAATATTAGTCCTCTACTACTACACCCATAGAACGGCATGTTCCAGCGATCATGCTGATAGCTGACTCAAGAGATGCTGCATTTAAGTCAGGTAATTTTGTCTGAGCGATTTCTTCTACCTGAGCTTTTGTAATTGTAGCAACTTTAGTTTTGTTTGGAACGCCTGAACCAGATTTGATGTTACAAGCTTTCTTAATCAAAACTGCTGCCGGTGGAGTCTTTGTAACGAAGCTGAAGCTTCTGTCATTGTAAACTGTGATAACAACAGGAATGATCAGATCTCCCTGATCTGCTGTTCTAGCGTTGAACTGTTTTGTAAATTCAACGATGTTAACACCGTGCTGTCCCAATGCAGGACCAACCGGTGGTGCTGGAGTTGCTTTACCAGCTGGAATCTGTAATTTAATATATCCTTCTACTTTTTTTGCCATTTTAATTACCTCCTTGTGGTATTCACGGGATTAGGCATCCCTCCCACGGTTTTAATCCATCTTTTTAATTTCTGAAAAGTTAAGTTCAACCGGAGTTTCGCGGCCAAACAACTCAACATTGATCGTCAGGCTCTGTTTTTGTTCATTGATTGTATTAACAACACCTGCTGTTCCTTCCCAGGCACCACTTAAGACAGTTATCATATCTCCGATTTCGTAATCGCATTTGACTTCTGTCTGTCCGATTCCCCAATGCTCCATCTCTGTCTCATCCAACGGAACCGGTTTGGAGCCAGGACCAACAAATCCTGTCACACCTCTTGTATTACGAACAACATACCAGGTGTCATCATTCATAATCATATGAATCATGACATATCCAGGAAACAGCTTTCTCTGACTTACTTTCTGAACACCATTCTTCAGTTCAACAACTTCCTCCATAGGAACTCTTACTTCCAGAATCTGATCTTCAAGCTGACGATTCTCGACCGTCTTATCAATGTTCGCTTTTACTTTGTTTTCATAACCTGAATAAGTATGAACTACATACCATTTTGCTTCTGACATAAAATCACCTTTCTGCTGTAGCTACCTAGCGTACAAGCCAGTCGATTCCATATTTCAAAAGAGAATCAATCACTGTTATGATTGCTCCTAAGAATACAGAAACTGCAACTACTGCCGTTGTCTGTTTTACAAGTGCATCCTTGTCTGGCCAGATAATCTTACGGAACTCTGCCTTAAGACCTTTAAACCAGCTCTTCTTCTGAGGTTTTCCTGACTTCTCACTCATGATGTCCACTCCCTCTCAACGACTATTTCGTTTCTTTGTGCAGTGTGTGTGATTTACAGAACTTACAATACTTCTTTGTTTCCATGCGGTCTGGATGAGTTTTCTTATCCTTTGTCATGTTGTAATTGCGGTTCTTGCATTCTGTACATTCCAATGTAATTCTTGTGCGCACAACTTCCACCTCGCTTTTTATTTTTTAATTCTTAGTTTCTGATGGTTGCGAAGCCATCAAGTTTTAGGCATAAAAAAAAGACCTACTTCCATTCGCCAGAAAACTATACCATATCTGACCTATGGAAGTCAAGTCTTTTTCCTTATTATTCTTTGCTATTTTTCTTATTTATTTGTTATTTGTTTGTTACAAATACAAATTTCACTTCTCCGTCCATTCCATCTGAAATACCTGTGAAGCTCTTGTATGCTTTCGATGTGTCGATCATTCCATTTGCTTTATCAAGAACAGCACTCAAATCTCCATCAAATGCACTGACAAGTTTTTTAATACCCTCTTCATTAAACTGGATCATACCGCTATTCAATTGATTTGCTCCATCATCCAACTGTTTTACACCATCGATCAGTGCTGTTGAACCACTCTGTAATGTTCCGATACCTGTTGCAAGTGTTGCTGCTCCTGAATCAAGCTGTGTTGCTCCTTCTGATGCTGATTTTGCTCCACCTGCAAGTGCTGTTGCTCCTTCTGATGCTGATTTTGCCCCTGCATTAAGGTCTTTCACTCCGACTGCAAGTGTTGCTGCTCCTTCTGATGCCGATTTTGCTCCTGCACTCAACGCTGTAGTTCCTGCATACAAATCAGCATTTCCTTTAGCCAAAGCTTTTGCACCTGTAGATGCATTTGCCAAGCCTGCTGCAAGCCCATCTTCTCCATATACAGCACTCTGTAATAATGTTACTCCATCTTTCAGTCCTGTTATTCCAGCTGCCGCATTTCCATTCAGTCCCATATCCAACTGTGTTGCACCTGTGCTTAACTGACCTAATCCTGCACTCAGAGCACTCATACCATTTTTAATGCCCTTTTCTCCATTTAATCCTGCATCTACCTGTGCTGCTGCCTCATTCAATGCTGCCACAGTTCCTGCGAGTTCTGCCTGACTTGTATTCTGAACTGCCTGATTTACATTATTTGCCTGTGTTGCCACATTAGCTGCTTCATTTGCTGTATTTGCTGCTGTATTTGCTGCTGTACTTGTGCTGTCTGCATATGCCTGTGCTGTGCCTGCATATGTTGTCATCTGCACTGCAGCTGACTCCAATGCTGATGTATCTATATATGCATTTGCCAATGCCTGAAGCTGAGCTTTTGTACCTTCATCTAATTCCACTCCGGAATTCAAAATTGTCTGCGCTGCCTGTTGTGCTGCCGCCAGCTGACTCTGTGCCTGCTGTGCCTGCGCTGTTGTCTCTGCCGCTGCTGTAGCTGCCTGTGCCTGAAGATTTGCTGCACCATTCTGTAATTCTGCTGCTGTTCCCTGCAGTCCGGCTGCCTGATTCTGAAGACTTGCCGCCTCACTTTCGACATTCTGTGCTGATTCTGCAACTGCCCCTGTACTTGACGGATTCAATTTTGTGTTCAACGCATTTAAGCCTGCATGTAACTTTGCTGCACCTGTAGCAACCTGCTGTACTCCTGCATCCAATTCCTTCGAGCTTGCTGATGCATTCATAAGATTTGTATTTAATGTTCTTGCTCCTTCTGCCAACGCATTCACACCGGTTACCATGTCATCTACTTTGCCTTTTAATGCTCCCACACCGGTAGCTGCACCATCCAGTCCTGTCGAAAGAGCTGTTGCTCCTTCTGATGCACCTTTAGCGCCATTATTTATCTGCTCAAGCCCGCCTGCTAATGTAGCATTTCCTGTTGCCAGAGTATTTGCTCCATCAAGTAATGCGGATGTTCCGAGTGCCAGTTTTCCATTTCCCGCTGCCAGTGTTGCTGCTCCATCTGCTAAATCTGCATTCCCCTGTGCTAATGTCTTTGTTCCATCTGCCAATGTCTTACTTCCTGTAGCAAGCTGTCCGATACCATCTGTCAGGGTTCCTGATGATGCAAGTAATGTATCGAGACCATCCTTCAACTGTCCTGAACCATCTACCAGCTGATTTGCTGCATCCTGAAGTTCATTCATAGAATCCTGAAGACCTTCCAAGTCATCTAATTTCGAATCATTTTCTTTATCGCCAAGGTCATTAAACAAACTGTTTGTAGCAACGGTAATTCCTTCAATTGCTTCATAATCTGTAACATCCATCTCTACTTCAAAGTAGTCCGGAATATCAAGATCCGTAGTTCCGAGAATCTCTGTCATACCTGGGAAACCATATCCGATAACCATATCTCTGTCCCCATCAGAAATAATCTTTCCGTTCTTTACTACGACATTCGAAGCCATATCTGTATCCATCAGTAATCCGGATGCCATCATAAATGGAACTTTTGTGCCATTGTTTGTTTTTTCGCTTGTATTTTCATAAGTATATCGGATAACCAGGTGGCCGCTCTTACCTTCCAGCTCACTGGCTGATACGTCTTTTCCATCTAACTTATAACTGATCTTTACTCCGACCGGAAGAGCCTTATCTGTCTTACCCTGATAACAAATATCAGAACCTTCTGTATTCCATGTCAGATTCTTTCCACTTGTTGTAAATGTTTCGTCTCCTTTTACATTTTCAATATCACTCAATTCCGAAACATCCTGCAGACTTGATACATCTGAAATATTTTTCAGCTGATCCGAAACTGTAACCTCTGTAACAGCTCCACTTCCATCAATTTTAGCATACACAGTCTCATTCTTTGTCGGTTTCGCACTGGTTGATTCTGTATTTTTTGAAGACTCTTCTTTATCTGATTTTTCTGTTTTTGCATCTTTTTGTTCTGTCGATACTTTCGCATTTCCCTCTGCTGCAAATACATATGCAGGTGTTGTTCCAACACTTCCTGCCACTAAAGTTGTCAACATCACTGCTGCGATCAACGTTCTGAACTCTCTATTTTTCATTTTAATGAACCTCCTTATATTCCTGTTTAGCCAGCATCATTATACTTTCATTTTCTTCGTTGTCTTATAAATCACTTTATCGAATACCATCAGCATAGACGGAAGGATAAATATTACAACAAACATACTGATCAATGCTCCACGTGACATCAATGTACACAGAGAAGAAATCATATCAATATCCGAATATAATCCAACTCCGAATGTTGCGGCGAAGAATCCCAATGCGGATACAATAACCGAACTGATCGATGAACCTAATGCAATTCGTATTGCTTCTTTCTTTTCGCGTCCTTTGCTTCGCTCTTTCCAGTAACGTGTCGTCATCAAAATCGCATAATCGACAGTTGCTCCCAACTGAATTGTTCCGATTACGATAGATGCAATAAACGGCAACGTTGTATGGGTATAATATGGAATTCCCAGGTTAATAAATATCGCAAATTCAATTACTGATACCAGTATAACAGGTAATGAAATAGATTTAAATACAAATGCAATAATGATAAAGATTGCTACGATTGAAATTGCACTTACTACCTTGAAATCTTTATCTGTAATTGTAATAAGGTCTTTTGTACAAGGAGCTTCACCGATCAACATTCCTGTATCATCATATTTTTTCACAATATCGTTGATTGTTGTACACTGTTCATTGACTTCATCTGATGCCACTTTATATTCTGACTGAACAAGCATCAACTGCCAGTCTCCTTGTTTCAATGTCTCTGTTAATTCTGACGGGATGATATCTCTTGGAATAGATGAACCAAGCAGATCATCCAATCCAAGTGCGAATTTCACACCTTTTACATTTTTAATTTCTTTCAGCATTGCTTTCGCATCTTTTGCCGACATATCCGATTTGACAAGTACCATGTCTGTGGCATTCATATCAAATGTATCTGCCAGTTTATCATTTGCCTTGATGCTGGCAAGATATTTCGGAAGTGTAGAATCCAGATTGTAATATACATCTGTCTTTGTATATCCAATCAATGCCGGAACTAATACAACAAGGAATACTACCACGAATGCTTTAAAATGTTTTGTGATCCATTTTGCAGGTTTCTCCATCGGTGGTATGATGGAACGGTGTGTTGTCTTTTCAATCGCTTTGTCAAATATAAGCAAAAGCGACGGCAGGATTGTAACACAACTGATTACTCCAAATACAACTCCCTTTGCCATAACGATACCTAAGTCGCGTCCAAGTGTAAAACTCATGAAGCACAATGCGATGAAACCTGCCACCGTTGTAATGGAGCTTCCGATTACCGATGTAAATGTATTGGATATTGCATGTGCCATCGCACGCTCTTTGTCGCCATCAAAACGCTGCTTATTTTCCTGATAACTATGCCACAGGAAAATAGAGTAGTCCATCGTAACTCCAAGCTGCAATACTGCACTTAACGCCTTTGTAATGTAAGAAATCTGTCCGAGGAAGTAGTTGCTTCCCATATTATAAATAATCGCCATACCGATACTAAGCATAAAGAATATCGGTAAAACCCAACAATCTGTAAATATTGAAAGCACGATACAGCTTAACACAACTGCAATCAATACATAAATCGGCATCTCTTTTTCAGACAGGTTCTTAATATCTGTTACAACTGCTGACATACCGCTTAAATAGCACTGTTCATTTGTAACACTTCGAATCTCTTTGATTGCATCCATTGTACTGTCTGCGGAAGTTGTATCATCGAAGAAGATTGCCATTAGTGTCGCATCATCTTTATAAAATACATCTTTTAAGTTATCCGGCAGTTCACTGATCGGCATTGATAAATCTGCAATAGAATCATACCAGATTACATCTGCCACTCCGTCTACCTGCTCAATTTTCTGTTTAACATCTGCTGCTTCTTTCGTCGTCATGCCATCTACGATTTCCATTGCGAATGCGCCTTTTTGGAATTCATCGATTAAAATGTCCTGACCTTTCATTGTGTCAATATTCCCCGGCAGATAATAGAGAATATCATAATTTACCCGGGTCTTTAAATACCCCAGAACTGATGGAATTAATAATAAAATTCCGATAATTAAAATTGTGATTCTGTATTTCACAATTTTTTTACCCACCTTAATCATGTCTTCATCTCCCAATCTTTTTCATTTCTAAACTTATTATATTCTCAAATGACCATTGGTCAATATTCACATTTGCAAATTTGTAGCCGAAAATGAATATTGGTCATTTTTATATTGATTTTTTTTCGTTTTTGTTACACAATAGATAATATCTTGTTGAACCTTATCGCATGATGTCGGTATTGTTCAAGAATGTATTACAGGAGTGAGGAATATGAGTAAGGTAGACTTAAATAAGAAAGAAAAGAAAAATGCACTTTTACAGACTGCATTTGAATTATTCACAGATAAGGGATTTGCCAAGACGACAATCTCCGATATTTCTTCTAAAGCCGGTCTTGCAAAAGGCACATTTTATTTGTATTTCAAAGATAAATACGACTTGCGAGACATTTTAATCGCACATAAAACCGGTCAGCTTTTTGCGGAAGCACACCATGCTCTTCTGCAGCAATCGATCGAAGGTTTTGAGAACCAATTATTTTTTGTTGTTGATTTCATTATAGAAAAACTGGCTGCAAACCCAAAATTATTACAATTTATTTCTAAAAATTTATCCTGGGGAATTTTCCGTGTTGCCTTTGAACAACAAGTAACTGATGAATCAGAAGAATCGCGTGAATTCTATTCTTATTATCGTGAATTGGTTCAAAAAAGTTCCATCACAGATTTGGAAGCCGAATTATTACTTTTTACAATACTAGAGCTTGTAGGTTCCACCTGCTATAGCTGTATTTTATACGAACAGCCTCTGCCTATGGAAGAGTATATGCCGTACCTGCATCGTTCGATTCATCATATTTTATTATCTTATTTCAATAAAAATGAATACAACCAGTAAAAAAGAAACGACAGAACATGCACTGCTCTGCCGTTTCTTTTTCTTATATAGCTTTTTCTTACATTAATTTTCTAAACAAATCTTTCAGATCTTCTACGCTTGCATCTTTCGGATTACCCGGTGCACAAGCATCTGCATAAGCAGACTCTGCCAGGAACTGAAGATCCTCTTCTTTGAGTGCTTCCAGTTTTGTAGGAATTCCAACATCTACAGAAAGCTTCTGTACAGCATCTACTGCTGCTTTGCGGTACTCTTCCATAGACATATCATCTACACCCTTTACACCCATTGCTCTTGCGATTTCTTTGTATTTCTCGCCAGTGCAATCTGCATTGTATTCCATAACGATTGGAAGCATCATTGCACATGCAACACCGTGTGGTGTATCATATACAGCACCAAGTGTATGTGCCATAGAATGTGCGATTCCAAGTCCTACGTTTGAGAATCCCATTCCTGCAATATACTGTCCGAGAGCCATACCTTCACGTCCCTCTTTTTCGTTATTTACTGCACTTCTAAGTGATCTTGAAATGATTTCAATTGCTTTCAGATGGAACATATCTGTCATTTCCCAAGCTGCTTTTGTTGTGTATCCTTCAATTGCATGTGTCAATGCATCCATACCTGTAGAAGCTGTCAGTCCTTTTGGCATAGAAGACATCATGTCCGGGTCTACAACTGCGATGATTGGCATATCGTGTGGGTCAACACATACAAATTTTCTTTTCTTTTCTACGTCTGTGATAACATAGTTGATTGTTACCTCTGCTGCTGTTCCTGCTGTTGTTGGAACTGCGATGATTGGTACACAAGGTTTCTTTGTAGGTGCAACACCTTCCAGGCTTCTAACATCTTCAAATTCAGGGTTTGCAATGATGATACCGATTGCTTTTGCTGTATCCATAGAAGAACCGCCACCAATAGCAATAATATAATCAGCTTCTGCTTTCTTAAATGCTTCTACTCCATGCTGTACATTTTCGATTGTTGGGTTGGCTTTGATATCAGAATAAATTTCATACTCAAGTCCTGCATCTTCCAGCACTTTTGTTACTTTTGTTGTTACTTCAAATTTAATCAAATCCGGATCAGAACATACAAATGCTTTTTTGTAAGCTCTTGCTTTTGCCTCTGTTGCAATTTCCTGAATTGCACCTGCTCCATGATAAGATGTTTCGTTCAACATAATTCTGTTTGCCATTTTTTCTTCTTCCTTTCTGTTTAGCCGTTTTGTTTTCTTATGTCTTTATTTTAACAATATCTTCTCCAAATAGAAAGTTACAAAAAAGTCAATCTGTCACATTTTCACATGTCAGATTGACTTATCTTTTATTTTTCATTCATTTTACACAAGATTTAATTGTTTCATCACATCATACAACTCTGACGGCATCGCCGATACAAGTGCCTTTGCCATCTCTTGCGGCGTGCTTTTTCTCTCGCCCAGCACCCACTGAACAGTCATATAAATAGACCCCTGACAATACATTTCCAACAAAAAACGTAGATTTTCTGAAATCGGTTCTTTCGTCTTTTCTTCAATCTGCCTTGTATAAAAAGCAAGTATCAATTGGAAATCATGTTCTCTTAGACAATTCTGCTGGTCATTACGAAATGCTGCCTTGAAAAATAACTTTTCTTCTTCAATATACTGAAACTTTTTACACAAACCTTCATAGACAGTTGTTCCCTCTCCCATATGCTCAAAGGATTCCAAAAGAATCTTGTCAAAATACCAGTTTATCAAATCATATTTATCCAGAAAATAGCGATAGAATGTCTGTCGTGTTGTCCCACATTCCTGAACTATTTCTTTAACTGTAATCTTCTCTACCGGCATGGTCCTCATACAAGTTTTCATCGCTTCTGCAAGCCGGTATTTCATTTTCTCCTGCTTATCTCCCACTCTTCGCCATACCTTTCTTTTGATTTATCCATACTATACCATATCTTCCCCTTAAAATACAGAATAAAAGGTTGAATTCCACCGCAATCACAGTGAAATCCAACCTTTTAACGTTTAAAAATAAATACCGGAATCGGGGGATTATTCTCCCTGTTATAATATTCATTTACAATTACTGTATATTCTTTGGGATTGAGTTCTTTTATATATTGAAGAATTGCATCCTTCTCTTCAAACCCTGTATCACCACCACTGTAAATACACAGACTCATCATACCACCATGCTTCAGCAAGTTAAGTCCCTTTTCAATTGCTTCCAAACTAGTCTGTGTCTTTGTTGCAATAGCATGATCTCCACCCGGAAGATATCCAAAATTAAAGCAAATCACATCGGCAGATTCTGTCTGCGCATATTCATCCATATGCTCATGCCCTGTCAAAAGTAATGTTGCCCTGCCTTGCAGCCCTTCTTTCTGCAACAGGTTTTCTGTTGCATGCACTGCTTCCGGCTGGATATCAAATGCAAGCACACTTCCTTGCTCTCCTGCAAGTTCGCATAAAAGCTTTGTGTCGTGTCCCTTGCCCATAGTCGCATCAATATATAATCCGTCTTTCTTTGCCACAGACCGTATAATCTGATGACACCAATCTGTAATCTGTGATGGATTCATTTTATTTCTCCTCGTCTATATAGCACTTACCACATAATTTATAAACTTCATCTAAACTATGCTGTATACTCAGCAAGCAGTTCGATAAACTCATCACTCGTTCCAAAAGCTTCTACTTCAATATTCTTCTCTTCGCAAATAGAAAGTACGCCAAGTAAAGACTTTGCATCAATTCTCATATTTCTTGCCTTTAAATCTACATCAAAAGGAATTTGTTGTACTCTATTAACAAATTCTACTGCTGCATCTGCATTTTCAAATGCGATTTTTCTCTGAACTGTATTAGCCATCTTTTTTTCCTGCCTTTCCGTAAAATCTGCCTAATCATACCTCAAAACAATTTTATCGTCAATACATATTTTGTCTATTTTCATGCAAATTCTGCTCTTTTTTTATCCTAAGCAAAATATTAATAGTCTTTTTTTGTCTTAAATAAAGTATTCAATAGTCTTTTCTGCTGTCACAGGTTTCCTATTCAGCATCAAAATCTGCTTCAAACACACCTTCCGGAGTCTTCATCGTCAGTATGCCAAGATTAAAATCCTCATCCTGAATTGTAATGTGATATTCAAATACGACATCATCCTCGAATTTAGATAACAAAATGTAAGTTCCGTTTTCTTTTCCGTCTATCTGGTCACAAATATCATTGTATACATCCGCCCCTGAAATTTTTCTCGGATATCCTGCATCTTTTATTTTTTTCTCAATTGCTTCATATAATTCATTCATCTTCTTTTCCTCTTTTCTCTATAACTTACTATCCACGTTACAACCATTACTCCAATAAATACACCACAGCTGTCAATCAACACATCCCGCACTTGACCGCTCCGACCGGGAACAAACAATTGATGAATTTCATCGGTAGCTGCATATATCGTTCCACATATCCATGGAATCCCGATAGTATATCTCTTTTTTCGCCAAATCTCATAAGTTGCCCCGAAGATCAACGTACCCAATACTGCGTATTCCGTCGCATGTGCAGTCTTTCGAATCGGGAAATCCACTTTGTCGATAAATGCATTTTGTTTTACCTCGCTCCACTCATTAAATCCAGGAACAAACCACTCGCCGACAAGTCTCCCGACCCTTCCGCTGTCTTCTCCTGACAAATCACCATCTCTGGATGAAAACCCAAAAATCATAACCATCCAGATAATTGCCAGCACAAGAAAGAGTCTCTTTCTCTTGTTATACTTCATTTGTTATTTCCTTTATACTTCTCTTTGTGCTACTCCACACACTCTGTTTTACTCTGTCCTCAGTGCCGTTACCGGATCACTCTTTGACGCCTTTCTGGATGGAATCAAACCACCGATCAATGTCAGTACTACACTCAACGCTATCAGTACCAATGCAGGTATAACCGGTAATACTGCACTTACAGCTGTCGTGTCTGCAACCGAATGAATGATCGCATTTGTCGGAATTAACAAGATTACTGTTAATCCAATACCGATCAATCCCGCACACAATCCTATGATAAATGTCTCTGCATTAAAGACCTGAGATACATTTCCTTTCGAAGCACCAATCGCACGCAGAATACCAATCTCTTTCTTACGCTCCAATACGCTGATATACGTAATAACTCCAATCATGATTGATGATACAACCAACGATATCGCAACAAACGCAATCAGTACATAACTGATAATGTCCACAATATTTGTCACCGAAGACATCAATGTTCCAACTACATCGGTATAACTGATGACCTGCTCATCTTTTCCTTCCGTTTCCATCTTGTGATTGTACTTATCCAAAATTTTTACAACTTCTTCTTTGCTCTCAAAATTCTTCGGATACAATGAGATTTCCGACGGCACATTAAAATCCACATAGCCAAGCTTCTGCAGATTACTGTCATAAGACACACTGTTCGATGTGTTCATAGACATCATCAATTCCACCAGATCATCTTCTGTCATATTCATCTGAAATGCTTTTGCAAATGCATCGGTATCGATTGTCATTGCACTTCCCATCGCGTTTTGAAGTTGTGTCCCGACATTCGCCATCATCTGCGTCATCGCACTCTCAAGCCCCGATGTAAGCTGTGTTACAATCTGTGTCATTGCTGATGAAACCTGTGTCCCAATCGCTTCACCCACGGAATTGCTAAGCACACCCATTGCCTTTGTCATATAATCCTGCATAGCTGCAGATACCTGACTTTCCAGAGCGTTCATATCCACCGTTTTAGCCAGTCCGTCTGCCAGACGTTTCTTTCCATCCTCTGTTCCAAGATACTTTATTACTTGTTCTCCCATCATGGACGGATCCGGTTTTCCATTTACTGATGCATAATTCTGATATCCTTTATACAATTCATTTGCCAGCTTTGTCATCTGTTCAGCAGTAATATTTACCTCGATATCATCAATCTGAATCCCATCTCCGACTGACGCAAGCATTCGCTTTGCTTCATCTGTCTGTAAATATTCCTGCAAGTAATCTCCAAATTTACTAACATCTGTATAACCATTATCTGTTACATACTGTAAGAAACCTGTCATGATATCTTTAAGCAGCTTTTGAATTTGTTCCGGTGTGATGGTCACACTGGAACTTCCTTTGATAATGTCTTTGATATTATCCTCGATAATTTTCTTTGCCTCATCCGTTTTTAAATATTCTGTAAAATCTTCCAGCAAATGAGAGTAATCGGCTTCTGGATGTGTCTTCGCATATTCCAGATATCCTTCTGACAGACTAGAAGCCATTTGTTTCAATCCATCCGGCGATACTGATAAATCCAATTGGGAAAGTATCTCTCCCAAATTCAACTGTGGCATACCTGACAGATCAAGCTGTATCTGTTCCAGATTCACCATATTGGAAAGTTCAAAACTATCCCCTCCGACACGAAATGCTTTTTCTAAATCTGCACCGGAAAAATCAAGTGAATTGCCAAGGTTACTCATCGCACTTTCATCAAATTTAAATGCCTTTTGCAATGCAGCTTCATCAACTGCAAATAAAGAATCCATATTAAAATCATCGTCATCTTTGTCAGTTCCGAATTTTTCATTTGTAAATACATTGATATCCGGATTTTTAAGCTGCTGTTTTACAATTTCACTTTTCTTTGCCTCTTCTGCCACATGTTCTGTCAAAGCATATGGATAGGCGATTCCTGCCTGTAATGCCGTTGCTTTGGCATCTGCATCCGGCTGCACGATACCGACTACCTTTAGCTCTTCGCCGTTCGCAACCAGTTTCTTCATATAAGAGCTATTGTCTGTTTTATCTTTCCAGACTTTGTACTGTTTGTCATATTCATAACAATCGGAACTGTTTATCAGCTTAAATTTCTTTCCTATAATATCATCGTAAGTATAAGTTCCCAAATTCTCAGGTGTCTTTACATTTTCCTCTTTTATAAACTGCTGGATCATCTCGTCCAGTTCCATAGAATCCCGCAATCCCAGAGTATACAGCATAAAATCACTAATGCTTCCATCCGAAGTCAGAACCACTACACACTCGTTATATTTTTTCGGCCATCTTCCAGCTTTTACTTCATATTGTTTCTCATACAAACTGCTGTTTTTCGGCATTTCATAAAATACATCTGTACTCATCATAGATGACATCATACTATTAGAAGAAGTCGATGAGCCAAGCCCTAATGCAGAAAATGATTTATCAGGATTTACCTGCCGGATTTTATCTCCATTCTCTGTAAAAATTTGCGGAGATACATTATAAGAGTACTCGATTGCATTTGTGTATTTTCGGATTCCACTGGCTTCCTCGTTATCCAGATAGTTCTTCAGAGATTTCAAATCGTTCGAATTCATTGTCGCAAACATATTTGTCACCATCTGAATCACTTTAATTTTACCGTCATCTTTATTCTTTTTTACAGTTTCTTCGTCACCACCGCCTCCGGTTCCAACCATCATCGATGTAATGTCAAACCCGGTGCTTTGAATCTGTAACGGATATTCTGACAATGTTTCTTCTTCAATATTTTGAATATATTTATTCACTCCGGTCGAAAGTGATAAAATCAGTGCAATTCCAATAATCCCTATCGAGCCTGCAAAGGATGTCAATAAAGTCCTTGCTTTCTTCGTCTTTAAGTTGTTAAAACTAAGTGCCAAAGCTGTCATAAATGACATCGACGATTTGCCCATATTCTTATGTTCCGGTGGCGTTAATATTGCTTCATCCACTTCATATGGGTCTGTATCTGAACGAATCTTACCATCCCGCAGATTTACGATTCGAGTTGCATACTCTTTTGCCAGCTCCGGATTATGCGTAACCATAACAACTAACCGGTCTTTTGCAACCTCCTGTAGCAAATCCATAACCTGCACGCTTGTATCACTGTCAAGTGCACCCGTCGGCTCATCCGCAAGCAGAATATCCGGATTATTTACTAATGCTCTTGCTATCGCAACTCGCTGCATCTGTCCACCGGACATCTGGTTTGGCTTCTTGTGTAATTGCTCACCCAATCCTACTTTTTTCAACGCTTCGATTGCTTTCTTTTTCCGCTGTGCTTTACCGATACCGGATATCGTCAGTGCCAGTTCAACATTTGCCAAAACAGTCTGATGCGGAATAAGATTATAGCTTTGAAATACAAAACCAATCGTATGATTACGATAGGAATCCCAATCCCTGTCCTTATATTTTTTTGTAGAAATCCCGTTAATGATCAAATCCCCGCTATCATAACGGTCCAGTCCTCCGATAATGTTCAGAAGAGTGGTCTTACCCGAACCACTGGGACCTAAAATAGCAACAAATTCATTGTCTCTTAAATTCAGGCTGACGTCGTCCAACGCCTTTTGCACCAGATTACCTGTCCGGTATTCCTTGCGTATATGTTGAATCTGTAACATATTTTCTCCTTTACTCCAAAAGGTATTTGTTCTTTTACACCTGTTTCTATCTTATGTTACACTTTGAAATTTGTATGGTCAATTAATTTCTCACATACTTATATTTCTAAATATCACATAAACATCTTTTTCAACGTCTCTGCGGCAATACTCGGTGGGAAATTATGATTCTCCACCAGACAAATTTCCCGCTTCGGTATCGTTTCAATCATTGGAATCTCATATATCTTTTTCTCATTTATTACATTTCTTGCAAATGGCTCCGGCAAGAATCCAATTCCCAATCCATTCATGATCATCGGCAAAACCTGATCAATTGTTTCCACCTCTGTATCCGGTTCTAATACAAGATTGTGTTCTAAAAAGAATTTGGAATAGAACTCATATGTTGTGCTTTGTTTACCAAGACAGATTAATTGATTTTTTGCAATCTCCTCAAGACAGAATGCGTCTTGTACATCTGCAAATGATTCATCTCCGACAACAATTTCCTGAAATTCCATCAATGAAGTGGATTTCAAAGGTTTTTTTGCTTTTAATGGTGTTGTCACCACTGCAAAATCTACTCCCCCTTCCCTCACTGCCTGTATCGCCTGCGGGGTTGAATGATTCAGAATCCGAAGACGGATTCCCGGATACTTCTTATGAAATTTTCCAAGTATCGGTAATAGTAACAGATGCAGTGCAATCTCGCTGGCACTGATCGTGATGCTGCCACTTTTCATACTCTGTTCATTTGCAAGTTCCATCTCTGCAGTATGAATATGTTGATACGCAATAGAAACATGTTGATACAGTTTCTGTCCCTCCGCTGTCAATGTCACTCCCCGGTTTGACCTCACAAATAACTTACATCCCAACTGATTCTCCAGATTGTTCATAAAATGCGTAACATTCGGCTGGTTGCTCATCAATGCCTTTGCGGCTTTTGAAAAACTTTTATACATTGCCACATAATAAAAAATCCGATAATAATCATATGTAATCTCCATGCTTTTGCTCCCTTAACAATACATAAATTGTTCCAGTTCTTTAATATACAAAAAATATATATCAGTCATAGTAAATATGTATTTTACGTTTTTATGCATCTTATTATATACTGAACAAGGTTAAAGTCAAACGAAAATTTGATTATACGAATCCTTTTTGTAAACAATGTCATTTTAACCAATTTTTATACAGACTATGAGGAATTGATTATGATTAAACAAAATATCAAATTCGTAACTACAGGACAATTTGTCACTTTTTATAACACATGCAGAAATTTATCTGCTGATATCACAGTCAAAGACATTGAAAATCATCGTATGAATATTAACGGAAAAGAACTTTCCGAACTAATGGCCATTCGTCTGGGTCTTCCGGTAACTCTCATCATTCATGGTGATGATGAACAGAAGGCTGACAGACTTCTTCAAAAATATCGCGTATCATAGTATTGCGTACTTTTAGTACAAAAATACGAGGGGCATCCCAAACTCCCATGGGATGTCCCTCGTATTTTATTTTTTCTATTATTTTCTCGACAAGAAATGTTTGATAAATACATAGAGTACAATCACAAATGCCATCAGGTATCCAATAGCTCCAATTGCAGGTATCCCCCACAATTTCGGCTGCATATTGGTCGTACAAATAATACTTGAGCTAATTAAAAGAGCCATTACCCACAGCCCCATTACAATATTTCTTACAAGTCTTCTCAGCAGCTCTGATAAATCTTTTGACACATGCAAATCCAGATTTACTCTTGTCTGTCCTTTCATAAAACCTTGTATCGCATCTGCCGTCACTGATGGCAGATCAATTGTTTTATGAAGTGCACGGTACAGATGTTTTCCGCCGCTTTTCAACTCTTTTTTCCAGTCAAAATTGCGCCAGAAATCACCTTTTATACGGGCTGCTGCAATTTCTACCATATTAATCTCCGGACAAATGTCTGCCATGACGCCTTCCATCTGCGTCAATCCTCTGGCCAGCATTGTAAGTCCATGTGGCATGGAAATCCGATTGGTTTTCATAACCTCCATCAGATCCTGCATCGTCTCTGCCACATCAATATTGCCCATATCCAATTTTCCATACTTCATCATCAAAGTACTGATATCTTCATATAATTTACTCTGATCCGGTTTTCCACGAAATTCACCCAGTGCAAGTACTGCATCCTGTATCATTCCGATATCGTTAATGGCAATTCCCTGAATTGCATCTCCGATCAATTCTCTGTCTCGTTCAGAGAGTCTTCCCATCATCCCCATATCAATCCAGACAATTTTCCCATCGGATACGCATACATTTCCCGGATGTGGGTCAGCATGAAAAAATCCATCCTCCATAACCTGCTTAATGTAGTTGTCTATTAATTTTGTTCCTATTTCATGCAGATCATATCCATTTTCCTGAAGCGATACTTTATCATCAATTGGATATCCATCAATATATTCCATAACAAGAACATGATGTGTCGTATGCTCTTTATATAAAATCGGTGTACGCACAAAGGCGATATCTTTATTTCTCCGGGCAAATTCCTCCATGTTGGCTGCTTCTGTCAGAAAGTTCATCTCTTCTTGCGTAACTACCCACAATTCATCCAACACCATGCTGAAATCCACTGTCTCTTTAATGCTGATCGGCGGCACCAGTTTCACCGCTTTATGAAGCAGTCCGATATCTCTTGCCATCGTGTCATAGATTCCCTTGCGCTGTACCTTTATAACAACCTTCTCTCCAGATTTGAGCGTTGCGCGATGCACTTGTGCAATGGAAGCAGAACCAAGCGTCGTTTTTTCTATATCCGAAAATACTTCCTTCCACGGACAGCCATAGGATTCTTCTATTACTTCCTCCACTTCTGAAAATGGCATCGGTGGCACATCCGAACGCAGTTTCATTAACTCGTCACAATATTTCTTCGGAAGGACATCCGAATGCAGCGACATGATTTGTCCTATTTTAATAAAAGTAGGTCCCAGATCTTCCAGAATCAACCGCAGCTTCACCGGGGTCATACCCTTTGTGATCTCATGCTTACGCAATACTGCCGTAATTTCCTTCAATCTGGAACCTGATTTTGCGTTACTCATTAACCTCTGGCTCTTCAACTTCTTCTGCTTCTGCTTCCACTACATCTTCTGGCTCTACAACCTCTTCTTCCGGTGCTTCCGCTTCCACCTTTTCTATCTGCTCTTTCAACTGTGCAAGCTGCTCTGCTGTCATCTTACTGAGCAATTCATTTAATTCTTCAGGTGTTGATGTCTTTACTGAAACATTCACTTTATCTTTTACTGTCTGTTTAATATTGTGTTTGAGTTCTTCATTCAAAGCCTTTCCCTGCTCCACTGTCAACTCACCTTTTTTTACCAGGTCATCCAGAACATCTTTTGATTTTTCCGCTGTAACAGCTACTGTTCCGATTCCTGCCAATAAGATTTTCTTTAATCCATCTGTCAATTTTTCCATAGTCTTCTTCTCCTTTCGTGTACCCTTCGTGTCAATCCGTGTAGTGATTGCCATGAAAGTGAATCATACCAGTTATTTTTCATACTTTTGTTATACACTTTTTCTAAAAAAAAGTAAACATAATAGTCTGAAAAAAGAGCGAGAAATCACTCGTAAACTTTTTTGGCATGTGAAAACTATATCCACGCTATAACCTTTGGCAGAAAAATAATGCATCCTATCACGGCTGAAAAAATTGCCAGAATAAATACAGCCCCTGCTGCCGTATCTTTTGCAATCTTTGCCAGTGGCTTTCTCTCCTCAGTCACAAGATCTACGACCGCTTCCACTGCTGTATTCACCAGCTCCAACGCCATAATAAGACCACAGAGCAACAGACAGATACACCATTCTGTCATAGAAATGTGAAAGAAAAATCCAGCAATCACAACCAATGCCGTCATTACTGCATGCATCTTCATATTCTGTTCCTGCTTCAACCCGGTTACAATTCCTGCGAACGCATATTGAAATCCACCATACAACTTATGATTTTGCTTTTTCTTTTGTTCCATAAGAATCCCTCCTGAACCTTGTTTTGTCTAGTCCTGTCTTTTACTGTATTCCAGACAGGTCTTTTACAATCTCACCGGCAATGATCAAACCTGCTACCGATGGCACAAAGGCCGTACTTCCCGGAATCGCACGTCGCTCTGTACACTTATGTTCAGCTCCCGGAGGACATATACAGTTTGTACGACAACTACTTGTCATATCATCTTTCGGCTTAATCGGAAGCTCGTCTGAATAAACAACTTTTAACTTCTTTACACCACGCTTTTTCAACTCGCGACGCATAACCTTTGCCAATGGGCATCCACTTGTCTTATAAATGTCTGCTACCCTGAATCGGCTGGCATCCAGTTTATTACCGGCTCCCATACTGCTGATAATCGGTGTTCCGACTTCTTTTGCTTTCATAATCAACTCTATTTTAGCTGTTACAGTATCTACAGCATCTACAATATAGTCATAGTCTTCAAAATGAAATTCATCCGCATTCTCCGGCAAAAAGAAACACTTATGAACTTCCACTTTCGCATCCGGATTAATATCCAAAATACGTTCTTTCATCACATCTACTTTATATTTTCCAACGGTCTTTCTTGTCGCGATAATCTGTCTGTTTAAATTCGTCAAACAAACCTTATCATCGTCGATCAAATCAAAAGAACCCACACCGGAACGAACCAATGCTTCGCACACATAGCCACCGACCCCGCCGATTCCAAACACTGCCACCCGAGACCCTGCAAGACGCTCCATTGCTTCTTTTCCTAATAATAATTCTGTCCTTGAAAATTGATTTAACATTGCTTCTATCCTCATTTTCTTTATAAACTGTATTCTTTGTTTATCATATCGTTTTAGTAGGCAATTGTCAACCAAGGGCTGATGCAAAGATATTCGCTTGCTGTTTAATTCACGACGACCTCCAAGCAAGAAAAAGACTATGCACTCCTGCTCAGCTTCGTCGGGCAAGCCCGACCCCAATGTGGTCAACTTAGTGTCAACTTAAGACAAGTGCCTGCTCAGGGTAATGATTAACGGTGCGAAATCGAGAAAAGAGGAAGGCAGATTTGAAAAGAAGACGCACTTTAATAGAGTTTCACGGAAAAAGCCCTATTAACAGCTATTGATTTTAGAAAGCAACTTTTTTGTTGTTAAAATGTGTTCTGCCTATTGCTTTATTCTTCTTTCGTCGGAATGTTCTTCCAGGCATAATCTGAGATCTGCATCGGAGAGATTCCTTATATAGACTATCAATTGTAGATAAATCGAAAAGATTACACAGGATTTTAGGAAATATTGTTTTGATACGTCCAATAATAAATGCCCGGTTTGCTTGGTATCGATATTTATTCGTACTTTTAGCGGTAATCTGAATTTCTTCATCAACTTGATTTTTAATAAGAGATGACAGGTTTGAAAGAAGTACGTTGATATAAAATTCTTGAAGCACCGAAGTGGTTGTTGCACCGGAAAATTCTTCAATAGCAAGGCGGCTTTTCAATTCCTTATATTTTGTTTCGACTGGCCAGCGATAGAAGTAAAGTTCGCGGAACATCTGTTGAGAAATATGTGAATCAAAAAGATTGGTGGCAAGATACTCTTTCGTTCCATCATCGAGAATAACTTCGATGACTCTTATTCTAATATCCTTGGTTCCATCTTTTGCGTTGCCGGGAAGAATCGTGATTATGTCACCAGAGCATTTCTTAGCAATGTTATAATTCTGTTTTAAGCGCATAAGACAAAGGTGCTGATGCTCGACACAGTAACGAAACATATCTTCAGAATAATAGCCACGATCAAAGATTATAACGCTGTTTTGATAGATATTTAAATCTTCTAAATTATGCAAATGCTCTAAAGCAGCAGAACGTTCAGATGCAAGATATCGCTGAAAAGAAGCATGGACGATATAATCATCAAGAACATCATAAACAATAGAACCAAGTCCCATAGTAAAACGGCGGCTTGGATTAGGATATCCAAACATTTCACCGAAGAATTCAAAATTAGATTTTGAATTAGGCAATTCTATTTTGGAGCCATCGATGGCAAACAAATGATATCCATTCCAGAGTTTACGAGACGGGAGCTGCTTATAAAATAAATCGACTGATAAATAGTAGAGCTCTTTAAATAAGGCGGGGCTAATAAACTGGCGAGCCTTTGACAGAGCCTGCTTTGAAATGTCAGGGAAATCAAGAATTCCAAGATCTTCTCGAATACGGGAAAGATTTTGAAACATGGAGGCCTTCGATGTATAAAGCAGATACATAATTACTTGAAAAAGAGAAAGTTTTCGTTTACGAACAAAATGATTTTTTGCACGATGAGGTTCCAGTTTTTCTGGGTTTGTGATATACTCCTTGATGGATTGGATGATATTTTTGCAGATGTCAATTCGATTCATATGACATACCTCCTAAAGTGTAATTAAAGTTCGTGGTGAGACGAACAATTCCTTAATTAATAGGTCGCGAAGCGACCTCACTTTTAGGAGGTTTTGTCAAGTGTTTTTTTGTAAAAAAAGAAAAGAATTCCTTCAAAATGCCGATGGAATCAGGGCTGAAGGAATTCTAAAATTTTTCTAAAATTCTTAAGTTGACCACAGTGAAGCCCGACCCCAATTCGCTGGATTGCATAGTCTTTTCTTGCTTTGTGATGTACCGTGATTGAAATAGGTGAAGTGATGAGGGATTTACTTTTCTGGTAGCTGATGTATCTGCAAGCCCTTGATATTCGCTGTTGCAGATGCTCTTTGTGGCAACTGTTGTATCTGCACTGGCTTGATGTTCTCTGTTGCAGATGCTCTTTTTGGGGGCCAACGCATCTGCAACTTGCTTTTCTTTGAACTTGCAGATGCTTTTCAGCCTGCCTATCATGTATAAATTGCATCTACATCTTGCCCTTTCTGGTATTTGAGGATACTCTCTTCGCAAATTTTGCATCTGCATCCCACATTTTCGATAACGTGAGGATGCTTCTCATTGAAATTGTGCATCCACAACTTGCTCTTCCCATGACTTGCAGATACTCCTCATATTCTTTGAGTTCTATTTAATTCACGACTGCCTCCAAGAAAGAAAAGACTATGCACTCCTGCTCAGCTTCGTCGGGCAAGCCCGACTCCAATTCGCTGGATTGCATAGTCTTTTCTTTCTTGGAGGTATACCGTAATTGAAATAGGTAAATCTATCTTGCTCATCTACCTGTTTCTATTACGATACACCACAAAGTTCTGCTCTTTAATTCATCAAGCATGCAATAACGTACAAGCCGAAAACAAATTGAATACATTTCAGTGAATATGATAGAGGAGTCGGAAATACTTAAGGCGTAGATTTTGGGGTTAATAAACTTGAACGAACGTGTTTGAACTGCAAAGCAGTGAGTTTGAGTTCAAGTTTATTGTATTTAACCAAAATCTACACCTTTATGTATTTCCCTCCGATTTAAATCTGAACAGAAATGTATTCAATTTGTTTTCGCGCGTTACCTTATTGCTGCTTAATAAATTAAATAGTAAAACTCCGCATCCACACCCTACAGCATCTCTAAAAATGCTGCAATTCTTGTATTTAACTGACCCACATCCGCCTGACTATAATCTGTCTCTACATTGATATATGGAAGTCCCATCTTTTCATTTACAAATTTACGGATTGCCAATGTCTCCACATTATATGTATGACATGCCTGTAATGTCATCTCCACTACTCCGTCAACCTGATATTCTTTAATCAGTCTCTCCAACAGCTCAAGACGATTTGGATTTGGTGTCATAACGGAACAGCCAATTGCCAGATATCTTTCTGCCAGAGCCTGATATACATCTGGATTTTCCTCGTCTACCAGCTTATCAATAGATTTTGCTCCGGAACAGTTTTCATAAGCTACGACCACGCCGCCATTTTCCTCAATTGCTGTAATAATCTTCTCTGTTGCTCCACCGATTGGACATCCTGTTACAAGAATACGTGGACGACTTTCCAGCATTTTACCTTCTGCATATTCTTTCTCTATTTTCTCTGTCAATGCATTTACTTCCGCCGGAATTGCTTTTCTGTCAAATTTAAATCCACTTCCATAAAGCACCTTAAACAAATCATGTCCTTTGATCGGTGCCGGCTCGTGTTTCATCACTTCATATAAATTTTTCAGAGATTTTCTTACTTCATTTTCTTCTTTAATAGCCTCTGCAATTTTTTCTTCTGTAATTGTCACGCCAAATTTTTCTTCCAGATATTCTTTAAAACGTACAATCTCACCCTTCCAAAGTTGCAATGATGCCGCACTTTGAGAGTTCGGAAGCTCCATTACAAACACGTCTTTAAATTCAGACATATATTCATACATCTTTTTCTTTCCATCACATGTAGTCTCTCCGACAACTACATCTGAAAAATAGAAAAATGGACATTTATCTGTCTTTGCAAATCCATAACTGGACTTAATCAGCGGACATAAATTTTTTGGTAAATCTTTTTCTGCATCCGGAATTGTCTCATCGGATGTTGAACATAAACCTACTGTAGCTGCTCCCATTGCCATTGCAATTTCTTTTGGAAAATATGTACAATATGCTCCGATAACCGGGATTCCTTTATCTTTCAACTGTTTTACTGCAAGAAATGAATTCTTTCTCTGTTCTGCAAACTCCTCAAATACCTCTGGTAAATCTTTAATTATTTCCATCTTTTGTTCATCCTTTCACTGTTTATCGTTTTTTTCTGCTTTTTTCTTCTGCCAGTAATGCTGCTCCAAGAGCTCCTGCATATCTGCCATCTTCTGTTGGTTCTACGGTTCGTCCTATCTTCTCCGACAAAATTCTTGTAAAATACGTACTGTTGCTGATTCCACCTGTCAAAATCACTTTATCCGGAAGTTCTTTTCTCTGTGCCAGCTGACATACCTTCGCTGCAACAGAATCCACTACACCGGCTGCAATATCTTCTCTTTTATGCCCTTCCCCAATGTAATTGATCACTTCCGACTCGGCAAATACTGTACAAAGAGAACTAATTGGAAGTACTGTTCCCGATTCCGCCAGCTCAAACAATTCCTTCAGCGTCACTCCCAGACGATTTGCCATAATTTCCAAAAATTTTCCTGTTCCTGCTGAACACTTGTCATTCATCAAAAAATCTTTTACCATTCCGTGTTCTACCAGAATCACTTTTGTATCTTGTCCTCCCACATCAATGATTCCACAATTCTCTCCGGCCATTTCCTTTCCGCCTCTTCCATGGCAGGTAATTTCTGTAATCACATAATCCGCGAAATCTACCGCAACCCTGCCATATCCGGTTGCAACAACCTTTGTAGAATCTGCCAGTACATCGATTCCCGATTCCTGCAATCGTTCCCGGATTATCTTGCAGGTCTCTTTACTGCTCCATCCGGTCGGCAATACAAACTGCATCTGGAAGTCACCTCTTGTTACGACTTTTGATGCTGTCGAACCAATATCAATTCCTACGTAATTCATAACTTTCCCTTTCGTATCCAACTATATCCAAAGTATCATTTTTTCCTTTCAAATACAATAAAACCCAGACATGTGCTTATAGCTTTTTTACATGTCTGGGTTTATTTATTGAATTTATCTATAAATCATTTTTTATCTATTAGATATGCGTACTTTACTTGCTTTCAGCCATCCCTAAGATTGCCTCTTTCTGCCTTATTATAACCTACGCATGTTTAATATTATCATCTACATTATCTTTTTTGGCAGTCTTATCCTCTATATGAATGATCTGCTGAGATTCTTTCTTTTCTGCTTCTTCCTGCGCAGCTTTCTCGGCTGCTTCCTGTTCAGCCAGTGCTTCTTCTTCAGCGGCTTCTTTTGCAGCTCTTGCTTCTTCTTTCGCTTCTGCTCTCTCAGCCAATGTCTCATTGACATTCTCTTTTACCGCTTCAAAATGATCGTACAGTTTCTCCATATTTTCTGAAAATGCTGATACAACATTTGTCTTACGAAGCACTGTTACCAATGCTGCCACTACGCCAACGCCAATCACTGTTCCAAGCACGACCCACTGCGTAGCTGCACTTATTCCCATAAGATTCATGATCATGAAGACAGAAGACAAAATTGAAATGCTGCAGCATCCCACTACCAATTCCATCATATGGTTTTGTTTCTTCTCGGCCATATCTTTTATCTGCTCATTTAAGAAATTCAATTTCTTATCGAGATCATTGATCGATCCTTCAATTCCATTCATATCTAACAAATGCTGATAAATGATCTTAATCTCATAATTTCTTGAAAGATTCATAGCACGCACTACACCGAATGCCTGAAAATGCATCAGTATATCCTTGATTTCCTGCTTTTCTTTTGCTTTCATATCTTCCGCAGCTGCCTGTTCTGTCAGATACTGACATGTATATTTCTCATAAAGTGCAATGATCACTGCCGGAAGCTTGTCTTCTGCATGCTGCTTCATCTGACCTTCCATGTTCAGATTATAGTCTGCCATAACATAGGATACTGCCTGATCTGAAACACATGCTCCCCAGTTATATGCCAGATGAATCTTATCCTGTGCTGCATACAGGTACTGCAACGCACCTGTCATGTCTTCATCTACATCCGTAGATAAAGGCAGCATATTATTCTGATTACATGTTACTCGTCTTATCGTATCTAAGTCACGGAATCTTCTTCCGATCATAGCCAGATTATATGTAAATGCATCTAAAAACACAGATGTTCCGCTGCGGTGAAATACTTCCAGACCAATTGTATCCAGTAATATATCCAGTTTTTCATCCAACGAAAATTCATGTGTCTTTTTCTCATTATCCAGATAGAAATATCGAGACTGTGTATCTGCACTTCCCGGATTACAAATCTGGGCAATCGCATCCATTCGACTATAACGAAGTCCCATACATAAGAATGCAACTCCTGTCTCGAACACGTATAAGTAAGCAGAATGAATATCAAATCCATCCTTCTCCCAGTTTATTCCAAGTTCGATTCTATCCTGATCCAAATCTGTAACGGCAAATCCCATTACGTTCTCTACTTCTATATTATCTAGCAATTCTTTGATAAATGTCTCACGCAGGAACTTGTAGCAGACCCCAACATGCATTGGATCGTTTTCTTTAAATAATATCTTTGCCTGTTCTGTCAGATTCGTCGTTGTAATATCTTGTTTCTCACAGTTTGCCTTCAGCCATACCTGGTCAAGTTCTTCCTTTCTGTACTTCAATGGAAGCACTACATAGCTTCCTAATTGTGCACTCAAAAGAAATGGTTTCAACTGCTCGAATTCTTTCATAATTGTTACTTCTTGTTCCATTTCCATTATTCATACCCCGCTTTTGTAAACGTCCTTGTACCTGTTATTCTTGGACAGATACACACAATTACAGACTGATTCTAACATAAAATACTTTCTCTGGCAAGAATTCTATTTCTCTGACAGGCAGCAATACGCTCTGAAAGGAGCAATTCTATTTCTCCGAAGGCAGCAAACGTGCTTTGGAAAGTGCCGCTCCTATTACACCTGTGATAACTTCAGATGCAACCATCTCACTGATAGCATTTACACCAACCATCATGCAGCATCCGATAATCACATTTCTTCCGTTCATAAGCCCCTGCACATATTCTGTATTTCCAAATAATACTACTAAAAATGTCATAAAAAACAAAGTATTTAAAAATGCTGAAAAGAATCCTGTCACTGCACTTGCCACATATGCATTCGTTCTTTTTCTTGTTGCTTTATAAATAAATCCGATAAGCAAACCATCCAAAAGACGTGGAACTACACGCTGGATAAATGCCAGAACCGGATTGATACTAAAGAGCATTGCTCCCATTACGCTGACTCCGCCGATTCCAATACACTGACCAAAGCTTGTCAGTCCAAAGATCAGTCCGGCAATTGCACCACCTGTCGGTCCTAATACGATTGCACAAATCGCAACCGGAATTACATTAAATGAAATTGCCAGTGGTCCAATGTTCAGATAACCTAATGGTGTACAGGACATAATGATAAGGACTGCTGTCATAAGTCCCAATGTAGCAAGTTGCATCGTGTTGAATTTTTTTGTTTTGTTGTTCATGTTTCCTCCTTGTTACCGCTCCGCTTTGTGCGGATGCAATACGGTGTGTGTTATTAAGTTGCCGCCCATTCTTTGTATCCTCTTATCACTTGAAGCACATATGGGCGATTCTCTTGTAACTGACTTTCTTAGCGAATCGTCAATTCAAGAATTTTATCCAGAAGTTTATTGGCTGCATCCTCCTTGCTCATAAGCGGAAGTGATGTTTCCTCCTTCTGCGTAATCAGAGTCAATACATTGGTATCTCCCTGGAAGCCTGCGCCAGCCTCTTTTACATTGTTGGCTGCAACCATATCCAGATTCTTCCTTTCAAGTTTGGCTCTGGAATTACTGATCATATTCTGGGTTTCCATAGAAAAGCCACATAAAAACTGTCCTTCTCTTTTATTTTCCCCCAAATATTTCAAAATGTCATCTGTCCGTTCTAACTCTATAGACATCTGACCCTCTTTTTTCTTAACTTTTTCAGAACTAACAACGGCCGGACAATAGTCCGCAACAGCCGCAGCTTTGATAATAATATCCTGCTCATTACTGATTCCCGTCACCGCTTCAAACATATCTTTTGCCGTAACGATTGGCACAACATTTACAAAAAGCGGAGCTTCAATCGCAGTACGTCCACTTACCAGCGTAACCTCTGCACCACGAAGCATCGCAGCTTTTGCAATTGCATATCCCATTTTACCCGAAGAATGATTCGTAATGTATCTTACCGGATCAATCGCTTCTTGTGTCGGTCCTGCCGTAACAAGAATCTTCTTGCCTTGCAGATCTTTCTCACGGGCAATCTCTTTTTCAATATACGCAAGCAGAGTCTCCGGTTCCGGCATCTTACCTGCCCCCTTATCTCCACATGCCAAATATCCGCTTGCCGGCTGGATCACCTCATATCCATAATGCTCCAATGTTTTTAAATTATCCTGCACGATAGGATTCTCAAACATATTCGTATTCATAGCCGGTGAAATATATTTCTTACATTTGCATGCCATCACCGTAGTAGTCAGCATATCGTCTGCAATTCCATGCGCCAGCTTTCCAATAACATTGGCACTTGCCGGTGCGATCATTACTACATCCGCTTTCTTTGCTATTGAAACATGCTCTACCTGAAACTGAAAATTCCGGTCAAATGTGTCCACCAGACATTTATTTCCCGTAAGACTCTCAAATGTAATCGGATTAATAAAATTCGTCGCATTCTGTGTCATCAATACATGCACATCCGCATGAAGCTTCTTCAATGCACTTGCAAGTGATGCAATCTTATATGCTGCAATGCTTCCTGTTACACCTAATAACACTGTTTTTCCCTTCAACATCTTCTATCTTCCTTTCCAGTTTCTATAAATGAATTCGATTTATTATAAACTACTCAAAAATACAATTCAAGTCAATCACAAAGATACTCTGTTTTTTGTTTTATACAAAATTTGTTCTTGACATTTCATTTCAGAGGTCTATAATGCGTAGTTGTAAAAACAAATACAGTTCACCGAAATTCGTCGATGAGAACAATGCCGTATCTTATTTTATTTCACAGAGAGCCTGCGTTTGCTGGAAGTAGGTAATAAACAGATAAGGATATCCTCTCTAAGAAGCGGGTTGAAAGCACAATCAGTAAACCTCGCCGGTCTCCTCCGTTATAGGGAACGCGTATGATAGTACGTTAGAGTGTTGCAGATTTTATTTGCAGAATTAGGGTGGTAACGCGGATTTATTCGTCCCTTTTCAGATTCTTGGTCTGAGAAGGGATTTTTTTATTTCACTTTTATCTTTTCATTCCTCTGGATTTGGTGAACAAGTTACGATTTACAAATCCTTGTAAACCGCAACGTGAACAAATATATTTTAGGAGGTACTTGTAATGAAAGCATTACAAAAAGCAAGCAAATTTTTATCAGATTATACTTCTGTGGTCGTTATCGCAATCGCAGTTGTCACATTCTTCATCCCTACTATGATGGGATGGGTTAATTTTCAACTTTTCACTGACCCGGTATCCAACAAATTTACCTGTCAGTCTATCATCATCGGTGTCATCATGTTCAGTATGGGACTTACTCTGACAACTGAGGATTTTAAAATTCTGGCTCAGCGCCCATTTGATATCTGCGTTGGTGCACTCGCCCAGTATCTGATCATGCCATTCCTCGCATTTGCACTTACAAAAGCTTTGCATCTGCCGGATGGTATCGCACTTGGTTTGATTCTTGTTGGCTGCTGCCCTGGTGGTGTATCTTCTAACATTATGTCTTATCTGTGCGGTGGGGACGTCGCATTTTCTGTCGGAATGACAACAGTTTCTACACTGCTTTCCCCAGTCATGACACCACTTATGGTCTCATTACTTGCCAGCGGCACACAGATCAGCATCAAAGGACTTCCAATGTTCGTATCCATCATTGAAACTGTAATTCTCCCTGTCGGTGTTGGTTTCTTGTTAAATTATCTCTATGGCAAAAAGAAAATGTTCCATGAGATTCAGCAAATGATGCCTGGTGTTGCCGTACTTGGCCTTGCCTGCGTAGTCGGTGGAGTTGTTTCTTCTCAGGGTTCTAAATTCTTCCAATCCGGTGTTGTCATCTTCGTCGCTGTATTACTTCATAATGGACTCGGATATTTACTTGGCTACGGAGCCGGAAAACTCGTTGGTATGAATACATCTAAAAAAAGAACTATTTCTATCGAAGTCGGTATGCAGAATGCAGGACTTGCAACTAACCTTGCAACTACAACAGCTCAATTTGCTTCTACTCCTGAGTCCGCAATCATCTGTGCCGTATCTTGTACATGGCACTCCATCTCCGGTACTCTGTTAGCCGGTATGTTTGCAATGTATGATAAACATAAAGCAAAAGAAAATGAAGTTGGTGTTATGGCTGAAGCAAAATAAACAGCTTTCCTTAAAAACAAAAAGCAGGATATGCAGCCTTTTAAAAAAGAAAAGCAGGATATACATTCTCCTAAAATGTATGTCCTACTTTTTTATATTCCTCAAACTCTATGCAAAGAATTCTTTCACCTGTCCAAATATAATGTCCATCAATTTTGTTCTTGCCTCAACGCTCGCCCATGCGATATGCGGCGTGATTAAAAGTTTTCCACTGTCTTTGATTTTTCTAAGAGGATTATCCACACTCATCGGTTCTTTTGTCAACACATCCAGACCTGCCGCGGCAATTTCACCCGTTTCTAACGCATCATATAAATCCTGCTCCACTACTATCGGACCCCTTCCAAGATTCAGAAATATCGCATTTTTCTTCATTTTTGCAAATGCTTCCCGGTTCATCAGCCCTTCTGTATATTCGTTAAGCGGAGCATGTACCGACACAATATCCGATGTGGATAACAATGTGTCTAAGTCGACCTGCTCGTACCCTTCCTGTGCCGGACTTCCCGATGCAGAATAATAAATCACATGTGCACCAAATGCTCTTGCAATCTCCGTTACTCTTCTTCCAATATTTCCAAGCCCGATAATTCCCCATGTTTTTCCATGAATCTCAGTAAAATGTTCTGCAAAATGTGTAAACTGTACATCATTCACATAATGCTCTTCTTTCACATAGTCATCATAGTAACGCATCTTTTCCAATAAATAAAACAACATTGCAAATGTATGCTGCGTCACTGTCTCTGTAGAATATCCCGCCACGTTACGCCATGCGATTCCTCGTTTCTCCAAATATTCCTTATCCAGATTGTTCGTACCGGTCGCTGTGACGCAAACTAATTTTAAATTCTTTGCAGTACCGATTGTCTGCTCATTAATCTGTACTTTATTCAGAATAATTACATCCGCATCCTGCACCCTCTCCGGCACTTCTCCTGTGGAAGAAAAGTCATACTTGACAACTTCTCCCAGTGTTTCATATTGTGACAGGTCGATATCCTCCCCGATTGTTTTTACATCTAAAAATACGATTTTCATGCTAATCTCCATTCATTTTAGTCCACGATTTGTTTCAATATCTCTTCCTCGCATACCGGTCTGGAGAAATAATATCCCTGAATCAGATCGATTCCCCACTGCCTCAGCAATTCTACTTCTCTCTTTTCTTCCACACCTTCTGCGATCAGATTATAACCCTGATTTTTTAGAATCGCACACATATTTCGATAGAACCTTGCTGTTCTTTCATCTTCCATAATTCCCTGAAGCAATGAGCGATCCATCTTAACACATGCAAACGGAAGCTTTAATACCGTATTCAGATTTGCATATCCTGAGCCAAAATCATCCAGACACAATCCAATTCTTTCTGCCTGTAATTCTTTTACAAAACGATAGAGTTCTTCATTGTATTCTGTTGCCACCGTCTCCGTAATCTCGAACTGGAAAAATGAAACCGGAAGATCGTATTCGTGGATCATAGCGATCAGACTATGACAGTATCCCTTTTTCAAGAACTGTGCTGGCGAAAGATTGAATTTCACACTTAGCAGCTTTTCCCTTAATTCAGGATTTGCTTTCATAAAGCGGCAGATTCTTCGAAATTGAAGAGAACTTAATGCATTCATCTGTCCCGTATTTTCTGCAATTCTGATAAATACATCCGGCGGTATCATACCAAATTTCGGATGCCTTAAACGACTTAATGCTTCTAACGACACAAACCTTTGTCTTTCTAATGAATATATCGGCTGATAATACACTTCAAACAAATCCTCACGGATTGCTTTTGGCAGAAAGCTTTCGATTTCCTTTTCATATTGGAAGCCGTTCATGGTTTCTTGATTACCCTGGATCATGATTGTATCACCACTTTTTACTGCCTGTGCCGTCAGATATTCAATATACGACAGAAATACCTCACTCTCCTGACCTTGTTCATATTCCACACCACATATGATTACCGGAGCATGAATTTGTTCTTCCCCTATCTGAAGGTCTTCCTCAAATAATTCTTTCAATTCCTTTTGCATCCGCTTTGCCTCAGACTTTGAATATGCAGTAAGGATAAACTGATTTCCTCCTACGCGGAACATCTGGTTTACATCCACCCGATCCTTTATATACTCAGAAACCTTCCGAAGCATTTCATTTCCAAAGCTTGTTCCATAAATCGTATTCACACGTTTTAACTGAAACAGCACAACCGCTGTCATATAGATTTTAGAAGCATTTTGTTCTGGCAGCCACTCTTGAAAATACTGAATATCCGGCAACTGTGTCAGACTGTCTCTGCGTGCCAGTTTATTATAAATTGTTGCCTCTACCCGAAACTGCATATTATGAAATGCTGTATGTAACAATCCACTCATCAAAATAATAACAAAAATCAGATTTCCCAGCTCAAACATGAAACCATATCTCGTAATATCAAATAACCAGTAGAGCAACAAAGAAGTGATTCCTACTACCGATACTACTACAAATGCAAATAAAATCGTTCGGATTTCTCCCGTCCTTTTCGCCTGATATTCTTTGTATAAACAGATTTCCAATATTATAATTGCGATTACAATAAGCACATGTGTGATAATCAGCATATCGATAAGCTCACATACCTGAAGCAGCTTCAATACACTCTGTACCAGAATATTTACATAAAAAATATAATTCAGCCAATTCAGGACCCGATATTTCTCCATACCTCTGGTAACCCTGATAAAATGAATCATCGGAACAGAGAAAAACATAAACATGTAAAATGAAATATAGGCTACAACCGGAGAATAATCAAACAAGTTCTGAAACAGAGAGGTATCTGTCAGGCACCATATTCCACAACTGACTAAGTAAATTGCTGCATGTAAAAATCTTTCTTCTGCTACTTTCTTATATTTTAAATAAATATGAACAATCAAGGATGCCATGCTGATTAAAAACATGATAAACACAAGCAACAGTGCCGAACTTTCAGATGTCAGCTGATAACGCAGAACTGCATCGCTATATCCAATATATATGGGTTCGATCTTAAAAGTGTTGCTTCCATCATTTTTATACACGCAGGTTATTTTCTTTCCACCAACATGATCCGGAAGCTGCGTCCGACAGTCTAATTTATGCCGCATCTGAGCATTTCTTGGAAACGCTTCGTCATTATATTCATATAATACCCGTGCTCCCAATTTAATCTGTATCCGATAATATGCACCTTTTGTAATAATCGTTTTCAAATCCTCATCATCGGTAATCCCGACATGATACAGATTAAGGGTTTCTTCCTCATAATCCGTAATTGTTACGGGCAGATCCACTTCTACTTTTTTGCCATCGTCATAATAAAACCAATCTGATGAAAATTCTGTTACCGCACTCTCTATCTCCTGATTTTTTTGATATGACTGCATCACCAAAAATCCCAGAGATACAATACAAAGAATAATTAGTAAGAATTCTATTATTCGGCCTATTCTCTTTTTATTCATTCTATACCTTATTCCTTTTTCACACTATTTTACAAGGGACTCTGCATAATCCAATGCTTCAACGATGTTTGTACGGAAATTATCTTTTCCAACATCTTCTACAAAATGATCTTTTTCCATAACTGACATTGGCTGTTCATTTACATGAGAGAATATAATTGTAATATGTTTTTTCTCAGCTCGTTCTACAAGCTCTCTCAACGTTTTCATCGCACTCGCATCGATAGCAGGTACACTTCTCATTCGAATTACGATCACCTTTGTTCTGTGATCACTGTTAATACTTAATATCTGGTCCGCTGCCGCAAAGAACAATGGTCCCGAAATCTCAAACACACGAATGCTTCGAGGGATATCTCTTAATTTTTCAGCCTCACCAGGAGTGATATCCGGCTCATCTACATACTTCCATGTTTTAATATCTGCCGTTTCTGCCATACGTTTCATAAATAACAAGGATGCAAGCACAACACCTACTTCAATTGCAACAACCAGATCAAAGAATACTGTCAGGAAGAATGTTGCAACCAATACGATTACATCACTCTTCGGTGCTGTTTTACACAGTCTGAAAAACGAACTCCAGTCTGCCATATTTGCCGCCACGACAAGAAGCACTGCCGCAAGTGTTGTCATTGGAATCAATGCTGCAAGTGGCATCAGAAGAAGTAAAATAATTGCCAGTGTGATACAATGTACAATTCCTGCAATCGGAGTACGTCCCCCGTTTCTTACATTTGCCGCTGTTCTGGCAATTGCGCCTGTAGCAGGGATTCCTCCAAAAAGTCCTGAGAAAATATTTCCAAGTCCCTGTCCGATAAGCTCTGCATTTGACTTATGATTATCTCCTATCATTCCATCTGAAACAACTGCAGACAGAAGAGATTCGATTCCCGCCAGAATTGCAATTGTAAATGCAGGTGAAAGCATCTCCTGTACCAGTTCAAACGACACAGATGGCATATGAAATGCCGGGAATGAAGAATTCAATTCTCCGTAAACACTTCCTATCGTATTGACCGGAAGATTCGCAAAGTACACGATTGCTGTTGTTATAATAATAGCTATTAAAGAACCTGGAATTTTATCTGTCACCTTCGGCCACACAAGCATGATTGCAACAGCAAGTACACCAATTCCCAGGGCAACTACATTAATTGTTGAAATATGATTTGCATACGCAATGATTTTTTGCACAAACTCGGATGGAACTGCTCCCATCTCAAGACCGAAGAAATCTTTCAACTGTCCGACAAATAAGGTCACTGCGATACCGCAGGTAAATCCTGTCGTTATCGTATATGGAATATATTTGATCAACGAACCAAATCTACACAATCCCATGATCACCAGAATAATTCCGGCTAAAATCGTTGCTACAACCAGCCCGTCTGTTCCGTACTGGGCAACAATTCCATATATAATTACGACAAACGCCGCCGTCGGTCCTCCAATCTGCACACGGCTTCCGCCGAAAAACGAAATAAAGAATCCTGCGATGATCGCAGTATAAAGACCTTGTTCAGGTCCTACTCCGGAAGCAATTGCAAGAGCAATTGAAAGCGGCAGTGCAATAATCGCAACGATGATTCCGGAAATGATATCCTTCATCAACTGTTCTTTATTGTAATCTTTTAATACGTCAAACAACTTTGGTTTTAAATCATTCATGTTTTTTATTATCCCTTTTCCTTATAATGTCTACTGTATGTGAACCGGCCCCCACCAGTTCCAAACGCTCGCAAGTAGACAAATGATATTCTATAAATGTCTGAAATGTTTTTTCATCCATTGCATTTAATACCGGTCGCATGTAATCTGACGGACCATCTGCAGAAATGATCTGTATACGTTCCATTCCTGCCGCATCATTATATGAGTCGATATCCTCCATCCTCACATAATCATACAGGTCCTCCTCTTCCGGCTGCACTCTGAATTTTTCATCTATCTTACCGTTTTCCATACATTCCAAAATGTGATTCTGTTTAAACCCATATGTCAAAACACTGTACTCATTCATACAGTATGCCACCAGAATCACACCGTCATCTTTTAACACACGTTTCGCTTCAGTAAGAGCTTTCACCTTATCCTCCTTTGAGTACAAGTGGTACATTGGTCCAAATATAAGAATCAGATCAAACTCTTTGTCCTGAAAACGGGAAAGCTTCATTGCATTTCCCTGATATGCTTTTACAGCACTGTTTTTCTTTTTCAAAATTCCCAGATTGTATTTCACAAGCTCAACTGCTGTCACATCGTATCCTTCTTCGGCGAGCTGAACACTATATCTTCCGGTTCCCGCACCCACATCCAGGATTTTTGCAGACTTATCTGTAGGTAAATATTTATGAATATATTTCATAGAAGTAATAAACTCCACCTGCCCATGTCTGCTTGTCAGACGTTTTTCTTCGTTAAACTTATTGTAATATTTTTCAAGTTCTGTCATCATAGGCGTTCTATTCCTCAGCCTCTTCTATCATTTTTTTATAAGCAGAGCCCTCATTGAGTACTTCTAAATCTCTGCCGCCGTCCTGCATAGCTCTGCTGATATTTCCCTGAATTTCCTCAAGACATTTTAACAGAATCGGATTAAATTCCGAAGCTCTCTCATGCAATAGTATGTTGACCGCTTCCTTATGAGAAATACCTTTCTTATTTACACGATCCCGAGTCAATTTATCATAGGCATCTGCCAATGAAACAATCTGCGCTGAAATTGGAATTTCATCTCCTTTGAGTCCATCCGGGTAGCCTTTTCCATCATATCGTTCATGATGCCATCTGCATATTTCGTAAGCTGTTGTTACCAGATCATCCTCTTTATGTGAATCCAGATTTTTAAGCATAGCTGCCCCGAGCATAGTATGTGCCTGTACCAATTCTTTCTCACGCACTGTCAATGGCTCTTTTTTGTTTAAAATCTTTTCACTGATTCCGATTTTCCCAATATCATGTAACGCAGACGCTGTTTTAATAACAAGCTGATCCGACCAGTTCAGCTTATAGCGGTCTGTCTTTTGAACCAATTGTTCCAACAGCATCTCTGTCAAAATATGCATATGACGGATATGTACTCCGTTTTCGCCATTACGAAGTTCCACAATCTGACTCAACAAATCTACCAGTACTCGTTCATTTTTTTCTTTCTCGTAAATCTGTTCTGTCACAAGTGCGATTAACCTTCTCTGCTTTGCATATAACTTGATCACATTGCAAACTCTCTGATAGATAACCTGTGCATCAAATGGTCTGCCAATATACTCCGATGCGCCCATCCGATATGCTTTCGTCACACTTGCAATGGAGTTATCCTTTGAAATAACTATAACCGGTATGTCTTTGATCCAATGGTTTTCATCCATATATTCCAGAACATCAAAACCATCCATCCCTGACATAATGACATCCAACAAGATAACCGAAATCTCTGTTCCCTGCTTCTGCAACATTTCAACACATTCTTCACCACTGGCTGCTTCCAGAATATCAAAATCATCTTTTAACATTTCCGCAAGCATTTCTCTGTTTATCTCTGAATCATCTACGATTAAAACGCGTTGTTTACTTGTTGTTTCTAGATTTTTCGTTTTATCTGTATCGGTCACGATCATATTCTTTTTCTGTTTTGCCTGATACATCAACTGATCCGCTCTTGCGACTGTTTCTTCAACCGGCTCTTCGCCTTTCAATGCCCCGCCAATACTTGCAGAAATATGTAACCAGGAGTATTCCGGTACTTCTGCATCATAGATTCTCTTTTGTATCTGTCTTAATTTTTTTGCAAATACAGTCTCATCAATATCGGGAAGTAAAAGTAAAAATTCGTCTCCTCCAAATCGGATCAATATATCGGTTCTCCGGATACATGCCTGAATTTCTCTGGCTACGGTTTTTAAAACCATATCTCCTGCATTGTGTCCCAAAGTATCATTGTATAATTTAAAATCATCCAGATCCATCATTGCAATACCCATGCGTCCGTTCATCTTTTTCGCATAAGCTTCATAATAGCGACGATTATATACTCCTGTCAGCGCATCCCGATATAACTCTTCATTATACTGTGTCAGCTTACTGATCAAAAGACGTTTCCCCCTGGAATCTAACACTGTTTCATCTTCCAGACAGGATAACATTTCTACTACATATTCTTTTCCGTCAATCTCTACATATCTTGCAATCACATAAAATATCTGCGAACCGAGATATTCCAGCTTTGTATGTTGACTTTTCTCTTGCAACGCTTTGATTGATATACAATTACTGCATTCTTCCTGTCTGTTCCAGAATGAATAGCACTGGCATGCAACCGGTGTGTCTGTTTCCACCCCATCTATTCTCTTTTTAATATCTTCTGCATCGAGTAGACGAACCACTGAAAATATATTTTCTAAATGTGCAATCCATTCGTCTGCCTGTTGTCTTGTCATAATCACATCTGATTTCATCTTTTTCCCCTTTAGTGTGTAAACCTCATACATTATAAGATAAATATATATTCTTGTCTATAATATGTATTTTTATTTCTTCCATCACCATAATCTAAAATTCACGTTGATTTGAATTCAAGAATGCTTCTTCAAACTTCTCAACGCTAAGTGGCTTAGAAAAATAATATCCCTGAAACAGCCTGCATCCCATACTGATCAACATTTCTAACTGCTTCTTCGTTTCTACGCCTTCTACAATCACGCTCATACCAATTTTCTCTGCAAGTACAACGATGCTCTGGAGAATATCCTGATCTCGCACTTCATTTTCTGTCGCCACCAAAAAATCACGGTCAATTTTCAAGACATTTGCCTTGATGTTCCTCAACATATTCAATGATGAATATCCACTTCCAAAATCATCAATTTCAATTTGGAAGCCATACGCTTGAAGCTTTCCCAATATTTCCATGTTTTCTTTGAAATCTGACATCAGCGTTGTCTCTGTAATCTCTAATTTTAACCTCTCCGGCTCTATCTCGTACTGTTCTGTCAGCTGAACAAATGTCTCATAAATATCCAGGAAGAAAAAGTCCTTTGTAGAAATATTTACAGAAATATAATATGGTATTTTTCTTTGCTTCCACTCTTTTAATTTTTGTGCCGCTTTTTCCCACATGTATTTGTCTAATTTATACACCAATCCGGTCTTTTCCAGTGTGTCCATAAATCTTCCCGGGGCAACCACACCTTTTTCAGGGTGAACCCAACGTACAAGTGCTTCCGCTCCCTGAACCTGACCTTTTGCATCTACCTGTGGCTGCAGAAACATTGCAAATTCTTCTTTATTTAATGCACATTCAAATTCGCCCAGTATTGATTTTTCCCTCAGAGACTGCATAAGTTGTACCTTATTGTAAAATGCAATTCTCTTTTGATAATTATTTTTTATTGTCCCACCGGCTATATTCGCCTTATCGCACATAATGCTTATCGGCTCTTCCATATCTCCAACTCTATATACCCCTGCATATATACGCAAATGAAAAGCATTGCTTGTAAATTCTTCTTCTATCTTCTGAATGGCATCACTGATACGCTCTGTCGAAAATTCCGACTCTGGAATACACATTGCAAAATGATCACCCTGAAGTCTGGCACATATCACCTTTTCTGTTCCGTAATTTTCCATAGACTCTGCCTGCCTGCGGAGAATCTCATCTCCTTTTGCAATTCCAAAAATATCATTTACAAATTTAAACGATTCAATATTTGTGTACAATATATAAAATGTCTCATCCGAATACTTATGCAGTAATTGATATGTTTCTTCATAAAACTGTTCTTTATTTAACATTCCTGTCAAACTGTCATGTGTTGCACGATATTGTTCATGCTCCAGCTTTTCCTGTTCTTTTGTTCTGTCATATAATATAAAGCAAACTCCGACCTCAACAGCTTTTTCATCATGAAGCTGCGTGACTGCGATTTCAAATTTTCTATCTTTTCCCTCTTTTCCCGGATACGTTGTGTGGTATACAATCGATGGTTGTTCAAAACTTTCTTTATTTCCCGTATACCATTTCCTGTATTGTCTTTCTATAGTATCCAGATCTTCTCCTATCTGATAAAGCTCTTTTACTACATCATTGCAGTATATGCATCTGCCAAGATTATCAAAACAAATCATCCCACTATTGGACTCCTGTATTACTAATGTAAATATTTTCTGCAGCAATTCATTTGGTACATAGCACAAACTAAAATAGTAAATAGCGACGGATGTTATGCAAAAAAATACAAATGACATATTATATTCTTTCCTTATCTGTACTGCAACTATAGATGCGATCCCGTCTAATAAAAATGCCAGTCCGATTATTGTATAACGTATCCGATAAAACCTGGATGTTTTAAAAATAACTACACAATATGTCAAGAGCATTATAGCAACGATTCCCACCGCATATATACTATGTATCATCCGAACATATCGCCATGTTCCGTAATATATCTGCTTTTGAGCATCTGCTGTGATCTCCACATAAAATATCTGTTTTGACCATATATTTAACAACATAAACAATGTGTCAATACTCGCATATGCTATTGCTGCGTTTCTGATGAATCTGACTTCTTTAAATTGTTCTGTATAATGCTGCGTAAAGTCCATCAGCAATAGCAAAAGCCAATCTGCTCCCGCCATTAGAATACTCTTGAATATTACCGCCATTTGAGGGTTAGAAGTATATGCATACATAGCAAATATTATGGAACATGCACATGCAGCCATCTCATATATCCACACACTTTTCGCCAATTTTCCATTCTTTCGCCTTGCCTTATCCGCACAAATTCCCAGAATCACACATCCCAGGATATTGATTCCTATCGCTATGAACATATCTTCTTTCCCCCCTTCTTCAAGTCGAACGCACTTTCGCTATCCAAGTGCCACATCCAACATCATCATAACAGTAAATCCCACTGCAAAAAATACTGTCCCTATATTGGAATGTTCGCCTTGAGACATCTCCGGAATTAACTCTTCAACCACAACATAGAGCATTGCACCTGCCGCAAAGCTTAAAAGATATGGCATTGACGGAATGATCAATCCTGCTGCCAGAACTGTCAGTACTGCTCCTATCGGTTCTACAATTCCAGACAACACCCCAGCCACAAATGCTTTTGATTTCTTCATGCCTTCTGCTCTAAGCGGCAATGAAATAATTGCCCCCTCAGGGAAGTTCTGTATTGCAATTCCAATAGATAAAGCGAGCGCACCTGCCGCTGTAATCTTTTCATTTCCAGATAAGTATCCCGCATAAACCACTCCGACTGCCATGCCTTCCGGAATATTGTGAAGCGTTACTGCCAGCACCATCATCGTTGTCCTCTGTAATTTACTCTTTGGTCCTTCTGCTTTCTCACTATTCCGATGCAAATGCGGAATTGCACGATCTAGTAACAACAAAAAAAGTATCCCGGCCCAGAATCCTGTCACTGCCGGAATAAACGACCATTTTCCCATATTTTCTGACTGCTCAATTGCCGGTATCAACAGACTCCACACAGATGCTGCTATCATTACTCCTGCGGCAAATCCAGTCAACGACCGTTCTACAGAATCGCTCAGCGAATTTTTCATAAAGAATACACACGCTGCGCCAAGCGAAGTCCCTAGAAACGGAATCAAAATAATATAGATATCTTTCATATCCACTCCTTTATATTGTTATTCTCATCACGTTCATCATTACATTCCTATAAGTATTTTACTTTTTTATCCTATGTTATGCAACCAAAAAAGAAGATATTCGATTCATTTTCTCAAAATCGAATATCTTCTTTGTATTTCCTATTCTGCTTTTACCGGATTGGATACGCTCACCTTATGATCGTACCATTTACCTTTTGTTCCAATTAAAGCAAGATCAAATTCTTTATCAAGTGCCGGAACCGGAACGTCGAATCCATTCACTTCTTCGCTTGTTCCATCACTATATTTTACTGTATCAGTCGTAGGTTCTAACAGCTTTGCTCCATCTTTCTGTGCATCTTCTGCTGTTCCTTCGAACAGATTTACAATATTTTTAGACACAAGACTGACATGGATTGTCATCTTACCGTTTTTTACTGTCAGTGTTCCTTTTCCATCCATTGCCTCATTTACATGAAACATAGAACTGTCTGTATTAAATTCTGCTGTATATGTTCCATCTTCCAATGCTGTTTTTGATGCCTGCTCTGTTTTGATTCCTTCTGCATCCATTGCGGCTTTTGTATGTGCCACATATAACTGCTGAACATCTGCGATTTCTCCAAGTCCTGCAATCTGTGTATCAATGCTGTCGAATTCTCCGGATGCTTCAAACTGACTCTTCCATGAATCGTCATCATCACCTGCCATATCGTTGTTTGCATGATCTCCTGCTACTACCATAAGTGGACGAAGAATTACTTTCTTATATCCTGCTTCTTTTACTTTTTCAATCACTGCTTCACAAGATGTATCTTCCGGCTCACCTTCTACTGTTCCGATAAATACATTCTTATATCCAAGATTTTCCATCTGCGTCTGCATCTGTGAGTAACTGATCTTTGCTGTATGAGATGTTCCGTGTCCCATAAATACAAATGCTGTTCCATCTTCAGCTGCTGCATCTAAACTGTCATACTTTGCTGTTTTTATAGCTTCGGCTGTGATTGCTTTTGCTACAGCTTCTTTATCTTCATTGATTGTGGATGCATCTGAGCCAACTTCTCCAAGAAGTGGTTCTGCAATTTTTACAGTTTCAAATTTATCCTGATATTTCTCAACTGCCTCTGTCAGCTCATCATATTCTGCTCCATGCATTAAATGGGTTGGCTGAATGATCAGATTCTTAACACCATTATCTACTGCACGGTCCAGTGCCTGTTCCACATTATCAATTTTCTCACCATCGCGAGCCTGTACATGATTAATGATAATCTGTGCTGTAAATGCTCTTCTTACAGACCAATCAGGATAAGCTTCCTGCAGTGCCTTCTCCACACCACCGATATCTGCTGCACGGCTGTCATTGAATGATGTTCCGAAGCTTACTACCAAAAGTTCATTTTCTCCGATGTCATCTGCATTGAGAGGATCATCCTTTGATGCATCTCCTGTATCTCTTCCAAAATAATCCGGATCTGCATTTTCACCCTCTACCAACTCTTTCTGTGCATCTGTAAGTGCATCCCAGGCCTCTTTAGCTGCTTTACACTGCTCGTCTGTTTTGTCTGTTCTTTCCTGTACATAAATGTCATCGATCAGTTTTGCAACTTTATCGGCTGCCGCCTGATCACTGTCTTTTGTTGTATCCTCTGTTTTCGTGCTGTCTGTTGTTGCAGAATTTCCACATCCACCTAACATAGATACACTCATTGCTGCTGCGATACATAAGATTACCAGTTTCTTTTTCATTGTTGTCCTCCTGTTTATAACTGTTTTTGCCATACATTTTATACAAATGCAATTTTCGGAGTCTGTTTCGTACTGCCAGTTCCTCGTGGCCTGAATATTCTATTCCTGTACTGTGAAAGGCAGGTCTCCCGGCTCATTACTCAATCGCTTCTTTTCTCCTTCCCGGTTTCCCAGTGGAGTATCGCATAAGCTCGCAAAATACGGTGACGAGTTCGTACAGGATTCTCACCTGTTTCCCTTTTCACCAGTCAAAATTACTTTTGACTGACACCTCACACATTTCTATGCAATTGTATTATTTTTTATGTAAAGCAGTATTATCTTAGCATGGGTCCCTTGTACTGTCAAATAAAAGACAAAAGGGACAAAAAAGGCAGCGGCTCATTTTCCATAAATAAGAGCCACTACCTTTTTCCCTATCGAATCCTTAAATATTCAACAAATCACTAAATACTTTCAATGCTCCGTCTGTCTCATGTGCAAGTACGCGTTTTGCAAGAACTTTACCAAGCTGTACACCTTCCTGGTCAAAGCTGTTTACATTCCATACAAATCCCTGGAACATAATCTTGTTCTCAAAGTGTGCAAGCAATGCTCCAAGAGCCTGTGGTGTCAGCTGATCACCAACGATAATGCTTGATGGACGTCCGCCTTCAAAGTTTTTATTACGATTCTCATCTTCTTTACCACATGCAAATGCTACAATCTGTGCAGCTACGTTCGCACATAATTTCTGCTGGCTTGTGCTATCCTGGATAACAACATCTGTACCAATCTGGCTGTTCTTAAATCCAACAAACTGAAGAGGCACGATATCTGTTCCCTGATGCAGAAGCTGATAGAATGAATGCTGTCCGTTTGTTCCAGGTTCTCCAAAAATAACCGGTCCTGTCACATAATCTACAGGCTCACCAAAGCGGTTTACTGATTTACCATTGGACTCCATATCAAGCTGCTGTAAATGTGCAGGGAAACGGCTAAGTGCCTGTGAATATGGAAGAACTGCTGTGCTTGGATAACCAAGTACATTTCTCTCATATACACCGATCAATGCATCCAGCATCTCCGGATTCTGACGAATGTCTTTATTCATAGCAAGCTTGTCTTCTTCTGCTGCACCTTCCAGGAACTGTGCGAATACTTCCGGCCCAAATGCCAGTGATAATACAGCTCCTCCAACTGCTGATGTAGAAGAGAAACGTCCTCCGATATAATCATCCATAAAGAATGCTGCAAGATAATCATCACTCTTAGCTAATGGTGATGTCTCACTTGTAACTGCGATCATATGTTTAGAAGCATCTAATCCTGCATTCTTCAGTGCATCTTTGACAAATGATTCATTTGTCAATGTCTCAAGTGTTGTACCTGATTTTGACACAAGTACGAAAATAGAGTGTGCAACATCAATAGAATTCAGAACTGCTGCTGCATCATCCGGGTCTACATTACTGATGAATTTTGCTTCCATCTTAAATGTATTGTTCTTTTTAGCCCAGTTTTCAAGTGCAAGATACATAGCACGAGGACCAAGGTCACTTCCGCCGATACCAATCTGAACAACTGTTGTAAATTTCTCTCCGGCTGCATTTGTAATTTCGCCTGCATGTACTTTATTTGCAAAGTCTGCAATCTTTTCCTGCTGTTCTACATAGAAAGCACGTTTATCTACTCCGTCTGCCTCTACTGCATCACCGAGCTGTCCGCGTGTCATGTGATGGAGAACAAGACGTTTTTCTCCTGTGTTAATTACTTCTCCATTGTAAAGAGCTTCGAATTTCTCTGTCAGCTGTGCTTCTTCTGCTAATTTACCAAGTGCTGCAAGTACCTCTTCGTCAACCTGTTTTGCTGCATAGTTGTATGCCAGTCCGGCTGCCATAGGTATACTGTAATTTTTTACTCTCTCTGCACCATTCTCTCCTGACATTACCTCTGCAAGTTTTACTTTATTTGTCTTTGCCAGTTCCTCATAAGAAGTAAGCTTATCTAAGTTGTTCCAAGTGATCATAATTAATCCTCCTATTTCTTACACTCTTTATTTTAACTCTCATCAATGTTTTGATTATACTCTTGTTTTACTATAAATTCAAGATAATGCTAACATGCTTTCGAAATCTGTTTTTCCGGAAAATGTACCTCAAAATATACACATAAATCCTTGCATGTTTTTTTTCGCCATGCTATGATATTTAATTAGTGTTTTTATACAAATTCAAGTAAATAACCACAAGGAGGAAAACATGAGTCAAGAAATGAAAACTGCCCCTGCAGCAGAAAATAAAATGGGAACCATGCCGATTGGTAAACTTCTGTTCAACATGTCTTTACCTATGATGATTTCCATGCTCGTGCAGGCACTTTATAATATTGTAGACAGTATTTTTGTATCTAAATTATCTGAAAATGCACTTACCGCCGTTTCACTTGCCTTCCCTTTGCAGATGCTCTTAATCGCTGTTGCAACAGGTACCGGCGTCGGTATGAATGCATTGCTTTCCAAAGCACTTGGTGAGCGTCGCTCAGACGAAGTAAACCGAATTGCTTCCAATGCGGCATTTCTCTATTTTGTAAGTTACGTCGTAATTTGTATTCTCGGATTTACGATTGTCAAACCATTTTACATGAGTCAGATGGGACATGCCGATGTTGAGATTATGGAGATGGGTATTGACTACTTAAGTACTGTTATGATTTTTTCTTTCGGTTTACTTTCACAGATTTATTTTGAGCGTCTTCTGACTTCAACCGGAAGGACAATCTTCAGCATGACTTCACAGTTATGTGGAGCGATTACAAATATCATTCTTGATCCAATCTTAATTTTCGGATTATGTGGACTCCCTAAGATGGGTGTGACCGGTGCTGCTGTCGCAACCGTGATTGGACAATGCGTTGCCGCAGTCGTTGCCTTTACGTGCAATCACAAATACAACCACGAGGTAAAACTTATCTTCCGCGGTTTTCGTCCAAGCGGAAGAATTATCGGAACGATTTATGCGATTGGTATTCCTTCTATCATCATGCAGTCCATTGGTTCTGTTATGACATACTCCATGAACCGTATTCTGATTGAATTTTCTTCAACAGCTACTGCTGTTTTTGGTGTATACTTTAAACTACAAAGCTTCTTCTTTATGCCTGTATTTGGTTTGAACAATGGTATTACTCCAATCATTGCATTCAACTATGGTGCACAGAATAGAAAACGTATGATCAAAACAATTAAATTAAGTATGATTACTGCATTCTGCCTGACATTTATCGGATTCCTTTGCTTTGAATTTATTCCTCAGGCATTGCTTGGAATGTTTAGTGCATCCGCAGATATGCTCAAAATCGGCGTCCCTGCACTCCGCATCATCGGTATCCACTATCTGATCGCATGGTTCTGTATCATCTGCGGTACTGTATTCCAGGCTCTCGGAAAAGCGGTATTCAGTATGATCGTATCCATCATGCGTCAGCTTATTATTTTAGTTCCTGCAGCCTACATTTTATCTAAGCTTGGAGGACTTCACGCAGTATGGTGGTCTTTCCCTATTGCAGAAATCGTATCCCTTATGGTTTCGTTATTCTTTCTTTTCCGGATTTATCGTACTATTATTTCAACGATTCCGGACGGAAGTGATATTTTATAAAAAAAGAAACGCACTTGTAAGACATTCAAAACTTACAAGTGCATTTTTTATTTTATTATTTATCTGCCAGATGCTGCGTATAACTTTTCAATTCATCCCGAATCTCCGTCAAACATTCAATAAGTACCGGATTAAACGCTCCACATTCTCCGTTCTGAATCATCTGAATCGCTGTTTCATGTGAAAATGCTTTCTTATAACAGCGCTCGCTGGTCAAGGCATCATATACATCTGCCATGGAAACAATCTGTGCACTGATTGGAATTTCATCTTCCTTCAGTCCGTCCGGATACCCCTTTCCATTCCATCGTTCATGATGCCACCTTGTGATTTCATATGCTGTATGCAGCAAAGGCTCCGATTGAAAGTTATCCAGTTTAGCCAATATCTCTGCACCGCACATACTATGTGTCTTCATAATCGCAAATTCTTCATCTGTCAGTTTTCCCGGCTTATTAAGAATTTTTTCATCAATCGCAATTTTTCCAATATCATGAAGTGCCGATGCAAGAGGAATATTTTCTTTTTCTTCCGGACTGATATCATATTTATTTGTAATCTTAAGCAAATGCTCCAGCATCATTTCCGTAATCATACGGATATGACGGACATGATCTCCGCTTTCTCCATTACGGAATTCAACAATCTGACTTAAAACACCTACTAACGTAGACGTGTTGTGTTCACGTTTCTGTATCTGTTCCGAAACCATTTGCACTAATCTTCGTTGTTTCGAATAAAGTTTTATCGTGTTCATTACGCGTCGATAAACGATCCTTGCGTCAAATGGTCGATTCACATAGTCTGCTGCTCCCAGATCATATGCTTTTCGAATAGCCTCTTCTGAATCATCACTGGAAATCATAATAACGGGAACATCTTCTATCATCTGATTATCATTCATCGCACGTAAAACTTCAAAACCATTCATCACCGGCATATTAATATCCAGCAGAACTACCGCAACATCACCTCTGTTATCATAAAGCTTTTCCAGTCCTTTCTGCCCATCTTCTGCCTCCAATATCCGATAATTGTCTTCCAATATTGCAGACAGCAGTTCTCGATTCATCATGGAATCATCTATGATTAAAATTTGTTGTTTGATATTTTCCTGTACGGAAGTATGTAAATATTGCTTTTCTCCCTCTTGATATACAACAACTTCATCCTTTTTGTTCTTTGCCTGATACATCAACTGATCGACATAGCACACGACATCTTCTATTGCGTTTTCCTTGGTTTTCATTGTTCCGCCTATACTCAGAGACAGATGTAAATATGAATACCCCGGAATGACTACATTCCTTACTTTATCGCGAATCCGATCTAATTTATTTTTCAAAGTCTCTTCTTGAACATCTGAAAGAATCAATAAAAATTCATCCCCGCCATATCGGATCAATATATCATCCGGACTGATACAGGATAAAATTGCTTCTGCCGCAGTCTTCAGTGCAGCATCCCCGACATGGTGTCCATAAGTATCGTTACTGACTTTAAAATCATCCAGATCCATCAATGCAATTCCGGCATGATCCACAGATTTTTTTACAACTTCTTCATAATAACGTCGATTAAATACTCCTGTCAGCGCATCGCGATATATTTTATTATTGTAATTTTTTTCTCTTTCTAACAGTCTTTCCAGCTCTTTATTTTTCTGTTCCAGCTCTTTTTTATATTGCTCCAGATGATATTGTTCCGTCCGGTCAAGCACGTAATTAACTGCCAGAACATCTCCTGTTTCTTCATCCTCAAAGAGTGCCATATGATTTTCCGCAAGCATCGGTTCATATGTTGCCGTTCTTGTCCAGTAATAAAACGTAATGTGCTGCTCTCCCTTGTAAAAACGTTCTAAAAGTTTCTCTCGGTTCACAGTTCCCAAAAATTCTTCTCTTCCCTCTTCCGGAACCGTCAAAGACCACAGCTTGACCAATTCTGAAAAGCAGGAATTTTCTGGCATTCCCAATTGTTCATTCAAATCATAGTTTACTCCATTTACCACCTGATGCATAACACCCGGCACCAAATCCTTCGTGAGATTTATACTGCAATAACCATCTGCAATTGCAAAAACTGCCTGTTCTAAAAATTGATTATTTAAATTAATCCTTTTCTTGTTTTTTTCCATCTTTGCTACAACTTCCTTGTCTAAGACTATATTTTATTCTGCTTTATTTCCTCTGCTTTTCTTCGTGATAACTTTGAAAACAGTCTCAACCAGCACTTCCCTGTTCAATGGTTTTGCTATATGCTCATTCATTCCTGCTTCTTTTGCTTTCATCTTATCATCTGTAAATGCATTGGCTGTCATTGCTATGATCGGTATTGTTTTTGCATCTGCTCTGTTCATTTTTCGAATCGTCTCAGAAGCAGTCAATCCGTCCATAACCGGCATCATCACATCCATAAGAATCGCATCATATGTCCCAACAGAAGATTTTTCAAAGTAGTCCACCGCTTCTTTTCCATTTTTCGCCTTTGTAACCACAGCCCTTTCATTTGTCACAATGAACTCCGCAATCTCCATATTCAGCTCATTATCTTCTACAAGTAAAATATGCAATCCATGAAGAGATATCACAGCTTTTTCTTCTTTTTCCATCCTGTCAGTCTCTGTATCAATCTTAAACGGAATCTGAATTACAAATGTAGTTCCGACTCCTTCTTCACTTTCAAACTGAATCGTTCCACCCATTTTTTCTACAAGACTTTTTGTGATTGGCATTCCAAGTCCTGTTCCATTATATTTAGAACGGCTTCCTGCATTTTCCTGTGCAAACGGCTCAAAAATCACTTTCTGAAATTCTCTGCTCATACCGATTCCGGTGTCTTGACAGATAAATTCAATCATCGTCATACCCTCCTGATTATAAGGGACTTCTCTGTATTGAATACAAATACTTCCATTATCCTTATTGTATTTCACCGCATTACTCAGAATATTCATCCATACCCTTTTCACATGTGCCGGACTGCCAATCAGATTCCAATGGGTTATTTCCTGTTTTTCCTGAATCAGCTTAATATTTCTCTCCTCTGCCAACAACTCAATTACTGTCAGTACCTCTTCTGAAATATTATGCAAATCAAACGGACTCTCTTCCAGAGTAACTTCACCGGATTCCAGCTTACTCATATCCAGAACTTCATTTACCAGTCCCAATAACAGATTCGATGCTTCTTTGATTTTTTCACGACATTCTGTCTGTTTATCCAAATCTTCCGCATAGTGTTCTGCCACATCAAGCATACCACAGATTCCATTAATCGGAGTACGGATGTCATGGCTCATTCGCTGGAGGAACTCGGTTTTTGCTCTGTTCGCAGCTTCCGCTCTTTTTGCTGCCTTAAGAAGCTCTTCTTTATACTTCTCTTCTTTTTCTCTTTCCTGTTTTTCTCGCTCCGCACTTGTTTTCTGTATTCTCACCCATGAAACAATAAGCAAAAGCAAATACAAAAATGTTACAAAAATTACATTTAACGGAAGATTCTGGAATATTTTTTTGTCTGGAATATATGCATAAATATAATAATCCCTTTGTTTTAGCATAATTCCATAACATCCGGTTCCTTCATTTTTCAAATGGAAAATATGATGACTATCCGTATGCTGTTTCATTGTCTGGACAACCTCGTTTTCAGCTGTAGACTGTCCCAATAAATTTTCATCATTGCTGGCAACAATCATTCCACTATCTGCAACAGCAATTGTTCCGTCCTTTTCCGTACTATAACCATTTAAAAGACTCTGTATCGTCAACATATAATTTCGCATATATTCAGGCGGAGTATAATAATATATGGCAACCACTCCCGGAGCATCTATTCTGGCACAGGCTGCAAGATCAATACAACTTCCGTCATCAAAATTGATTCTCTCAGAATATGAACGTTCTTCATATTCTATAAAATCCATAATGACATCTTTTTGCAAATATCGAACTGCATCTTCTGTAAACTCTTCGTTTGCACTGTATTCACAAACTACACTTCCATCCGCGTCCATTACAAGAATCCCATCCACCCAGAGTGTCTGCAAATTTTCTTTCAATAATTCCTGGCTTATCTGTCCGCCATTTTCTATCTCGATATTGATATTCGTACTCATCTGACGAGCACTTTCAATTGATCGGAGAAGACTTTTTGATTCCGTAGCCTCATTGTAATGCGTATAAGTAGAACACTGGACCTTGACATAATTTACAATCTCAACCAGTCTGTCCTCTGCTTCTCTCTTTTCTTTATGAAAAAAATACAATACAGAAGCTGCCACTACGCAGACACCTATCAAAGCCCCCAACATCCAGAAGCGTTTTTTCATTTCTTTTGGGTTTCTTTTAATATTCAAAACCATCCACCTCCAGATATTTTTCCGGATTGTCCAGATATTTTCCGATTATTTTCAATGATGTCCCATCCTGCCGCATTTCTTCCAATACCTGATCCAGTTCTTCACAAATGCCTCTGTCATCATTTTTAGCAAATGCAACACCGATTCCAACCGTCATTAACGGCTCTTCTAAGATACGAAAGTTTGTATCGTAATCTTTCATGTACTGTACAATAGACTCTTCATGTGCTGCTACTGCATCTACATAACCTTTTCCAAGAAAAGTGTAAATTAGTTCTCTATGTCCGAGACTGATCAAATTAGCGAGCTTCGGAATTCTCTCATCCGTTCGGTTCAAAAAGATACCTTCCGGCTTCGTCGTTGACTGAACTGCAACATTTTTTCCTTCCAAATCTTTCAGTTCATAAATGTCACTGTTTTCATTCACCGCAACCACCTGACGACTTGATATATATGGTCCTGCCCAGCGGTACTCATCCAGCCTTCCTTCCATGGAAAAGCATCCCATAATACAGTCAATTTCGCCACTTTCCACCAATTCCTTTTTCTTCTCCCAATTAATCTGTACAACTTCTACCTTGTAGCCCATTCTTTCAAATGCTTCCGTTGCCAGATCCACATCAATTCCCGTTGGAATTCCATCTTCATTCAGATAATTATATGGGGGATAGCTATCGCTTCCCAGTGTAATTGTAGGCTTCTTTTTCTCTTTTTTTTGATGCACTGATTCACTGCATCCTGTAAGAGATGTAATTATTATACCCACAAGCAGCATCCCTGCAATAATTCTTCTTCCTTTCATGTTGTTCCCATCCTGCTGTTTTTTATTCCTTCAGTTGTATTCAAATCAGACACCTTAAACTCAAAAGATGCATTGTCCTTCCAGACAATGCATCTTACACGTTACAATTAACTACTATTCTATAGATATATAACGTTTCGTCTTAGACCTTCAACTGACTCAATTATTTTTTTAATAATTATACAGTTTCTATATGAAAAAGTCCATTTCTTTTTTAACTTCTTATTGAAAGAGCCGGTTAGGGGTTACTGGTCACAGTTACTGTGAACAATAACAATAAAATAGGCAGCTATTTCTTCCTAACTGCCTACCCGCCAATGGAATATTTGGATTCGGGCATTACCCCTGCCTTCCTACGGTCTATATACATATTATCATACACCAATTAAAATATCAACAATTTATCAAAAGGTTAATTTACACCCTCCAATATCAACACAAGCACTAACATATGCACCGGATAAAATGCATAACAACTATACTGGAACAACTTGCTGTGATATCCCTGACGTCCACGATATAGCCAGATAGGAATCAAAGTCAGCAGTGCTAATCCCTGCTGACAAAATTCAAATTTCACACCAAACAATTGGACCGGATACATCAAGCCTCCTAGTAATTCTATATTTATCCAATAAAGTGTAAGAAATTGCCCTAACAGACACCACCATTTTCGTCCTCTGAAAAAATAAAACCCAAGTACTGTTAACACCCCTGCTCCATAATAATCTACCATACATATAGTTCCTAATAGCATTCCCATTATAACAACGAGGATTGCCACAAGTAAATGCACCCATCTTTTCTGATTTTTACGTGCCATTTCTATTAAATGAATCCCTAAAATTCCCAGCAAAAATGTCCATATAACATTTTGATGAACCGGATAAAACCATGTTCCTCCATACATCAAATCAAATGGCACCTCTGACAGTAACGCAAACAAAAACAATCTGGAAATATATTTTTTTAAGTTATGAGTATAAAAATATCCTTCCACTGTCATAAAAGCAAATATTGGAAAAGCGAGTCTCCCTGCACAAGTCAGCCACTCTTGCGCCGGAAGAAGTGTCGCCCATAGATGATCCATTAACATAAGTGTCATGGCAATAATATGTAATACCGCTGCACTGATATCTATCTGACTGAATTTGAATGATTTCATTTTGCTGAGGTTCCTATTGTCTTAGGCTGATAACGCATATCTGCCACCGTATACACTGTAATAAATGCCTTAGGATCGAGTTTATTAATATAACTCATCAACTTCTGATACTCGTTTTTATCTACAATAGTGATAATCTCATGTCTCTTATCCAGATTATAAGCACCAAATGCTTCATATATCGTTGCTCCGCTATGCAGATCATGGATAATAAACTGGCGGAGTTCCTCTTCATACTGAGTAATAATGCAAACTCGCCTCTTCAGATTTTGACCAAAGATAAAATGGTCCACTACCATACCATTGAAATATGTACCCAGAACACTTAGGACAACTGTCTTCTTATCATACACAAGTGCCGCTGACAATGCCACACACATCCCGGCTAACGACATAGCTTTTCCCATCTCTATATGCAAATATTTATTCATAATCTTTGCTACAATATCAAGACCTCCGGAAGATGCATTCATATTAAAAAGAATACTCAGACCTATGCTGACCACTAAAACATAACAAAGCACATCCAATTCCTGACTATCTGTCAAAGAGCCGATATCCGGAAGAATACGTTCAAATATCCACAAAAAAACCGGCAATGCAACACTTGTATAAACTGTCTTTGTCCCAAATTCTTTACCACATGTAATAAATCCGATCAACAGAAGTACTATATTCATAACCATTGTAATCACAGAGAGTGGCAATGGTATAAAATTTGTAAGGATGATTCCCAGACCTGAAATACTACTGACCGAAGTGTGGCTGGGAACCAAAAAGAAATATACCGCCGCAGCAATAATAAATACTGCTACAGTCAACGTAAATATCTCCCTTACAAGGTTTTTATAATCAAGTTGTTTTTCCATTTTACTAAAAATTCTTATTCTTCTGAGAATTGATCCTTTCCGGCCATGCATAACGGACATTCAAAATCTTCCGGCACATCTTCCCATTTTGTTCCTGGTTCAATACCACCTTCTGGATATCCCTGCTCCTCATCATATTCCCATCCACATAAATCACATACATACTTCATAATTCATTATCTCCTTTCATATATTGGCTCGAAATCACTGATATCGTGTCCGCAAAGAGGACATGTATAATCCGGTGGAAGCTCGCTTCCTTCATAGACATAATTACAAATCTTACATCTCCAGCCAACAATCTTCTTATCCTGAGGTATCTCTTTCTTCTTTGGTTTTACACGATTCTGATAATCAGCGTAAGTAAGTGGTTCGTTCTCATTCAATAACTTCGCATCTGTCACTTCTGCAATGAACAATGTGTGTGTGCCAAGATCCTGCTGTTCTAAAACTTTTCCACTAATAACAGCACATGTCTGATATCCCAAATATGGTATAGCGTTATGATCAACCGGCAACGAAAGAGCTTTCATCTTATCCACATCTCTTCCTGACTGAAAACCAAAATGCTTAATTGTCTCAAAAGAACAATTCACATCCAGCAGACTCAATGCAAATATACCACTCTCTTTAATTAAATCACAAGTATAGTTACTATTCAAAACAGATATTGCAATTCGAATCGGATTGTTCGCTACCTGCATGCAAGTGTTTGTAATACAGCCATTCACTTTCTCACCAGAACGAGTAGACAACATAAATACTCCATACGACAGATTATAAAGCGCTTTTTTCTCCATGTGACATACCTCCTTTGTTTATCTCAGTCGAGAAGACTCCCACCTCTTCAGGTGGCGAGTAATAGCAAATTTGTCTCAGTGGGAGTCTAATCTCCGACTGAGATAAACGCTCCGCGAGGATGCGCAGTGATTCTGATAGGAATATGTCAGCTTCGCTGACCAGAATCACGCGCCAAGTCTCGCGGCTGCTCGACTTGAATATAGTAATAATTACTATTATTACTATATTTAATATAACTCACTTTTATAGTATTGTCAACTGCGAATTTTATTATTCTTGCACTGTTACTCCATAATACTAGTAAGGTATGCCCTATCTTGTATATCAACATGTGCTTATGATATAATAACAAGGCTACCGCCCCTAGACAGGTAAGGAAAGGGGGTGTGTCAAACATGGAAATCCTTTTTTCATTTATTTTTTCTGTTGTGGCGAGTATAGTAGCCTATTATATTTGCAAATGGTTGGACAGAAAATAGTAGCTGGTAGTCAGCCGAAGGTTTAATCCACCTTGCCAAAACGGACAAAAAGCCCCGGAGTTTGCGCCTCCGGGGCTTTTGCTGTGTCAAACAAGGACACCTTTTTTCATTTATTGCCTACAGGCATTATAGCATATGCACTTTTGTTTTGCAATATACCAAAATTTTATTAAAAAAATCCTCATATAAGAAGTTACTGTTCACAGTACCTGTAATGCAAAACGACCACTGCCGATTTCCTCTATTATAGCATTTAATCAATAAATGTACCTATTATTTTGTTTCTGATTTTTCTAACTTTTATGACGGATCAGAAAAGTGGATTAATACTTTCAGTTTACTTCCGCCATATTGGCTAAACTCTTCAAATGCTCTGTCTGCTTCATCTAATTCATATTCCGATTTTTTCTTCGCATCTGTCGAATCTGGATTCATTACAATCTTTTCCAGATCAATTTCTCCACTTTTTACTAAGTCGATCAGTTCTGTAAAATCTGCTTTCAGTGCATTTCTTGATCCGAATATATTTAACTCCTTTTTCTGGATTAATGTAAAATTGAAATCCAGATTTTTCTTACCTACTCCAATCAGAACTATACGTCCGCCATAAGCTGCCGCATCAATACAATTCTGGAATGTAGATGGAAGTCCGACAGCTTCAATACAAACATCAAATCCATGATGCTCCCCTGTAATTTCATTTACACGGTTCATAAACTCTTCCTCGCTGTCATTCTTTATCATACCGGCAAGACCAAATGTTTCATATGCATATTGGAGTTTCTCTTCGGCAACATCTACAATATATACTTCTCCACCTTTTGCTTTTGCGGCAATTGCAGCAAGAACACCGATTGTTCCTGCACCGATGACAAGTACTTTATCACCTTTTTTCACATCTGCTCTTGATACCCCATGGTAACTGATGCAGAATGGTTCAATCAGTGCAAGCTGTTTTGGATTCAATCCTTTTCCATCATAAATCCTCTCAATCGGCATTGTGATATACTCGGAAAATGCTCCATCTCTCTGTGCTCCCATCGTTTCATTCGATTCACAGCAATTTACCAGTCCTCTCTCACAAGAGTAACATTTCTGGCAATTGAAATATGGATTGCAGGTTACGATCATTCCCGGTTTTAATCCTCTGTCATTTTCACCGATTTCTACAATCTGTGCAGAAAACTCATGTCCCGGTATTCTCGGATAGCTTGCATATGCAAAAGTTCCGCGATATGTCCCCAAATCACTTCCACAAATTCCACCATATAATAATTTTAATAATGCCTCTCCCTCTTTTACTTCTGGCATTTCCGTTTCTGTAACTGCAACCTTTCCCGGTTCAGAAATCATAATTGTTCTCATGTTTTTTTCCTCTCACTACATTCTTTTATTTAACGTTCTCTATCAACATATTTTTCATTCCATATGACTGCGGTTTTCATTGGCGCACCTTTTGCATAAATTTTATTTTCATATGCATCAATCGGAGCCTCTGTAAATTCATCTTTACCTATCAATTCAACAATCTCATCATAACAGCTGTTTTGAAGTATCTGAATAGCCTCCTCCATATGATCCTGACGGAAATTAATAGAACCGAATATCACCTGGTTTTTAAATCCGAACGGCATTGTATCGACTGTAATTTCCGGTCCCAATGAAAAAGAATTATAAATACCATTACAGCCTAGTACACCGTATTGGAATGCAATTTCATGTTCAATTGCTGCTCCGCTGGAACCGATAAATACTGTTGCAGTACCACCCAATTTTTCTTTAATTGCATCTGCAAGTTCTTCTTTTGTATCAAATGCACTTCTGACATAAGATGCTCCTGCCTGTTTTAGCGCAAATGCAACCTTTGGACTGTTTTCTTCGCTTCTTGCCACGAAAACAATCTTCGCCTCCGGATATTTCTGACGAATCAAATCCCCGATAAACATACCTGTTGTTCCAAGCCCGAAAATACATACTCTGTCAAAGGTTTCCTTCTTCGCAATTTTTCTCGCCTCTTCTTCGCCGCATTTATATTGAGCCATTTTCACTCTGAAATTCTGAGCCTCTCCTATATCTTCCATTCGTTCTCTCTGGAAAATCATACAGGCATATGGGTCACTGAATACCAGCTTCTTACACAGATTAAGAGAAATTTTTCCATCCTTCACATAACCATCCGGGATTCTCAATAGCATGTCGGGATTGTAATAATTTTTATCTGAAAACAAACCATCAGCCTGATCACATCCATATTCAAAATACGTTTCCTCTTCTGTATATCTGGTTGGATCATAGCTGTTTCCTCCACGGATCAACACGATTGCAAAACGCTCTTCTGACGGTACCCATACAACACCCTCATGGCCATTGATCAATCTGTTACAGCCTTCCGGAAATTTAGGTTTTAATTTTCCTTCTCGCCCCATATTCATCAATGTGTAATCTGTTCCGCAAAATCCAACCAGAACACTCTCTGCGATCACACCTTCTTTTTCTTCCTCTCCTCTTAATCGTCTTCTTGGGATATTATTGATTTCAACATCTCCATATACTAATGGATTTTCTTCGCTATTCTGAAAATATGTTCCTTTTACAATCATCTTATCTCTCCTACTCAACCATGTTAATTATTTTTTCCGGAACTTCTAATTCTGGAAAACCATAAAATCCTTTTGCATTTTCTCCTAAGATTTTTTTCTTTTCTTCATCCGATAAAGCAGTCGATTTTTCTATAAAATCTTTGCTCATCCCATAAGTTATGGCGGTCATTGTTCGTGGGTAATCACTTCCCCACATCAATTTTTCAACTCCACAAATCTCTATTGCCTTGCGTATTGCCTTGACAGCCGATGGATATGGATAAAATTCTTTGTGAAACAACCATGTAATCCCGCCACTTTCAATATAAACATTTTTATGCTTTGCCAACGCGATCTGCTTCTCCCAACCTTCTACCGTGACCATGCCAAAATGTCCGATCGCAATCCGCAGATTCGGATGCATCTCAATCAGTTGTTCCATATCACCTACTTGAAGTTCTCCATCCGCCATATCGATTGAAATAAATTTATTCAGCTTGTCTGCTTTTTCAAAAATCTCTTTATGATGCAACAAATTTTGATCGTTTAATCTGCCCCCACAGATTTTAATTCCATCAAACTGTTCTATCCATTTATCGTCTATTTCTTTTTCCTCATACAGACAACAGATTTTGATTCTTTCCGGATATTTCTTTCTACATTCCAATAAATATGCATCCTGATTACCATCGATATACTCTTGCGTCACCACGCATCCACTGACTCTCGCATAATCCATATTTGCGATCAGCATTTCTACTGTATTACTTCCGTCCAGCATATAGGGTGGCATCATTTGACGTATCGCTCCGCCAAAATCACTTTTTCCTCCGCTTAATGCAAAGACTGGTTTTCCATTTACACGTCCCGCTTGTTTTTCCCAAAGATGTAAATGTGCATCAATAATCATCGTCATCCTCCTTTTTGTTTTTTCTATCTCGTTCTTGATTTCATTATAAAATCTATAGTACGATAATAATATTGGAACAGTGGACAAACCAGACTTATTTATGTCCGATTAGCGTACTTTTAAAAAAGGGGTATACAGTATGAAAAATGATAACTTATATATTACATTTTCGATAGGTGATTATCAGATTAATATATTGAAATTTACATATGAATGTCAGACGTGGAATACACCTTCACATGCACATAGCTCGAACAGCTATGAAATTCATTATATTCCAAAAGGAAAAGGAACATTGATCAGCAATCAATGCTCCTATGAATTATATCCAAATATACTCTACACAACCGGCCCTCATATCGAGCATCAACAATATTCTGACTCTGATGATCCGACCTATGAGTATTGTATTTATTTAAGAATTGAAAAAGCACACGATACAAAAAAGAACTCTTCTGAAAACTCTATTATAGAACCGTTTTTACATTATCCGTTCTGGTACGGAAAAGACTGTGCTAAGCTGCAAACTACCCTCGAAGCAATTTATCAGGAGTTTTCTGCTCCCGGCTCTGCCGCCCCAATTATGTTGCGTGCTCTTTTTATGCAGTTCCTGGTTAAAATACTGCGAAACTACGAACCGGCTTCCAATGCTGCTATCACATATATTCCGATTCCTCTGGTGAAAGCTTACATCCTGATTGAAGATAGTTTTTTACTGGAATATGATACAATTACATTAAATGAATTATCACATCGTTTAGGATTAAGCACCAGACAGACCAGCCGGATTCTCTTTAATCGATATGGACAGAACTTTCTCCAGAAAAGGACAGAAGCCAGAATGGCGGCAGCTGCTACCTTTTTAAAGGAAGGTAAACTTTCAATCTCTGAAATATCCGACCGGTTGGGCTATTCTTATCCGAACCATTTTCATACAGCTTTTAAAAACTATTATAAGATGACGGTTTCTGAATATAAACAAAACATTTTGCGAAATGAAACAGGGAGATGATTCGAACACCTCGAATCATCTCCCTGTCATTTATACAATTTATTCTGTCTCATAAAATACTTTTTTATCTAATGCTTTATTCTGATGTGCAACAATTGTTGTACATACTGCATCACCTGTGATATTAACAGCTGTTCTTGTCATATCCAGAATACGGTCGATACCCATGATCAGACCAATTGCCTCTACCGGAAGTCCGACTGAGTTAAATACCATTGTCAGTGTAACCAGACCAACGCTTGGTACTCCGGCTGTTCCGACAGATGCAAGTGTTGCTGTTCCGATTACTGTAATATAATCTACCATGCTCAAATGGATTCCGAATGCCTGTGCCGCAAACACAACCGCAACTCCCTGCATGATGGATGTACCATCCATGTTGATGGTTGCTCCAAGTGGAATCGTAAATGAAGAAATCTTCTTGGAAACTCCAATCTTCTTAGAAAGTGTCTCAATAGAAAGCGGAATTGTTGCATTTGATGTCGCTGTTGAGAATGCAAATGCCATAACCGGGAAGAATTTCTTGATAAAACGGATTGGGTTCAATCCTGTAAAAACCTTCAAAAGGATCTGATATACTCCAAAACACTGGATTGCAAGTGCCACAAGTACTGCGATCATATATTTTGCAAGTGGAATAAATGCACTAAATCCAATATTTGCAAATGTACGGCTGATCAGACAGAATACACCGATTGGTGCCAGACTCATGATCATCATTGTCATTTCCATCATGATATCATTAAACTGACTGAAGAAGTTTGCAACTGTCTCTGCACGTTCTCCCAATTTTGCAAGGATAACACCAATGATCAACGCAAAAACGATAACCTGAAGCATTGTTCCGCTTGCCAGTGAATTGATCGGATTATCCGGAATAATATTTAAAATTGTATCTGTCAGTGAAGTTGCTTCCATTGTCTCAACAGTAGAAGCACTTGTCTGGATTGCACTCATGTCAAGCCCGATACCAGGATTGATCAAATTACCAATGGATAATGCTACTGTTACGGCAAGTGCTGTTGTAGCAAGATAAAAGATCAAAGTTCTGACACCGACTGTTCCAAGCTTCTTTGTATCTCCGATGGCCATACTTCCACACACAAGAGAACAAAATACAAGTGGTACGACAAGCATCTTCATCAGACGGATAAATCCCTGTCCGATTACATAAAGCACACCTTCTACAATAATATCATGTTTGATCTTGCTGTCCGGAATCAGATAACAAAGTACAATTCCAAAAACAGCACCTAAAATCAGAGCAATAAAAATCTTCGTCGTCAGGCCAAGTTTTTTCTCTTTCTTTTTTTCTTTCACATTCTTATTTTTCATTCTACTTCTCCGTTCTTTCATTCATAAATTCTTCTAATGACTCTTTCCAATCTGGCATATCATACATATCGATAATACGGAGAATAAAATTGTCCAATACCGCATATGGTGGTCTTACCGCTGAAAGATCCGACTGTTCTGTCGGAACCGCCTTTAATTCAATTTTCTTTCCTGACAGTCTGAGGATTTCCTGTGCAAATTCATGTCGGTTGCAGACTCCGCTACAAGTTACATGGTAAGTACCATATTCATTTGTATTGATCAAATACAGTATCATTCTTGCAAGGTCTTTTGCACTTGTCGGAGAACCAAACTGGTCTGCTGCTACAGAAAGTGTATTTTCCTTTTCTGCGGCCTCCAATACCTGATTCACAAAATTATGCCCGTATTTTCCATAAACCCAGTTACTGCGGATAATAAAATGCTTATGTGTAAATTCCTTTACATAATTCTCGCCTGCTCTTTTTGAACCCCCATAAACAGTCAACGGATTTGTATCATCAAATTCTGTATATGGTTTCTTACTCTTTCCGTCAAATACATCATCTGTTGAAAGCTGAACCATCTTCGCACCATTTTTTCTTGCAACAATGCTTAAATTTCTTGCTCCAAGTGCATTCACCCGATAAGCAAGCTCCGGTTCTTCTTCGCACAGCTTTGTGTCTGTAACACCGGTACAGTTGATAATCACATCCGGACGGTTCACAATACCAAAATTGAGTACTTCCTCTGTGTCTGTAATATCCAGCTCGTCTTTATCTGTATTCAACACTTCAATCTCTAATGGGTCAAGGACCTCATTCAGTGCATGTCCGATCTGTCCGTTCGATCCTGCTATCCATACTTTAATCATCTCTCATCCTCCTTAAATTTGGGAAATTCCAGTTCTTATTTTATCATACCGATACGGCTAAGGAAACCCTAAAACTGCTTGTCCATTCCTTTTTATTTCTTTATAAATATTCCTGCAATGTATGGAGCAATTCATCCACAACAATTGGTTTTGATAAGAACCCATCCATTCCTGATTCCAATGCATTTTTCCGATCTTCATCAAATGCATTCGCTGTCATGGCAAGAATTGGGATTCCAGCCAGCTTTGGTTCATTCAGTTCTCGGATACGTTTCGTTGCCTCATACCCATTCATTATCGGCATCTGCACATCCATCAATACCAGATCATAATCGCCCGGTGTTGAGGTTTTGATTTTCTCTACGGCTTCAACTCCATTTCCTGCTGTATCCACCTGAATTCCATACTCATTAAGAATTGTCATCGCAATTTCGCTGTTCAATTCATTATCTTCCACAAGCAGTACGCTCTTGCCTTTAAAGCCCTTATCTGCAACAGGGAGAATTTCATTCTCCTCGGCCTGTTTCTGTCCAATCGCAGTCATTAAAGTATTGCGTAAATCTGACATAAACATAGGCTTCGAACAAAATGCTGTTACTCCTGCTGCCTTTGCTTCTACTTCAATATCAGACCAATCATACGCAGTCAGAATAATGATCGGTGTATCATCACCGAGGCTTCGGATCTGACGAGTCACTTCTATACCATTCATATCCGGCAAACGCCAGTCGATGATATATGCATGGAAAGCATCCCCAAGTTCTATTGATTGTTGTGCACGAAGAACAGCCTCTTTACCGGAAAGTGTCCATTCTGAACGCATTCCTACTTTCACCAGCATCTTGGTCACACTGTCACAAGTATTAAAATCATCATCCACAACCAAAGCTTTGAGACCTTCCAGTTCTGCAATCTTTTCTACATGATGCTGCTCAGACTGAATACCAAACTCTATTTGAACAATGAATTCTGTCCCTTTTCCTTGCTCTGTCCGAACTTCAATCGTACCACCCATCATATTCACAATATTTTTTGTAATAGCCATACCAAGCCCGGTACCCTGCGTCTTGCTGACGGTAGACGTCCGTTCACGTTCAAATGGATCAAAAATTTTCTGTGCAAACTCCTGACTCATACCGATTCCGGTATCCTTTACCCGGATTTCATAACAGCCACTTCCCTTTTTTGTGCATGGAAGCTGTCTAAGCCGGACGGAAACTGTTCCACCTGCCGGAGTAAATTTAATCGCATTCGATAAAAGATTTAACAGCACCTGACTAAGTCGTGTCTTATCACAATAAACATCCTCATCGGTAATATCCATGGCATCCATATAAAGTTCCAATTGCTTTGCATGAATCTGTCCGCTTACAATCGTCTTCAGATCATGAAGGACCTCCGGAAGACTAACCTCCGTCTCTTCTAAATGAATCTTGCCGCTTTCAATACGACTCATATCCAATACATCATTGATAAGTGAAAGTAAATGTTTACTTGAAGAAAGAATTTTACTCAAATAATCTCTGACTTTCTCCTGATTATTAATATTGCTTACAGCCAGTGTTGCAAATCCTATAATCGCATTCATTGGTGTTCGAATATCATGCGACATATTGGAAAGGAACATACTCTTTGCCTTATTAGCCGTTTCAGCAGCATGTACAGCTTCAGAAAGTGCATGATTCATCTGTTTATCAGTTGTTCTGTCTGACATAACTAAAATGTATTTTTTCCTTTTCTCTACCTCGCTGCCCATGGCAACAATATGAAACCAACGATGTTCTTTTGTTTTCTGATGAACATACTCAAATTCCCATTCACACTGTTCTCTGACCTGCAAGCTTTCTAAATAATTCTTATCACGGTTTGCAGAGTTCTTCGGATGCAGGTTTCCAAGAACGCGAATATCCTGCTTGATCTGTTCTACAGTGATGCCCAGCAGCTTCTCAACATTTGGACTGACATAATCTACTTTCGAGGTTTTTCCATCCAACATCAGGAACACATCATCCACATTCATTGAAAGCTTCTGAAACAACTCGTCTCGATATAAAATTTCAGTATTCTTTTTCTTCAGATTTACTCTATTCTTTCTAAGAATCACTACAATAATAAATCCCGCAATACTAAGCACCACAATACCGGCAAGTACCATCGTAGTAAACTGTAAGATATTCATACTTGCGTTAACAACATTAACCGGCACAAGCTCTAACAATGACCAATCCTGAATTTCCGATTTTTCATAGATCAGATAGTATTTTGTTCCGTCCAGTTTTATAAGCATAGAACCACTTTGTCCTTGTTCTAATTTCTTTGAAAATGCGATAATCTCTTTTTCTGACAGATTCGAACGCTCTCGCAAAACGCCAAAGAAATTATAAACAGATTCCAGTTCCTCCGAAGAATGATCGATCACGACACGCCCATTGGAATGGATAACATAATTGCTCGCCTCTCCATGAAACGAAGAAATATCCAGTATTTTTACAATATCTGAATTTTCGTAAGCAATCGCTATCGCATCATATTCGAATCCCTGATAGTATCCGCGGGGTAGAGGACTGGCAAAAACCAGCAATTGCGATTTTCCCGGAAGTACTGCATTCATTATGATATCATTTCCCTGAATAATCTCATCTGCAATTGTCCCCTGCAAACCAAGATAGCCGGTCTCCCCTGTTACTGTCTTGTAATTACCATCGGTAGACAGAAAATAGAAATCTGAAAACTCTGCTTCTTCCTGTGCTCTATTTATATAATCCACAATTTCATTTTCACTTGAAATGTTTTGTAAGTATTCACTCAACATATGAAGATAAGTCAAATTCTTATTTGACATCTCCGTTAATGCATTATTTGACTGATGTAAAATCTCTGTTAAATGAGAAACGCTTTCTTGGTAAACAACCTTTGAAACAAATCTGGAATATTGAATGCCCGCCAAAACGATGCAGGTAATCAAAACAATAATAGCTGCGATTTCTGAACGTTTTCTTATAAATTTTTTTCTCTTTCTTGTGTTATGATTTTTAGCATTCATTTTCTTACCTCAACGTAATATAGTCTTCCGGTTCTGCTAAAACCACATCACCTTCTAAAACATAATTCATCCATGTATCTTTCACTACTGTATCTTCTGCCTCAAATGTACTGTCTTTATCGGCAAGAAGAGACTCCATATGTCGCGGTATTGCCAAACAAGTTACTGTAAAGCTATCATCATCCGAAATCTTTTTCCCATCCTTTTTTACTTCAGACAGTGTGTATCCATCCTCATTTTCTTTGATTGCCATCGAAATACCACTAACTACAGGAAGCGAACCACGATTGAATGGCACGAAACCACCTTCGTAACCCTCCACAAAAGCTTTCACCAATTCTTTCAATTCGGCCCCGCTCATTTCCTTCTTGTAAGCAGCAAGACCATTCGGCATAATCATGTCACCCGCCATTTTTTCTGTATAATCAGCTTTCAATACACTGCCTGTAAAACTGTTTCCTGTTGCAAGCAACACATCTGTTCCATAAACATCACGTAATGTATTTGCCATAACAGAATAGGATTCATTTCCACCTTCTGAATGGAAATAATTATCGTATGCCTTTGGTAAACTTAACACAACATCATCCGAAACATTTTCATCATCTAAAAGCTGCGCATTAAATGCCTGGTATGCCTGCTCTGCATCGTACTCTCCCGAAATCATCTTCGAAACCACGTCTTTGGAAATTGCGAAAAAGTCATTCGATGCAATACGGATATACATATGATTTTCTTCAACCACAGGCTTAACATCCTGCAAATATTCAGTAAGTTTAAGAGTCACATCCTGACTATAGTTCAACAAATCCTGCCCCTCAGAAATAATCTTATTCTGACCTTCATCAGAAAGCATTACATTTAACACTTTCATTGCTTTTTCCTGACGTGCTTCATCCTGTTCAAGATCACGATTCAATGCAACCTGGAAATATGGTGTAGTCATCAGCCACTGTTCTCCATTCTCCTCAAAGAATGGCAAAAATACGGTATCAATCCCCTTATCCTGAAACATTTTCACACCGGCAGAACTGCCAAAGTACATAGCAACTTCACCATTTTGATACATATCGACCACATCATCATAATTCATATTTAAATCATCCGGTCCCAAGTTTGTATCCTGAATAAACTGATTCATGCGTTCAAATGCCTTTGGCCAGACAACATCGTCCAATCCCACTTTTTCTGTATTGGCAGGATCACTATAGGCTGTACGCCACTTACGTCCTTCTGTAGAAGTAAGATCTGCTGCAGACAGACCCTGCAAAGTCTCCATACAAGTGTAATCATAAAAATAGTCTGCCGTAAATCCGCAGATTCCTTTTTCCTCAAATGCCTGACATGCAAAAACAAAGCTGTCATAATCTGTAGGCAGTGGAATACCATACTTTTCAAACAAGTCTTTATTCACTACAAATCCATGGGCATCTGCACATACCGGAAGCCAGTTTATACTACCATCTTCGTTCATAAAATTGTTAAGATATGTATTATAGACAGCTCCTGCCTCATTCGTTGTTGAAAGATCCATCAAGCTGTCTTTTAATGGACTTGCATCATGGAGTGAAAATCTACAACAGGTTATAATATCCGGCAGGCCGCCATTTTCATCAAGAAACTTATAAAAATCCAAATCGTTATTTCCAACTACAAATTCGATGTTGATATCCGGAAGCTGCTCTTGAATATATGGTGCATATTTATCATATAAAGTCGTACTCCATAAATATACCGTGAGCGTCTCTGCGTCTTCTTTTTCTGCACTTTTCTCACCACATCCCGTCATAAGAAGGACACCCATTACAAGCACCATAAGCGCGGAAATAATTCTGTTTCGTTTTTCTTTTTTCATAAATAATCCTTTCATTTTTTCTCAAATCCATAAACCCATTTCCCCCGCAAAAACAGAAACAGGAAAATAGCGGAACTAATACTCCATGTCAATGGGTACGCCCAAAATATTACTCTGATATCCGGAATAATACGAACCGTCACCGCAATGTAACTTACACGGAACAAACACCAGACACAGAACATAACGATCATCGGTACTGCTGCATTTCCCGAACCTCGAAGCACTGCCGCAATGCAGTGGGAAAATGCTAACAGAAAATAAAATAATGCAATAGTTCTGGATTGCATTACTCCATAATGTACCACATCTGGATCTCTGTTAAATGCTGCGATCAATACCGGTGCCGCTGTGTAAATGATGACTCCTATCAACTCTGCAATGGAAATCGAACAGAGAATCCCAAACCTTGCACCTTTTTTTGCACGCTCATATTGCTTTGCACCAAGATTCTGACTAACAAAAGTTGTCAACGCCATAGTAAAACAGGTTACCGGCAAGAATGCAAATCCCTCTACTTTGGAATAAGAACCACATCCTGCCATCGCCATTTTTCCAAATGCATTGATGTTAGACTGTACAAAAACATTTGCAATTGCAATGACTGAATTCTGAAAACCAGACGGTACACCATTCCGAATGATCTGCTGCAACATACGTTTATCAAAACGAACCTGCCGCAATTCCAAACGATATTCTGCCTTCACACGCATCAGGTGGATCATACAGAAAATTGCACTGGCAAACTGAGATATTACCGTAGCCAATGCCGCCGAACCAACTCCCATACCAAGACCTGCAATAAAGAATATATCCAGCACGACATTAATGCAGGATGAAATGATCAAATAAATCAATGGATGGCGTCCATCCCCTACTGATTGCAAAATTCCCACAAAAATATTATACATAACAACACCGACAGATCCGGCAAAATAGGTCCGGAAATACACAATCGATTCCGGCAGCACATCTGCTGGCGTTCCCATCAGCACCAATATCTTCGGTGCTAATACCATCCCCGCAACCATCAATATGAAACCGGACACCAGTCCCAACGCTACTGTTGTATGAATTGATTTCTGCAAAGAGTCTTTCTTCTTCGCTCCATAATACCTGGCAATAACAACACCTGCTCCCATGGCTATTCCATTAATAAATCCCACCATAAGAAAAATCAGATTTCCCGAAGAGCTGACTGCCGCCAGTGCGTTACTGCCAAGAAAATTCCCCACGATAAGCGAATCGGCTGTATTGTATAACTGTTGAAATAAATTTCCAAGAAACAATGGGATTGCAAATAAAATGATTTTTTTGGAGATACTTCCCTCCGTCATTCTCGTTTTACTCTCTCCACCCACAAAACCACCCCTCATTTTCATTAAATTTTTACAGAGATAACCGAAGACCGGCTATCTTCTGGTTTTATCTTAGCGTTCACTCCCGTGTCAATCACTACGCTGATTGGCACGGAGGATACACGTTTTATCCCCCATAACTAAAAAACTTTCTTTTATCGCTCAAGCGACATTGCCATCCTGCGATATGTATGGCGTTTTCCTCGTATTGCCACACTGTACGCTGTAATATTTTCCGGCAATGCCATCCCCATATATCCACTGTCCCCAATATGGTGAATATCTGCACCTGCCATCTTGCACATAAGTGCAATCTGACGGATTGTAGCTTCATCTGCACCTTCCTGAGATGTTCCAATGGTTGTCATCGCCAAAGCACCTTTTTCATGTGCTTTCTTGATAAGCTTTCGTGCATATTCCATTGTAATCCCCGGAACTGTTCCCGGTGCCGGAAGCAATATCACATCTGCTCCCGCATCAACAAATGCCTCTACATCTTTTTTTGTTAAAATCTTTTCTCCGGCCTCCGAAATAATTCCGGATGCATGCATCTTACCTGCCGTAAGAATCACTCTGTCACCGACAGCCTCTCTTAATGTTGAAAGTGCCTGTATGATTGCTTCGTTATCTACTCCTACTCCCGGATTTCCCGTCAGAACAATCATATCCACTCCCATATCTGCAGCCTTTATTGCATTTTCCACTGTAGCCTGACGTCCTGCTGTAAGATTCCAGACGGATTCTTCTCCATCCTTTATCACCGCCGGTTCCAAATTAATTGCAACCATTCTTCCTGTCAGACGCTTCACCTCGCGGATTGTATCTTCCACTGCCACCTGCGGCAATCCCTGAATCATTGGATTATTCACATCAAAAATATTTAGCATAATCAAATCGGTTCCAAGAGACGCTACAAATTCCGCGTTAGTAATATTAACTAACATCGGAGTTACTGTTCCGATCGTCTCCGCCGCCAGTGTTCTGCCTTCACTCTCAGCAATAGCAGTCAAAAGTTCTGACTTACTGTATCGTGACAATTCACTTGCTGTGGTATCTATAAGTCTTTTTGGCATACTTCTTCTCCTTTGCACAGTATTCTTTATAAATCTCGTTCAGCCAGTATATATTATAAGTCTACTGCATATTATAATCTGAAAAAGGAATATTAGCAATTAATTTTAGACAGAAGCAAAAGGACGCATGAAAAAACTCTCATTTTTTCACACGCCCCGAGTGATTTATTTGTGCTACAGCCTATTAATTATTCTTCCACACATCAACTGATAATTTATACAGTAACTTGATTGTTTTCCGTTTCTTCGTAATATCTATCAGCTATATATTCCGCTGATTCTGCCCACAAGCCATTCTCTGTTTCTTGTAATGTCTTATACGTTTCAGACTTATAAAATTTCAATGCCGCTTCCTCAAAACTAATATGAAAATGCTGTTGTAACAATTTTAATACATCTCTGATTTGTATGCACACATTCATAGTGATATCTTTTCCATTAAAACTATATATCATTTCTGGCATAAGAATTCCTCCTTACCAACTGTAAACACTGCAATGCTTTTTCTGTGTGAAAGGACACTTGATTATTCACTTTATTATACCGCAACCTTTCTACAGCTTCTGATGCTGTTAAAATATTTGCTATATATAATTGAACTGTTTCCATTGTATTATCATCCGCAACCGGTCCGATCACTACATCATAATTATGCTGTAATCCGCCTTTACTTCTATTTTCTTTAATAAATTCCAGCCATTCTTCACTCAAAGCATCGAATCTTTTCACATTTAATACCGAATTTTCCTCAAACAAATATTCATACACAAAATACTTCTTCTTTTTTTCTCTTAAAGAAAGTCTATATCCCCACTCTTTTGACTGGGATTGTAAAATCGTAGTATAAAAACCTTTTCCGAAATCTCGCCTATTGTGAGACTTATTAAGATCTATACGTTCAAATTCATAACAACTCCCATGATAAACAACTAATTCCTTCGAACCTTCCATGATAATCTTCTCTACATATTCTAACACTTCTTCAAAACTTATCTGATGGAGATATTCATGCTGAATCATCATCTTTTCAAAAACTTGATTTTCATGAAATAATGCAACCACATCATTTCCTGAAACATGAAATTTTTTGGCATATGCTTCCATTGCCTGAACAGATAACATTTCACAATCTGTTTGTACACTCATTCTTTTATTACTCCCATTTTCATGAAATTATTCTATCTTTTCCCATATGTTTATTATAAACAACTTCTCTATAAATACGCAATGAGATTTTTTCGACAAAGACTGCTAATTATTCTTTTTCATCTTTTCCATAATTTTTATTACGACTTAATATTTAGCTGCTGCAATACCACCATTGCTTCATCACTTATATTTTCGAATCCCTTATTCGGTCTTCCAAGAAAATATCCCTGTCCATAATGAACTCCTAATCTATGCAGACACTCTAATTCTGCATCTGTTTCTATCCCCTCTGCAATCAGAGTCACTCCTGTTTCATTACAATACTGCAATAGAAATTTCATCATAAGCTCTTTCTTCTTATCTTTATGAATATCTCGAACTAACTCTATATCGGCTTTTAAATAATTTGGTGACGTATTTACCACACGATTCAAACCCGAGTATCCTGAACCTACATCATCCAAAGCTATTTCATATCCCTGATTTGCATAATGATTCATAATTTGTTGCAAAATCTGATAGTTTTCTATATCCGATCGTTCCGTTATCTCAAATACAATATCACTCGCCGGAACTCCTGCCTTCGCTGCCTTACGATTTGTAAATCCTTGTATAAAAGATTTATCCTGAATGATGTTCCCATCTACATTAAGAAATAATTTTACCTTTTCCGGTTTAACTGTCGCTGCTTTTAATGCTTTATTTCTACATAACTTCTCCAATTTCCAGACACAGCCCATCTGTTCAGCAATCACAAATAAATCCGAAATCACAAGATTCGTGTTCTGTTTATCAATACGACTAAGCGCTTCATATCCTGCCACCTCGCCGGTCTGTAGATTTACAATCGGCTGAAATACTGGATATATCGCTTTTCTTTCTAAAATTTTATAAAATTCCTCTGCATTTTTTACTTTCATTTTCTCTGCCTCTGTAAATATATTTTGCTGTAACTCAATCAAACCAGTATAGGATATCATTGATAGTTCATTCCTTAATTAAATTCAAGTAAAATTATTTTGAAATTGATTAATGAAAGCTGATGCTTCTTTCTGTGTTCACAACACCGCCCCGTTATTCCATCAAACACACTACACACAAACCAAGGGAGCATATCAAACTGATACGCTCCCTGATTTGTTATTACTTCTTTTTTCGATTTAAATGAATATAGAATCCTACATTCAACATAATTCCTACTGCTGTAGACACCGGTGCGGCAAGACCAATCTTCGTCAGGCTTGCATTTGGCTGTACACTCATGATGTATGCCATCGGCAGACGGACCAGAAGTGTCTGAATGAGCCCCTGTGTCATAACCCAAAGCGTCTTATCGTTTCCGTTAAAATAACCGATCATGCTGAAGAGGACGGCTGTTAAAATCGTTTCCGGTGCGAATCCTTTCAAGTAAGCAAATCCATTCTGAATAACGGCGGCATCCGTAGAGAAGAATCCGGACAGGACATCTCCCTTAAGAAATACAAGGGTGAAGACAATGCATCCAACAACCAGTCCGACTCCGATTCCGGTGAACATAGATTTCTTTGCACGCTTTGTTTTTCCGGCGCCGACGTTCTGAGAGACGAAAGAAGCCATGGACTGCATGAGTGCACTTGGTACCAGCATGGCAAAGTTTACGATTTTGCAGGCAACACCGTACCCTGAAGAAGCCTCCAGTCCGAGCCGGTTGACAAAGGCGCAGAGCGCGAGGAATGACATCTGTGTCAGGAATTCCTGGAGAGCAAGAGGCAGTCCGATGATGAGGAATTTCTTACAGTGTGGATTCAGGCAGAAGTCTTTCTTTGTGATCTTAAACGGCAGATTCTTTTTGATAAGAAGAACTACTGCGAAGACAACACTGACTGCCTGGGCGAAAACAGTTGCGATCGCGGCACCGGCTGCGTTCATGTGGAAACCTGCAACAAGTATCAGGTCACCGAAAACATTTATGATGCATGCGACAAGTACAAAAAGCAGAGGAGACTTGCTGTCTCCGAGTCCACGGAAAATCGCAGAAAGCAGGTTGTAGGCGACGATGAAGAAGATTCCGCCACCGCATATACGGATGTAAACAGCAGTCAATTCTACAGCTTCTGCAGGAGCCTGCATCAGGATTGCGATTGGATGCGCAAAACAAACCATAATAATGAACAATCCAACTGAAATCGCTGTAAATACAATCGCAGCACTGCCAATAACCGAACCAATCTGTTCCGGTTTCTTTTCGCCGAGATAACGCGCGATCAGAACCGTGATACCCATAGCAAACTGGACAACTACGAAAGTGACCAGATTCAGAACCTGGCTTCCGGTAGAAACCGCAGAAAGCCCGGAGGTAGAACCAAATCTTCCAACGACCAGCAGGTCAACCGCGCCATACGCAGCCTGGAGGATCAGTGCACCAAGCACAGGCATCATAAATGCAACCAGTTTCTTTAGAATACTTCCTTGTGTAAAATCAGCAGTTTTATCTGTCATTTTTGAGCACTCCTTTCACACATAATGTCGTAAAATTTTTGAATTGTCTGAACCATGCAGTCAGCGTCAGCATCTGAGATATCATCAAGATAAGGAGTCAGCTCATTAAAATAATTCTCATTATACTTTTCAGATATTTCCTTTCCATGATCTGTCAAAGACAAGTATGTGACACGTCCATCATCCGGGGAGGCTGTCTTTTGTACCAATCCTTTTTTCTCCATCTCTTTTATCGTTCTTGTGACACCCGGGCGTGGGATATTCAGAACGTCACTTAGATCAGAAACTTTTACATGGTCTTTCTGTTTCTGAAGTTTCTGAATCATGTCCATATAGCGGATGTGAGATGACACGATACCTTCCGGCAGCGGTGGGAGCATCTCACGAATTCGTTTTGCCTGATAACATGCATCAAGCATACGTTTTATTTTTTCATTTGTCATAATAAATCTCCTATATAGTTACCAAAGTTAATTACCATAGATAATTATATGAAAATTCAAAGGATTGTCAAGAAAAATTGATCAGAGACAAGAAAATGTATAAGATAACACGTAAGATATGTTAGTGCATGAGGAGACTGTCACAGAATGTGACAGCCTCCTCGTATAAGGACCAAAAACTGTAAAAAGTAAATTGACTTTTATCTATTATTTTGAAATACGAACACGCTCATGTGCAATCTGTTTGTCTTCCATCTCCTTATTGTTGAATGGAGTTACGCGGAAGTCAATTGTAAATGCTTCGTTCTTTGCACGGAATTTATCCAGCTGCCACTGACCGCAAGAGTATGATCCAAGTGCATTCTGTTTGTAATCAATATTGAATACAACATAGTCACGTTTTACAAGATCGCATGTATGTTTTGCATCATCTAAGTCTTTCTCCTCGTAGAATGAAGCACTGAAATTGAAGCTGTTTTCTGTTGATGCAACCATACCCATTCCTCTGTCATTTGTCATAGATACCCATTTACAATCCATGTGGTTTCCGTTTGCCTGAGGAACAACATAGTTTGTGAACAGACCATCAACTGTATTTTCATATACACCCATAAGTCCGGCCTCTTTTGAGTCAGAGTAGTTTTCTCCAGGTCCACGTCCGAAGTAACGAACATTTTCCATAGACTCATCTAAATGCATTGTCACACCGATTCTTGGGAACATATCAGGAGCGCATCCTAATTTGCCGCCCATTGCCATGTTTGCGGAAGATCCGTTTGCAGACATTGTTGCGCCTGTATCTTCAAGTTTTCCACCCGGAGTACCGGATACGCGGATCATAACATCTCCTGTAGGGCATACGATGTATTCATATGTTGTATCAAAATGCCAAGCACTGTTTGTTGTTCCGTTAATTGTCTTAACAACCATCTTGAGGAAATGTCCATCTTCTTCGTAGTTGATATCCATAACTACTTCATGCTCTAAGTGTAAGAAGTATACTTTCTTCAACTGATCGATGATTTCCATATCATTGCTGATTGGAGCTCTCCAAAGTGTCAGTCTAGGTCCTTTGCTCATAATCTGCATACCATCACGAACGATGCTTGTGATGTTACCACGTACAAGATCAAATTCTACTGAGAAGTTTGCACCTTCTGCACGGAGTGTTGTATGCTCTTTTGTTACTTTTAATGTTCCTTCCGGAATTACTTCGATTCCTTCTTTGTAGATTGGAAGCTTAAACTGTGCTGTTGCAAGCTCATGTCCTGCCGGTGCATATGGTGTTGCATCTTTTAACTGGTAGGAAATGTTTAAGTAGTACTCAGCACCTGGTTTTGCCTGAACACCTTCCAATGTATAAGGAACTGTGATATCTTTGCCTGTTCTTGCCGGAATTGATGGAAGATCAAAGCTTCCACACTGAATCATCACATCGTCTTCCATTACCTGATATACAAGACGGAACTGATCCAAATCTGCAAAATCGTAACGGCTTAACAGATGTATAATTCCTTTTTCCAGGTCTACTTCTGTAGTTGTGATTGGCTCAACAACTTTCTTATATTCGTATAATCCTGGTGAAGGAGTGCGGTCTGGCATTAACATTCCATCGATACAGAAGTCTTTGTTACTTGGATCATCGCCGAAGTCTCCACCATAGCGGTAATATTTTTCACCATCTTCTGTATATGTTTCGATACCATGATCAAACCACTCCCAGATGAATCCACCCTGAAGTTTGTCGTGTGCATAGAATAGGTCCTGATATTCTTTCAGGTTTCCAGGTCCGTTACCCATTGCATGACAGTACTCGCAAAGCAGGTGAGGATGTTTGCTGTTTTCAATAACGTCTTTCATAAGGAAAGGTTTCTCCGGGTTCTCAAGCCATGTATACATTGTAGAGTAAACATCTGCATATTCCATATCGAAGTCACCTTCGTAGTGAACCAGTCTTGTTGAATCCATCTGATGAGCAACCTCTGTCATCTTGAAGAAGTTACATCCTGAAGCAGACTCATTTCCAAGAGACCACATTAAGATAGATGGATGGTTTTTATCGCGCTCAATCATTCGAACCATACGTGTTACGTAAGCTGTTTCCCATGTCGGGTCATCTGAAATCCATGCATAGTCTCCTGTTAATTCGAATCCATGACACTCAAGGTCTGTCTCATCAATGAGATACATACCATATTCATCACACAGATCGTACAGGTAGTAAGAATCCGGATAATGACATGTACGGATTGCATTTACATTAAACTGTTTCATTAAAATGATATCTTTTTCGATTTCTTCTCTTGCTACAACACGTCCGTTTCTTGGGTTGTAATCATGACGGTTCATTCCTTTGAATTTGATTGCAACACCATTTACAAGGAATGTATCTCCATTCAGGCGAATGTTACGGAATCCTACGTTCTGTGGAATTACTTCAATCACTTCACCATCTTTTTCTACTGTCATGAGTAATTTATATAAGTAAGGTGTTTCTGCTGTCCAATGCTCAACGTTTTCAATCTCAGCTTTGATGCTGACTGTACAACCTTCTGATGCAGCTTCGCCTGTCCATACGCAAACTCCTTTCGCATCTAACAATTCATATTTTACCTGAACTGCTTCTTTTGTTCTGAGAAGTGCCTCTACAGAAAGAAGACCATTTACATATTCATCATCCAAATCTGCAACTACTGTAAAATCATTGATACCTGTTGTCGGAACTCCGAGAAGTTCAACATCACGGAAGATTCCGCTTTCCCACCACATATCCTGATCTTCCAGATAAGTTCCGTCAGACCACTGATATACACGAACTGTTACTTCATTTTCTTCTCCGATTTTCACAAGCTGTGTAATGTCAAATTCAGCTTCATTTCTTGCGCCCTTGCTGTAACCAACTTCTTCTCCGTTGATCCAGAGGTGATAAGCTGAGTCAACGCCGCAGAAACGAATGATAATCTGTTTTCCACGGAAGCTTTCATCTACATAGAAGTTACGTTTGTAGATTCCTGTCGGATTCTCTGTCGGTACATACGGTGGGTTGATTGGGAAGTTGTACCACAGATCAGAGTAGTGCATCTTTCCGTATCCCTGCAGCTGCCAGTTACCCGGTACTGTAATATCATCCATAACAGATGTATCAAATTCTGTACTTTCAAATCCTTCCGGACTATATTCCGGAGCGTCAAGGAACATGAATTTCCAAACTCCGTTTAAGTTTTTAAATGCGTGAGTATATCCGTTGCTTCCTAACAATGCTTTATCTCTTGTAGGAAATGTTAAAAAATGTGCTCTTGCCGGCATTCTGTTTATATGATCAACCTGATGATTTTCCCAAACCTTCATTTCTAAAATCCTCCTGTTTTGTATGGTCGTATCAGGCATTATACTGACACCTGATACGCTTTATTTTTTCATTAATATTTCGATTTCTAAACTATTATTTTTCTGCAGATTTTGTTTTCTTTTCGTAACGATTCCAGCAGACCCATGCAATTCCCATAAATATTACAACTCCTAATACGTTGTATGCCAATGTTCCGATCGGATTTGCTACGCCTTCCGGTAATGTTCCATTAATAGCCTGCATGATAAGTGTTGGCTCTGGAACTGTTGACATAAAGAATACGAAAACAAATACTGCTAATAAGAAGATTCCTGCTACGATACCGAATGTACGGTTACCAAAGTGGAAATCTCTTTCCATATTATCTTTCTTCCAACGAAGTCCAATATAAGCTGCAAGTAAGAACAGTACCGGAAGAAGAGATGTCGCTGCAGTCATGTTGATCAGCATCTCAAGGAAGCTGTCAATGTTTCCAATTCCGAGTGCTGGGATGATCAGCAATACTGTTACAACGATTCCCTGTACAAACAGAGCATTTGTCGGATTTCCTTCTTCATTTGTCTTAACAAGCCATTTTCCGAATACACCTTCCGGAATCTCTGAAAAGAATACTTTAACAGGTGCTGCTGTCCAGAGTGCAAGTGAACCAAGGTTACCAAGCAACAGAATCACACCAACGAGACGAACAATCACTCCCTTAGGAATTCCAAAGTGCCCACCAAGAATCTGGAACACATCAAAGATACCGTTTGAGAAGTTACCTGAAAGAACTTCACCAGGAACGATCAGCCCAACTGCAACAGCTCCAAGAACATACATAATTCCAACGAATACTGTTGACATAACCATTACTTTAACAAATGTTTTATTTCCGCCTTTAACATCTTTTACATAAACTCCGATACTTTCTCCGCCACCTACAGCCTGAAGTACCCATGCCATTGTCATAAAGAATGTCCAGTTAAACTTCGGTGTAATTGTCTGCATTGAAAATTCCTGTGCAGGAGCTTTACCAAATCCGAATACAACTACGAATGCAAGGAACACAAATGCAATTCCCATGAACAAACGTGCACTTCCCGCAAAACTTGTTACTTTTGAAATCCAGCTGACACCTTTAATGCAAACATAGGTAGCTAACCAGAATAACAAAATTGAAATAATAGCAATAACTTTTGTTCCGTTGGCACCGCCAAATACATTCTTACCTACAAATGCATAAGATGCATAAATCAATGTCTGTGGCAGAAGCGAACAGAAGTAGAATAAGTTTACAAAGAAATATGCCCAGGCTCCTAAGAAAGCCCATTTTGGTCCAAGGACACACTCTAACCAACTGTGAACTCCCGATTCTTTTTCAGAGTTTGCTGAAGAGAATTCTGCAATCATTAAAATAAATGGGAGAAAATAAAATACAGATCCGAAAATATATGCCGGTATCGTTGCTAATCCAATCTGGATACTATTGTTAATAATGCTAGGGAATGCGAACACTGCTGAGAATGTCATCATCATAAGTGCTACGGAACCCAGGCGTTCTCTTGAATTTGTGTTTTCCATGAAAGGTTCTCCTTTTTCTAATTTCTAAAACTTTTTAGCATTGGCCATCTGCTTTGTGACTATATTGTAGCATCCCGAAAATCCAAATTCTATAAATAATGTTGACATATTTATAACTTATGTTGCCAAAAGATAATTTGTAATATAATTTATTTCTACTTTTTATTCTATTTTCATAGGTGAATATTATTACCTTTCACCACTTACGCCATTGCTTTTTGTACATAAAACACAATTTTACAAGATTAGATTAAAATATAATTATTTTACGGAATATATTAGAAATGTTGAATATTTATATATATGTTGACTAGCCATATTTCTAATTGTATAATAGCAGTAAATTAGGCGACATGTTCATATTGTTTTCCATAATAAAACCTAAAAAGGAGTACTGCTATGCCAAAATTTTTCGAAAAAGAAATTGGAATTTTAGTTGACGATGATCCGATATTCAGTGAATTTCAGTTATGTGAATCAGGGTTTGAAGAATGTAAACCCACAAAACCATATGAATTTATCATGATTGATTATTGGGTAGTGCATTACTGTATCGACGGCGAAGGATATTTCGGAGTCCGGGATAAACAGAACCATATCCATCCCGGAGATATTTTTATGATTCCTCCAAATACAAAGAATAAATATTTTCCAGATGTAGCCAACCCCTGGTCTTATCTCTGGATCGGAGTAAAGGGAACACTCGCCGAACGAGTTCTCGAATCTTGCGGTCTTACACAGGAAAATTATATATTACATCACAAGGTAGATTCCCGTTTACAGAATTTATTTGAAGCTACCTATGATGAAATGCAAAGAAATCATAACCTGAAGGCTTTAGGACAAGCCCTCCAATTACTGGATTACATCCAGCACAATGTTCATAATGATTCTTCCGATCAGATTACCTCCGGTGAGCTGTATTTCAATAAAGCTCTCCATTTTATACATAAAAATTATTTCAATAACATTACGATTTCTGATATTGCTGCAGCTGCCAATATCGACCGGACTTATATGTTTAAATTATTCCAGAAATTTTTAAAACAAAGTCCAAGCCAGTATCTGCAGCAATATCGTTTAGATAAAGCAAGTGTATTGCTTCGCAAAAGTGCTTTAAGCATTACCGATGTGAGCTATGCCGTTGGCTTCCAGCACCCGCCATATTTCACAAAATTATTTACACAGTATAAAAATATAACCCCTTCGGAATACCGAAAAGGGTTCTTGCAATAAAATAGAGTAATAACAATAAGCTCTCTTCCAAGTAGACAAGTTTCTTGTACTTTACTTGTCTGCTCAGAAGAGAGCTTATTAATTTTTTTAACCGGGCTTGATTCAATTTCATCAAATCTTATCCTTATGTATTCTGTTTTTATTTCTCGTTTTCTGCCTGATATTTCTTATATTCTTCTACAGGCATATCCATGCCGGTATATAATTTATAAGCTGCAACTCCCTGCCACAGAAGCATGCCTTTTCCGCCGATAGTTTTTGTGCAACCAGCTTCTCTTGCTTCACGAAGGAGTTTTGTTTCTTCTGGATTGTATACAACATCACATACAATCAAATCCGGACGAAATACCGATTTATCTGTAATCAGAGAAAAATCTTCATGAGGTTTCATTCCTGCTGATGTTCCATTTACCAAAATATCAGCTTTTGCAATTTCTTCTTTTAATTTATCCTGATCATCCAGACAAAATACTTGAACATCGCAATCTGGCACTTCATTTTTCAGCTTTGTTGCTGTATTTTTTGCACGATCAAGAAAAGGATCATTTGGATTGAAAATAGAAATAGATGCTGCTCCGTCCAATGCGCACTGCACCTGGATAGCTGTTGCAGCTCCTCCCGCACCTAAAACTACCATTTTCTTTCCTTTTACATCTACACCATGATCTTTCAGATTTCCTACGAAACCAACACCATCTGTCATGTGTCCAACTAATTTTCCATTTTCATTAACGATTGTATTTACCGCGCCAATGATTCTTGCTGCAGGTGATAACTCATCCATGTTCTGGGCTGCTGCTGTCTTGCATGGCATAGTTACATTGCATCCTCTCATCTTAAATAAACGCATCGCATCCAATGCTGCCGGCACCTGATCTTCTTTGATATCAAAAGCCATATAACTGTAATCCAGATTATGATAACGGAAACAGAAGTTGTACATATCCGGAGAGCCTGAATGTCCTACCGGACTTCCGATTAATGCCAATAAACCTGTTGTTCCTTTAATTCTCTGTTCCATCTTCTTATCCTCCTTTTAACTCCTGCATTTTTGCATCAGTTAAACCGCTAAACTATTGTATAAATTTTATTTATCATCCATCTGACGCAGTTTAAGAATCAGCTCTTCACAAATCTGCGATTTATCTTTTCCGTCTGTTTCAATGATAATATCAGCTGCCGCCTCATATTTCTCTCTTCGTTTCTCCATCAGCTCTGCAATAAATGAAACTGTCTTATTATTTTCAATCAATGGGCGGTCGTGACTGTCTTTGACACGCTCTAAAATAGTTTCTGGTTTTGCAGTCAGAAGAACTACACGTCCGTTTTTCTTCATTTCAGCAACATTACATTCTCTCATTGGAGTTCCGCCACCACAGGAAATCACCACATTAGTTTTGGACTGCATCTCGATAAGAAGATTGGTCTCCAGATTGCGAAAATATTCTTCTCCGTGTATTTTAAAAATATCAGAAATAGTCATACCTTCTCTTTCTGCGATAATCTGATCCATCTCAATAACCTCCATGGCAAAGGATGTTTTCAAAAACTCAGAGATAGTACTCTTTCCTACTCCCATGAATCCGATCAGGACAATATTATAGTTAAATTGTTCTCCCATTCTTCTTATCCCCTTCTTATCTGATTGTTATTTTTTGTTATTATATCAGGTGTTTTTCTATATCACAATACATTTCAACGATTTTTCACTTTAAATCGTTAAACTTTTGTGTATGATGTCCAGAACCTGTTTCAGTTCATGAACTCCAATCTGTCCCGGAGCAGAAGCTTTGGAAGCAGCACCAAAAGTCAGTGCGGATCCAAAAGTCTCACCTGTAAGACGGCTTACACCCCCTGTTCCTGCCATAGACATAGTGATAATCGGGCGATCTGCATACTGTTCAGACATTTCCAAAGTAGCTTCTAATAATGTCAGGACATCTTTTTTACAAGTTGGCATAAGAGCAATCTTTGGAATATCTGCATCAAGAGATTGCATTTTTCTGAGACGACGTACAATTTCGTCTTTCTCCGGAGTTTTTGCAAAGTCATGATTAGACGCGATCACTTTTACACCTTGTGCATGAGCGTGGGCAATGATAGAGGATACAATTTCATCCCCGGTAAATGCCTCCACATCAATCAAATCCACAAAACCGCTTTCCGATACAGCTTTGTTCAGCTGTGCATATTCTTCCGGAGAAATTTCTTTTTCTCCGCCTTCCTTAGATGTTCGGAATGTAAAGAGTACCGGAATCTGTCCAAGAGCCTCTTTTAACTGACGGGCTGTATCCAAAACTTCCTGAATAGAGAACACATCTTCATACCAGTCTACACGCCATTCTGCAATGTCTACCGGAAGAGTAACAAATGTAGCTGCTTCATTCAGGATTTCTTCACGAGTCTTGCCAACGATAGGAACACAAATTTTCGGACGTCCTTCGCCAATCGTAATATTTCTTACTGTTACTGTATTCATAATAGGTTATCCTTTCGTAAAGCGTTTAATCATAATTGATATTTAACACCTTTTTCAATCTTTATCAAAAAATATTTCTTTCTCTGTCACCTGCCTGATATGTTGTTTTTTCAAACGCAAATATACAAATTCGCGAAAAATAGTATAGAACACAGACAACAGTGGGATAAAAATAAGCATGCCTACAATTCCCATAAGATTTCCACCAATTGTAACTGCTGCCAACACCCAAATCGACGGAAGCCCTACCGATTCGCCAACAACATGTGGATAGATCAGATTTCCTTCAATCTGCTGCAGCACCAGAAATACTATAATAAACAAAACTGCCTGTTTCGGACTTACCATAAAGATTAAAAATGTTCCCACTGCACACCCAATGAAAGCTCCGAAAATAGGAACCAAAGCTGTAAACGCAATTAAAACTCCGATCAAAAGTGCATATGGCATCCTCAAAATACTCAATATAACACAAAACATACTTCCAAGAATCACGGCTTCTAAGCACTGCCCTGTAAGGAAATTTGCAAATGTCCGATAAGTCAGAGAACAAACTTTAAGAATACTATCTGCTTTTTGTTTTGGAAGAAAAGCAAAAAAGACTTTTCTTACTTGAACATGCAGCTTTTCTTTTTGAAACAGAACATAACATGCAAAAGAAAATGCAATGAAAAAAGTTGCCAGTCCGCTGACTATGGAACCGACTGCAGACATTGTCGTATTCATCATATTCCCCGCACCATTTCCAAGAAGGCTTATTCCCCACTTAATTGCCTGGTCTGAATTAAACTGCAATTGATTTACCAGCTCCATAATCTCCTGGTTATTATGGGAAAATTCCCGAATCCATCTTTGCATCTGTGGGACAAAATCAGCAATGCTCATCATCAAAGTTCCCATTGTCCGTGTAAGCTGAGGGATTACACCAAACATCACCACTACAATCACACCAACCACCAATACAATTGTAAGAAGCAGGCTTACCGGTCTTGCCAGTTTTTCAGCTGCCTTATTTTCCTTTTTAAAAATTTTCTTTTCTAAAAAACTCATTGGCACATTGGTCACAAATGCGATTGCTCCACCAAGTACAAATGGAAATATAATCTTCCACATTGCTTTTAGCACATCGAGCACCACGTCAAATTTCCACAAGGCAACCACAAGAAATGCTGTAAATACAATCAGTTCCCGAATTTTTTTAATCGTTATTTTGTTTAACTCCACAATCTTCCTCCTCTTTCTAAAATACAGCTACCATAGATTTACAATAATCACTCAAAATTTCTGGTAATATTTGTAAGCCATTTCTTTCTGAAATAGTGAATAAATACCACAGGCATTTTCTCAAACTCATCCAACGTCATAACAAAGTAAACCCAGATAGGCGGTAATTTTAAAACATACGCTGCAATAAATGTAGTAGGAACTGCAACAAGCCACATAAATATGAAATCTATAATCATTCCAAATTTAGAATCGCCGCCTCCTCTAAAACATCCACATATGAGACAAGTATTAATACCTTCTCCTACCAAACGCCAGGTTGTCATCATTATAAAAACGCCCAGATAATAAATGGCGGTCTCTGTCAATTTATCCCGATAAAAATCTAATATCAACGGACGGATTGCCAGAATAATAACGCAACCAATCAGACTTACAACAATTGTTATTCTAAGCATGCGTTTCCCATATTCTCTGGCTGTATCAATGCGGTCTTTCCCCAACTCCTGGCTGATAATAATAGTAGTTGCGTTGGCAAACCCGCGACAGGCAATAGCACCAATATTTACCACCATAACAGCAACGGCATTTGCAGCAACCATATCATCGCCAATACGGCCAAAAATTGCTGCAAATGCTGAAGCAGCGAAACTCCAGACAACATCATTTATTACGGCCGGAGCAGAAATTTTCATAAAGTCCTGAAACAAAATTCCTGATTTCGCAAAGAAGTATTTTATCCGGAATCTGACATCAGAACTCTTTAATGAGTAGATAAGGCAAATCACTACTTCTGTGATTCTGGCAATAACCGTACCAAGGGCAACACCGGTAACGCCAAGTTTTGGGAATCCAAACAGTCCAAAGATAAAGGTCGCATTACAAAGCACATTGACACACAAAGATACAATGTACGTAATAGAAGGCAGCATTATTTTTCCAATGCTTCGAAGAGCACTCATAAAAACCTGTGAAAATCCCATAAATATAAATGAAAATGAAATTACCTTCAAATACTCACTTCCGGCTGCAATCGTATCAGGACTATTTGTAAAAATCTTCATAACCATTGTTGGCATAGTGAATGAAACAACAAAAAATATAATAGAGACAATCAGCGAGGTCCGTTCCGCCAGGCCGAGAATCTTTTCTACTGTTTTTTTATCCCCTTTTCCCCAGTACTGAGCACACAAAACAGAAGTACCTGTAGCCATACCATAATATAAACAGAACAGAATAAAAGTATACTGGTTAGCAAGTGATGAAGCTGACATAGCAGTCTGGCTTACATATCCAAGCATTACTGTATCAGCAATGTTTACCAATGTTCCAATCAGATTTTGAAGCATAATTGGAAATGCTAATTTTGATGCATATTTTAAGAAATCCTTTTTATTTAACATATAAATTGTTCTTCCTTAATCCTAACAATTTGTAATATTGTAATATCTTCAAGTCATGCTAACATCTATCTTAAAAAATGTCAAAATAAATTACTCTTTACATCTTCACTTCTGTCATTTTAATTGACTCTACTTTTAAAATATTCCGAAAATCAAACCCTTTCATATCCTCTTTGAATTCCACACTTTCCATATATTTCTTATCTTGACTCTCAATGTCTTTTCCATCATAAGAGACAAGTGCATATACTCGTGGTTGGTCACTATCTGTTGCATCTGTAAAAACATGATGCGTTATGATTCCATACTTTTTTAAGCTTTCAACATGTTTCTTCCAATGAAATGTGCTATATATTTCCGCTGCTTCCTTTGATGCTAACGTATAAATTCTCAACTGATACATTTTTCTTCTCTCTTTTCTTCTTTATTTCTTATTTCAATTTCCAAAATAGTATTTTCCACTGCCAAGTTCAAAATATAGCTGATTCTGACTTATTCTATAGTTAGGATACTTCTCTTTGTCTGAATCTGACACATATTCCATCGGTAATATTACAGTTGCTGTTGTATTTTCTGGAATTTGTATTTCATACTTCACTTTTTCATTTTTCTTTTTCCACTGAGAACGGATTCTCCCATAAGGACTTTCAAACGCTGTACTTGCTTTTTTCAAACTCCCCCCTATCGTTGGTTGGATGAAGAAATGTTTATATCCTGGCACATTGCTATCTACTTTTACACCACAGATAATTTCTATCAAAAACTCACATACAGCTCCGTAGCTATAATGATTAAAAGATCCAATATGAATCTCACACCCCCTCCAATCTTCTAAAATAGTAGTAGCGCCTTTCTCTACATTAAATAACCAAGATGGAAAACTGGTCTGTTCCAAGAGGCGAAATGCCAATTCTGTCTGTCCTATTTCGTGCAAGACTGGAAGTAAATATGCTGTTGATAAAAATCCAGTATTCAAATGTTCATTATTCTTTTTGATTAGACTGATAAGATACTCTTCTACTTTCGATTTTTGTTTTTCTGTACACAGTTCAAATTTCAGTGTACGAAGACTAGGTGCCTGACGCCCTTCCAATACGCAACCATCTTCCCCTATAAAATATTTTGCATAAATTCCTCTGATTTTTTCTGACAGCTGACTATACTCTTTTTCATCCTCTTTCTTTCCGAGAACTGATGCCATCTTAGACAACAGTCCTGTAGAATATGCGTAATAAGCTGTTGCTGTCTGGGGGTTGGAATATTTCTTTAGATTTGGAAAAAATTCTGGATCAGCAAAACAATTAACATCAGGTTCTAACCATTCACCATACTGAAAACCTGTATCCCAAACATAATCTCCATCTAGAATTCCATCTGTCTCATTTTTGTTATATAGTGCATCTTTATACACTTCATTATGTTTCTTTGCTTGAATTCTCACATACTCAACCCACTTTTTTGCTGACTCATACTGATTCATAAGAATTCTTTGATCACCATATCTTACATAAAGTGTCCACGGATTTATTACTGCTGCATCTCCCCAGCCTGCTGAACCGTCGCTATACTCTGCACCATATTCTGGATCTGTATACATATGCCCAGGTAAAGTAGCCAAAAAAGAGTGTCTGTCGACAGATTCATTTATACGTTTGACTTCCTCGGGCTGATGAGGACTAATTGTGTTCGGAACTGTACTTGGAACCATTCCATTAGGATATTGTTCATAAGGAAAATCTGCCATCCATTTTTCCATAAAAGGATATACATCCATTAACAAACTTGATGTTGCACAATAAATTTGACTATCTCCAGTCCACGGACTCCTCTCGCGAGTTGGACAATCTGTCGGAACATCTAAATAATTCCCCTTCTGAGACCATTTACAATTACTGAATAATTGATTTAATAGTGGATTGGAGCAGGAAAATTCTCCTGTTTCTTCTAAATCTGAATAAATTGCAATTGCAGTAAAGTCTTTCGGATCTATTTCTTGCCTATATCCTTCAATTTTAATATAACGGAATCCAAACACCCCGAAATACGGTTCGAATCTTTCTTTTTTCTTCCCCTTTGCAATATAAATATTTCTTTGAAATTCTCCAATTTCTGTTGCTCCAGGACTCAATAAATTTTTTCGACTGAAAACTCCATTCTCTAAATCTTCTCCATATTCAATACGAATCACTTCACCCTTTCGACAATTTCTGAATATCATTGATACAATCCCTGCGATATTCTGCCCGAAATCAATAACTGTATTTCCTTCCTTGTCAATAAAAGCTTTCCCTTTAAACTTTTCTTTTTTCCTAACCGGAACACTTCTAGATGGAATTAATGAATCTAAAGTATTTGCTTCTTTCGCTACATGAACTACATTCCATTCGGAATCACAATACTCTTTTTCATTCCATCTTTCTCGTTCTTTTCTAGCATCATAAATCTCCCCTTCACGCATATCTGTTGTTATCCACGCTCCTGTTGCTGCCTTAAATGATTCATCAGATATAACCAACTCCACACTTCCATCTTCATATTCCAACTGCAACTGTCCGAGAAATGCCAACTTATATCCAAAATTATTCGGCACTGTTCCTCCTGTCACACCTCTCCACCAACCATCTCCAAGAAGAATTCCCCAAACATTTTCTCCTTGCAACAATAAATCTGTTATATCATAGATCTGGTATTGAAGCCGATGATAATAGCTCGTAAATCCGGGATTGAATAAATCTTCTGTTCCATTTTTTCCGTTTATAAAAAAATGGTAATTTCCATGTGCTGTCTGATATACTCTTGCTTTTTTTAATCCTTCTTTTACCCAAAAGATTTTCCTTAGATAAACTGCTGGTTTTTTTGCAAAATAATCTATCTCATTTTCTGGTTCGATCCATTTTGCTTTCCACCAGGATGAATCAAGAACTCCCATTTCAAAATAATTTACATCACTCTCTGCACTTTCTTCTTCTGAACATACAATAACTTTCCAGTAATATCTCGTCATATTCTGTAATTCATTTCCGTTATAGAGAATATACAAAGACTGATCACTTTCCACAACTTTACTGTCCCATACGAGTGTTTTAAAATCTTTTGTGCGACTTACTAGAATATGATAAGACTTCTGCCGAACATTTGATAAATCACTTTTTATTTTCCAGGAAAAACGTGGATGAATTGAATCAAGTCCCACTGGATTTTTCCTGTGTTCTGTCTTACAATCGAATAGATACATAATTTATTATCCTTTCACTACTGATAAACGGAGGGTTTACGGATGAATACAACACAAATTAGAAAATGGCTAGAAGAAATGCAGCCAATAGAAATTGAACTCAAAAACTGGTATGATCTGCATCAAGCACCAATGCCTAAAGAAATCTATTTAAATCGCTTGGACCATTTTTCAGCCTTAGCACTTCAAAGTGATCCGGCCTTTCAGGCATTAGATTCCGAACAATTAAACCTCGGTTCATTACTGGGTAAAAAACAGGATATACTTACCGATTCTGTTTGTTTCAGTCAAAACGAAAATATGACCATCCGTAAACATCCACGCTATCTTCCTGAATTAATACACAGCACTGATTTTGTTGAGATTATCTATGTCTTTAAAGGCAGTTGTATCCAACATTTCTATTATAAAGATCAAGTAGAATCCGTTACATTACGTCAAGGTGATATCTGCGTCATTCAACCCTACTTTCAAAATACAAAGGCTGTATATGACGACAGTATTATCATCAATATTATGGTTCGCAAGAAAGCATTTCAGAACTCTATTTCGAATTTAGTCACAGATAAACTGTTATTAGGATGCTTCTATTACCTTTTGTATCAAACAGACATTAAAAACTATTTGGTTTTCAGCTCTGGTAACGATCTTTACATTCAAAGTTCTATTCTAGACATGATGGTAGAATCCTGCGAAAGTAGATCCTATAACCAAAAGGTGCTTTTTCTCATTCTCGGTTTAATCTTCGCTCATTTACAGAGAGATTATATGGACACACTGAATTTTTCCACGCATTATACATCTCGCTACAACTATATTCCACGCTTTATGATGTATATTAGAGAGAATCATGCTACTTTTAAATTAAAAGACATGGCTGAACACTTTCATCTAAACGCATCGTATATCAGCCGTATTTTTAAAGAAACAACCCATGCCACGATTACTGAAACACTAATGCAGATTCGTCTTGAAAAAGCCCAAATGCTCTTAGAAACAACAAACTTGTCTGTATCTGATATCTGTATATCTATCGGTTACAGTGATGTCACTCACTTTATTCGTGTTTTCAAGCGCACTACTGGGCTTACACCATTACAATACCGTAAAACTCATTCCATTATAAACTAAATGTTATTTTATTGTTTTTTCTGCTCAAGTTCTTCACGAATCTTTGGTAATTTTCCGTCAAGATCATAGAAGAACAACAGCAGAATCTGAATTAATGTTGCAATCACAGTAATTCCTATATATAAGAAAATAATTCCGCTTTCAACACGACTTGCCTGCAATGTTGCCGATGCTGAAAAACCTGTAAACGCAAGTACATATCCAATTATACTTCCTGATAAACCCTGTCCTATTTTCTGAGCAAAACTAGTTGCGCTGAAAGCCATAGCTTCTACATTTACCTTATCTTTCCACATTCCATAAACGGCTGTATCTGCAATAAATGCATTTGTAGTGCACTGATACGGAGCATAAAATACACCTCTAATTATCATGCCTGCAATAAATATTGGCAGATTATGAGTATTCAACATCATCATTACAAGTCCCACCATAGAAAGAATAGAGCCTATTAAAGTACAATTTCTTTTTCCGTATTTATTACAGAGTTTTGCTGCAATCGGCATTACAAGTAACCCTGGCAATTGATCTGCGAGCACAAGAATTGGTGTCAGTGCAAGATTTTTTTGAATATACTGAACAAAGTAAATCATTGTTGTCAGTCGGCTGTATAATGCAATAAAATGTGCAAATTCAACACTAGTCTGCATAAACCAATATTTATTGTGGAGCAAAGCCTTTAAAGGTTTTATCCAATATCCTTTTTCACGTCTGATTGTATCATCTCCATTACATTCTTTCGTAAAAAGAAATGTCATCAAACCACCAATCGCAGACACAATTCCAAGAATTGCCACCAATTTCAAGAATCCACCCTGTGTAAAAGAACCATTTGTTGTTTTACTTAACTTTGTCAGTGCACCTACTGCAATAGCATTAATTACAATATTTCCTAAAATAGCTGAAAACATCATAACAGAAGTTAATGTCACCTGATTCTCGCTGTTCTTTGTCAATAATACCGTCAATGTATTTGATGCAATTGCAAGTGCTGTATAAGCCAACGCATACAGATTATATGCAACAAATAAACCAATAATTTTCGCCGTATTATTCCATTCTACTGGAATTGCAAAAATCAAAATGCTAAATACTGCAAAAGGTACACAGGTCCACAAAATCCATGGACGGGCTTTTCCATGTTTTGTATTTGTCCTATCCAAAATGACCCCCATTGCCAAATCACTGACTCCATCAAGTATTCTACTTACAAGTAAAATATTCCCGATGACTAATGCTGGAAGAGCAAGAATATTAGTTCCAAAATAAACAATATAGCTCGTTACAATTCCTGTAAGTAAGGCCTCTCCCATAATGCCCCATCCGATAGACAGTTTCGTAGACATCTTTAGTTTTTCTTTCATTTTTTACTTCCTCCCTATTTATTTTACATCAGTATAACGTATCTGATTTTCTTCTCATAGAGATTGTGTTTTAGTAAAAATCGGCTTTTATTTACCATGAAAAATTCAGCTTGTATCTTTTATGTATTTCCTATTACAACTAACCTGTGCGTATCTGCATCTCTCCCCTTGCTTTCGTTCCAATTCCTATATAGACTGAATCCGAAAAATGCAGTAAAATCAGTAATAGATCGACAATATCGAAAGCGAATATAGATTGTTGGAGGAAATTATGATTCAAGAAATTGAGAACAGAAGAAGTATAAGAAAATATAAAAAAGATAAGATTAGTAAAAAATTAATCGAAGAAATAATATATAGTGCTACCCTTGCACCATCTGCCAAAAACAGACAGCCTTGGAAATTTATTGTATATCAAGGCAAAGAAAAAGATAAGTTGGTTGATATTATGCGTCAGGGTATAAATTCAGAAAAAATCAATCATACACTTATGCCTGAATGGGCATTTGCCATACCTGATGCTGAAAATACAGTAAGGATCATGCAAGAAGCTCCTTGCCTTATAGCAGTGTTAAATACAAATCAACATACACCTTTTACACGTATTGAAAACGAAAATAGAATCGTAGAAATTTGTGATTCTCTATCAATAGGTGCGGCTATTGAAAATATGATATTAACAGCAACAAGCTATGGATTAGGCACATTATGGATTGCGAATACTTGTTTTGCGTATAATAAACTGGTAGATTTTATCGGGACAGATTGTCAGCTGACAGGAATTGTTACTGTTGGAGTTTCAAATGAAGCACCAGCCAAGAGGCCTCGGAAACCATTCGCAGATATTGTTGAATTTAGAGATGTATCAGAGTGCGAATGATAGTCCGCTTAAAAGGAGCACGAATAAAATCAATGACTACATTTTATCAATTTTTTTACGCACCTTCAGCATTTTCTGGTCCAATTGTGTAATAACAGCTGCGCACTGTTGTAGTTCTTCATCAATCATATCCGTTTCTTTCTCGCCTCTTTTATATCTGAGCTGATGATCCAGATTAGCCCAATAATCCATAGCAGCTGTACGGAGCTGTAATTCCACACGAATCCACTGCATTTCTTTCTGAAATGCAATCGCTACATCTAAAATCATATGAAGACTCTGATAACCTGATTTCTTCGGATGCTTGATATAATCTTTCACTTTGACTATTCGTAAATCCTTCTGCTCCTCAAGTAAATCTGTAACCCGATAAATATCATCCACATAAGAACAGATTGCCCTTACACCAATGAGATCATTTATTTTCTCTAATGCAACATCGCAATCCATTTCCAGTCCTTTTTTTTGCAGTTTCTTGCAAACACTGTCATATTCTTTCAATCGTCCTGTTTTCATCTGTATAATATTTCTATTGTATTTCATCAACAAAAATGTGTTAATAATATCCAATTTGGTCATCATAAGACTAATTGCACATTTTCCTTTCACAGTGAACTCGCTGTCTGTGAGCATACGCTGTAGATTTTCTTTTCTTTTCATCTTATCTTTCTTTTTCAATTTCTTTTACCTCTTCATCAGCATACACAATCTACAGTATTTTATAATATTTCTTTATTAACAAATTCGGGTTGCTTATACATTAAACTTGTGTTAAATTTTTCAATCAGACTACTTTTTATTCTTTGGCTTTATTCCCCAGAATACAACATTCATGATAACCACGATCAACAGCACAACCGCCATAGATACCCAGAATCCCATATTAAGCCCTAGCAATTCACTTGTTCCAAAAATTGTCATCCAAATTTCTTTCCAATTCATCCTCATTACCTCCTAGAGCAGTTCACCATAATGACGAACATATGCTTTTTTCAAGCTGGTTGCCAGTATCATGTACAACAAAATGCATGGTATTAAATATGCAAAATAAGATATCGGTAACGCCACAAGACCAAGGGCTGTTCCGAGTGGTGTAAATGGAATCACGGTTAAAACTGCAATACCTGTCATAGTAAGTAATGTTACCGGAGCAGAGGCACGGCTCTGGATAAATGGAAGCTTCGGTGTACGAATCATATGGATTACTAATGTCTGACTCCACATAGATTCCACGAACCATCCTGCCTGGAACATACCGATATATTTTGCCTGCATAGCCAGAAGCTGTGCCCCGCTATAATGAGCAGCCAGATCATTAAATAGAACACCTTTCGATACAAAGAGTGGGCAAAATACAAAGTACATGAAAATATACGTTGTAAAATCAAAAATTGAGCTTGTAGGTCCGATCCAGAGCATGAAATTTCCCACACTGGAAGCATCCCATTTACGTGGTTTTGCAATAAATTCTTCGTCTACATTATCCCATGGAATTGCCGTACAGGATAAATCATAGATCAGATTCAGGAAAATCAGATGTACACTCATCATTGGAAGGAACGGCAAAAGTGCCGAAGCCGCCAGTACTGAGAACATATTTCCAAAATTAGAGGACGCTGTCATCTTGATGTATTTAATCATATTGGCATAGGTTTTACGTCCTTCTATGATTCCCTCTTCCAGAACCATCAAATCTTTTTCAAGCAAAATGATATCGGCAGATTCTTTCGCAACATCTACTGCAGTATCTACAGATATCCCGATATCAGCATCTTTCATAGCTGCGGCATCATTGATCCCGTCACCCATGAATCCTACGGTATGACCGTTTTCTCTGAGAACTGAAACCACACGTGACTTCTGATCTGGGGTCAACTTAGCAAATACCTCTGTTGTCTCTGCTGCTTTTGCAAGCTGTGCGTCAGTCATATGAGTCAGGTCAGAACCTAGAAGCATGTTGCGGACCTCAAGGCCTACCTGCTTACAAATGGTACGTGTTACCTTATCATTATCACCTGTCAGAATCTTTGTTGTCACACCATGCTCTTTCAATGCACGTATCGCATCTGCTGTAGATTTCTTCGGTGGATCAAGGAATGCAAGATATCCGATCAATACCATATCTCGCTCATCTTTCACACCAAATGCACCAACCGGAGAAGGATTGCTCTTTTGTGCAATCGCAAGCACGCGGAATCCTTTGTCATTCAGTTCGTCTACTGTCTTCAGAATACGCTTGCGGACTTCCTCGGTAAGTGACTGCACAGTACCATCACACTCTGCAAAAGAACAGATGGAAAGCATTTCTTCTACAGCACCTTTTGTTACCATCTGCGTCTTTCCTTTTTTATCCTGCACTACCGTAGTCAGGCGACGACGCGTAAAATCAAATGGAATTTCATCTACCTTTACATAGTTTTCAGACAAATCAAGAAGTTTTGGATCTGCCGCCTCTTCTTCCTCTGTTCTGTGAATGATCGCCAGGTCCATCAGGTTCTTATAACCGGTCTGGAAGTAGCTGTTTAAATATGCGTGGCGCAGTACTCTTGTATCATCTTCTCCATTCACATTCAGGTGATATTCCAGCACAACCTTATCCTGTGTCAGAGTTCCTGTTTTATCTGTACAAAGAATATCAATTGCTCCAAAATTCTGGATAGAATTCAGGTTTTTAACGATGGTTTTCTTTTTACTCATAGAAACAGCACCTTTTGCAAGGCAGGTTGTTACGATCATCGGAAGCATTTCCGGGGTCAGACCGACAGCAATGGAAATTCCAAACAGGAAGGCATCCAGCCATTCCCTTTTTGTGATACCATTAATAAAGAATACTAGTGGAACCATGACCAGCATAAACCGAATCAGAACCCAGGAAACTGCATTTACCCCTTTGGTAAAGCTGGTTTCTACCGCTTCACCTGCAATCGCAGATGCCATGGATCCAAATAAAGTGCGGTCTCCTGTGCATACAACCACTGCCGTTGCACTTCCGGAAATAACATTACTTCCCATAAAAGCAATATTGCTATAATCGGTGATACTTTCTTTCTGTGCACATGCCTTCGGTGTCTTTTCCACCGGTTCACTTTCACCTGTCAGACTTGCCTGACTGATAAATAAGTCTTTTGCATCCAGAATACGGACATCTGCCGGAATCATGTCTCCTGCTGAAAGATGTACAATATCCCCTACAACCAGATCGTCCATAGGAATCTCAATTTTTTCTTGTTCCCTTCTTGTAACGGTACAAGTAGTTGTGATCATGGATAACAGTTTTTCTGCTGCATTTCCACTTCTGGATTCCTGCACAAAACGAAGCGTCCCGGAAATCATAACCATAGTCAGAATAATCACCACTGTTAATGAATCAAAATCTTCCGGTGAACTTCCTAACAGAGAAAAATATGGAAACACCATATCTGTCATCGTAGAAACAACTGCCAGACAGAAAAGGATCGCTGTAAATGGATTGATAAATGCTCCTGCCAGACGTTTCGCAAGGGATTGTTTCTTCTCATGGGTTACTTTATTTGTTCCATATTTTGTACGGCTCACTGATACATTTTCAGCATCCAGACCGCGAAGCGTTGTATGAAGACTCTTTAAAACCTCCTTGATTGGATTGGTAGCCGCATATTGGATGCGGTTGTTCTGCTCGTCACGGATTACCGCCTGCTGTACTGCCTGACGAACAGCTACGCGATTTTCTTTCTTATTCATTGGTCTTTACCTCCTTATTTCGTAATTATTTTTTATATTAATTTCTCCCTTCGACCTCCTACAGAATACAAAAATCGCAAGGAGAATCACATGACCAAAGTCTTGCGATTTCCTTGCGATTTAGCAAGAATTGTTTAAAACAGACGGACTGCTTTCAGTCCGCCTGTTTTAAACCTTATCATTAAATTTATATCCGATTCCCCAAATCGTTATAATATATTTTGGTTCGTCTGGATTCGGTTCTATCTTTTTACGCAATTTCCGAATAAATGCCATGATATTGCTGTCGTCCAAAAGATAATTCTCAGACCATACTGCCTTATAGATCTGCTCTTTTGTAAATACTTCTCCTCTGTTTTCCGCCAGAAAATACAGGATATCAAACTCCTTAGGAGTCAGGGAAACCGCTTGCCCCATCCTGGTAACGCTCCTGCTTTTCGAATTGATCACTAATTCACCAAGTTTCATTTCGTCAGAAGGATGGATAGATGGAATTTCTGAATCCTTCGCTGTACTAAGTAACAATGAGTTCACATCTCCACTGATCATATCATAGATGCCAGAAAGCAATTCCTTGGCACTGTCCCCTTCCGGTGGTTCTTTGATCAGCTTTTGAAGAAGCCATTCCTGAAGGGTGGAATCCATAGAAATAACACTGATATTCTTTTTCACAATGGTTTCCTCCTTTCAGATCAACTCATGATATTTCTTCTGATAAACAGTTTTGACCACCGTAGTCAGAAGCATATATAACAGGGCTACAACAAACAAAAACAGAAAATACCTGATTGGTAATTTTGTCAATCCAAAAACGGCTGCACTCTTGGTAAACGTAAGTGCTGTAAAAGTAATAATTCCGGCAAGCGTCGTACCGATAACCGGAATGGAAGGACTGCTCTGCACAAATGGTATCTTCCGCGTCCGGAGGAAATGAAGGATCAAAACCTGCGTCCACATCGATTCCAAAAACCATCCTGTCTGAAACAAAGCAACATACTGCGATTGTATCACTGGATCTGCAATATTCAGATACGTTACTCCACCACACAACATCGGACAGAGAATATAATATAGAAATAAAAAGGTCACGATGTCAAATAATGAACTGATTGGACCAAAGAATAACATAAATCGTCCCAATGTTTTTCCTGACCAATCTCTTGGAGAGAGTGTCTCTGCCTCATCTACATTATCCCATGGAAGAATGATACATAAAATATCATACAGCAAATTCAATAATAAAATCTGCAGAGATGTCATTGGCAAAAATGGTAAGAATGCACTGGCACATACAATAGAAAAAATATTGCCAAAATTAGAACTTGCCGTAATCTTAATGTATTTGAGCATATTTGTAAATGTTTTACGCCCTTCTAAAATCCCCTGCTCCAATACGCCCAAATCTTTTTGAAGCAATACGACATCCGCTGCATCTTTTGCCGCATCTACTGCTGTATCTACTGAAATTCCCACATTTGATTCACAAAGAGCCGGAATATCATTAATTCCATCTCCCAAAAATCCTACTGTATGCCCATTTTGTCTTAGAGCAGAAACAAGCCGGACTTTCTGCCCTGGGGTCAGCTCTGCAAATACATGAATATTTTCTACTGTTTTACTAAGTTCATGATCCGTCATTTGATCCAACTTCGCACCAGTCACTATGATTTCCGAAGGAATCCCTACCCTTCGGCAGATAGAATCTGCTACATCTGCCTGATCACCTGTCAGTATTTTCGGTGTTACCTGCAGTCTTTTTAAAGCCTCCACAGATGTCTTTGCTGTCTTTTTCGGAGCATCAAAAAATGCAAGATACCCCATCAAAATCATATCATTTTCATCTGTCGATATAATCTGATTTTGTTTCTTAATTTTCTTCCGTGCAACAGCAACTACTTTCATACCATCTTGAAGCATCTCATCCACCACAGAAGAAACACTTTGCATCCCGTTTTTTTTCATCGGTAGGATTTCTCCACGAAATTCCACATAACTGCACCGAGACACAATCTGGGAAATATTACCCTTCATAATAAGTTGACACTCCCCATTTTTATCTGTTACTAGCGTGCTGACAAACTTTCTTGAATAATCAAACGGGATTTCATCTTCTTTCTGATACTGCGTAAGAAGATCAGAAAAATGCTGTTCATGTCCCGGCATTGTCTGACAGGCAAGGATTGCATTGTCAATTGGATTACATACACCGGAATGATAAGCACTGTTCAAAAAAGCAAAATCCAACACCTGCCAGCTTTCATTTCCCAACACATCCATATAATATTCAAGAAGGATACTTTCATTGGTCAGTGTTCCCGTCTTATCCATACATAGTACATCCATACTGCCGAACCCCTGCATGGCATTAATATCTTTAATGATTGTCTGCTTTTTACTCATACTCAGACTGCCCCTTGCAAGGCAGGCTGTAATTACCATTGGAAGCATTTCCGGCATTAAACCGACAGCTACAGACAACGCAAATGCAAATGATTCCAACCATTTGCCACCTGTAATCTGTAATAATATAAATACAATAGGAATTAGTACCACAATAAAACGAAGCATAACCCAGGCAATAGAGTTTGCTCCCTTTTGAAAAGATTGTTTTTCATCTGGATCTTCTTTCGCGAAACTGCCATACAGTGTGTCTTTTCCTACTGCCAGCACAATCCCTTCACCTTTGCCACTGATAACAGTTGTCGCCATAAACGCAAGATTTTCAAGCTGAGTCAATGATTCTGGATTACTGTAACTCAATGCCTGTGCATTTTTTTCCAGAATCGCACTTTCTCCTGTGATTGCTGCCTGCGACAAAAAAAGATCGCTGACCTTTGTGAGCCTTAAATCTGCCGGAACGCGGTCACCTGCTGAGAGTAGAACAATATCCCCAACTACCAGTTTCTCCGCCGGAATTTCTTTTACTTCTCCTTCCCGCCGTACTGTAACGCTCTCATGTATCAGACGATTCAACTGTTTTGATGCATTCTTTGCACGAATTTCCTGGACCAGACGGATTGTGCCACTAATTAAAATCATTGAAAAGATGATAATAGCAGTCGTTGCATTTCTGGCAAAATTAGACACAAGAACCACATCCGTAGCCAGTGAAATAATTCCGAGAACCAAAAGAATAATATTAAATGGATTGATAAATGCCCTGCGCAGTCGTCGCAACATAGTGTCATTTTTTCGCTTCGAGAAACTGTTTGCACCATACTTTTCCCGCATCGACTCAATCTGTGTTTGTGACAAACCATCCTGTGACACTTCTAATTCCTGATATATTTGTGATACTTCTCGATAAGCGTATTTTTTAATACAACAGTCGATTAGTGTAGTCTTAGGCATGTAGTCTTGCCTCCTTTCGCAATACAGATATTATTATTTTAACATTATCTGGCAAAAACTCCATGCTTAGATTCTTGCTTTTTTCTTGCGATTACAGACTTAATAGACGGTCTCAACGTGACCAATGTGACTTACTTATATTTATAATACGCCCCATTTCTGCAGATACTCTATGTGAAATAGCAATCACTGTCCTTCTCTCTGAAACCCTCTTTAAAGCCTGCATGACTTGATGCTCTGTATCAATATCAAGATTCGCAGTAATCTCATCAAGGAGAAGAATTTTCGGTTCTGCTACTGCTGCCCTTGCAATTGCCATAAGCTGCCACTGCCCCTGTGAAAATAATTCATTTGTGCAAGCCGTATCATACCCATTTTCCAAAGACTCAATCACCTCATCCAGCCCTGTGAGAACTGCCGCAGCCTTAACCTGTTCATCTGAAATTGCCTCATCATATAATGTAATTTGATCCTTTACCGACCCAGGTACCATATGATATGACTGCTCTACACAGCCAAACCATTTCCGTTTTTCTTTCTCCGACAACTGTTCGACAGGAATTCCCTGAACCAATATTTCTCCCTCCTGCGGCTTATAAAGTCCAAGTAAAAGCTTAAAAATTGTACTCTTTCCCGCACCGCTACGTCCAGAAAGTGTTACCTGTTCTCCTTCTTCCACTTGAAAGCTGATATCATCCAGCACGACATGTTCATCGTAACCAAATGTAACGTGATGAAAGGAAATCATCGACACGTTTTCTTTCACTTCTATGTGTTTGCACTTTTTCATTTCTTCCAATTCATAAAATTCATTGATTCTGTGAATACCCGCCAATGCCGACTGAATTGTCTGAATCTCCATCCCCAGACTTTCTACCGGTGTAAAGATTTGCGAAATATAATTCATAATTGCGACTGCCGTTCCTGCAGACATTCTGAAAAATGTAAGAATGATTGCATTTCCAGAAGCTGAAAGTAGCATAACAACCGCAACAACGAGTGCATTCAAAATCAAAATAATTGGTGAATACACTGCATTATAAAAATTCGTCCTCTCCATTGCCTGATAACTATCATCTATATAAGTATCATAACGTTCTTCCATATATGTTTCTTTTCCAAGACAATGTATCGTACGAATATTGTGAAGCGTTTCAGGAACATGTCCTGCTGCACGACCTATTGCTTTTCGATTTCGAATCTCCGCTGCCAGCATATTTTTCTGAACATATCTCGTAAACAAAAAAATCAATGGTAATAATACAAGCAGGATGAGCGTAACTCCTTGATTCTGAATCCAAATCACAACCAAAATACTGACTATCTTACATATATCCGCAAACATACTGATGATTCCAGATGTAAATAAATTTTCCACTGTATCTACATCTCCGACAAACCTAGAAACCAATGTTCCGGGTTCCTGTTTATTAAGATTCTCTGTGGTGAGATTCGTAAACTTTTCCATCAGACTACTGCGCAGTGCATGTGTCATCTTTTGCCCAAATACGGTAAGCATTGCCTCTCGTGCCGACTCCAATAAACCAGTGCATATAAGCAGAACAAAGTACAGCAAAACAAGTACCACTGACAGTTCTCTCTTTTCCGTAATCGTATCTATCATTTTTGCTAAAACGAGCGGTGGTAACAATGCCGTTATAATTGCACCAATTACTGCACAAAAGATTCCAAGCGAAAGCATTTTTTGCTTCTTCACAATGTCAAAAAATATCTTGTCTAATCTATTTTTGTTCAAACAATTTCCGTTTGCACCATTTCTATTCAATGCCTTCGCCCCCCTCCTGAGCCAGATAGAGTTTTGCATATTCCGGCACTGTATTCATTAATTGAAGATGTGTACCGGACTGTACACGCCCATTCTCCAACCACAATACCTTTTCTATTTCCGGAAATAAATACAAACGATGCGAAATCAGAAGCACGGTACAATCTGTCGTCATATTTCGCAAATTTTCAAATATATCCCGCTCCGTCTTTTTATCTAATGCAGAAAAAGGATCGTCTAAAATTATTATCGGTCTTTTGTGATAAAGTGTTCGTGCAAGCGAAAGTCTTTGCGCCTGTCCGCCTGAAAGCCGAACTCCGCCACTTCCTATCAGCGTTTCTGCCCTCTCCTCCATCGCGGCTACTTCCTGGTCGAGACATACCGCTTCCAAATAAGATTTAATCTCCTTTTCCTCTCCCATTTTGATATTATTCTCTATCGTATCGCAAAACAGTTCTGGATCGTGCCCCATATATCCGACCATTCCGATTCTTTCTTCTTCCTTTAAGCTCCGCAACTCATTTCCCGCAAAATATATGCCGCCCTCATACGGATATTCGCACAAAAAGACTTTTCCCAATGTCGATTTACCGGATGCAACTGTTCCCGTAATTCCGATAATTTCTCCCGGCTTTGCCGTAAACGAAACATCATCCAGCACTTTCTTCCCATCTGGGTATGTAAATGTCAGATGATTCACACACAATTCTCCTGCTTCCCATGAAACTGTAGCTTCCTTCTTCTTTTCCGGCTGCATCAGTGGACGGATACGCTTCCAGGAAATTTGTGCTTTATGCACTGCATTGAACAATTTTGCAGCACTCGAAGACTTTGTGGAGAGTTTTACAAAACAAGCTAAAAATGTTGTAAATGTTGCAATATCCCAAGAACACCATCCTGTTCCGAGTATATTTTTTTGTCCAAAAAATAAAACAAATAGTACTCCTGTCATCGAAATGATTCGATAAATAGGCGGCATCATTGTCCCCCAGACATTTGCTTTTATTGCAGATTTCTCATATGCAGTCAGATTCTTTTCGTATGCCTGCTTTCTCTTACTTGCACAGCCAAAGATACGATACGTAATTGCATTTTCCGCACAGTCCAAAGTTGCAGCACTCAAAACGCCAGACTGTTCTTTGTAAGCTGCACCCGTCTTCTGCACAATACTCTTCATTTTCTCTGCAACGAAATAAGAAACGAACGGAAAAATCAGACACAGCAATGTCAAATGCCAGTCATACCAAAACAACATTCCCATATACGCAGCAAGCGCCACACCTGTATCAAAAAGCTCTGTTGTAAATTTGCGCATTCCCTCCACACAATCATCCACATCCGAGATTGCTTTGGTCATAATATCCCCTTCGCCATCTTCCTTAAGACTAGTCCGACTCTTCTCCACTAAATTCCCATATAGAATCCTTTTCATCCTACGATTAACATTATTAGCAAATCTCCGAACATAAAAACGCTTGATGTATCTGGCCCCTTGCACAATCAAAATTGCAGAGACATATCCCAGAACAAGTATCAACATTTCTTGGAAATGACTCGTTCCTTTTAAAATATTTACCAGACAGCCCGTCATCTGACCTTCGAACCATGGACCTGAAAGGAGACCTAAATTGTAAATAAGACCTGATATAGTCACTGCCAAAAGAGCTCGCCACTCTCTTTTGAAATAAGGAGCAATCCTATCTGAGCAAAATGTAGTTTTATTTTCCATATTATTTCTCTGCCACCTTTTCATCCATTAAATGATATTCTATTGTATCACAGTTTCAATAGGTTTCGTATCAGCAATGTATTGATATTGTATCCGTCCTAAAAAAGATACCCTGTGAAATACGAGATGCTAAAAAGCACACATTTCCACAGGGTATCTTTTTCTCTTTATAATTTCGTTGAAAATCAAAAGATTAAACTTCTGATTTTGTTTTTGGCAATAATCGATTATCTTCTGATAATCTCAAGAAAGGAGCATATGCAACCTCCCACGGATATCCATCCGGATCAAGAAAATATCCCGAATATCCATCCATTCCTCCCCAGTCTTTCCACTGTGGTTTCTGCCATACTGTACCGCCGGCTTCTTCTGCCATGGCAAATAATTCATTTACCTCTTCTTCTGTCGCACCATTAATAGCTAGTGTAAATCCACAGTATTCTGGCTTTTCACCAACTTTCAGCTGTGCGTCATTTCCAAGAAACTCATATGGCACCAGACCAAGTACTATATTATCTGCTAACATATATGTACAGATTGCCGGATCGGATTCTGGTGAACACTCCCAACCTAATTTTTCATAAAATTTGATAGAGCGTTCTAAATCTGCAACACCTAAAGTAATGATAGAAATACTTTTTGCACGAGTCATTTCTTTCACCCTCCCTTGTTTCATTAACACTGAGCTTTAAATTCTCTGATTTTATCTTTCATTGCCGGAATATCATCATGCAATTTCAAAATTGTACTTCCTACAAAAGCAGCATCTCCGCCGGCTTCTTTCACGAGTTTTACGTCTTCTGGAGCATGTACACCAACACCACAATAAATCGGACGATCAATTCCGCACTCTCTTAAATACTGTACGCAATCTTTCAATGTTGGATATTTTTCATTGATTTCCTGTGTCTCATAAGGTTTTGCCTGAAGATAAACGAATCCATTCGATTTCTTCGCAAGTTCAATCTCTTCCTGTGGAAGGTGATACTCTACATAACAAGAAACCTGCAGTCCTGCTGCGATAATCTGATCTTTTACTTCATTGTCAGATAATCCTACAAGAAGGATATCTTTAAGATCATTTTCCAAACAGAAGTTAATAAATTTTTCTGTTCCAATCTCTAATACTGTATTTTCATAAGCCAATACAAGCATCTTTACTTCTGGAAGTTCTTTTTTCAGTCTGATAATAGATTCCATATATTTTTCATAATCATCACATGCCTCTAATGCTTTTCCCATTCTTGCTTTTAAGAAATCACTTTCAAGATATGGATTTCTTGATGGAAAATCAACTTCCATCATCTTGCATCCGGCATCTGCATATTCATGTGCGATTTTATAACTTGCTTCAATTGTCGGGTATCCGTTTGATAAATAACAAATAATTTCCATATCATTATTCTCCTTTGTATGCTTTCATGAATAATTCTTTAAATCCTTCCAATTCTGGAATGATTGGGTTTGTTTTTGTACATCCATCCGCTTTTGCCAACGCTGCCATCTCATCCAGTTTTTCTACAAATGCAGCTTCATCCGGAATTACTTCCTGCAAGCAAGATGGAATATTAAGTTTCTTATTCAATGCTTCTACTGCTTCATATAAATTTTCAGCTCCAACTTTCTTAGCAAATGTATCATAAACTTCTTTTGCCTTTGCATCCGAAGAATTGTAACGAATTACATATGGAAGAAGGATTGCATCTGCAAGTCCATGTGCTACATGGAACATTCCACCAAGAGTATGTGCCATAGAATGAACGATACCAAGAGATACATTTGTAAATGCCATTCCTGCTACCATAGAAGCCTGAAGCATAATCTCTCTTGCATGCATATCTGTTCCGTTCTCATATGCAATTGGAAGTGTTTCCATAATATCAATTGCAGACTGTGTTGCAAGAATATCAGATACATAGTTTGCTCTTGTAGAAGCCAATGCTTCCAGAGCATGTGTAAGTGCATCCATACCTGTCTCAGCTGTAATCTTAGCTGGCATAGAAACTGTAACTTCCGGATCACAGATTGCAATATCAGGCATCATTTCCATATTTCCAAGTCCATGTTTCAGACCTGTTGCATTATCGGAAATAACAATTGATCTTGATACTTCACTTGCTGTTCCGCTTGTTGATGGAATACAGCACATTCTTGCTTTCTTGCGAAGTGTTGGGAATGGATTTGGAGGAAGTACAGATTCCATTGTTTTTAATTCTGGATGCTCATAAAAAATCCACATTGCTTTCGCAGCATCCATTGCAGAACCACCACCAAGTCCTACAACAAGGTCCGGGCCAAACTCTAACATTTCATTTGCTCCACGCATTACTGTTTCAAAAGACGGATCTGGCTCTACATCTTTTACTACCATAGTCTCAGCTCCAGCCTCATGGAAGTATCCTTCAACTTTTGCAAGCATTCCGCTTCTTTCCATACTCTTTCCGCCAACTACAATACTAACTTTTTTTGCTTTAATTGTTTTAATATACTCTAAACATCCTTCTCCGAACATTAATTCAGAGCCTGCAAGTTTCATTGGTCTCATCATGATAATCGATCTCCCTTCAATTTTTCAAGTTTACTTATTCTTTTTATTCCTGCGGACTCCTGTAAGAGTCCGCTTTCCCCCCATTGGTTCTATTTATGCATTTAATGCATCTAATACCTTTTTCACCAGCTCATAAGAGATTGGATTAGTAAGAACTCCTCCTTCTTTCAAGCTTGATCCAATAATTGCACCATCTGCAATCTGAAGCTGATCTTTAATATTTTCAGCTTTTACACCACTTCCTGCAAATACTGGAACTTTCACAACGCTTTTCACTCTCTTAATCAAATCCAGAGGTGTCTCTTCACCAATCTGTGTTCCTGTCACGATAATTCCGTCTGCTCCGTTATCAACAGCTTCTCTTGCAGACTGCTCAACCGTAATATAAGGAAGAAGCATATGTGCATGTTTTACCTGTACATCGGCAAGTACTTTGATATCTTCTTTTCCCATCATTTTGCGATATTCCATACATTTCTTTGCACATGGATTAATAATTCCGTCTGTAAAGAATACCGTGTCTACAAATACTGGAACTCGGATAAAGGAAGCTCCTGTAATTGCTGCAATTGCGATATTTGCTTCACAGTCATTAAACGCTGCATCTACTCCAACCGGAATATTTACTGCATTTTTTACTGCAAATGTTGCTGCTGTAAGAGCTGCTATCTGAGCTTTATTTAAAGTTGCTGAAAATGGTGTATCTCCCATATTTTCTACGATTACGGCATCAGCACCTGCTTTTTCCAGTGTGATTGCATCCTGTACTGCCTGATCCAGAATCTTCTGATAGTTTCCATCAAATCCTGCTGTTGTCGGTAAAGGCAGGCAGTGCACCATTCCGATAACTGTCTGTGATCCATTTGTAAATAATTCTTTTCCCATGTCACTTACCCCCTAGTTCTTGTCTTATTTATTATTCTTTGTATGATAATTATAAATACCTTCCAGAGCTGTTCTGCAAAGCAGATCTTCTGCATCTGTACGCTCCTGCCCTTTTAAGGTTTCTTTCAGATTTTCTAAAACTGTAACAACCGTTAAAATACATGTTTTTACGCCCATTAGTCTGCCTAATGTCAGCATACATGAGGATTCCATGTCGATTCCTGTAACACCAAGTTTTTTCACTTCTTCAAATGTCTTAGACATGTCACGTCCCCACTCTTTTGAAAAACGAGAATCATGCATATGACTATAGAAACCATCCATTGTGCAATTCAAACCATTGAGGTAACGTTTGCCCATTTTTGTAACTGTTTCATTCATAGCATTTACAAGATCAATATCTGCAACTGCAGGATATCCATTCTCTACATATGCCTGACTTGTGCTTTCACGTCTGATTGCTGCGATTGGTACAAGGAAATGACCAAGCATATCATCCTGCATAGACATTACTGTTCCCATACGGACTGCAACTTCCATTCCTGCTTCATACATTTCTTCCATTGCAATTGCTGCCGATGGAGCACCGATTCCTGTCGATGTTACAGTAATCTCAATCCCTTTGTAAGTTCCTGTGTATGTATTAAATTCTCTCATGAATGCTACTTTTTTAGGATTGTCCAAATATTTTTTTACAACTTCCACTCTCCACGGATCTCCGGAAAACAGGACGTATTTTCCGATTGTTTCTTTGTCCGCACCCATATATAATGTACTCATCTTTTTCCCTGCCTTTCTACTTATTCAAACGATTTGAATTTCTCTAAAAGCTGCTCCTTAGTTGGTGCATTCGTGCAACATCCTTCTGCCTGTAAAATAAAGTAAGATAATGTTCCTCCCAGTCTGCAGCATTCTTCTGGTTTATAGCCATTCAAATAACCATAGATAAATCCAGCCATGTATGCATCTCCGGAACCTGTTGCATCTACAACATTTTCAACTTTACAAATACCAATCTTTTCCTGACGAATTCCATCCTCTTCACGGATGTAGCAAAGGCTTCCGTCTTTACCAAGAGTCGTTACGATAATATCAACTTCACCGATTTCAAACAGCTCTGTGATATCCTTAAAACCGTAGATTTCTTCAATAATTTTACGTTCTACTTCATTTGTAAAAATAATTTTACTTTCTGTAAGAAGTCGTTTCAAAAATTCCTCAGGGAATGCATCAAAATCATCTTTCATACCAAATACAACCGGTACATTATGTTTTTTACATTTCTCAAAGAATTCTTCGTTATCTTTTCTCGCAGCTACTGTAATAACACCCAGTCTTGTGTCTTCGAACAATTCATCTTCCAGCGGTTTCGAATATTTTCCATCCATTGCTCCTGGATAAAAGATTGTAATGTGATCATTTTTGCTATCCTGAATCAAATAGCACACACTTGTAGCTTCTTCTGGAAGTTCTGTAATTCCATCCAATGGAACATTTCCGTCTATAAGAAACTGTTTAAATCCATTGCTTTCATAGTCTCCACCAACACGAAGTACTGGTTTTGCACACATTCCTAATTTGCAGAGTGCATAAGCAATATTGACAGAACATCCACCATAAAAAATCTGTGCATTAGATTTATTTGTAACCAAGGATGTAAAACCAACCTGTGCCGGTGTATCAATTTTAATAATGTGATCCATGCTGACATAACCACTTGTTAATACATCTGTTTTCATGCTTTCCTCCTATAACTGACCTTCATCAAGCATTGTAAAAAGCGTATCCATATTAACCACATGTCCAAGATATTTATCAATATCTGTTAAATGTACTTCGTTTACAACCTCAGAGTTTGTGGCTACACATTCTCTGACTACATATGGTTCATAGTCCAAATAAAATGCATCTGTTACAGTTGCTCGAATACAACAATTTGTTTTTGTTCCTACGATGATTACATTCTCAACACCATTTTCTCTAAGAACAAGGTCTAAATCTGTTGCAAAGAAACCACTATATCTTCTTTTCTGAATGACATAATCTTTTTCTTCGTCTACTGGAAGCATTGGATCAATTTCGACTCCAAATGTTCCCTCCATACAATTTGGACGCATCGCCTGTGCTTTTCTATCCATTTTTCCTTTTCGATTACGATGCTGCATGAATACGACTAAAACATCTTTTTCTCTACATTTATCTAATACTTTTTTAATCTGTGGAAGAATTTCTCTGTTCTGTGGATAATATACAAGTCCTTCCGGATCTGTAAAATCACGAACCATATCCACAATAATTAATGCTGATTTACTCATTATTTATTCCTCTTTAAATACCACGAATCTTACGATTTCTATATTTGACAACTGAAACAACTGTTAAAACAATACTCATAACCACATATGGGATTACATCAAATACTGCTGCAGCTGCACCTGCGTATAAGCTTAAGTTTACTGATAATGCTCTCGCTAATCCGAAGATAATAGCATAGAAGGAACAAGATAACGGGTCTCCTCTTCCACAATAGATAGCGGCGATGGCGATAAATCCTCGACCGGCTGTCATATTATTAGTAAAGATTGTCATACGCTCAAGAGCCAGGTTAATTCCTGCAAGTGCACAGAAAAATGAACCAAGTAAAATTGCAAGATATCTGTATTTATTTGTATTCAAACCAAGACTTTTTGCTGAGTCTTCATTCTCTCCAACTACACGTACATAAACTCCAAATTTTGTACGATACATCAAGAACCAGATTAATACAATTGCAATAAACGAAATATATGTAATAATAGTATGACCACTCAGGATTGCTCCGATAAATGGAATGTCCTTGATAATCGGAATATGGATTTTAAATGCTGCTGCATTTGTAAAACTAAGTTTAATGTTTGCAGAATTCATAAGCTGAAGTGCAAATCCTGCAATTGCTGTAATCGACATATTGACCGCAAGACCTATGACGATAACATTACCCTTACAGGTTACTCCGAAGAATGCAAAAATTAATCCAATCAACAGACAGACAACAATTGCAGCTACATAACCTAAAACAATACTTTCTGTTTTAAAGCTAACCAATACAGAAATAAAAGCACCCGCTAACATCATACCTTCAAGAGCAATGTTCAATACATTTGCCTTATATGCGAAAATACCACCTAATACACAAAGTAAGATCGGGACCGCATGATAAATTGAGTCATATAAAATTCCACTTATAAGATTCATTATGCTGCCTCCTTTCTGTTTTTCCATTTCATAAGATTCTTAAGATGTTCTTTTAATCCATATCTCTCATCAATAAACTGTACTGCAAGGAACAGAATGATTAATCCCTGTAATACTCCAACAATTTCTTTCGGAACGGAAGTATACATATTAATGTTATCTGCACCTGTTTTCAGTGCACTATAAAAAATTGCTGCCAACAAAATTCCGATTGGGTTATGTCTTCCAAGTAATGCAATCAACATACCATCCCATCCAAGACCTGTTGTTCCTGAGAATCCCAATGTATATTTGAATTTCTCACTCATCATATGTCCTGCTCCGGCAAGTCCTGCCAAAGCTCCACTGATACACATTAAAATGATAATTTTTCTGCGCACTCTCATACCTGTTGCTTCTGCAAAATCAGGGTTTTTACCAATTGCTGTAACTTCCATTCCAAGACGTGTTTTTGTCATTACAAACGTCATGAAAATGAGTACCGCCAAAGCGATGAAGAAGAACATTGTCAAACGAGAGTTTTCAATTCCAAGTCTTGTAAACATCGCATTTTTATTAATCATTGGAGTACATACATACCCTGAACCGGCTTCTCTAAATGGTCCGGAAGATAAGTACTCTAACACTTTACTCATTGCATAATTAAGCATCAGTGTAACTACCATTTCATCTACTCTGAAATACGCTCTCAAAATTGCCGGTACGAGTGCAAACAGAACACCACAAAACATTCCAACCAACATACAAATTATCTTCTCAAGGATTGGACTGCTCAAATCCATAGATGCTCCGACAATACCAGCGAAGAAACCACCAAATAACAACTGCCCTTCAACACCCATGTTGAAAATATTTGCTTTGAAAGTAATTGCAATTGCAAGACCGGTAAGTAACAGCGGTGATGCGTAATGTAGCGTATTCAAAAATCCCTTTGCTGTAAAAAGCGATTTTCCTAACATAATTCGATATGCTTCCAACGGGCTCTCACCAATGCAGGCAATGATGATTCCACCAATAAGAAATGCCAACGCAACCGGAAGCAATGTATTTACAATTTTTGGTCCTATAGGGTTTGTTTTCTTTTGGGACACGTTATTCTCCTCCCTTCGTATTAGCACCTGCCATCAACAATCCAATTTCTTCTGATGATGTAACAGTTGGATCAACCTCTCCGATAATTCCACCCTTATACATAACAGCTACTCTATCTGAAAGACTCATAATTTCTGATAACTCACTAGAGATTAACAGAACTGCCTTGCCGGCATTTCTAAGAGCCAACAGCTGTCTGTGAATAAATTCAATTGAGCCGATATCAACACCTCGTGTCGGCTGACATGCAATAATCAAATCCGGGTTATTCTCAAACTCTCTTGCTATAATAACCTTCTGCGCATTACCACCTGATAACTGAGAAATCAAACCATATTTATCAGATACACGAATATCATATTTTTCAATAAAATCGTCACATAACTGTTTGATTTTACGTCCTTTCAATACACCATTCTTACAAACATCATGAGTATCAAAATATCCTGCAATACAGTTTTCTGGAATTGACATATCTTTACATAAGCCCTGTGCATAACGGTCTTCTGGAATAATACCGATACCGAATTTTCTTAATTTATCAGGCCATGCATTGGTTACATCTTTTCCATTTAAAGTAACTTTTCCTTTTGTCACTTCCATAATACCGGTCAGCACTTTAATCAGCTCACTCTGTCCGTTTCCTTCTACTCCAGCAATACCAAGTACTTCACCCTTTCTTACCGATAATGAAACGTTATGAAGAATTTCCTGATTTGCATCATTCACGGTACAAATGTTTTCTACACGATATGCTTCTACATCTTGTGGTTTTGGTCCCGCTTCATTTCGAACTGTCAATACGACATCACGCCCAACCATCATCTGCGCCAGCTCTGTCTCATTTGTATCTTTTGTCTTTACATTTCCAATCACCTGACCACTCTTGATAACAGTCACACTATCACTCATATACATAACTTCTCGAAGCTTATGAGTAATTACGATAATTGTTTTTCCCTGATCACGAAGTGCCATCAAATTTTCCATCAGCTGATCAACCTCCTGCGGTGTAAGAACTGCTGTAGGTTCATCCAATATCAGAATATCTACATTACGATACAGCATTTTTAAAATTTCAACCTGTTGACAAAGACCTACGGAAATATCTTGAATCTTATCCATTGGATCAATTTGAAAATGATACTGTTCAATAAGTTTTTTAACCTTCTCAATCTCCACTCTTCGATCAATCAGACCTCTTTTTGTAATTTCACTTCCAAGCAAAATGTTCTCGTATACACTTAAACTAGGTACCAATTTAAAATGCTGATGAACCATTCCGATTCCGTTTCGGATTGCATCTGTAGGGGAGTTCATTACGAGTTCTTTTCCGTTCAATAAAATCTTTCCGCTTGTTGGTTTATGCACACCATACAACATATTCATTAATGTAGATTTACCGGCTCCATTTTCACCAACAATACATTTGATTTCCTGCTTCTCCACTTGTATATTGATATTATTATTTGCAATAAAATCCCCAAATTTTTTTGTTAAATTTTTTGTTTCTATAATAATACTCATAGGTAAATCTCCTTATTTTTGGGTAAAATAAGGGTGCCCCAAAGTACTTTGCGCGCTTTGTAACACATTTTCTTTTGAGACACCCTCAAATAAATTAATTTGTTTTAATTACAACATTCGGGCATGTAGATTCGTCAAATTCTTCATTTAACTGTTTGTTCGTAACTTTAATTTCTCCGCTAGAAATCTTATCACTTACAGCCTGAACTTTTTCTTTAATCTCGTTCCATACTTCCTGATTCTGAACATGTTTGCCCATCTCTTCAAGATCTGTAATTCCTGTTGCACCTGAAGCAAGGTTATATGTCTGGAATCTATCCATCTCATCAATCTTACCTTCTGCATAAGCCTTTGTGATTGTCTTAACCGGTACGCCTGTAATCTTCAATACACTTGTAAGAACATGCCCTGGCTGCTGTGCATCTAAGTTCGCATCTGTCTGGATTGCAAGTTTTCCTAATTCTTTTGCTTTTGCTGTAATTCCATCTCCCACAACTCCGGCATCCGCAAATACTACGTTTGCACCTTCATCGTAGAATGTTCCTGCTACTGTACTTCCTAATGCTGAATCTGTAAATCCTGCATCATATTTAGCATAGTAATTATATGTTGCACCATACTCTTCTGCTGCTGCATTGATTCCTTCAATAAATCCATAAGAGTAAACAAGAATTCCGTTAGAGTTTGTTCCTCCGATGAAACCGATTCCTCTTGCCTGATCTAATGGGGTAAGTCCATAAGAATCATCAAACAGTTCTGCCATATTTTCATTCACCTGAACAGATAAGTATCCAGCGAGGTAAGAAGCTTCATGAACATCAAATAAAACTGAAATTACATTGTCGTGAAGTGTTTCTCCATTTTCATCAACATTTGGATTATCATTAAATACTACGAATGTTGTATCTGGGTACTGTGCTGCGATTGGCTCTGCACCACCAACGCCTTTCACTAATGCATCAAAGTCATACTCTAATGAAAAGATTAAGTTGTATCCATCATCCGCTAATGTTTCTAATGCTTCCGGAACACCATTAGCTGGTTCGATAACCTTATACTCACAACCAACTTCCTCTGACATTTCTTCGATGCTTTCACATGCTGACTGGTTATATCCGTTGTCATTCTGTCCTGATCCTGAACAAACAACCGCAACTCTTAAATCACTGTTTTTTTCTGCAGAACCACCATCTTTGCCACATCCTGTAAAAATAGTTGCACTTAATAAAACAAGTGCCATCCCTAAAACGCTTGCTCTCTTTTTCATTATTTTTTTCTCCTCTTCTTTACCTATCTTGCTTGATAAATATAAAATTTAAACTTGTCTGTTCTATAGCAACATTTGAAATATTCGATTGGAACTTCTTTCCCATTCACAATACCATATGTTGTACAACAGAACTGCAACAGTGGAACATTCTCTTCCACATCCAGATAATCGATCAACTCATCATGTGCACTGATAGCTTCGATTGTTCGAGTTGCTTTTGTAATCTTAACATTGTATTTTTCTTCCAGAATCTTATACAAAGATACTCTTGAAAAATCAAACAACTCTATTTCCGGAAAATATTTATACGGTAAATATGTACGCGTATAATTGACTGGTTCATCATCTGCGTAATAGATTCTTGAAAGACTAAAAATCTTTTCATCCTCTTCACCTAGATTTAGAACATTCTTCCGCTTAGCATCCGCTTCTATCACATTTTTGTTAAGAACTTTTCTACTTGGTACATGTCCCAATTTTTCAATATCTTCTGTACAGCTTGTGATAGATACTAAATTGTTTTGTTCTCCTTCCCCCTTTACATAAGTTCCTTTTCCGTGCACCCGGTAAAGGTAACCTTCATTTACAAGTTCCTCAATTGCTTTTCGAATTGTAATTCTACTTACATCGAACATTGCCATTAAGTCTCTTTCACTCGGAATTGCTTCATGTTCCTTATATGTGTTGTCATTAATCCGTCTGATAATATCCTGCTTTATCACATAATATTTTGGAGCTTTAATTTCATCCATTAGAACACCTCCTCTATCTATAACCTGTCGTTAACTGGTTATTACCACTTGTTAACTGGTTATGACGTATCTTGTAATTCTATATTATCCTAAACTGCATTTTTCGTCAATATTGGAATAATAAACTAATAATTTCCAAGTTTTTTGTTGATTTTGCACAGCATTTTCTTTGTTTATATAATAGAACAGTGCCACTTGTCCTCTGTTGGTTATAACCACTCCAATCAACTGGTACTGTTTTGATTTGCTATTTAGTTCATTAAGTGGCAATACGTTCCTTACAAAAAATTGAATCTACTCATCCCTTTATCTATTTCAATCACGGTACACCTCCAAGCAAGAAAAGACTATGCAATCCAGCGAATTGGAGTCGGGCTTGCCCTACGAAGCTGAGCAGGAGTGCATAGTCTTTTCTTGCTTAGAGGCCATCGTGAACTAAATAGCAACTTCCCCCTTTACACAACACAAAATTCATGCTATGGTATTCCTACATCTTCAGAGACCTTCTTTTCTCTGAATTTTCTAAGCCGCAAGGCTCTCATCTCGGGTTTCGATTTCTGAAACATAATCCGATATGAAAAGAAATGCTTTTGACAAGTTGATAATTGGAGATTTCTATATTATTTTCACTTCTGTGATATTTTTTGTTGTCTCTTTGTCATTGCATTAAGTAACTGAAAACTTTATAATGAAAGGAGACTTGAATTGAAAAAAAATACCACAAATGCACTCGAATGGCATCCTGCTTTTCAAGCAACAATCCAGATTGAATTTGAAGCAGAAGCCGAAAAACTCACCTTTGAGCCAGAGCATTTATTATCGAAAAAGCCCATGCAGATGGATGAGTTGATTATCAAAGTAGCTGAAAATGAAGTGATTCACAAGAATATCGGCAGGATTTTTAAAAGATACAATATCATTGAATACAAAAGTCCAGATGACAATTTAACAATTAACGATTTTTACAAAGTGTATGGATATTGCTGTTTTTATCAGTCCGACACCGACAAAGTCTGCGAGATTCCGCCACAAGAATTAACTATTACTTTCATATGCAACCATTTCCCCAGAAAGATGATTCAACATCTAAAGGACTTTCGAGGATTGGACACTGTTCCTATAGATGCCGGAATTTATTATATAACCGGGGATGCTTTTCCAATACAACTTCTCGTAACAAAAGAGTTGGATCCAAAAGAAAATCTTTGGTTGCAGAGTTTACGTAAGAATATGACAAATCCCCAAGAAATTGAAACACTTCTCAGAGAATATGAAATAAAAAAATCATCAAAACTATATCAAGCAGCAATGGATGTAATCACCCGTGCGAACTGGGTTGCAGTAAAGGAGGTTAAAACGAATATGTGTGAAGCATTAAAAGAATTAATGGCAGAAGAATTTCAAGAACAGGAAGAACTTGTGACCAAACGAGTAACGGAAGAAGTAACGAAACGAGTAACTGAGCAAGTGACCGAACAAGTGACCGAAGAATTTATCCGAACTTTATTTAAGCATATTACCGATGCTGACAAACTGGCTGAACTATTGAATTTACCTGTAGAACAAATCAATAAAGTGTTGAATAGGTGATCATTCCAACTCTTCATCCCTTTTCTAGCTCCTTTTGATTCGCTATTTAGTTCATTAAGTTGGATAAGCGTCCCTGAGAAAAATATTGGATATGAATTTCTGTTCAGACTCCGTCAGTAGGAAATGCATAAAGGTCAGAATTATTACTAAAAACAGAGCTTTACTGGACCGGCGCCCCCATGTATCTACACATCTCGCTTATTCAGTGTTGTAGATGCCTTTATGGTAATCGTTGTATCTACACTGACTTAATATTCGCTGTTGCAGATGCTCTTTTCTTGACCAATGTATCTGCAACTTGCTTTTTTGAGCTTGCAGATACTTTTAAGCTTGCCTGTCATGTACAATTGCATCTACATCTTGCCTTTTCTTGGATTTGAGGATACTGCCTTCGTAAATTTTGCATCTACATCTCACATTTTCGATAACGTGAGGATGCTCCCCATTGAAATTCTGCATCCTCAACCTGCACTTTCTAAGCCTTGCGGATACTTCACTGCCTGAGGTAATACATTACTTACAAAAAATTGATATAAGAAATTCGAGCGAATATGGAGTGAGCGTTGGTGACACTTAGAGCGTAAATTTTTGTGTTATTGAATTTGAACGAACATGTTTGAAGCTGCGTAGCAGCAAGTTTGAGTTCAAATTCATTTGCTTTTAGCAAAAATTTACGCTCTTATGTGTCTCCCGCTCATGGAATCTGAGCAAGAATTCTTATATCAATTTTTTGTAAGGAACGTATAGCCATCTATTAAACCAATTTAAACCTTCCCACATCTTCATGTGGATTTACTTTCGCCATACCTATCTCATCAAATTGTGCCGTAAATGGTACAAAACTTTCTTGCATTGCTTGAAATGCCTTCTGCATCTGTACTTTATCCAGTGTTTTTCCTAAAGTTATATGTGGCAGCCATGAAAAAGGCTTATAATATTCACTCATTTTCGTCTCTGGAATATTACAAAATGTAGCATATACTTCCTTGGACAATTCAAACAGCTCCTGATTCAACACAGGAGTTGCATACATTACATATGGAAACAGCTGTCCAACTGAGACAACCTTCATGTTGCCTGAGTATAATTTCCCATTCAAAGTTTCAAACGCTGGTTTTAGAACATTGACATTTCTTGCCTCAATCGCAGCTATTGTCATATGTGGCGGCACATGATTCTCAATCATAAAATGATTACCTGTTTCCTCAGTAATTTTGTCTATATACCACTGCAGAGTTTTATTTGTTTGTTTATCAAAATAAATTGAAATAAGATACATAGTTTCATCTCCTCAGGTGAAATTGTAGCTAACTCTATTCTATTTCCCGTGACATCTTCTCACTGATAGTATGATATATTTCTTCTGTCGCCGAATCATTTTCACCATTTATAACCAATATTTTTCCATCTACACTCATGACTACATATGAATGACAAGACGAATGCGTATAACGGATATAATTTCCATAAACATCATTTTTAAAATTTCCCATAGCATATTTAAAATTTCCCAAACCATTGGTTCTATAATCATTCGAGTTCTCTAATGAATTCTCTTCGTATGAGATACTGTCAATCTGTGTATAGTCTACTGTATAATCGCTCCATCCCTGCGCCTCGATAGTAAAATTGTTATCTTGGAACTGAATATCAATGCTTCCCCAAAACAAAGTCACTATAATAAATATAATCATTAAAATTGTTACTATTCCATACACCACAGTCGCTTTTTTGTTATACTGAATTTTTAATTTTTCTCCGGTTCCTATCTTTTTCTTATAAAAAAGATAGGAATAAAGAACACTGATGATTGCGGCTGCCATAATACTTACAATATACAAAACAAGTGCTGCTATGCTTTCTGCAAAAAGACCGCAAAGCATACACAGAATACTTGATGCCACCCATATCTTTCCACTGAATCTATGCGTTGCATTCCAGTTTTCTTCATCCTGCAATGTCCATACAACTCTGATTCCTATCGTATTGTTCTGTTTCACCTTTGGCAGATAATTTCCTATAACCATGAACATTAAACCTGTTCCATAATAAGTCAATGCCATAAATAAATTCTCTGTATCTGCTCCCATGTTGACCAATCTGGCAATACCATTATAAATCAATGTAATAACAGGTATGATCCATATGGTCATCCCTATAACCTTGCGACTTTGTTGTCTGTTCCTGTTATCATAAAATATGATTGTCACAAGCGCACATTGCATCACTATAAAAAATACATTTAACCACTTACCCTGTATACTCGTAAAACCTACCAGGATCCCTGCAAGAATTACCAATCCAGAGCTAATTAATGTCCCTCTATAATTTTTTATCATTTCTTTCATCGTCCGATGCTCCTTTCAAGTCCGTTATCCATAACATGACATCTTCCAACACGGAAGTGTTTAATTCATAATAAATAAACTTTCCCTCTCTTTGGTTTCGAATCAAATCAGCCTCCTTTAATACTGCCAGATGTCTTGATATAGATGCTCCCGTTACTGAAAAATGTTCGCATATCTCTCCTGCTGAAAGCCGCCCATTTTTCAACAAATTCAAAATCTCGCGTCGTATTGGATCAGCCAATGCTTTTAATGTATCTTGTATACCCAAAAATTCATCCCATCCTTTCATTTAACGTTTAACCTAATTGTTAAGTGTATTATAATCCAAGGTACTCTATGTGTCAAGAAGCAATCACTTTATACTTACTATAAATCTGTGAACAATAAGGACCCAGCAGGGATTTTTCCCTTCTGAGTCCTTTATAATTGTTAAAACTCTTTCTTTTTCATAACTCTCATACTGTACTTATACGAGGCAAACCATACAATCAAACTTAACACAATCAGTGCAATCGCAATTTCAAAATCTCCTATTTCTCCTATCATATACGAAATACTTTCTTTTAGTCCCAGGTTATCCATCACAAAAAAGCCAATCATATAACAACTTGCAAAAATAATTAAAATTGCAATTGGCAGTACAAATCGCCCTTTCTCTCCTTCAAATCTTAACCGAATTGCAATCACAATCCCCGCAATCGCCTGAAATACAAAGATTGTCATCAGCTCCATTGTCAACATTTCCAAATCAAAAAATTCTCCCGGCTTTATGAGTACGGCAATTCCTGCACAGATTATTCCGATTCCCCATCCACATACTGTCATAATAAAGGAAAAAATGTATTTTTCTCTAACATATATTTTTTTATTTACGGGTAAAGAAAATAAATATGAGTATCCATGACCATTTTCATCGTAACTAATCGTATTACCTGAATATACTGCCATAACAGATGGGATATATACTGCAATGAAGGTAACTCCTGTTTTTCCCGTTAGTATAAAAAATAGTGCTACAAATGCTAATACCAGAAAAAGACTGCTACCTTGCCGGAAAAACAAGCGAAAATCCTTTTCCAAAAGCCCTCTGATTCCTTTCATTATCTCTCGCCTCCTGTCAACATAAGAATCACCTGATCAAGCGAGCCGCTCTCCACTACGATTTCAGGATAATTTTCTATATAATACTGCTTCTCGTTCGTCAAACAGGAAATTCCAAAGCTCTCTTTTTTCTCTTTCAAAATGTAACTTTTACCCATTGCCTGATATTGTTCCTCACTGACTTTCAACACCGCATATTTTTCAAGAATCGTATCCATCTCTTCATGAAGTATAATCTTTCCTTTATGAATCACATAGATGTCATCACACAGATGTTCTAAATCTGAAGAAATATGTGAACTGATCAGGATGCTTCTCTCCGGCTCTTCTTCCATATATTCTCTTAAAATGTCCAGCATCGCTTCCCTTGCTCCGACATCAAGCCCTGCTGTCGGCTCATCCAGCATTAGAAATTCTGCCTGGTGTGTCAATGCAATGATTAGATTCAATTTTGCTTTCATGCCTGTTGAATACTCTTTTATAAATTTATTCAACGGAATCTGATATCTATCACACATCAGATGGAATTTTTCTGCTTCAAACCTTGGATACAATCTGGCTAGAATTGCCTCAACATCTTTTCCTTTCAAATAACCGCTAAATCCGGATTCTACCAGGACAACTCCCAACTTTTCTTTCTCTTTTTCACCTAGCTGTTCCGGTGTTTTTCCCATGATTTTTATCTCACCGCCATCATAAGAAATGAGTCCGAGCATTGCCTTGAATAAGGTACTCTTACCTGCTCCGTTCTCTCCAACCAGACCAGTAATTCTTCCTTTTTCTACATTTAACGAACATTCTAACTGAAATTCGCCGTAGCTTTTCTTTACCCCTTTGATTTCTAACATAATTTTTCATCCTCCATGATGAGTTCAAACAATGAACGAATCTCTTCCTCTTTCATTCCACAGCGCCTTCCCTTTTGAATCGCTGCTTCCAGATCCGCCTCTACTTCTTTTCTGCGTTCTTCTTCCATCAGCTGTGTGTTGGATGCCGCAACATAAGTTCCTTTTCCATGAACCGTGACTGTCATACCTTCCGCTTCCAGATTGTCATACGCTTTCTTCACGGTAAGTGCACTGATCTTCAGTTCCTTTGCCATCGTTCTCACAGACGGCAATATATCATTTTCTTTCAATTCTCCGGAGATAATCTGTGCTTTAATCTGCTCCATGATTTGTTCATAGATTGGTACCATCGATGAATTATTGATTATAATCTTCATATGTTCCCTCCTGTTGTAAACAGTATATAACAGTATAGTACTGTTGTCAACTGTTATATACTGTTTGTCTTATTTTAAATAAAAAGCAGCTAATCTATTTTTCATAGACTAACTGCTTAAATCTCTGGTTCCATATTCTTTTTTAGCTTAACTTCCAAAAATTTCATTTTCGTCAAGTCTATTCCTTTTTGGAAGTGAAAGGAATTTTAATCATTACTTGTCCACATATAGCTTTCGCTGTAAAATTCCCTTTGATTTCACTTGACGGGAGCTGCCACCGGCAACTGCATCGAGCTGCTCGTCTGTGAGTTCTTCTGAATCTGCTTTTTCCATTTCCGGCATTTCCTCTGCCTTCAAAATAGTCTGTTTTAAGTTTTCATTCATGTTTTTTTCCTCCTTTTTCTTATTTATTTGAAAGAATTTCTCCTTATCAAACTTAAATTTTCTGTCTTTCAACCAGTTCAGAGAAAAAACCTCCTGCGTTACTTAAGGACTCGTAGGTACCATCTTCAATAATGTGACCTTTATCCAAAACGATAATTCGATCACATTCTTTGATTGTAGACAATCGATGTGCAATTACAATTCTTGTACTTTTTAAATTTTTCAAAGAATCAGAAACGTGTTTCTGTGTAATATTGTCAAGTGCGGAGGTTGCTTCATCGAATAAAAGCACCTTCGGTTTTGTAACAATTGCACGCGCAATCATCAATCGTTGTTTCTGTCCACCCGATATTCCACCTGAACCTTCACTTAATATCGTATGCATACCCATTGGCATATTGCGTATATCATCTGCTACACCTGCCATCTCTGCTGCTTCCCATGCTTCCTTTAATCCAAGCTGTGGTGCTGAAATCGTAATATTAGAAAAAATGTCACCACTAAAGAGTTTTCCATTTTGCATCACAACACCGATCTGCTGACGCAAAGATTTTTGATCTAACTTCTGAATATCCTTTCCATCATAATATACCGCCCCGGATTTCGGTGTTTCAAATCCCATCATTAATCGCATCAACGTTGATTTTCCACAACCGGTTGTTCCGACTATTGCAAGATACTGACCTCTGGGGATTTTAAGATTCAAATGATCTATGATCCATGGTCCATCATCGGTATAGCGGAAGGATATATTATTTAATTCAATACTTCCTCTAATATTTTTTACAATTTGTCGTTCTTCACATACTTCCGGCTTTGCCTTCAGTATCGGTTCTGCAAGATCCATTATCGGACGAAGAGCCGATATCATGGTTGCGACTGAAGTCAATTCCAAAATTGCTCCGCTTACCATTCCAAAAGATGTATTGAATGCCACATACTGCGGAACACTTAATGATTTATTTGCTGCAACATCGAATAACAACATGCTTCCTAATATGGTGACAACCGGTGACAATGCATTTTGAGCTTTGAATGCGAACGGCGGATTATACTTGGCATTAGCCTCCATCTGATATTTTTCTGCCCATTTTGCAAACGCACGCTCCTCACATCCTACAAGTTTAATTTTCTGAATTCCCGAAAAAATTTCATATACAATCCCCTGTACTTTTGTGGATGCTTCAAGTTCCATTGTCATCACTGTCAGCCGACCATAAATACTGACTCCCGCGATAAGGAGTTGAACAAAAAGAACTGCAAAAGCCGGAAAAAACATAACAGGAGCAATACTTAAAATCTGTATAAGATATACTAATGAAAACAATGCTGTCATACCAAATCCCAATAATATTTCGCAAAAAATGGTACATAATTCCGAAATAGCCATCACTCTCTCGGACAACTCGCCTGCTGAATATTTTTTAAAAAACTGAACCGGTAAATTCAATATTCTTGCAAACACAGCACTTTGGAGCTCTATTTTCATTTTCTGCTCTACACGCCCCCTCATCATCTCTTTTACAATAGAAAAAAGAAATTTTGAAACAGCAGTTCCAACTAAAAGAACAGCAATCGAACCAACCATAATTGCCTGCCCTGACGGCAGTATATTCTCAAGTAAAAAAGTCGTTGCCATTGGAACAAGCAGACCTAACAACATAATTGCTAATCCTACAATTATCATATAAACTTTATCCTGATTTGTAAACGTTTTCAGTATAAATTTAAACAAATCTTTTTGTGCCAATTCTCTTTGCGGAAGCGGACGATAAAAACAAATTGCTTCTTCGCAAAATTCGTTTGCTGTTTTCGAATCAACACAATGCTTCGACTTTCCTTTTGTATCCTGATAATAATAATGATCTCCCTTGCCCTGAAGGAGAGCTACCATCTGTCCATCTTTTCTTTCTGCCAAAATTGGTCCATAACAATCTTTCCACCATTCTCCCACCAATTTTATACGTCTTCTCATAATCCCGCTTGGACGAAATAAGTATTCCATCTGTTCTTCCAGATCCACAATATTGTCTGGCACAGTGTTAACCTCAAGATGAAAATAACCACAAATCTGTGTCAATGCATTCTGATTTTGTGCTCTCTGGGTGTCTGCAAACGTCTCATTTGTCTCATTCATCACAACTGACGCCAGATTCCAATACGCTTTTTGAAGCTGTTGTTTATTATTTGAAATTCTTTCTCTAATTTGACTGTCAAACCACCCCATGTATTAAACCTCTTATTCTATCGTAATCAACCGGGAATATATTCCGCCTAACTTATATAATTCATCATGCGTGCCTCTCTCTTTTATCTGACCATGTTCTAACACAATAATTTCATTACAGTCTCTAATCGTAGAAAGACGATGTGCGACTACAATCGTAGTAATTCCACGATTCTTGATTGCCTTGGTAACTTCATACTCTGTTTTAGAATCCAACGCCGATGTTGCCTCGTCCAAAATCACGATTGTAGGGTCTCCTGCCAAAACTCTTGCAATTTCAAAACGCTGGCACTGGCCACCACTAAAATTACGACCTCCGGCATCAATTTTATGTTCATATCCTTCTGGACGAGCCATAATATCCTGATAAATCTGGGCATCACGAGACGCAAGAATCACTTCATAATCTGTTATACTTTTATCCCACATTTTGATATTTTCCGAAATACTATCCTCAAATAATGTAATCTCCTGGTCAACAATAGCCAGCGAGCCTGAAAATGACTCTCTTGGTATCTCATTTATCTTTTTACCATCATAAAGGATTTCTCCCTCCCATGGTTCATAGAGTCCGGAAATCAATTTTGCAATCGTAGACTTTCCACAACCGGATGGTCCTACAAAAGCAACTTTATCTCCTGGATGGATTATTAGATTAAAGTCTTTTAAAAGTGGTTCCTCCAATTTCGAATATCCAAAAGTCACATGCCGAAGTTCTATTGCTCCTGTCAGCTTCTCAAATTCCGTAACATCAGCTTCTGAAACTGTCTTTGTATAACTATTATCAGGAGCATATTTCATAACATCCTGTACACGTTCCATAGAAGTACGTGTTTCCTGAATACTTTGTCCGATATCAAGCAGATTTTCTACAGGCATCATGAATTGTTGGAGTAAACTCTGAAATGCCACAAGCATACCAATACTGAATTTTCCTTTCATAATCAACCACACACCAAGGGTCAGAATTAATGCATTCGACAATTCTTGAATTAAAACAGGAATACTTAAAAAGAAACTGTCATTTTTTAACTGCTTTACTGCTTGGATATTTGACGAAGCCTGAAATCCAGCCCATCTTTCAAAAAATCCATTCTCAGCTCCTGCACTTTTAATACTCTCAATCATGTCAATTCCCGACATCGTTGCAGAATTCACTTTGCTTTCATCCCTCATACGAACTCTAGTAGTTTCTATTCTCATACGTGATGCAATCTGAGATGCAAGCAGATTTAACAAAATCGCAATACATCCTACAAAAGTTAATAATACACTGTAACGTATCATAATTATAAAATAAAAAACCAACAGTACAATCTGGATAAACACCGGAGCTATCTTCGCTATCAAAGTCTCTGCAATCTGATCATTCAGTTTTTGCCTTCCTGCAAGATCTCCCACCATCCGTTGTGCGTAAAAGTTCATCGGCAAATGAAGCATATGCCACATAAATGAAGCATTTGATACAATAGCAAGCTTTCCTTTAATCCTATAAAGATAAATCTCATTAAGCAATCCAACAATCATTCGGAATATCGCGGCGAAAAACATCGCCACCAGAAGCATTGCAAGCCAATGCATATTATGTCCGGGTAAAATCTGATCCGTAAATATTCTAGAAAAAACCGGAGTAACTAAGCCCACAAATGCTATAAGAGCCGCCGTAATCATTACAAAAATTACAGACTCCGTTGTATTTGCCAGTCTATCCTTCAAAAATCTTAATACACTTTCCGGCTTTCCACCCTTTTCAAAATTATCTCCTGGCGTAAACTCAATACATACTCCTGTAAAAGAATGATCAAATTCTTCCATTGTTACCTTGACTGTTCCACGTGCAGGATCATTAATCACAGCAGCATTTTTTGTAAAACCGCATAACACAACAAAATGATTAAAATTCCAATGGATAATTGCAGGATAAGTAACATGTTCTTTTAATGCATCTACTCCGTATCGATGTGCTTTTACTTCCAACCCGTAACTTCTTCCGGCTTTCGCAATACTAGAAGCCTTACTTCCGTCTCTTGACACCCCACAATCACTGCGAACTTGTTCAAGCGGCAGCCACTTCCCGTGATATGCAAGAATCATGGCAAGGCATGCCGCACCACATTCTAGAGCTTCCATCTGCATAATAACCGGAACTGTGATTCTTTTTTTTCTCTTTTCCATAGCACTCTCCTAATTCAAAATGAATTGAATCGGTTTCATCTCAGCTGTTGTAATAATAACTGTTGCCAACATATTCCTTGGAATATCTTCTTCGGCTATAACCCTGACTTCATAAGAGTAGTTTCCATCAAGTACATTATCCGCAAGCCAATCTTCTGATATTTGTGCACGGATTTCTTCCTGCGAATATGGGTTCTGGCTCACTGCTTCAACTTTTCCATTGATACTTCTTCCATCTGGAAGTGAAATATTCGCCTTACATCCGATCAGATTTGTATTTGCGTTTTCTACACCTTCATAGCAGTTAATCACATTTTCTCCAACGGTAATGCCTTTTATCTCCATTGTTTGTGGAAGACTTCCAACAACACTCCATACAATCACAGATATTACCGCCACTAGAAGTGCCGCCATAATTAGCCATACCTTCGGACGTGCCACCTTAATATATGCATCTAATTGTTCCGGAGATTCTACACGATCCAGACTTTCCTTTCGAAATATGCTCTGTTTATCCACTTTTTCGTCCTCCAATATACAACTCTTTTCATTCATTTTTCTTTTTTACTAAATGACAGATTGTTATCATCATTTTTTCAATATCTAAAGGCTTCGCCAGATGAGCGTTCATCCCCACCGCAATGCATTTTTCAGCATCTTCCTGAAATGCATTTGCTGTCATAGCTATAATCGGTATTATTTTTGCATCTGACCGTTCTAATGCCCTGATTTTTCTCGTAGCTGTATATCCATCCATCACAGGCATCATCAGATCCATCAAAATTGCATCAAATGTTCCTGCCGGTTTCTCTTCAAATAATTCCACCGCCTGCTGTCCATTCTCCACTCTGATAATTAACGCTCCGACATCTTCGAGAACTGTCTTCGCTATTTCTGCATTCAGCTCATTATCTTCTACAAGGAGAATTCTTTTCCCTTTTATTGTGTGAATTGCAGATGACTTTATGGTATCCTGACTTCCATATACCTCTTCTTTCGATGCTATGTCAAAAGAAAGATCTACTGTAAATTTTGTTCCAATACCCAATCTGCTTTCTACCTGAATACTTCCACCCATCAGTTCTATCATAGATTTGATAATAGGAAGTCCCAGCCCGGTTCCCGGCACCTTGTTTTCTGTGGTGGTATGTTCTCTGGAAAATTCTTCATAGATATGTGGAAGATATTCTTCACTCATACCAATTCCCGTATCTTCACATGAGAAAATATAACGTATCTTTGAAGGATTCTCTGATACTGCCTCATGTACTTCTACATAGATGGAATGTCCCTCCGGAGTATACTTTATAGCATTACTGATAATATTCAGCATGATCTCCTGTAACTTGGTCTCATCACAGACAGCATAATGATGTCTTACATCTAAAACGGTATGATACTGCAGATTCTTCTTTCTGACATCCTCTTCAAACACTGTATTTACCCTGTGAAATAATGCATCCATATCTTCAGCTTTTAACTGCAATACCGCAGTACCACTTTCAATCCGGGCCATCTCCAGAACCTGATTGATGATTCTCCGCAAAAGATTACTGGAAGACTGTATCTTTCCCAGATATTCTTTTGCCTTTCTTTCATTTTGCAGATTCTTCTCCAACAAACCGGAAAAACCTACAATTGCATTCATCGGAGTCCGGATATCATGACTCATGTTAAATAAAAATCTTGTTTTTGCCTCATTGGCATTTTTCGCCTGCTCAGCAGATTTCTCCAGTTCTGCTTCATATTGTCTTTCCCTGTGTTTTTTGCTGGATGTCAAATAAAATACCGTAGCAATCAATAATGAGAATATATAAGAAATAACAATACACATAATCTGGTAAAAACGTGGAATCCATCCCCCTGAAGGTATAATGTCAAAATACCATGTGTTATTAGGCACTGTACATTCTACTGTCAGAATATTATCCGGCATATCATCCTGGCTCTCTGCCAGAATAATCTTGTCGCTGCTGCCTCTGTCATATGTCCAGATTCTGTAACAGAAATCTGCATCGCTTAAATAATCAAGATTTATCTCAGCAATGAAACGATCCCAGTCAATCACCAGAATCACAAAGCCCCAGAACTCACCCTGTTCTGAATTATTGTCCTGATAAACCGGATTAAAAAGCAGTGCTCCTTTTCCTCCCTGCTTTAACTGGTATGGTCCTCCAAGCGTATATTTCCCGCTATCTCTTGCCAGAATTGCATCCTTTTTCCGTTCATGTTCCTGCAGCATATCCAGTCCAAAAGCTCCCTCATTTCCCTGTTTCGGATAAATATCTGTAACAATCCCCTTAGGTGCCAGTTCAAATGCCTTTATCACTCCATCTTCATTCGGAATCTTTTCTGCCAGTTCAGAAAATGTATTCTCATCCAGATTCTCTCCTGCACTGATATAATTTCCCAAAAGATCTGAGAGCATAATATACTGGTCCAGTCTTGCCCTGACTCTTTTTTCAGTGATCTGTGCCATATATTTTCCGGTTGTCTTTTCATCCTTTTCCAAATTATGAAGCAGAAAAACGCCAACAATCAATGCTGTCAGAAAAGCAATCAATCCAACAATATAACAATGTACTCTTATCTTTTTATATCGTTTACTGTCCTTTTTCATTCTGCTATCCCTCTGTTATCCTCTTCCCGATCACTGACATATCTGCTTACCAGCACAGAATTTTCGGATTGTATCCATCAGTTCCGGTACATTTAACGGTTTTGACAGGTGTGCATCCATCCCTGCCTCCATCGTCTTTCTTTTATCTTCAGCAAAAGCATTGGCTGTCATGGCAATGATCGGAATCAAAACTTTCCTTTTTTTCTGAATTCCATTCAAAAACATACACTCTGTCTGCTGCTGTATATTTTCCAATGCTCTTCAGTATAGATGGTATCATATTATCTAATTGTTTTTCATTCTCTGCCTGACTCATAGAAGAAATCTTATGAAGGATTTCATCCATGTAATACAATTTACTTTTTATATCATCTCTATTTTCTTTCATATCACTTTTCCCCAATTTATAATCATTAGCATCCTAAGCGGAACATTTTTTGTATATTAGGAAAGCACTTTACTAGTATACAAAAAACGCACTGTCTTTTCAGACAATGCATCCTAAACGTTGTAACTGACTGCTATTTTGCAGTTCCTATACTTTGTGTCTCAGACTTTCGGCTGATTTGCTGACGAATCTTTTTCTCTTATTATACATTTTTTCTTGAAATAAGTCTATTACAAATCGGTCTTGTCTCAAGTCCTTTCCATCCCATATGAAGTGTCTACAACCCATCCTGGAATCTTCGTTCCTCTTCTTAAGTGTCAGTCATCGTAACGATTCCAGCCAGAATGTTAGGTCTGCTTTTTCTAACCTTTCTTCCATTTGCATCATAATGCTTGATTTATGGTTTCAGTATAATAGAAAAAGGTCCAGAAGAGATTATCCCCTTCTGGACCTTTTGATTATATAGCGGTATTTTTTCAATAAAATCAGCCTTACCTCTGTTCCATCCAACTTTTCATCACAGCTTATAATTCCTGGTACTTTATGTATAATTTAAACCGCTGTTAAATGTATTTGCATTCCATGATATTCTCCCGGTATAACTGCAATCGGAAAACCTACATTCATCAATGCATTTCCACTATAGACTTTATTATCTTTTTCACACCGATACATCCGCTTTGGATTCAATCCTTTACATTTCACATAATTTACCGGTGCATTTGCATGAGTTGTCAGGGTAACAATATTTAACAAACTTTCACTTTTATCTTCTGTTGTAAATTCCCATGCTGCAAATTCATGATTTGTGTTTGGATTATGCAGGCGGTAATATAAACCATTGTGAATCAGGTTCCAGTATTTTTTATAATCCTTAATCTGCTCTTTCACTGCTTCCTTTTCTGCATCAGACAATAAGTTTAAGTCTAATTCATAACCAAAACTTCCAGCCATTGCCACAACACTTCTGGTCTGAATTGTAGTCACTCTTCCGGTCTGATGATTCGGTACTGCTGAAACATGAGAGCCTACTGCTGAAATTGGATATCCAAAAGAGGTTCCATGTTGAATCTGAATTCTTTCGATTGCATCTGTATCATCACTGCACCAGATTTGTGGAGTATAATATAACATTCCGGCATCAAATCTTCCGCCGCCTCCACTACATCCTTCAATTAAAAGTTCAGGATATCTCTGATTCAGCCGTTCCAGAAAATCATATACCCCAAGCACATACTCATACATAATCTTCCCATAGTTCTGTTGTTGTTCTACTGCTGTATATACGTCACAGATACTTCGGTTCATATCCATCTTTATATATGCTATATTAGCTGAATCAATTACTTTTGAAATAGAATTGAAAATGTAATCGACGACTTCTTTTCTTGAAAAATCTAAAACAAGCTGATTTCTTCCGCGTACCGGTCGACGTCCTGGAATCACATATGCCCAGTCCGGATGCTCACGGTACAGATCACTGTCTTCGTTTACCATCTCTGGTTCGATCCAAAGGCCAAATTTCATCCCCATTGCATTGATCTTATCTGCTGTTTCAGACAATGGACCACCCATTTTATCTTCATTAACAACCCAGTCTCCCAGTCCACTGTTATCTGTATCTCTGCTGCCAAACCAGCCGTCATCCAGAACCAGCATCTCTACACCAAGCTCTGCTGCCTGTTTTGCAATCTCTACAATCTTATCTCCGTTAAAATCCATATAGGTTGCTTCCCAGTTATTTATAAGAACCGGTCTTCTTGCTGTTTTATACTGTCCGCGGCATATATGATAACGGATCAGTTTATGATAAATGTGAGACAGTGCTGTAAGTCCATTCTCTGAATATGCCATAGCAACTTCTGGTGTATAGAATGCTTTTTCAGGTTCGAGCGGATATTCAAACATTTCATCCAACAGTCCTATTTGTATCCTGGTCTGACTGAACTGGTCTTTTTCCACTTCACATTTAAAGTTCCCACTGTAAAGCATAGACATTCCATAACATGCGCCAAAATCTTCCGTTGTTTCTTTCTCTGCCAGAATAAAGAACGGGTTCTGCTGATGACTGGACGTTCCTCTTCTGCTACCAAAACTCTGGTTTCCATAAATCACCGGAATCCTCTCTTCCATACGCTCCATTGCATGACGTCCATGGAAATGAAGAAGTTCGAAATCTCCGGTCAGGAAGTCCATTCCTGCACTGTATACTTTCGTTAAATGAATTGGATTCTCTCCATTGTTTTTCACAATAACACTTCTTGTGATTACATCCAGTTCCGGAAGCACACCATAACGCAACGTTACTTCAAGTCCAAGTAATGTATCTTCCAGAATAACATTTACTGTATATGCACCGTCTGCTTTCTCCGCATATACTGCCGGGAGTCCGGGAATACTATATTTTCCTTCTGTCATAGAATGGCTTTTATATCTCAGATCAACACCATAAACGCCCTGCTCATTCTTCACATTAAAAGCCGGGCTTCGAAAATCTCCATTTCCATAACATGGATATTCCTGCGGAAATGTATCCATAGAGAATGTTCTGTCACTCCCTGCATCGTATGGATTTCCTGAAAATCCTCTATCATATGCTGTCAGCAGACTGCTCATGTCTCCCTCTGCTTTTGGACCATAATACAAATGCAACAGAAACCCATGTTCTGCGATTCCCATTTGATAGGTTGTGTGTTTTGTATGTAATGTTATAAGTTCCATTAAACTTGCCCTTTCTAATCCTTTATTTTCCTCCTGTCATAGCTACACCTTCAATGAACTGTTTCTGGAAAATCAGATACAAGATTACCATTGGAAGCATTGCGAATAAGGAGCCGGCCATCAATACCGGATAATTTGTACTAAACTGTCCATTCAGGCTGGAAAGTCCTGCCGATAATGTCGTCGAATTAATATTCGTATTTACGATCAACGGCCACATTAAATCAGTATAAGCAAACACTGCTGTAAATACTGAAAGTGCCGCAAGAGAAGATTTCGTTAATGGAAACAGTACTTTCGTAAATGTCTGCCAACGGCTACATCCATCCAGATATGCCGCTTCTGCTATTTCATCCGGAATTCCCATATAAGCCTGCCTTAGGAAAAATGTTCCAAATGCACTGACAATTCCAGGGAAAACTAATGCAAATATCGTATCTGTCATTCCCATTTTCGCGATCATCTGATACTGTGGAATGATAAATATCTGTCCTGGAATCATCTGCTGCACAATAACCAACGTAAAGAGGAAATTCTTTCCTTTAAAATTCAATTTTGCGAATGCATAACCAGCCATAGAACAAAATACAACTGCACATAATACTCGGATTAAAATCATCAACCCAGTATTCAGATAGAGATTTCCAAAAGGTAATAAGTCCAGAACTTTTGTAAACGAACTAAAATTCCAATTGGCCGGTAAAAGTGTCGGTGGAACCCTAAGCACTTCTTCATTCGTCTTAAATGCTGTCAGAATCATCCATATAAATGGAAAAATCATTATGATAGATCCCAGGATCAAAGCAGCATAAACAAATATATTTGACATTTTCTTGCTTTTCTGCATACTGCGCCTCCTATACCTCGTAATTAACCCATTTCTTCTGTCCGATGAACTGTATTGCTGTTATTATTCCAATCAGGAGCACTGTCCAGATTACAATTGCTGATGCATAACCACGGTTTCCGGAAATAAAGGATTCACGATAGAATAAATAAATCAATGATTGTGATTTGCTCAGTGCAGGATTTCCTTCTCCTACCATCATGTATAACAAATCATATACTTTAAGAGATGCCATCAATCTCATAATCAATACAACGAATAATGTCGGTGAAACCATTGGCATGGTAATGTAACGAAACTGCTGAAACTTCGTACAGCCATCCAGACTGGCCGCTTCATAATAGCTTTTTGAGATATTCTGAATTCCTGAAAGCAATAAGACTGCATCGTATCCAAGAGCGCTCCAGATTGCTACAATTGCCACTGTAAAAATAACTACATTGGGATTTGTCGTCCAATTAATATTTGTATGAAAGATTGTATTGATGATTCCATAATCTGAGTTAAACATCCACTTCCAAACCATTGCTACCGCGGCCGGAGATACAACCATTGGAAGGAAAAAAATGGCACGGAATACAACCTTACCTTTAATCTTTGAGTTCAAAAGAACTGCTATGATCAATGCCAGAAGCACACCTCCTGGAACTGTCAGGATACAGAAAAGTAATGTGTTCCATGTTGCTCTCCAGAATTCCGGGCTTGAAAACATTTTTATATAGTTTGCAAGTCCTACAAATTTTGTTCCGCCAAAGACTTTTTTCGATGAGAAACTTAAAATAATTGTCTCTACAAATGGATATACATTTAATATGATTAATCCAAGAATCGTTGGGGCTATCATCAGATAACCCCATTTATGATCCTGGTCTAACCTCGATTTTTTCTTCATCAGGCTCTACCTCCAAGCTTGTCTATTCTTCTGCAATTGCTTCCGTAACAATATCCTGCATATTCTGAATTCCATCATCGACTGACATATTTCCTGCATAAATATCAAGTACTGCCTGCTCTACCTTCGGCTCCCATGATGGTCTTGACGGATTGTTCACGTATTTCACACTGTAATCAAACATCGGAATAATATTCTCCGGATGAATGTCATATCCATTCTCTGCAAATGTATTCACCCATGTGTCTTCCAATCCGTTATATGCCGGAATTGCAACACCTGATTCTCCCTGAATCCTCTGTCCTTCTTCTGATGCAAGGAACTTCAGGAAATCCATTGCAATATCCTTATTCTTTCCTTCTGCTGCTGTTGCATAAGATACACTGTTAGAAATCACCGCACGTCCGTCACCACTTTCCGGATTCGGGCATTTAGGTAAAACTGCTACATCCCATTTTCCATTCATGTCTGTATAAGTTGAGCAAAGATTTGCTAAATCCCAGCTTCCTGCAAAAAACATTGCACCCTGTCCTGAGAAGAACTGCTCTGTTGCACTTGTATTTGCAAACTGTTCCTGTGTCGGACACCAGTCATTATTCTGAAGATTTACATAAAATTTAATTGCATCGCTTGTTGCTTTCTCTGTATATTCTGCTTTTGTTCCATCCTCGTTCAGAATTTCTCCACCATTCTGATATACAAAGTTCCAATATCCAATCTGATCATGAGCATATGCCATATATCCGTATTTTCCTGTCTGCTCATAGATTTTCTCAGAAGCCTCTGTCAGGTTATCCCATGTCCATGTATCATCCGGATATGCAACACCAGCCTGATCAAAAATCTCTTTATTGTATACTAAAACCACAAGATCTTTGTCTTTTGGAACTCCATAGATATTTCCGTCACTACCCTCAGCATTTGCGATAGAAATATCGGAAAAGCTGCTTGCATCTATAATATCTGAACAATCTGCAAGAATTCCATTATCTGCATATTTGTACATCTGATTAGAATGCATCCAGAAAATATCCGGCATAGAATTACTTGTTGCAGAAGCTTCCAGCTTTGTCCAGTACTCATCCCATCCTGTTGCCTGTACCTCAATTTTTACATCCGGATGCTCTTCCATATAAGCTTCTGCCAGTTCCTCCATACCTGCTTTCTGACCTGCATCCCAGATCTGAAAAACAAGTTTTCCATCTCCACTGGATTCATTTCCACTGGTTCCGCATGCTGTTAGTCCCATTGCAAGAGCACCTGCCATTACAAATGCTGCTATTTTTCTCATATTCTTTCTCTCCATAATAACCTCCATATTTTCTTTCCTCTTTGATAACTGGCCAAATTACCTTTTCTCTTTACATAAGATATTATAATATATCTTAATGAGCACCAAAATACACTCATATGAACTGTTTTATGCCAATATGTGTATTATTTATTATTATTTATTGATTCCATATCACATTATGGTATATAGTAGTTACAGAACCTATTTTTATTCCTGCTAAACAGTGATAGAAAGATGAGGAAATTTTTATGTCAGATGCTACACTATTTCATTTTTTTCAGAATCAATATTTTATTGATCTCTGCCTGTATCAATATGGCTATGAACAATGTACACCGCTTTCTTCTTTCGGTCCTTTTATTCGAAATCATTATCTTTTTCATTATGTGATTTCCGGAAGCGGAACATTAGTTGCTACAGACTCCACCGGAACTGATCAGACTTACCATATCCGAAGTGGGCAGGGTTTTATGATTTTTCCTGGACAAAACACACATTATTTTGCTGATAAAGACCATCCCTGGGAATATACATGGATTGAATTTGACGGTGTTCGTGTTGAAGAAATCCTGACAAATTGTGGAATCAATATTTTACACCCTATTTATCACGCCTCAGACCGTGCTCTTTCTGCCAAGTTAAAAGATAAGATATTGGAGATGACATTTTCTGAAGATCCTGTATCATCTTTTGGAATGATTGCAAAGTTATACGAATGTATGGATTATATGATACGTTCCTCTAAAGACCGAAGACTGATTTCAGGAGAACGCATTTCCGATTCATACATTAAAGAAGCTGTACATTTCATCGAGCAAAACTTCCATAATGATATTACCGTAGAGGATATTGCTGCGTTTTGCAATATCAGCAGAAGTTATCTCAGCCGATTGTTAAAAAAACATACCGGACAGAGCCCACAGCAGCTGTTGCTCAGCTACCGTATGTCCAAAGCAGCTCAGCTGCTACAGCTGACCGACTTATCCATTCACGATATTGGAAAAGCAGTTGGTTATCCAAATCAGCTTCACTTTTCAAGGGCTTTTAAGAATACCTATAAAGTATCTCCATCACAATGGAGAAACGAAAACAAGATAGCACGCTGATTTGCTATATCTCTATTTCAGATAAATCACACACCCTTCTTAAAACATTTTTTGTTTTTATGAAATATTTTTGCGATAAAATCCTTTTCTAAAAAATGGTTGCAAATTTTTTCTAAAACACCTACAATTCAAACAGGTGTGCTATTATAGAATAAGAAAGGAAAATGGCTGACATCTGTAATTGATAAACTTTAATGATGTTTGACCTTGAAGATAAAATGAATATAAATGAAAAATTCAGTGAATTAATTGATCAGTTCTATACTATAGAAAAAATCGTTAACGATCTTGAGAAAACTCCTCGAAGTTATGGTACGGAGCAAAAATATTATTCAAATGAAACTCATACATTAAAAATGATTGCTGAGCACGAAGGAATCAATCAAAAAGAACTTTCTGAAAAAATGTACCGTACAAAAGGTGCAACCTCTGTTATGATTGAAAAGCTTTTAAAAAAGGGATTAATTGAAAAACGAATTTCTGATGTTGACAGCCGTTCCCATTGTCTATACCTTACTGAAAAAGGAAAAGAAATCAACGAATGCCACATGCAGCATGACACAGAAGTTTTAAAGATATGGCTGGAAGATGCACATTTTACTGAAAATGAACTTGATACCGCAACAGATGTTTTAATCCGATGCATTAACTATTATATGGATAATATTTACGGTGGCAAAAGTTTAAAATATTGATATAGAAAAAGCCGAAGAAGATTAACAAATACGTTTTTATCTTCTTCGGTTTCTAATTCTCATGTTATCAATGATATTCTAAATCTTACAGTTATCAAATCATTTTTTCACTTCATATGCCGGACTTAAATGTACTCTCTTATTAAAGATTAAAGCCATAATAATTGAGAATGCAAGAATTCCAATATTTCCGCAAATCTGTACAACAGATGTAGAAATCAATAATACCAATACAGAGATTGTTGCAATAATAATGGAAGCAATACAGATTGCATTCAATTTTCCATTGCTTACATAGAACTTGGATTCTTTCCAGATTTCTGGCATCTTTTTTGGAAGCTGCATTGCTGAATATGCAATTACTCCTCGAATAATAGTAAACAGAATAACTGTACTATTTGCAATTGTATTCAGATCAAGTCCTAATAGAATCGGCACAATCCCAATCAAGTAGAACAATAACAGAATCAAATATGCAGATCCAAACTTTTTATTCTTCACTGCCAATTTTTCTGGAAGCCATCCATCTTTACAGCCTGTCATAACCGGATACACAATCATTCCAATATTAAAATTCAGTGTTGTAAGCAATGAAAACATTGCACCACCGACAACAAAGAATGTATACACTGTCTTTGGCATAAATACAGCTGCTGAGATACTAAGCGGCTGATTTGCGACCTGATCTACTGGTAAAACACCAGCCGCAACAGTTGACATTACTGCATAAACAAGTACCACAATTGCTGTAGATGCGATAATAACAAACGGAATATCTTTTGTAGGATTCTTAGCTGCAGAACTATAGTTCACAACATAAGTTGCGCCACCTGCCGCAAATGTAAGGTAAATTGATGCCAATACAAAACCACCAACTCCTTTTGTCATGAATCCGTTTGTCAGATAGTCCCCTTGTACATTACCAATACCAAGTACAATATACGCTGCAATTGCAATTGCAAGTATTGCACATAAGATATTCTGTAATCTTGCAGCCTGCTTAACTCCAAAGAAATGCATTCCAAACAATACAGTCAGAACAACAACACTAATCAACTTCGCATTTACATTTGGAAACAATGACAGGAAATAATCTGCAAATGAAAGTGTATACATACTAATTGCAAGTGATGTAAACAACTGGATATATAAGAAAATTCCAGCTGCTTTTTGTCCACATAAAACTCCAATTTGTGAATACTGTCCACCATAAAAATTCGCTGTTCCTCCAATATAAATCTGCGGAATAGCAGCAAATATTGTAATTAATCCTGCAACCAAATATGCAAGGTTTACACTTCGTCCTGTAAAACCAATTGCAATTCCCGTCATTGTCATAATTCCAACACCAATAATCTGCCCTATTGCCATTGAAAAGAGATCTGTCCGAGACAATTTTTTTGTTTCATTCTCATTCATTGTCTTTCCTCCTCACACTACTTATTTGTATAATGCTTTTTGAATTCTCTCTATTGCTTCCTTTAGCATGCTCTGCGGACATCCCACATTTATTCGAATGTGTTCTTCTCCACCCGGACCAAACCAGGTTCCTGGAACACATATTACATTCGCCTCAAACACAACTCTTTGGAATAATTCCTGATCTCCTAAATGGAGTCCTGATAAATCTAACCAACACAAAAATGTTCCTTGCGGACGAATCATCTTAGCTCCCGGCATTTGCTCTTCAACAAATTTTTCAAGAAAATCTACATTTTTCTGCATATATGCAATTTCCTGCTTCATCCATTCTTCGCCTTCATCTGTGTAAGCTGCACTGACACACTCCAGGCCAAAAGTATTTCTTACATCCAAAGACATTACTTTCTGTGTATGTTCAAATTTTTCTCGTAACTCTTTATTTGGAATAATCGACATACTTGCTTTTAATCCGGCCACATTAAATGTTTTGCTTGGTGCAGTTAAGAGAATAAAGCTTTCTTCATATCGTTTATCTAAACTTAAAAGTGGATAATGCTTATATCCTTCATAAACGATATCTGCATGAATTTCATCTGCCACTAAAATGACATCATGTTTCAAGCAAATTTCGGCTACTGCAGTAAGTTCCTCTTTTTTCCATACTCGACCTACTGGATTATGTGGACTGCACAATACCATTAATTTGTTTTCTGGTTTAGCTGCAAGTGCTTCTAATTCTTCCAGATTCATTTTAAACTCGTTATTTACCTGAACCAGCCCGTTATTTACAACTTTTCTATTATCATTCTTAACAATTGTTGCAAATGGATCATAAACTGGTTGTTGAATGATTACCCCATCTCCCTCGTTGGTAAATGATCTAATAGCAATATTGATACTTGCAACAACTGATGGAACAAAGGTGATCCATTCTGGTTTTACCTCCCAATCAAACCTTCTTTTCTGCCATCCACATACAGCACTGTAAAACGGCGCCATTGGTGCACAATATCCAAAAATTTCCTTCTCTACTCTGTCACGAAGTGCATTTACAATTACTGGTGCACATGCAAAATCTGTATCCGCAAGCCACATTGGAATCATATCTTCTGGTATCTCACAATTCAGATAAGATGAAACCGCTTTGGAATGCCATTTCATGTCATTAGTGTTTACACGATCCACTTTTCTGTCAAAATCATATTTCATCATTTGCTCCTCCTTTTAGTTTAACTATTAAACAGTTTATCTGTTAAACTTATTATATTCTTACTCTTTCAAAAGTCAATTATTTTTATAGAAATAGAACAAAAAAGACATTTTCAACAAATATGTTTTAACATTTTTGTCAAATTCAACCATATAGTGTTTTTCAAAAAAGTGTTGCAAATCCATAGAATATAATTGTGCCCCCTCCTTATAGCGGACAAATTTCTTCCTGCTTGCACAAGTTTTTCCAATTCTGGAATTTCTTTTCTGACTTTAGGCATGAAAAAACCTCCTTCCTTCGTACATAAAAAATATCTTTCATATCTACAAAAGAAGGAGGGGGAAATATACCTCTAATATGTAATTTTTTTCAATTCAAGTCGAGCAGCCTTATATCTATTCCAGCCAACTTCTATTTTGCAAGTGCTTCACGATACTTTTCTACCATTTCCTGATAAGCTTCTTCTGACAATGTCTTCTCGCCCGGATTCATCGCAAATGTGCCGCCCCACTCATATTCATCTTTATACTTTGGTACAAGATGGAAATGAAGATGATGTCCTGTGTCTCCATAAGCTCCGTAATTTACTTTGTCCGGATGGAAAATATCATGCATCGCAACAGCAACTTTGTTAATATCCTCTATATAAGAACTTCTTTCTTCTACTGTAAGTTCCGTAATCTCGCTGACATGTTTCTTATGTGCCACAATCACACGTCCAGGGTGGCTCTGCTCTTTAAACAAATAAACTTTTGAACTCTCAAGTTCGCAGATTTTGATTCCAAATGCTGCTACAAGTTCTCCTTCCATACAATATGCACAAGTCTGATCCTTCATTTTAAATACCTGCCTTTCTTTTGGTCCAGTGTTTTGAAAATTCTTTATATTTCACTGTTTTTCACTTTGTTCTCTAGCATAGTATATCATAATATGTAAGCGCTTACACGTTTTTTCTCATTTTACCTCAATTTCTTTCAGTCCCGTTCACTCTCCCAATAATCATATGCATCATCGTAACCGTCATCGTAATCACCATCACCAAATTCTTCTGCCCATTCTTCTGCAATATCATATGGCTCTGTTTCCTCCTTATTGGAACAGCTTTCTCCATATTGATACTCACTCCATGTAAGTTTCTGATACTCTACTTTTAAATCTGTAAGCGGGGCAATCGCCATACTTTTTTGTAAGCTGTCGGAGTATTTTTCAACATACCGTTCAGCAATCTTTGCAGCTTCAGCATCTTGTTGTTCTTCCATTTTCACCCTTTCTATTTGCTTTTTTTCTTCATACTCTCCATACCTAAAACCTATAAAAAACAAAAATACCAATCCCAAAACACAGATAAATCCATATATAATCTTCTTCCTCATAAGGCACCCCTTTTCTCACTACCATCATTTTTATATGACAATAATTATATAGCAACAGATGCGTTATAAAAATCCCAGCTTGCCCGATCATTTTTATTTATGCCGTTCCACATTCCACACACGGCACCTCCTTTTTTGCATGTAAAAAGCAGCTAATCTATTTTTCATAGACTAACTGCTCACATAAGTTTATAGTGCCTGGCACCAATGTGGTTAACTTGAATAATTTTCATCCAGAGCTTTGACTTCTTCTACTGTTAGTTTTGCTATTTCTGCAATTTCTTCATATGACAGTTTTTTTAATTTCAACAAACGCTCTGCTACTTCTATCAGTTCTTCTTTTCGCATTTCTTCCATCGCTTTACACATAGTCGCAACTCCTTTCTCATCTTCTTTGAAATATCGAACTCGGTCTGCCAGAATTTTATATTTCATATCCTTGGCATCGGTACAGGAAAAATCATGCATCAGCTTTCCTAATGCAGATTCGTCTTTAATTTGTGAGTTCACATATATAATATGTGATTCATCACCAAACAATTCGCCTGTTTCTTTTACCGTTCTGTCAATATGATAGATTGGTAATCCCACTTTCATTATATCATTTTCTGTAATAAAAATAACATAGGATTCACACAAATTTTCAAACTTTTCACCTGGTTCTGTTACATTTGCGTCGATGAGGCTACTGTTATATCTCGCTCTTTTCACTCCAGCACCCTTATCACTTCTCTGTATCTCAATATTGTAAACCCTGTTATTTGCATCAACTGCCAAGATATCCAGCCTTACTGAACGTCCCTGCAGATTCTTAATATCCTGCTGTCCATTTACTCGCAATACTTTCAAATCAGTCCGGTTCAAAATAATCTGAAGTAAAAACTCCGTACACGCTTTATCCTCAAATACCTTTTGCATGAAATCATCGTCCAACAATCTCAAGCCCTGCAGACGCTGCAAATCTTCTTTATCTTATTTCTTTATTTATTCGTTTATACGTATTTTGTAAGTAAATTTTTTATGTAAGCTCTTTTAGTGCTTCCAAATATCCCATCACTCTTTTCTGTGCATCTGTATTTAACTTTTGATATGTCTCTACCAATCTTCCAATCTCTGTCTCTTTGCTAATTACATAAGTATTATTATCTCTGCTTCTGTTTCCTGTATGCTCTGCTCCCGATAACAACTCATATGGTGTCACATCCAATACTTCACAAATTATCAAAATCTTATCACTTACCGGATTGGTTCTTTTTTTCTTCCAGTCACTTATCGAACTTTCTGCAATTCCTGTTCTCTGGGCAAATTCTTTCTGACTCATTCCCTTTTCTTTCAATAATTCAAAAATCTTATCACTGATTGTCTTCATTTCCCTTCTCGCCTCTTTTCTCTTCTTTTTATTCTACCAGCCCCTACAACACATGATGTAAGAGCTGGACACTTATTTTGTTGTTTTCATAAGTCTATCACTTTATGTTTTATTTGTAAATACGTATTTATCTGTTTATGGAAATTTAATGGTGTCTGACACCTGGTAAAATCCTTGGCTTTGTTTCCATTGTTGTCCTTTCCAACTACTAATACATATCTCCAAACATTTCTCCATCTATATCACTTATCTGCTCAATTGGGATGACTGTCTTATCTTCCATAATAACTGTATGTTCATATTCATCAAACTTCTTTACGCAACCGGAGCAGGTAATGTATGCTCCTCCAGCTTTTTTATTATCCGGTACGAAATAAGTGATTCTAACCCTTTGCTGTGTACCGATGGTTTCAGCAATCAAATTTAACTTTTCATTCAATTCAGCTATGACTTCATCACTCAGCATCAATTTTTCATCCGTCTGTCTTGCAGTTTCCTTAATAGCTGCTTCGTGTCCAGTAAGTGCCGCAAAAGGCGAAAACTGTGCTGCTCTATCATAAAGGGACATACGAGGGTGTTTCTTTGAAGTTGGATTCGGCAGATTGATAATATCATCATATCTGTGATTGTCTTGATTCTCCATAATCTTCCTCCATTACAGTGGCATAGGTGTCCGTGCGAGCAGATAAATGCAAATGGCAGATAAAATAACTGCTACGATTGCAACGCATATTGCTGTTTCCTTAATCATATACTTTATTTTCTACGCCTTGTGTCCGCCTATCTGCTCATTACGGTCTTTGGCTGTCGCTCCCTCCTGAAGATTCATTCCTTTCAAGATGGCATTCTTCCCAAACTTCTTTTTTATCGTAAGCATTGTCTGTTGCATACGCTTTTCACGCTCTAAAGCTGCTTCTTCTTTGACTTGCTCCTGTTCTTTTGCCTTATAATCCGTAAAAAGGTCAAGCTGCTCATATTTCTCTTCTTTCTTTACTGAGTTCTCGTCTACAAGCCTGTTCGCTGTAATGTTAATTCTTCTAATAAGCAAATTTTTATCCACGATTCTGTCATACAGTTCCATCACAGCATCGGTTATCAGCATTGTTGATGATGTCTGCCTTTTCAGGTTTGTTGTTCCGTGAGCGTGTTTAGGAACCCTTCTTCCATATCTGTCAATTGTGACATCTCCCTTGTATTTTCTACTGCGGTCTGGGTCTGTCAGATTTTCTATGTCATACCCTATGGTCAATACAATCTGGTCAGTAACAAGTCCCTTGTCTACTAAATCGAGTACCATAAGGTCAGTCATTTCTTTTACAACTAATTTTGCTTTATCAAAATCATACGGGCAGTGAAGTACCTGTCCTGAGCATACACTGTTGGTTTCCGGCTTATAGGCTTTGACCTGCTCCATCGTACAAGGTTCATATCCCCAAGCATGGTCAATTAGCAGTTCCGCATTGATTCCAAACAACTTATAGAGCAGTTCTTCGTTATACAGTTCATTCGGCTTTCCGATAGAACATCTTGCTATATCTCCCATAGTAAAAAGTCCATGTTCTTCCAATTTCTTTGCATAACCTTTACCTACTCTCCAGAAATCTGTAAGCGGTCTGTGATTCCATAGCTGTCTGCGGTAAGACATTTCATCCAATTCGGCAATTCGCACACCATCCTTATCCGGCTCAATATGCTTTGCCACAATATCCATCGCAATCTTACACAAGTACATATTCGTGCCGATTCCGGCTGTTGCTGTGATTCCTGTTGTTTTCAAAACATCTTGTATCATCGTCATGGCAAGTTCCCTTGCAGTCATCTGATAGGTGTTCAGATAATTGGTTGCATCTATGAATACTTCATCAATCGAGTAAGGGAAAATATCTTCCAGAGCGATGTATTTCAAGTAAACACTGTAAATCTTGGTGCTATACTCCAGATAGTATGCCATACGAGGTGGTGCAACGATATAATCAATCTCCAAAGCTGGATTTGCATTTAATTCTGTACTGTCATCAGACGAACCCGTAAATGTACGATTTGGTGCTTTCCATCTTCGGGTGTTATTAACTTCTTTTACCTTTTGCACGACTTCAAACAAGCGTGGTCTGCCGGATATCCCATAACTTTTTAATGACGGAGATACCGCAAGGCAGATGGTTTTCTCTGTCCTGCTCTTATCTGCAACCACAAGATTTGTTGTTAAAGGGTCACGATTTCGCTCTTTACATTCCACAGAAGCATAGAATGATTTGAGGTCGATTGCGATGTAGGTCTTTTGCTTTGCCATCATTCTATGCTCCCTTCTAAAATTCCTTCGAGTAAATTATGCTAGAGTTTTTAGACTAACTCTTTCTGGTTCTGTTTATTATACAGAAATCGTCTGACTTCCATAATCTTATCAGAACCTTCATCGTCTATTTTTTCTTCCAAATCCCGGTAAAACAAGGGCAGATATCTTAACTTATAATTCGTATCACCCATTTATTTTCTTCCGAAGATTTTCAAAAACTTCTTCGTGTGTATATCTTGTTTCATTTTCTACAGCAAACTGATCGGCTTCATCCAATGCTGCTTCCACACCGTCTGTAAGCCTTGAATAAGCATCTAAACTTAGAACAACCATTGCTCCATAACCGTTTTTCGTTAAATAAACAGGATCTCCTCCTCTAACTGCCTTTTCAATTTCTGGAAATTTATTTCTCAAATCTGAAACTGGTCTTATTTGTATCATAGCAATCTCCTTATCATTATTTTATCAGAATTTTATCTTTATATATGATTATATCCCCGATTTCCCGTTTTATCAACTTTTATTTTACAATATATTCTGTTACAAAAGAATTCCGATGAAATTAGGGCTGAAGGAATTCTGAAATTTTTCTAAAATACTTAAGTTGACCACATTGATGTCAGGCACCACTGTGGTCAACTTGAATAATTTTCATCCAGAGCTTTGACTTCTTCTACTGTTAGTTTTGCTATTTCTGCAATTTCTTCATATGATAATTTTTTTAATTTCAACAAACGCTCTGCTACTTCTATCAGTTCTTCTTTTCGCATTTCTTCCATCGCTTTGCACATAGTCGCAACTCCTTCCTAAACTAATTACTCTGCTCTTGTGTCCGCTAAGTACATTCCCCAATCCTTTAATTCTTCCGGCAAATCATACACCGATTTTCCTTTGCAATCACATCTTTCAGACTGTCCCGGCGTTGCATCAGAAAATGTATCCCATGCTGTAATTAGACTTTCCACTTTTTCAATCCCATGAGCTTCAAAAAAATTATTATAGTTCGATAACTGCTGGCTATAAATCGTTACCACATTATATTTATCAAGCATGATTTCGTCCTGACTCTCATGACAGCCAAATCCAAATCTGTTCATGCCGTCATTGATAAGAAGTTCTCCATATCTTTCCAATAATACAAGACATTCTTCCTGTGAACACCCATCTATATAATAAACATCTTTATGTGTTTCCTCTAATATTCCCGGAGCAATTGGATTTTCTCTGTCGCACGTAACTGGTAATTCTAAAATAAAAAATAACGGTTCATCATGCATTACAATGAAATGCTGGAATACTTCTTTTATCTTTTCTACATCAACATTAGCCATTAACGTCACGTCATCTGTCACTTCGTATTCCTCATTCAATCTTTCCGGCTCATATATTTTATATCCTTTAGCAAGATTTAGCATCTGCACTTCTCCTTCAGTATACAAATTTCACTTGTTAATTTCTGGTCTATTTTACCACGAACTATTTATAGCTATACGAAAGTGCTTCTTCAACAGCATTTAAAATATCTATTTTAAATTCCTTCTTTTTCATATTTACTGCACTAAGCATTTTTTTATTTCCTTTGAAAGTCTTATATAACAATCTTTTATCATTATCATCTAAATCTATTTTATAAAGAAGATTAGCAAACGATATAATCAATGTCTTAAAGTCATTACACAATGCTTTATCTGTTTTTCTTCCATTCCAAGAAACAAACTTCTCAAAATCCTCATTTCCATACTTAGGCTGCAATCCAAGTATTGGATTAACCAGCAATTGTGTAGCTGACAACATTAGATTAACATACGCCCCAAGTTCATATTGCTGTGCTTCTGTCATTGCATCATAATCTGTGCCAAAACTCTTTACTTTTAAAATTGCATCTCTTAGCAATTTGCTTTCTTCATCAATTCTTGTAATTCGTTCACTCAATTCAACAACTGCAAGTTTATATGATTTGACATCACGTTTGCTAATCAGTGTAAAAATTTCTTCGATTCTTTTTTTCTTACTTGATGACTGCCAAAACATAATACCACTCGCTACAAGTGCAACGCCTGCAATAGCCCACCCTACTGGTCCCGCAAGGGTTAGAAAAGCTTCTCCAGCTGCCATTCCGCCACCACCTGCCGCAAGTGCTCCACCACCAAGCCAAGCTAACGCTGCATTTGTTGCAGCTGCACCACTTAATGTTGAAATTGCCGTTCCTGTTGAAGCAACTCCAAAAGTAGTTGCAATTCCCATTGCCGCTGTCGGACCCATTGCTGCAACAGCAACACCGGCACTTACTCCGGCTGCTCCTGCTCCTGCATTTTTTACCGCTGCTGCTTTATAATCACTTTCTATTTTCTCAGCTTGTTGTTTCCAATTCAATCTGATTTTTTTTAATTTTTCACACTCTATTTTCTTTTCACTTGGTATATTTCGAATCTCATCAAATAACTTTTGAATGTTATTCAATTCAATGCATAAATTGTTTGAATGTTTTCCAAGTTCTTCAATTTTTTTGTTCGTTTCATTTATCGCTGCTTGTGCTTCGTCTTGTGCTTGCTGTAATTTAGATTTCTTCTTGCTCATTTCAATGAACCTTCTCGAAAATAGTTATCTATGTCTGCCTTTGATTTTATTCTTTCATTTTCAGGCACATTTCGTAATTTCGCCAATTCAACTGATTTGTTAAAAGCCTCTTTATATGCATTACTTGATTTAAAATCGCTAACAAAAGTCATCAATAATTTATCATTATATGTCTTAGATAGAATTTTCAATCCTTCCATATAATCATCTATAATCACTTTTTCTCTTTTCATGAATATAGCTTCATTATTGGCTTTACTACGCTGTATTCCTCGTTTTACTTCTCCATAAAGAGAGATTGTCAACCGACCAACACCGACTATATTCAATCGCATGAAAAATTCGACAACATTGAAACTTCCTATTCCTTTTTCAAATCCTCTAATTGTTGCATCGCCAATATCTATTATACAAAATGTCCCATGTGCAACTGTCAGCATACGTTTTACGGTTGCATTTGAAAATGGTTCGCACGATTTCCAAAGTAACACCCAGCTCCTATCTTTTTTCGGTACAGATATATAATACCCAATCAGACGTCTTATTGAATATAACAATCTAACGACCATTTCATTGATAAAAACAGGTATTGCCTGAGTAGTTTGAAATCTTACATCGTATCCCTTTTCAAATAACTTCAAAGCAAGTTCATTTACGGATTTATCAAATTCAGTCACCGGAATATTTAGTTTTGCCTTAATTGCAATTACATCATTACTCCAAGCCCATATTGGAGATGGTATTCCCATTCCTCTGCCTTTACTACTTGACGAACCAGATACATCTGAAATCAAATGACCAATCCAATTTGCAATACCGCAAAATAGTTTACTTGGTATGTTTTTTCCTTGAAGTTCAAATTTCCCATCTGAATTATTTAACGAAATCAATTCTCCATTTGATACGAAATCTGAAGTATTTGTAAACTGATTAAGGATGGAAAAAAACAAACCTAAAAGTGTTGGATTATGTCCCAACGATTTAAAATGATGATTTGATGGAGTCAAATCAATCAACTCACGAAATATTCCTCCACCAACACTTTGGTCATATGGTATTTTAAATTTCTTTTCCAAAAATTTTATTGCTGAAGATAAGGAATTTTTGTCCCCCATATATCCGCATATTTTTGCAAAGTCTATTGTCCTATTTGCAAACCATTTATCTGTTATATCCCCTAATGGAGACTCGCCTGGTTTACCCACAAGAAAAATGTCAATTATTCCACATAGTGCACCTGAACTTGCAGACAATACATAATCCAACTTATCACATTCCGGAGTCAACAACCTTATGGTTTCAAGTGTTTCAGTTAGTTTACCTTCCAAATCTTTCAGTTCTTCATTGGCATCAATGATTGCATCTGATATTGTGTTTGGGAATATGCATCTGTCATTTTCTATATTTAATTCAAATAAAACAGCTTTATTATTTTGCAAGTAAATTCCCTGTACCTTTCCAAATAAAATATATTTTTCGCATTCTATGCTCTTATTTTAGCAAGCCATTCTTCTGTAAGTAATTGATAAAGCAATCAATCATCTTTTTATATCTGTCAATAATATCTTTCTCGGTAAAATCAGCCGATGTAGCTGTCAGATCAAGAAGTTCAACAACACCTGTTCCCTCTTTTACCTGACCTTTACTGTTTGTAAATCCCTCATAATACTTCTTCTTATCAGCAAAACGATAATCAGAAGCACGAATGTTGATTCTTTTCTCAAGTAATGCTTTATTGCCCAATGACTCTACATTTCGAGCATCTGTTAATGAATTTTCTTTCTCGTTTCTATTCCGAGCATAAATATGTTCAATCTCAAAAGTAGTTTCAAGTGAAAGTAGTGGCTGTTTATCATTCTGATATGCCCACCAAGCTATCATTGCTTTTGTAATTGGACGTGCATTATTGAAGCTGAAATTATCAAACATACTTCTTATAGTATCCGCATCGAACTTGTATTTTGAAAATTCAACAGGCTTATCATTTACAATATTTACCATCTCAGCATACACTGGAGTTCTAAGTGCATTTACGCCCGGATTTGTAATAGCATACGTCCATATAAATCCAGTTATCTTTTGCAAGAATGTATAGAACTTTTCATCATCAAGCAAACCTTCATCATCTTTATTTTGCATAAAATATACGGATACAAAATATGTCCACATTCCGTTTGGAGCATAGTTCAATACAAAAAATTGCTTCAAAACTCTATTTGAAAATCTTTCGGTATCTTGATTTGAAACATCTTCCCAAAATTCAGCCAATACAATCAATTCCGTTAATGTATTAGTGTCTTTCAAAAGGGCATAAGAATTTTTCTCATAAAACTTTCTTAAAGCTTCTGTTGTAGATGATACAATCCCCATTTTTGCACGGACAAAATACATATATCGTGTAAACAATTCGTCCATCGGTGTACCAGAAATCGGGTGGAATATTCTCTCACAAAGTTCTTCGAGCTTTTTCCATTGAGCAATAAATTCTTCTTTTTTACCCAATTTAGAAAAATGTTTGTAAAACTGTGCCTTAAAAATATCCGCATCAGACAACGGCTTTCCTCTATCATTAAGCGTTGAAAAAATACGCAACGCTGTATCCTGCGACTCAGCTTCAATCGGAAGGAGAATACAGTTATTCATAATACGGGTAGGTAAATAAGCAAAGTAAGTAGGATATTTTGACAAAAATTCATCAATATTATTCTGAAAGAATCTGAAGTTGCAAGCATATTTGCTTTTCATTTCTTTATTGACAATTCCTATTCTTAATATTTCAAGAAATTCTTCTTTATCATTATCAGTAGCAACCTCAGAATCTATCTTGAGCTGTGACATATCAGGATCGCCAAATTCATCAGTTTTCCATAAACACTTTTCAATGTTCTGCTTTGTTGATATAGAAGCCTTGTCCTGCATATGACCAAACTTAGAATAGAACGCTCTTAAAAGTAGCATAAGAGTTGTCAACCTCTGCTGTCCATCAATAACCTCTAGTTTATCCTCATTTCTAAAAGTTACAATCGGACCGAGGAAATACTCGCTATTACTATCAAATTCTGTCTTTCCTTCATCGGGAATAGCAAATGAAAATATATCGTCCCAAAGCGTTCTGCATTCAGCTTCGCCCCAAGCATAAGGTCTTTGATAATCTGGTATTAAAAAGTCCGATTTTTTACTCTGAAATAAATCTTTTATTGTTTTTTGGTCAACATTTAATTTTGACATAACCCAATTCCTTCCTCTTCTAAGTTCTATCTTCTGAAAATTACTCCTGCTACAATCAGTTTTTAATTCGCATACTTCTTGAAGGTCTCTGCCTGCTTAAAAACTTCCTTGTAAACATCATCAATCGTTACTGGTGGATAAGTTTCTTTTTCTTTCCGAGATAAACCCAATAATCCCATCGTATCATAATCTCCTTCTATCCATAGTTCCAGATTTCATATCCCTGCCTTCTGGCTGAATCATATACCGGCATCATATTCTTTTCCAGAATGTTATAAAATACTTCTCTGGAATTACCTTTACGGTACAATTCCTGACCAGCCCAGATAGAATGCAGATTATCCCGATAACATGCTTCAAATCGTTTATGAAGTTCTGGTCTTTTATTTATCATTTCATACATCAGATACTGGTTTCCAGCGAAAACTTCAAAAAAAGGATTCCATTTAGGTAATCGGTTGCTTTTTGACGAATTCAAAGATGAATCCATCGGCATCAGATTCCATAATTCATCACTCATCACAAATGACCACGGAATAAAATGATCTACATCATACTGCGTTTCTTTTACTGGCTGTCCTGTAAACACATCCCTTATTTCCTGTACTTCCATGATTCCCTGCCATAACTTCCGCACATTTGACAGTTTTCGCATTTTTTCATCCATTGGAGCAAGCTTATATATCAGACTAGGTACTTCAGGATTATTATTTTGAAGCCATTTCACTTTTTCATATTGGATCCATCCAAGGATATTGACTGTATTATCCTGAATCATTGCTACCCAGTCTGGATGAAAATGCACCTCTTTTTTCAATTTGCTGCTATCACCCAATACATATGGCAAAGGAGTTACCAGTTCATTTATCTTTTGAATGTACGCTGTAATGCGTTTGACACTTCCCCAGTCCGGTACTTCATTACTCCTTGTAAAAAAGCCTGCCAGTGCTCTATATGGCACCATATTAGTCAACTGTTCTTTTGCTTTCTTTAAATCTGCCTGATGTTCCCGAATAGCATTCTTTATTTCAATCTTAGATGCATTTGCCGGAAGATCACTGAGTTCTGTCAGCTGTAAAATTGCCCTTTGCAGACCATCTCTGACCAATCCATCTGCCTGTATTCCACTAAGGTGAATATGAAACTCCCGTACTGAATACCAGGCATTCGCAATCATTTCATCAATAATCTCATCAAATGTTGTCTCATTCTTTCCTTCTGAAATAATATGTACCACGGCCTCCAGCCAGTAAAACTTGTAGCAGTAAGAGGGATCTTTCATCATCTGAGAGAAAGCTTCGATATCCAGTTTATTATAATATTTTGCTTCAATATTTAACAAATGTCCGTCTTGCGAAGCAATATATTCAACCATCGTTCATCACCTCTTCCTTCTCTCACATCTCCGGTGATCCACATTTTTTCTATCTGTAGTCCAGAAATCTGTCTTGCAAACTTTTCAAACATCTCTTCTGTAAAATCTGTAAAATATCGACCATTTCTTTCACCTTCAAAAGTGCCATACTTGAATGATGTATAAATAATTCCATTCTTTTTTAATGCTTGATGCATTTTATGAAATATATCTGGTAATTCTTCTCTGGATAGATGAAGAATGGATGCACATGCCCAGATTCCATCATATTGGTTTCGGTCATCAAGTTCTTCAAACAGCATCTGTTTTACTTGGATGCCCGTGTAATCAGTTGCCATTTTACAAATCGCCTCTGAGCCATCTGTTGCTGTTACATGATAGCCATGATTCAAAAAACACTTCGTATCACGCCCAGATCCACACCCAAAATCCAGAATAGAAGCATCAAGGGAGAGATGCTTTGTGAATATTTGCTGCACTTCCGAAAAATCTACATTCTTTGTAGTTTCAGAAAAAACAGTAGCATTGCTATTATAATAATTTAGTGTCATAGCATCGCGCATATTCATCCCATCCCCTTTCCGACTTTATTATCCGGTCAATATTTTCTATGAATATTGTTCTGTCAATCTTTTAATTTCAATACGCATCTGCTCCACCACATCATCCGGTCCAACAATCTTTATACCGTCTCCCAAGGAAAATACCCATCCTAGAAACTGTCTACTGACATGAACATCCACATTTACTGTAAAATACTCTTCATCCGCCGGAAACATCATTACATCTTTTCCAAACCGATCAACAATCACACCTGCCAAACTATTTTTTACCAAAAGTTTTACTGTCTGTTCTTTTCCGCCGAACATTCCAAAACTTTTCTTCGCATAGTCAGCCATATCTAGCTTATTAAAGAACTCTTTTCCTTCACGGTTCTCACTAGACAATCGGATATGAAGCATTTTATCTACCCGGTAATGTTTGATCTTCTCCGCATCCGAATCGTAGCCCACTAGATAATAGTTTTCATCATCCCAGGAAAGCCCCCATGGACTGATATGATACCATGCTCCATTATGTCTCAGCTCCATTTCCTTTTTGACATTCCATTGATAGTATTGGAACTTTATTTTTTTATTTTCTGAAATTGCATTATGAATAGCATCCACTGTATAATAAATGCTTTCATTCATTGTCTTGATTCTACCAGATACATAGACCTGCCTCTGCAGCTTCTGTGCATCGTATTTGCTAACCAGCATTTCTAATTTTTTTATCAAAGCATTGGTTTTCTTTTCTGTGATAAATTTGGATGATTGGATAGCATCTACCAAAAGCTTTAACTCCGGCAGTTCAAATGCACGATTTACAACATGGTAATGATAGCGATTTCCAACCGCTTCACCTTCTACTTCAACACCAAGGACGCTCAAATCTCTTAAATCTGTATATATGCTTTTTCTATCTGCGGTCACATCATATTTAGCCAATTCTTCCTTAATCTCAGGCATAGTAATATAATGGTCTTCATCTGTCTGTTCCTGCATAATTTGAGCAAGTCTATATAGTTTAAATTTCTGATTATTTCCCTTTGGCATTTACCGAATCTCCTTTCACCCAACATTTACTCAAGTATACCACAGGTGGGAGACATATAGTACATCCTTTAGAACAATTTGGACGGAAATCAGACTTTTATTTGCATATTTGTAAGATCTCCGCCGATAATCTTTCGGCACATTACACATTTCCAGATCTATGATCAGATTGTACTTGTTGACTTCTTCCTTCTTAAGTATCAATCATCGTAGTGGTTCCAACCACCTAATATTCCAGGATTGCTGTGGCCAGTTTTATGTCCTTTGTCATCATAATGATTTGCTCCACTCAATATGCCCGGTCTAGTCGATCCCGTTTTGTGTCCGTAGTTGTCATAATGATTCATTCCTCCAAAGATGCCTGGTCTGCTCTCACCGGTTTTATGACCATTCGTATCGTAATTGCTGTATCCTCCGAAGATATTCGGTCTGCTTTCTCCGGTTTTTCTTCCATTTGCATCATAATGCTTGATTTCTCCAAATAATCCTTTTCTGCTGTATCCTTCTTTTTTACTCATTTGTTCGTTCCTCCTGAAATAAATTTATCCGGATCCAGTCCGGCATCTTCCAGTGCTTCTCTTCGTTCATCTGCATCCATAAACTCCTAATCGTTCATGTATTCATAGTAATCGGATTCACTGGCAAACAAGATATATTTACCATCTACCAATCCCATGTAACCATCACCAGTGTTAAAACCTTTCATTGCCAACTCCTCCATTTCTTTGAATTTTATGATTTAATCTTCTTTGATGGTTACAGTGTATATCAATAGATGGGGTATAAAAACCCCACGTAATTTTTAATTTTTTCAGCACCCAGCAGTTTTTCTATTACTGTTCACTCCCGTGTCAATCACTACGCTGATTGGCACGGAGGATGCACGTTTTATCTTGAACGACATCTCGCCCAT
>CAKSAJ010000004.1 GCA_934435195.1 uncultured Schaedlerella sp.
TTCATAATATCAGCTAATTTTTTTATAGATTCCGGTGTATTAAGTTCTATTTTTCTTTCAAATGTATTTGTTGCCATATTCTTTTCCTCCTCTCCTTTATTATTGTCAGTTGTTCAAAAAATTACTCGTTCTCTTTGTCTATATTATATGAAAATCCGCTTAACAAATCAATTCATTTTTCCTTAAGTTTCTATAAAAATAACCCTCACAAATGGTGTCACCACCATTCGTAAGGGTTATCATCATTTCAGAAATTTAACACAATCTTCAATCATGCATTCATTTGTTTTGCGACTTTTAGATTACATTCCAGCCTGTGCTGCAACTTCTGCTGCGAAGTCGTCAACTTTTTTCTCAAGACCTTCACCTGTCTCGAAACGAACGAATTTCTTAACTGTTACGTTAGCATTGTTCTCTTTAGCTACTTTTTCTACATATTTAGCAACTGTCAGATCACTATCCTGAACGTATACCTGATCAAGCAGGCAGATTTCTTTCATTTCTTTGTTAAGACGTCCAATGATCATCTTCTCAATGATGTTAGCTGGTTTCTCTGGATTCTCTTTCTGAGCCTGAGCAAGAAGGATTTCTTTCTCGTGGTTCATGAAGTCTTCAGATACTTCTGCACGTGATACATATTTTGGAGACATAGCTGCAACCTGCATTGCTACGTTTCTTAAGCAAGTTTTGATGTCATCATTAATAACATCTGTATCAGCTTCAACTAAAACACCAATACGTCCGCCACCGTGGATATAAGATACTACACATCCGTCTGTTACAACTTTCTCAAATCTTCTGATATTCAGATTTTCTCCGATTACAGCGATTTTCTCAACAAGAGCTTCTTTTACTGTCTTTGTTGTATCAGCTTCCCAAGCTTCAGCCATGAATGCATCCATATCTGCTGCATCTGAATCTGCTGCCTGATTAGCTACTGCTTCAACAAATGCCTGGAAATCAGCATTCTTAGCAACGAAGTCTGTCTCAGAGTTAACTTCTACGATAGAAGCTACTTTGTCGTCTTTTACTACAGTTTTAACAATACCTTCTGCTGCAATTCTTCCTGCTTTTTTCTCAGCTTTAGCCTGTCCGTTCTTTCTCAGGTATTCTACTGCTGCATCCATATCACCATTTGTCTCACCAAGAGCTTTCTTGCAGTCCATCATTCCTGCACCTGTCATCTCTCTTAATTCTTTTACCATGCTTGCTGTAATTGCCATGATCTTATCCTCCATTTTTATACTTTTTAAGGAATACTAATTCTTTAGTTTCCATTATTACATATGTTTGTCCATATAGTAAACCCACTTTTGCAAATTTTTTCTATATGAAACAATTCGGGAATGAAAAAATGCTTCAGCCTGATTAATCAGGCTGAAGCATTCGAGTCATCTTACTCTTCTACAGCCTCTTCAGCTACTGCTTCCTCAGCATCTTCATAATATGCTTCTTCTGCTGCTCCCTGGTTTGCTTCGATAACTGCATCAGCCATCTTAGAAACGATCAGTTTAACAGCTCTGATTGCATCATCATTACCTGGAATAACGTAATCCAGTTCTTCTGGATCACAGTTTGTATCAGCGATACCGATCAATGGAATTCCCAATGTGTGTGCTTCCTGTACGCAGATTCTTTCTTTCTTAGGATCTACGATAAAGATAGCGTCTGGGATTCTCTTCATCTCTTTGATTCCGCCAAGGTTTTTCTCAAGTTTAGCCCACTCTTTTTTCAACTCAATAACTTCTTTCTTTGGCAATACGTCAAATGTTCCGTCTTCTGCCATTGTCTCGATGTCTTTGAGTCTCTTAATACGGCTCTGGATTGTCTTGAAGTTTGTAAGCATACCTCCAAGCCATCTCTCATTTACATAGAACATTCCACAACGCTCTGCTTCTGTTTTGATAGCATCCTGAGCCTGTTTCTTTGTTCCTACGAAAAGTACTGTACCACCATTAGCTGCGATATCAGCAATTGCCTGATATGCATCGTCAACCATTCCTACTGATTTCTGCAGGTCGATGATATAGATACCATTTCTCTCTGTGTAGATGTATGGAGCCATCTTAGGGTTCCATCTTCTTGTCTGATGTCCAAAATGAACACCTGCTTCTAAAAGCTGTTTCATTGAAATAACGCTCATGTTACTTTCCTCCATTGGTTTTAATCTTCCGCATGTTTATCTTTATTCCCCAAGACCATCTCACATTTTGTGAAATTAGGCACCAGAAAGGGCAAACCACATGCGTGTTTTTTCGCAACGATAATAGTTTAGCATAAACACTTATGAATTGCAAGGCTTTTTTCACTTATTACGATTAGTGAATTTTCCAAAAAAGAAATCCCCTGAAGCACTCTTTGCCCCAAAGGATTTCTTCTTGCTTTTAATCTTTTATCATTCGTAATTTATATAAATAATTATCTTTAGTAACGAACGTAAATCATACCGCTCTGAACAGCTCCCACGATAACACCAACGCCTTCTGTTGCTGCATGGATCATCTGTCCGCCGCCGATATAAATACCACAATGGTTTGCATTAACGCAAACATCTCCTGGCTGTGGGTCACTTACCTGTGTCCATCCAAGGAATGTATATGTAGTTCCAAGTCTTGTATAACTTCCTGTCAGGCAATAGCTTACAAATCCTGAACAGTCAAATGCTCCCGGTGAGCAAGCTCCCCATACATATGCTGCTCCAAGCTGGCTGTATGCACGGCTTACAACTGACCCCCCATCAACTGATGGTGCTGCCGGTGTTGGTGTTGGTGTTACAACCGGTGTAGGTTCTGGTGTAGGTGCCGGTGCCGGTGTTGGTGCCGGTGCGACAGTTGTTGTTCCACCTGTGTTTGTTGTTCCACTATTATTTGTAGTATTGCTTGCCACGGTTGTGTTTGACGCTGCGTTATTCTGTGCTGCTTTTGCTGCAGCTTTCTGCTCAGCTGCTGCTTTTTCTGCGGCTGCTTTCTCCAATGCAACTCTCGCTGCTTCCTGAATCATGCTGTCCAGATTGCTAATTTCCGCACTCTTGCTTTCAATTGTTGTATTCAGCTCATCAGACTGTGCCTGATATTCACCTTCCAGATTCTGAAGCTTTGCCTGATCTTCTTCCAGACCACTCTTCAAGTCCGTTACCTGCTGTACTGTATTCTGGTATTCCTGCAACTGTGCTCTGTCATATGAATGCACTTTCTGTACATATTCAGCCTGAGTCAGAACTTCCGCGATACTTCCTGATGAGAGGATGCGTTCCATTGCTGAACCATCACCTTCTTCATACATGTATTTAATACGGAGTTTCAAATCTTCATACTGCTGCTGTTCTTTCTGCTGAGCCGCTTCCAGATCAACTTCTGCCTGCGAAATCTGCTGACCTTTCTCAATCAACTGTGTCTCAAGATCATTCATCTTTGTCATCAATGAATTTAACTGCTCCTGCAAAGAACTTACTTCACTCTGCTTTTCAGCTTTTTCCGCTTCCAGTGAAGATTGTTCTTCACTCTTTGGTGCTGCAAATACCGGAGTAGCCACCATTGAACAAGATAAAACAACTGCCAGTATTAAGCCCTGTACTTTTTTAAACTTCATCTTACCACCTATTCCTTATTTTATACTTTATTCCCCTTCGAAAATCATAATCCACTGTTCTCCGATCTCTTTTCGGTAAACATTTCAATTTCGGGAATTTTCAGTTTCTATATCATACTTTAATAAGTATAATACATCAGCGGCGATTATGCAATACTTTTTAACATTTTCGTAACATTTGTTTTTACTTATTTTTCACTTTGCATTTTCTGCTGAACTACTTCCATTGCTTTTTCTAACTGATTATCAGCAGTCGGATCATTTTCGTCTGCCTGATATTCAACTTCTACATCCGGAGTTACGCCTTTCTTATTAATACTGCGTCCTTTCGGTGTAAAATACTCTGCAATTGTAATTTTCATAGCTGTACCATCGCCAAGATCAAGAATCTGTTGTACAACTCCTTTTCCGTAGGTTGTAACTCCGACAATGTCCCCAATTCCATAATCTTGTATTGCTCCTGAAAAAATTTCTGATGCGCTTGCACTATATTGATTTACAAGCACGGCAAATGGTTTTGTAAATTCGTGGCTTCCGTCAGATTTATACTCTTCAACATTTCCCGCTTTGTCTTTCACAGATACAATTGTGCCTTTCGGAAGAAGCAATTTTAACATATCTGTTACAGTATCCAGATTTCCTCCTGGATTACTTCTCAGATCAATGATCAAACCTTCCATCCCCTGACCTTCCAGATCATTCAAGGCAGTCTCAAACTGCGAAAGTGTTACTTCGTCAAATTCACTGACAGCAATATAACCAACTTGATTTTCTTTCATTTCATATACAACTGTCGGGGTTTCAAGTTGTTTTCTTGTTGCCTTAAGTTCCAGTTGCTGTCCGTCACGTACAACATGAAGTGTTACATCTGTACCTTCTTCTCCACGGATCCAACTTACCACTTCATCGAGGGACTGGTCGGATATTGTATGATCATCTACTTGGTAAATTACATCTCCTTCTTTTAATCCGGCCTCTTCTGCAGGTGAATCTTTATATACTTTAGAAATCACAACTTCATTACTGGTTGTATTCTGCAACAAAGCTGCTCCAATACCCGTATACGTTCCACTTACGCTTTCCTGTAGGGCATCTGTTTCTTCTTCATTGTAATACACTGTATATTTATCACCCAATGCATTTACATATCCCGCATAAATCCCCTGTTCCAAAGCATCCTGATCAATCTCATCTTCATACAAATAATATTTATCAATAATCGCCTGTATTATCTGAAGTTTATTTTCTACCTGTTTTTTCTCTGATGAGGAAAATATATGTATGCCCGATACAATTGCCGTACAAAAAATTCCAACTCCCACAGCTAAACATAACGTAACTGCTGCTCCGCAAAGAACACCTTTCCAGAATTTTTTCTTTTCTCGCTTTTGTTCTTGTTCAATCTTTTCTTCTAGTTCTGTTTTTTCCTCTAATGGATTCATTATTCATATACCTCATTACAGATAATTCTGTGGATTTACTGCTGAACCATTCAATTCCACCTGGAAATGTAAATGAGCTCCAAATGAATTACCTGTGTTTCCTACATATCCAATCTGTTGTCCTGCTGATACTGTCTGTCCCGCTGATACGCACAATGCAGAATGATGCATATATTTTGTAACAAGGCCGTTTCCATGATTGATAACAACCCAGTTTCCTGCACTATTGCTCCATCCTGCAATCACTACAGTTCCCGATGCTGCTGCATATGTCGGTGTTCCCTCGCCTGCCGCAAGATCAAGTCCCTTGTGAAAAGCTCCATCAAAATCACGATAACCAAAAGTACTTGATACATATGCACCCGGACATGGATTTACAAATTGACCATTTCCCACCACTGTATTACTTGAACTTGGTGGAACATAAGTACTTCCGCCACTATTCGAATTACTATTTGTACTCTGAGCCGGTTTTTGTGCAGCTGCTGCTGCGGCGGCTGCGGCTGCTGCCGCTGCTTCTTCCTGTTTTCTCTTTTCTTCTTCTGCCTGAGCAATCAATGCTTTCAACGTGGAAGCATTCTCTCCAATCTGCTTTTCCAGATCTGCAAGCTCCACATTTGTATTATCAAGCATTGTCTGAACTTCTTCTTGCTTACTGATCAACTCATTCTGCAATACTTCCAACTCTGAATATTCTGTCTGTAATGCTGCTTCTTTTTCTTCAACATCTTTTACGATTCCCTGAAACTGATTCAGCATATCTCTGTCATAATTTGAAATTTGTGAAATGTATTCCGCTTTATTTAAAAAATCACCAATGTTCTCACTTTCAACCAAAATTTCAATCAACTGCGTATTGCCATTCTCATACATGAATTTAATGCGTTTTTTCATGCTATCATACTGATTATTTTCGTCAACCTTGGCATTTACCAGTTCCGCCTCCGCTGTCTCAATTTCTGACTGTTTAGCTGTCAGTTTTTCTTCTGCTTTTTCCATGTCTTCTACAATTCCAGACAGCTGTTCCGTGAGAGAATTCTTCTCTGCCTCTGTAGAGTTTTTTTGTGACTGTAGTTGATCCGCTTTCTTCTGTGCCTCTTCAATGGTTGTCGCATGTACATTCACAGTCATCCCCATGCTCATAGTCAGTGCCAAGGCTCCACTAATTACACGTTTTGTTTTTCTTTTCATATTTTCACCCATATTATTAGTGTACGATACCTATGGCATCGTACACCTTCATAAACTCTATGTAACTTTTATCAAACTTTCAAATGCTTACGCACTGTGAAATAACTTCCGATAAATCCAATTCCTACTCCTAAAAGTAATCCGATTGGCAATAAGTAACGATATACTGTTGTTACCGGAAGGAATTCGATAATATTATTTAAAATTGCAAATTTTGCTAAAATATATGAAACTGCTTTTCCATACAATACATATAATATTCCTAATGGAATAACAGCTCCGATAATTCCCATGATAAGACCTTCAATTACAAATGGAGAACGAACAACAAAGTCTTTTGCTCCGATATATTTCATAATTGCAATCTCTTCTTTACGAACTGTAATACCCATTGAAACTGTATTGCTGATCAGGAAAATAGAAACTCCAAATAAAATCAGGATAATTGCAATAGATATATAAGCCACTAACACATTTACACTTGAAAGTGTATTTGCAACAACATCTGACTTATTTACCTTACGAACTCCATCCAGATTTTTTGCAAATTCAACCAACTCTTTCTGTGTTGCTGCAAGTGATTTACTTTTTGCAATTAAATCTTGTCCTTTATCATCTACTGTTTTCATATATACTTCATAGTTATCCGAACCTGCAAGCGGGTTATCATTTTTAAATCCATCTGCCAGCTCCTTGTTATCTGCAAAGTATTCATCTTTAAACTTATCCCACGCATCGTCTGCCGATACATATTTCACTTCGAGAACATCATCCCTGCTCTCAAGCTGTTTTCCAATATTACTAATCTGGTCCTCTGTTGCATCTTCGTTAAAGAAAACTGTGATTGCTACACCTTCTTCAGCTGTTTTAATAATATACTGAAAGTTCAACAAAATGGATGCAAATAATCCAAAAAGGAAGATACATGCCGACATTGTTGCGATAGCGGCAATTGAAAACATCTTGTTTCTTCCGATATTCTTCACACCTTGTTTTCCAACATATCCTAATGTACTAATCCTCATCTATATACCCACCTTTTTGTTCATCACTTACGATCACACCTTGTTTCATTGTGATAACTCGCTCGTTCATCTCATTTACGATTTCCTGGTTATGTGTAACAACAAGTACTGTTGTTCCACGCTCGTTAGCCTCTTTCAGCAAACTCATAATCTCCCATGAGTTTGTCGGATCCAGGTTACCAGTCGGCTCGTCTGCTAACAAAATTGCAGGTTCATTTACAATCGCTCTTGCAATCGCAACTCGCTGCTGTTCTCCACCTGACAGTTCTTTTGGATAGGATTTGTATTTCTGTGCAAGACCTACCAGTGATAATGCAGCCGGTACTTTTCTCTTGATCACTCGTGTCGGTGTCTCAGTAACTCGCAATGCAAAGGCGATATTCTCATAGATATTACGATCTTTTAACAAACGGAAATCCTGAAAGACAACTCCAAGTCCTCTTCTGTATTTTGCAATGTTACGATGTTTCATACGATTCAGATTCTGTCCGTTAACAATAATTGTACCGTTGGTTGGATCAAGTTCTTTCATGATCAGACGGATCAGTGTTGATTTTCCTGAACCACTGTCTCCTACAATGAAAACGAACTCGCCACGTTCGATCTTAACAGATACACCATTAAGAGCTGCATTTCCCTTCGTGTACTCTTTCGTTACATTCTTTAATTCAATCATATGCTCCTCCTAATTATTTCTACTCCTTTGTATTCCCCAATACATTTAATACTCTAATGTTTCCATATATTTCATATACTTCACTACCATCAGTGCAATCTTAAATGTGATTGCATCCTCAAAGACACGCAAATCCAGACCGGTACTTTTCTGAAGCTTGTCCAGACGATATACCAATGTATTTCTATGGATATACAATTGTCGAGATGTCTCTGACACATTCAGGCTGTTCTCAAAGAACTTATTGATCGTAGCCAATGTTTCTTCGTCAAATTCATCCGGTGATTTCCCCTCAAAAATTTCTTTGATAAACATCTTGCAAAGCGGAAGTGGTAACTGATAGATCAAACGACCGATTCCAAGTGTACTGTATGCAACAATATCTTTCTCATCAAAAAATATCTTACCGACATCCAATGCCATCTTGGCTTCTTTGTAAGACTTAGATACTTCTTTGATGTCATTCACAACAGTACCATATGCAATATGGATATGTTCATCTCCTGTATCCTCTTTCAGAATACTCAACATATCTTTTGCCATCTTATCCATCTCTTTACTTCCATCTTTTTCAGACAGTTCTTTCACAACAATAATATTTTTTTCATCTACAGCTGTGATAAAGTCTCTTGATTTTCCTCCCAAAAGACTTCTGACGTTATCCAATGCCGCACTGTCTTTTTCTCTCGATGTTTCAATAATAAAGATAACACGTTTTGCATCTGTGTCAATATGTAATTTTTTGGCGCGGTTATAAATATCCACTAACAGCAGGTTATCCAAGAGCAGATTTTTTATGAAATTATCCTTGTCAAAACGCTCTTTGTAAGCAATTAATAAATTCTGAATCTGGAAGGCAGCAATCTTTCCAACCATGTATACATCTTCATTCTCTCCGTCTGCAAGAAGAATGTATTCTAACTGCTGCTCATCAAATATCTTAAAAAATTGACATCCTTGAATTTCCTGGCTGTCTGCCGGTGATTCCCCAAACGACAGTACCACATCTTCATAGTTATGCCCATTATCTGATGTAGTGGCTAAAACTTTGCCCTCCACATCAAACACGCAAAAATCAATTCTGGAAATTCCCTTTAATCCTTCAATTGTATTCAGAAGTATTTGATTTGTTATCATCTTTTTTTCCTCCACTGGCTCATTCAAATTCATGTGCAGTTTTCACAAACTTTTTTCTAGTCATTCACACTCTGTAAGTCTATATATTTTATATACTAATGCAAAACTGCAAAAAAATAAAGACAAAATCCTTATTTTTTATGCATTTCCTCATATTTATTTACAATTTTTTTGGTTTTTCAACCTATACAGAGTACACAAATCAGCCTTTCAGTGTTTTTCCTACTTGATAGCGAAATAATCTTTTCAGAATAAAATATTTGAATTTCCCACTTGCCTTTTCCTCTTTTTTTTGTTGATTCAGCAAGAAAGAGCAACCAAACCATACTCTTGCGTTTAAAAGTGCTTTGCTCTCTGCAATAAACTTCTCCTGCCATGGATAAGATAAAGCAGATAATATGCAATCCGGCTCCACACCATTGATCATATTAATCACTGCATCTTTGCTTCCGCTTTGAGCCGAAATCACTGCCTCTCCAACAAATTGTACCCCTTTTCGGTAAGTCTCGATTCGTTCTTTTAATAATCGGCTTGCTTTTTCATCTTCTGTAAGTAAAAAGACTTTCTTTTTATTTTTCACTAAATATCTAAAAAACAATCTGACGAATGTGTTATTCTCCAAGTCCTGTATTGCATTCTCATCCGTCACCTCTGCGCTTTCTAAAATTTCACGCTCTGACGGAAGTAATAAATCGACAGATTGTAATGATTGTTTCCATTCAGCATTATCTTGTCCTTTTAACAATACTTCCATTGGAATAAGTTCAATTGTACTGACACTTTCCCCTCCCATATACCGCATTACTTGCCTCATTGCCTTTTTTGCAGTCAGCAGGTTCAGTTCAATGTCAAAAACATTTATCTTTTCTTCCATTTTCCCACCTATTTTTTTAAGTCAAACGCATGTGATTTCTCACAAAGCGATTATCTCAGTCGTACAATTGTACCAAAAACACATTCCAATTTCAACTATTTTTATCAATTTTATCTCTTCAACACAATTCTTTCATAGACTTTTCATTCTATTTTCTTTGACTTTTCACATTTTTTTACTCTTTATTTTCGTTCTTTTGCTTTTCTTCCCTTCTTCGCTTCGTGATCAAGCCACCAATTCTGCCTGTTTCTTTGGACGACAATGATTTCCAGCCCGATTCTATTACTCTGTCTAAAAGACCTAGTTCCTCAGCAATTTCGTATTTCAATTTTTCCTCTTCTTCCAAACATTTTAAATCTATCGTTTCTTTTTTCATCATGGATACCCCTTTCTTTTTTTCAGAGTATACCCATAAATACAAAAAGACATTCTACATGAATGCCTTTTCTCATGATTCTATATTCTTTTTTAGAAAGCAGACGGCTCATCCGGAATAATCACAGCTGCAATAAAATACGCCAATACACCCGTTCCGAAACTGCATGCTGCCAGAAGTACCATTCCTAATCGAACCAATGTCGGGTCAATATTAAAGTATTCTCCTACGCCTCCGCATACACCACATAACATTCTGCTTTCTTTTGATCGATATAATTTTTTCATGATATGTTCTCCTCTTCATATTATATTTGTATAAATCACTTGCTACTTTTGAAATTCCACCTGAACCTGACCGATTCCACATTCTATATATAATTCTTTATTGGCTCCATCATGAGAGATCTCTGAACCTGAACCAATCCCACCATGTGACCTGTCTCCTACAGTAACTTCTCCAAGAGAATTTTCCACCTGGTAATTATATTCATCCTCTCTTCCTTTTGCCTTATAAATAATACTTCCGACTCCACATTCAACTTCTGTCGATTCTGCCTCTCCTGCAATCTGCATTTCTCCTGCTCCACACTGAAATTCTGCACAATTTGAAACAAACTGTTCTATCTTTGCCTGACCGGCTCCTACTTCTACATTTAATTCTTCAACTTGTATCTGACTGATATATAAGCTTCCGGCTCCCACCGAAATATCCGCTTCTTGCAATGAACGATACGGGACTTTGATTCTTATTGTTGCCTTTGTATTATCTGACAATAATTTCTTAATTCTTTTCGAATCTTCCAATTCTATCTCTAACGAAGACTCATCTGCCGTATAAGAGATTTCATTCAAAACATTTTCCGGAATATCAACGGTCTCTACTGCCAGATACCTTCCATCATACTCATCAAGCTGTACATTCACCTGCGAGACGTCTACGTCCAACTCTTTTATTCCATAAAATGTCTGTTGTTCTTCTCCTTGTATTTCTAAGTCATTTTCCGCTTCAAAGGTTATATGATCTAAATCTCTATCTCTTGCAATACTTCTAAAGAACGAACCTCCTAATATCACACCGACAATACAACAGATCACTCCGATTGCAGCAAGGCTGCTACAAATTATCCAGAATATCTTCCATCCTTTTTTCATACGCTGCCCACCGCCTTTCCTCGATAAAATGGCCATCTGCAAATGTTAACAAAAATCCGAAATATTGCAGGATACATAACCATACACAATCTTACAGTTGCAACCGTCGCCACCAGACTAAGTGCCAGCAAAATCAATCCGACACCAACCATTATGATCGCCGATGGGAATCCAACTGCTGCCACAATTCCAAGTACAGCCACTGTGATTCCGGCTATTCCAATCCCCACGGATGCAACCACCAAGCCTGCAAAGAATGCAACTGTCGCTATCACAAGTCCCAATATAGCAGCTACAATTCCTATTCCAACCGGAATTACAACCGGTGCACCAACCAGAACGATTGCAATGATCAAGATAATTTTTAATGTCTTGCTCGTCCATGGCTTCTGCCCTTGCCCCCTGTTATCATAAGTACTTTGATAATCCTGTTCTCCATAAGGTTCATTATAAGAATAGGTATCCCCGGCTTTTGTCCGTGGGCTTCTTGCGGCAGGTGTTGCTTTTTCCTCAAATCGTTCATCCTGAAATCCAGATTCTGTAAATTCACCATTCTTTTCACTTCCCGGTTCCAGATTCAGACATATAGTTGAGGCAACCTTCTGCGGAGTACCTAACTCTTCTATTACCTGCTGCTCATTCTCAGCTCCTGCATCATCAAAATAATCTTCATAATATTGCAGTGCTTCTACTCTTTCTTCTTCTGATATTCCTGTGAGCAGTTGGCTTAATTCTTCCATAAATTGTTTGCGGTTCATACTCCCACACCCCCTTCGAATATATCCTGTATCTTGCTAGAATAGTTCTTCCACTCAATTTTATATAAATTAAGCTGTGCCATCCCCTTTTCCGTTACTTTATAATAACGTCGGTTTCTTCCGTCATAACTCTTATCGTATACTTCCAGACATTCATCTTTCTGTAGTCTCCTGAGCACCGGATATAAAGTAGATTCCGATACATCAATCGCTTTACGCACATCCTGTGTAATCTTATAACCATAAGTACCATCAGTTTCTCTTGACACAACAGCAAGAACAATCGCGTCCAATAAGGCAGCGCCTGTATTAAATACCATTCCATCACCTCATTCTGTAATATTATTCTATTTGTAATATTATTTCTTTTCCAATATTATATGTCATATAATATTGTTTGTCAACTAGGTTTATTAATAAGAAAACTCTTTCCTAATATATAAAAAGAGAGCAACCTCCATCAAGAATATTCTTAACAGAAATTGCTCTCTTCTATAAACAGGATGTCCTTGTCACTTCATTTTATTTTGTCAAAAGCATCATAATCTCATTGCTTCTCTGTACAAATGCTGTCATCTCTTCCGGATTCAACGGCTTATGAGCCAGCATTGCCAGGTCGTAGAGCTGTTTGCAAATAATTGATACATTTTTGCTTCTCTTATGCTCTACAACAAATTTAACCAATGGATGATTTGCATTTAAAATCAGTGTTGCCTGTGTTCCAAACATACTTGGATCCATACCACTCATTCCATACATCTTCATCATCTCTGCCATACGTCTGGATTCTTCTGACAGTACAGCCATCGATGCCACATTATCATCTTTGAGTTTTTCTACTTTAACATCCAGCTTATCATTTCCAAGCTCTTTACGGAAAATATCTACGATACTATCCGCTGTCTTCTGGAACTCTTCTTTCTCATCTTCAGATACTTCATCCTTTAAAGACTCATGTACATCAGCATCAATTCTCATAAATTTCACATCTTCATGTTTCTGCTCCAGATAAGTAATGAATGCAGAATCAATATTATGTGTCAGCAAAATCGCATCCTGTCCCTGTTCTTTAAACATGTTGATATACTGGCTCTGCTGCTGTTCGTCTGTTACATAATAAACAGTAGTTTTTTCTTTTTCTGCCTGTTCAGAATTCTCTGCTGCGTCAGTTCCTTCTGTTGTCTCAGTCTTTGTCTCTTCTGTTTCAGTATCTTCTTTCTTATTTGCCTTGATGCAATCTTCCAGAGTCAGATATTTGTGTTCCAGGTCTTTGTAAAGAATAGAATCTTTTACTTTACTTCCGAATTTTTCATCTTTTAAGCATCCGAACTTGATGAATGGGCTGATATCATCCCAGTATTTCTCATAATTTTCTCTGTCAGTCTTGAACATTCCGTTCAGCTTATCTGCAACCTTCTTAGAAATGTAATCTGCAACTTTATTTACAAATCCGTCATTCTGCAGTGCACTACGAGATACGTTCAATGGCAAATCGGGACAATCGATCACACCCTTCAATACCATTAAGAATTCAGGAATCACTTCTTTAATATTATCTGCGATAAAGACCTGATTGTTATACAATTTGATCTTACCTTCAATTGAATCATACTCTGTATTAATCTTAGGGAAATACAAAATTCCTTTTAAGTTAAATGGATAATCCATATTTAAATGAATCCAGAACAATGGCTCTTTGTAATCCATAAATACTTTTCTATAGAAATCAATGTAATCTTCTTTTGTACATTCACTTGGATTCTTTGTCCACAACGGATGAATATCACTGATTGAAACAGGGCGTTTTACAATCTTCGCTTTCTGTTTTGCTTCGCCCTCTTCCCCTTCTTTTGGCTCTTCTGTGATATGCTCAACCACTTCATCTGTATCCAGAACATCTGCCTCATCGATTGTCTCGTACTCCGGCTCTGCATTCGCTTTGCTTAAGAAGATTTCTACAGGCATAAATGAACAGTATTTCTCCAATACTTCTCTTACGCGATATTCATTTGCAAATTCAAGACAATCTTCATTCAAAAACAGTGTGATCTCTGTTCCGACCTCCTGCTTATTTCCATCCTGCATCTCGTACTCTGTACCGCCTTCGCTTACCCAGTGTACAGCAGTTGCATCATTCTGATAAGAAAGTGTATCGATATGCACCTCATCTGCAACCATAAATGCCGAATAGAATCCCAGACCAAAATGTCCGATCATCTCATCTTCTGTTGTTTTATCTTTATACTTCTCAAGGAATTGTGTAGCTCCGGAAAATGCAATCTGTGTAATATATTTTTCAACTTCCTCAGCTGTCATACCAAGACCATTGTCAATAAATTTTAATGTTTTTTCTTCTGGATTTACAATCACTTGAATTTTTGCTTTATAATCATCCGGAAGTTCATATTCTCCCATCATATCAAGCTTTTTCAATTTTGTGATTGCATCGCATCCGTTCGACACAAGCTCACGCACAAAGATATCGTGATCTGAATATACCCACTTCTTTATAATCGGGAAAATATTTTCGCTGTCAATTGATAAACTACCTTTCTTCATTGTCATAGTAAACACTCCTCTTTTATAAATCATTTTACTGTTAATCTGAAGTTAATTGGATGATACTGTCTGCAATTTTTCTGTAAGCAGTATCATTTTTACCATCTAAAGAGTATTCTAATACGAGAATGACCAAAAGTCAACAACTTTTTAGCACTCGCCCAAAACGAGTGCTAACATTTTTTCTATATTCAATCACTTTATGCTATATTAACGAAACATATCCAGATTCGGTTTCTGGGAATCATCTGATTGATCAGAGGGTTGTTCCGGTTTCAAGCCGGTATCCATTCTCTGAATCATTGTGAACATCACAGCTGCCACAAATGTGCATACAACAATGGTAATACCAAGTATCTCCGGGCTTTTTGCAAAACTATTAAAAATTCCTGTGTTCGTTCCTATTACTGCTGTCAAATTGGCAATCATATGCGTAAACACCGGTGCTTTAAATGAACCATATTTATCATAAACATATGCTAAAATCAATCCAAACACAAGTGCATTTACCATTTGTATTGCATTGCTATGCATAAATGAGAACAAAATTGCAGAAAACATTGCCGCCTTCAAAAATGGAGCTTTTGTCCGCATTCTTTTATAAATAATCCCACGGAATAACAATTCTTCCATAATTGGCACCAAAATACTCAGTCCGACAATCTGAAGCCAAAATTTTGAATTATAAAATATTGCCGATGTATTTTGAAAACTACTATTTCCTAACACCAATTGCACCATATAAGACAAACAACTCACGCCGATATTATATGCAACTGCAAACACTAACAAGAATATATATTTAGACCAGGTTGCTTTCTCTGGCATCTGTACATTTTCTTCCTTTTCTTTTTTACGATCTTTAAAAAAGAAAACAGAACAGGCAAAAATTGAACAGATTGCTTTTACACACTGTATCTCAAGTGCATATTTTAATTCTAACTTCAGGGCAAGTAATGAGCACTGTTGCATCGCTATCGTCATAGCATCTGCACTCCCTGTATCAATTCCACTTAACACCTTCGCAAATTCATCTACATTTCCTATTACCAGCACACATGCTGTCCCGATACTAACACAGATTCCTACGATCCAGTAAACAAGCAGTGGACCAAATACGTACCAAAACGGATTTTTTATCGGCTTATTATTCATTTCTCAAAGCCTCTCCTTTCTCTTGTATCCACCCTCTCAAGCTCTCTTCATCTCCAAATAGTGAACCTTGCACCATCTCTGGTTTTCCTCCGCCTCTTCCTTGAAATTGCGAATTCAGTTCTTTTACTAATAATCTCATATCTAATGTTTTGCTTCCAATCACATAGCGATATGATAACTTTCCTTCTTCTGATGTTTCCGGCTGTCTGTTAAACACCGCACAGATATCATGTTGTTTTTCTAATATCTGATTCATTAAAAAACGTGGTCCTTCCCCATCCAGACCTTCTTCGAATAAACAGACTATCTTCTGAGCCGGATCAACTTCCTTCACTTTGTACTCCAACAATATTTTTTTCTGTCTGTCCAACTCTTGTTTTAATGCATTATTTTCTTCTTTTAAATGTTCCACCGCCTCGGCCGTTTCGTTCTCTTTTGCACAGAGACTTGCCGATATCTGCCTTGTTGCTGATAGTTTTTCCCTATAATCGCAAAGTGCCCGAAAGCCACAGAGCATCGTAATTCTCACTCCGCCTTTATAACGCTGTGCATTTGTCAGTTTAATCTGTCCGATCTCTCCTGTTGTTTTTACATGTGGTGCACAACATGCACATACATCATATCCTGGTATCGTCACAATTCTAATCTGACCTTCAATTTCAATTTTGCTTCGATAAGCAATATTTTCCAGTTCTTCTTTTGATGGATATGTAACCTGTACTTCCAGATTTTTTACAACCGCTTCATTCGCTTTCCACTCAATTTCCGCCAGTTCCTCTTTTGAAATTTCCCCATCAAAATCCATCGTACAGGAATCATTTCCCAAATGAAATCCTACATTGTTATATCCAAATCGTGCATGCACAAGCCCGGATATAATATGTTCTCCTGTATGTTGCTGCATCTTTCCAAAACGTTCCTGCCAGTCAATTTTTCCTTCCACGACATCCCCCGCTTCAAACGGATGCGAAGTATAATGCCACACGTCGCCTTGCTCTTCCTGAACATCATACACTTCATATTCATTCAAGGTTCCATGATCGTTACTGTTCTCTCCCGTGTCAATCACTCCGCTGATTGGCACGGAGGATGCACGTTTTATCTCGAATGGCATCTCGCCCATCGCCAAAGGCGATTTAAAATGGCGAGATGCGTTGCTGATCACAGGTACTGTGAACAGTAACCCATGATCAGCATATTGCCCTCCGCCTTCCGGGAAAAATGCTGTGCGATCCAAACGGATTCTATAATTTTCTCCGTCCTTACGGCACTCTTGTACAATTGCCCGAAACGTCTGCATATGACTGTCTTTGTAAAATAATTTTTCTGTCATTCTTTTCTCCATTTCACAACAGCCCTTCCCATATATAGGAAAGGGCTGTTATTTGTTGTTTATAGAATTAGTTTATACAAACATTTTCTTCTTATCATTTACATTCTTTCCGGCGCTTCAAAACCTAACAGATCAATACATGTCTCCAGCACATCTTTTGTAAGCTTTAACAATGCGATATAGCCTGCTTTCTTCTGAGCATCTTCTTCTGCCAAAATCTTTGTCTCATGATAAAATTTATTAAATGCGTTTGCCACATCATAAATATATGCACAAATTTTATGTGGCGCGATTTCTGCATAAACAGTGTTAATCATTTCATTGAATTTTGCAATCTCAAGCATCAAAGCTTTTTCAGACTCGTTTGTTGCTTCCTGAAGTTTCAAATCTTCAATGATACCGCCATCCTGCTGATATTTACCAAGAATCGATTTAATACGTACAATTGTATACAAAATATACGGACCTGTATTTCCCTCAAAGGAAGTAAATCTATCCACATCAAATACATAGTCTTTAGAAGCCTGATTTGAGAGATCTCCATACTTGATTGCTGCAAGTCCTACTGTTTTCGCTGTATTTCTTGCTTCTTCTTCCTCAACAGTACGGTTATCCATAATCTTCTTATACATCTCTTCATCGATCTCACGGATCAGATTCTCAAGACGCATAACTCCGCCTTCTCTTGTCTTAAATGGTTTTCCGTCTTTTCCATTCATTGTACCGAATCCGAGGAATTTCAGTCCTGTTTCCGGACGCACAATACCACATTTTTTAGCGCAACGGAATACCTGGACAAAATGTAACTCCTGACGCTTATCTACGACATAGATAACTTCATCCGGTTTGTATAATTCTTCACGCTCTACCAGTGTTGCGAGATCTGTTGTATCATAAAGAGCTGCTCCATCTGATTTCAGGATCATACATGGTGGGATTTCTTTTTTATCTCCTTCTTCCTGAACATCAACAACCAATGCACCTTCATCTACATGTGCGAACCCTTTTTCTTTGAGCATCTCTACCATACCCGGAATATATTTCTGTGCGTCTGCCTCACCTTTCCAAAGGTCGAATTCAACATTCAGATTCTTATAATTCTTTTTCAAATCTGTAACTGATACGTTCATGATATGCTTCCAGATCGCACGATATCCTTTGTGTCCGTTCTGAAGCAGATAAGTAGCCTGCAATGCCTTCTCACGATACTCTTCGTGTTCTTTTGCATAACCACTTGCAGTTGGATAAATTTCCTCCAGCTCTCCGATTGTAAATGGTGCCTCTTTTGGATATTCTCCCTCAAAGCTCTCATCGAAATACGGAAGGTCCGGCTGACGTTTCTCCAGCTCTGTAATGATCAGACCCATCTGGTATCCCCAGTCTCCAAGATGAATATCGCCTGTTACATCATTTCCTTTAAAACGCATAATACGTTTTACACTCTCTCCAATGATCGCTGAACGTAAATGTCCTACGTGCAATGGTTTTGCTACGTTTGGTCCGCCGTAATCAATTAAGATTGTCTTCGGATTAGCTTCTTTTTCCACACCAAGTGTGTCATCTCCTGCCATCTCATTTAAAAATGCTGTCACGAAAGATGCTTTTAATTTCAGGTTGATGAATCCAGGATTCACTGCATCTACCTGAGCAAAACATTCACTGTCCTGTAAATTTGCAACGATATCATTCGCAATCATAATTGGTGCTTTTTTATATGTCTTAGCAGCTGCCATTGCTCCGTTACACTGATACTCACACAGATCCGGACGATTTGATACTGTTACTTTTGCAAACTTCGCATCATATCCCGCTGCTGTAAATGCCTGTTCCATTTCTTTTGTAATTAATTCAGATAAGGTATTCACTATATTTTCACTCCGTTCCATTTTATACTACTTCCATTTAGCTATTCTATCATTTATAATGATTTCTATCAAGAAATTTATCAAATCATTTTGGAGGAAATTATGCTAAAAATCGGATCACACGTAGGAATGAAAGGGAAAGAAATGTTGCTTGGCTCAGCAAAAGAAGCTGTTTCCTACGGCGCCAATACATTTATGTTCTATACAGGAGCCCCACAAAATACTCGCAGAAAGGACATCAGCGAGTTAAATATTGATGCAGCATGGGAGTACATGGCCTCCCACAACATTGAAGAAATCATTGTTCATGCACCTTATATTATCAATCTGGGAAATGCCGTCAAGCCAGAAACTTTTGAACTTGCGACAGAATTTCTTGCGAAAGAAATTGAACGCACCATTGCCTGCCGAAGCCACACCTTGATTCTGCATCCCGGTTCTCATGTTGGTGAAGGTGTTGATGTCGGAACTGCCCAAATTATAAAAGGCTTAAACGAAGTGCTCACACACGACACTGACTGCTATATTGCACTGGAAACAATGGCCGGAAAAGGCTCTGAAATAGGGCGTTCTTTTGAAGAACTCGCCCGTATTTATGACGGTGTTATATGCAGCGAAAAACTTCGTGTTTGTTTTGATACCTGCCATATTAGCGATGCCGGTTATGATATTATCCATCACTTTGATGATGTCATCGATAAATTTGATCAAATATTAGGAAAGGAACAGATTGCTGTTTTTCATATCAACGACAGTAAAAATATACCAGGAGCCGCAAAGGATCGTCACGCTAATATTGGTTTTGGAGCGATTGGTTTTGATGCGCTGAATTATATTGTTCATCATAAAGATTTTGAAAATATCCCTAAAATCTTAGAAACTCCATATGTTCCAGATTTAGAAAACGTGAAAAAATCTTATCCGCCATACAAATACGAAATTGAAATGTTAAGAAACAATACTTTTAATCCGAATCTGCTTGATTTGATTCGAGAAATTTAAAGTAAAAAAAGAAAAGATGCCGTGAAATTATACGGCATCTTTTTACTCGCGTCTGGGCGGATTCGAACCGCCGCTCCTGCCTCCGGAGGGCAGCGCTCTATCCCCTGAGCTACAAACGCAGATCTTTATTCTTAGATTATTCCAAGAACACAAGCATTACTTTAACATACTTTTTTCTAAAAGTAAAGAGGATTTGGATACTGCCTGTCCGGAATCCAGGCAGTATCGTTGCTGGTCACAGGTACTGTGAACAGTAACGTATCCTCCTTTGCTTTAATCCATTTGACTCACTTTCTGTAAACAATTTTAATGAGAAGATTTATATTTCACTCAAACACTTTCCCATCATCAATGTATGTGTGTTCTTTTCATAGTAGTATGCATGATCACTCAAAACTTCCTCTTCTTGAACCTGGGTTTCATTAACCTCATTGATCATTTCATTTAAATCTTTTAAATCAGGGCTTTTCGATTTTGGAATCAAAATCACTTCATGGATACTGCTTGGCAGCAAGTAGAAATCTTCACCAATAATTCGCGATGCCATTTCCAGAATATTTGGATAAGCAATTACTGCTGCTCCAAATTGGTGAATTGAATTTGTCAGAATATACATAAATTCTTTATTCTCAGGCGGGAATTTTGCTTTCAACAAATCTTTTTCTTCCGCCTTTGATATGTCGCAAAGCTTTTCTATTACATGTTGCATACACATCAGTCTTGCTGGGATCAAACATTTTACATTGAGCTTTGCATCCTTATATAATTGTTCCACATTTACATCCCAGTTCTCGATATGTTCATTTCGAATCTGAATAGTTGCACTCCCCTTCTCATCTACATCAACTAAAATGTAAAAAACAATACTCAGATCCAGCAATGGAATATACGGAACCTCTTTTAACATTTGCTGATTCTTTTCCGTATTCACCAGCTTAAATGCAACTTTCTTCTTTACATTCTCATATAACGATAATTGTGACACATCGTAGTCTTCTTCCACTTTCACTTTTTCATAAAATTCCAGAATCTCATTTACAATTTTATCAATTGTCATTCCCTTTTGATATTGTTCAAAAAATTCTTCCAAATAGATTGCCGGTGCGATATTATACTCGTCACTTTCCAGTATCATCCCTGTTTTTTCCATTCCATTATTTTTTACAACAGAATACTGCGATGCCTTCATTCCTCCTTCCAATTTTAAATTCAGTTTTTCTTCCACCATACATACAAATTTTTTGTATTCCATATATACTCCTTTCTGTTTCGGTGGTTCATCTTTAAATTCAACTGAGAAATCTGCACGACCTGTGCATGAAATATTAGCGATATGCTAATTGATTTGAAATATATTATGTAGGAAGATTATATCGAATCGCTCACTAAAAAGCAACTGTTTTTTTCAAAAAGACACAATTTTTTCGCAATCCTTTTGTTACTATTCATATAACAAAAAACTCCCTTAGATTTTTATCGTACATACATCAAAAAAGAAGCGCTGTAGAATCTCCATCTACAACGCTTCTCATAAAAGCAGAGTCTCTGTCTGCCCTCTTTATTCTTTTACTGATTATACTCGTGACAAGTACTCTCCTGTACGTGTATCAATCTTCAGAACATCTCCCTGCTCTACGAACAGTGGAACCATAACAGTAGCTCCTGTTTCAACGATTGCCGGTTTTGTAGCACCCTGTGCTGTATCACCTTTGAATCCTGGCTCTGTCTCTGTGATTGCAAGCTCTACAAACAATGGTGGCTCTACTGAGAATACATTACCATTGTGTGAACATACTTTTACAGTCTCGTTCTCTTTTACAAACTTCAATGCATCGCCTACAACATCTGAGTTCAATGCGATCTGATCGTATGTCTCAACATCCATAAAGTTGTAAAGATCTCCATCCTGATATAAATACTGCATATCTTTTCTGTCGATATGAGCTTTTGGGAATTTTTCAGTTGGTCTGAAAGTTTTTTCAACTACTCCACCACTGATGATATTTTTTAATTTTGTTCTAACAAATGCTGCACCCTTTCCAGGTTTTACATGCTGGAACTCCAAAATCTGATAAATATTTCCATCGATTTCGACTGTTACACCATTCTTAAAATCTCCTGCTGAAATCATTTGTAATCCTCCTTAAAATTGCGCACAAATACGCCTAACTTCTAAACTAAGTATAATTCTATAATAATTTTATAGTTTTTTCAACCTTTTTTTATGTTAAGAGCTCTTCTTTTGCTCTTTCTTGTAAAAAAACAACACAATTCTCTCCAAATATCGTTTCAAAACAATCTGGATTTCCTCTTTTGGATGGATTGGTTTTACAAGAATATTACGGATACCTGCACGTTTTGCACCCCACACATCTGTAAAAAGCTGATCTCCGACAAAAAGCGTATTTTCTTTGTTTGTCCCCATCTTCTCCATTGCTTTTACATAATTTTTTGTGGATGGTTTATGTGCGTTATAAATATAATTTGTCTGAATATCCTGATTAAACATCTTCACTCTCGGTTCTTGATTATTTGACAACAGACACGACTGAAAGCCTATCTTTTCAAGCCTTGCAAATAATTTTTTTGCTCTTTCATCAGCCGGTGCCCCATGTGGGACTAATGTATTGTCGATATCAAAAATCACTCCTCGATATCCTTCTTCAAATAATTTTTCAAATGAAATCACATATGTTGAAGCCATATATTCGTCCGGGAAAAATTTATTAAACATCTTTATCTATCTCCACTTATTTTGTACGCTATGCTTTGTGTATTATAGCAAGTTTCTAACCTCCTTGCAACACGAACAGCTTGTTCTTCACTATTTTTGCTGATTTTTCTGTAATGCTGCTTCCACATCTGCTTTAAATGTCTGCCACGCATCTTCATGTTCTACAAAATACTTCGGACATATTTTTCCTGTAACATCATAATGTCGGATCACATTTTCCTGTGTAAGCCCATATTTTTTGCATAAAAAGGCCGTTAACTGTACTACGGATTTATATGTCTCGTCGTTAAATTTCCCTGTTTCATCCGGATGACAACATTCTATCGATACCGTATCATGATTTCTCTCATTTGAGGCATATGCAATCTCCCAAGTCGGCACACATTGTATAATCTCTCCCTCAAGCCCTACTACGAAATGACTGCTGACAGATGTTTCATGACTGTCTTTTAATCCATTGAAATAGTTTCGATTCTGCTGTGCCGTGCTCCCTGGGTTCGCTGTATAATGAATTACAATTCCTGTGATTGGATCTGACTCAATTCCCGGCCTGGAATATTCATTAATATCTAAAAGCTGTACATCAATATCCGGTTGAGATGCATCCACATCCAAATGCCCCGGTCGTTCCCTCCCATATCTTCTTTGCATGATTCCTATTCCAAGAATCACGATAAGTAAAATCACCCCGATGATCATCAGTTTTTTTGTCCGGTTTCTTCTAGGTTTTCTATGATATTTTTTTATTGACTGATTTGATTTTCTCTTTTTCTTCTGCATGTACTTATCATAACACATTTTATGAGTTTTTCCTACAAATGAAAAAGGTCAGTATGAATTTAAAAACATTCCATACTGACCAATATTTAAACTTTATCTCAGTCGAGAAGACTCCCACCTCTTTCAGGTGATGAGTAACGGCAAATTTGTCTCAGTGGGAGTCCAATCTCCGACTGAGATAAACGCTCCGCGAGGATGCGCAGTGATTCTGTAAAGAATGTGTCAGCTTACGCTGACCAGAATCACGCGCCAAGTCTCGCGGCTGCTCGACTTGAATTTATTACTGTTCTACACTATAGTTTGGTGCTTCTTTTGTAATATGAATATCATGTGGATGACTTTCTTTTAATGAAGCAGCTGAAATCTTCACAAACTGTCCGTTTTCTTTCAGTTCTTCAATTGTAGCAGTTCCGCAATATCCCATACCGGAACGAAGACCACCCATGAGCTGGAATACAGTATCTTCTACCAATCCTTTATATGCCACACGGCCTTCTACACCTTCTGGAACTAATTTCTTTGCATTCTCCTGGAAGTAACGGTCTTTGCTTCCATTCTCCATAGCAGAAATAGAACCCATACCACGATATACTTTATATTTTCTTCCCTGATATAATTCAAATGTTCCTGGGCTTTCATCGCATCCGGCAAAGATGCTTCCCATCATACATACATTTGCTCCGGCTGCAATTGCTTTTGTCATATCTCCTGAGAACTTGATACCTCCGTCAGCAATAATCGGAACTCCGTATTCTTTTGCCACTTCGTAACAATCCATAACAGCAGTGATCTGTGGAACACCGATTCCTGCAACAACACGTGTTGTACAAATAGATCCAGGTCCGATACCAACTTTAACAGCATCTACACCTGCTTCAATTAATGCTCTTGTCGCTGCTCCTGTTGCAACATTACCTGCGATAACCTGAAGATCCGGATATTTTTCTTTAACCATACGAACTGTCTTGATTACGTTTGCAGAATGTCCGTGTGCTGAATCCATAACGATCACATCTACTTTCGCTTTCACAAGAGCCTCTACACGCTCCAGACAATTTGCTGTGATACCAATTGCAGCACCGCAAAGAAGTCTTCCCTGAGAATCTTTTGCTGATAATGGGTATTTAATCTGTTTTTCAATATCTTTGATTGTAACAAGTCCTTTCAGATTGCCCTCTGCATCTACAATTGGAAGTTTCTCTTTTCTTGCTTTTGCAAGAATTTTCTTTGCTTCCTCCAATGTAATTCCTTCCGGTGCTGTAACAAGACCTTCTGATGTCATAGACTCTTTAATCTTTTTAGAGAAGTCTTCTTCGAATTTCAAATCACGATTTGTAATAATACCTACAAGCTTTCTTCCTTCTGTAATCGGAACACCTGAAATACGGTATTTTGCCATCAGATCATTCGCATCTGCCAGTGTATGTTCCGGTGAAAGATAAAATGGATCCGTAATAACTCCGTTCTCTGATCTCTTTACCTTATCAACCTCTTCTGCCTGCTGCTCAATACTCATGTTCTTATGAATGATACCGATTCCTCCCTGACGAGCCATTGCAATTGCCATGCGATGTTCTGTAACAGTATCCATACCTGCACTCATCATCGGAATATTCAGTTTAATTTTTTTTGTTAAATGTGTTGATAAATCTACTTGATTTGGAATCACTTCCGAGTATGCCGGAACCAGCAACACATCATCAAATGTAATTCCTTCTCCAATAATTTTACCCATGATTATCTTCCTCTCTTTCTCCAAACGTAAATATTGTCGTAAATATTTATCTGATATACTACAAAAATTAAGTATACTTGTCAAGAGTAATCTCGCACCAAAATTTGAATTATTTGTTCTTTATTTTATACCCATTATTTTTGCTAATATTCTTTTATAACCCTATCTATTAAACCTGTCAAAATCACTTCCTGATATGTCGAAAAAGAGCCCGGTACAGCTACCGAGCTCTTCTCTATTTTTAATAGAATGTTTATTACATCATACCCATTCCGCCTGCTCCACCAGCTGGCATTGCAGGAGTATCTTCTTTAATTGTTGAAACAACAGACTCTGTTGTTAATAATGTAGATGCTACACTTGTTGCGTTCTGTAATGCGCTTCTTGTAACTTTAGCCGGATCCAGAATTCCTTCTTTTACCATATCTACATACTCTTCCTTATATGCATCAAATCCAACTCCTGGCTCTGATTCTCTTACTTTATTAATAATAACCGATCCTTCCAGTCCTGCATTGTGAGCAATGTGGAACAATGGTGCTTCCAGTGCTTTCAGAATAATCTGAGCACCTGTTTTCTCATCGCCTTCCAATTCATCAGCAAGTTTTGCAACTTCTTTTGAAGCGTGGATGTATGCAGAACCACCTCCTGCGATAATTCCTTCTTCAACAGCTGCTCTTGTCGCATTCAAAGCATCCTCCATACGAAGTTTTGCTTCTTTCATCTCTGTTTCTGTTGCAGCACCAACACGGATTACAGCTACTCCACCTGCTAATTTTGCAAGTCTTTCCTGTAATTTTTCGCGATCGAAATCTGATGTTGTCTCATCGATTGCTTTTTTAATCTGTTCAACTCTTCCGTTGATAGCTTCTTTATCTCCACAGCCGTCTACGATAACTGTATTCTCTTTCTGAACTTTTACGGATTTTGCGCGTCCAAGCTGATCCATTGTAGCCTCTTTAAGATCCATACCGAGTTCTTCTGAAATCACCTGACCACCTGTCAAAATAGCGATATCCTGAAGCATCTCTTTTCTTCTGTCACCATATCCCGGTGCTTTTACAGCTACTACATTGAATGTTCCACGCAATTTATTTACGATTAATGTTGTAAGAGCTTCTCCTTCGATATCTTCAGCAATGATCAAAAGTCTTGCTCCTGATTGAACAATTTGTTCCAAAACAGGAAGGATATCCTGAATGTTAGAAATCTTCTTATCTGTAATCAAAATATATGGATCATCCAGAACTGCTTCCATCTTCTCCATATCTGTTGCCATGTAAGCTGAAATATAGCCACGGTCAAACTGCATACCTTCTACAAGGTCAAGCTCTGTCTGCATTGTTTTAGATTCTTCGATTGTAATAACTCCATCGTTAGAAACTTTTTCCATTGCATCTGCTACCATCTGTCCAACAGACTCATCTCCTGAAGATACAGCTGCAACTCTTGCAATCTGCTCTTTGCTTGTTACTTTGCTGCTCATATCTGCAATCGCTTCTACCGCTTTGTCTGTTGCTTTTTTCATACCTTTACGAAGTACGATTGGGTTAGCACCTGCTGCCAGGTTCTTCATTCCTGCATTAACCATTGCCTGTGCAAGAACTGTTGCTGTTGTTGTACCATCTCCAGCCACATCATTTGTTTTAGCAGCAACTTCTCTGATAAGCTGTGCTCCCATATTCTCAAATCCATCTTCAAGTTCAATTTCTTTTGCAATTGTAACACCATCATTCGTGATCAATGGTGCACCAAAAGATTTATCCAATACAACGTTTCTTCCTTTTGGTCCGATTGTTACTCTAACTGTATCAGCAAGTTTATTCACACCTGCTTCTAATGCTGCTCTGGCTTCTGCACCATATTTAATTTCTTTTGCCATGATATAACTCCTCCAATTCTATCTTGCAAATTCTGCTTGTCATTTTAAAAAGCGGATACTGTTCTCCGCCTTTTTATTCTTCTATATTACGCCTCAACGATTGCTAAGATATCGCTCTGTTTTACAACGATATATTTCTCGCCTTCAAGCTCTACATCTGTTCCTGCATATTTAGAGTAAATAACTTTATCTCCAACTTTCACCTGCATTGTTACTTCTTTTCCATCTATATTACCGCCAGGTCCAACTGCGATTACTTCTGCTTCCTGTGGTTTTTCTTTTGCCTGTCCAGGTAATACGATACCAGACTTTGTTGTTTCCTCTGCTTCTAACTGCTTCAATACAATTTTATCACCTAATGGTACTAATTTCATTGTAATTCCTCCTTAAAAAGCTATTTATTAGCACTCATTTCTCTCGAGTGCTAACCCATGAATATAAAATAACACTCTGCCAACTATTTGTCAACAGAGTTTATAAATTTTTCATTTTTCTTTATCTATGTTTATTTGTTCTTTCTGTCCAAAACATAAAACCCGTTTTCAATCCGAAATACCAGTATATTACCATTTTCTGACTGATAACGTTCCTTTACTACGCCACTGCAGGATAACAGTTCTGTTCTTGTTGAGATATAACACTGATATTTTGCATCAAGTGAAATTGCCTTAAGATCATTCTCTCTCAATTTTAAATAAATATAATCTTCTTCCATATCATAGCGGAACACCTGACAACGATGTGTTGCATCATCAAATACTCCGTCCGCTGAAATTGTTTTTATCATTTGCAGCGCAACTGCATTTCCTTCGTACATTTCCGGTCCTCCTTTATATTATTCTGCACCTTTAAAAATTATGAATCTTTCTTTTTTTCTGAAAATGAAAGGGCATCAGAATACTGATACCCTTTCTGGTTGAACTCTCAAATTACATTCTTTCTTTTTTAATCTTCTCTAATTCTGTGAATACATAATCATTCAACACTTTGATATAAGTACCTTTCATTCCTGAAGAACGCGATTCAATAACTCCTGCACTTTCAAATTTACGCAATGCATTTACGATCACCGATCTTGTGATTCCGACGCGGTCTGCAATCTTACTCGCCACAAGGATTCCTTCTGTTCCATTCAATTCATCAAAAATATGAACAATTGCCTCGAGCTCTGAGAAAGACAATGTACTGATCGCAGACTGAACGATATGCTCTTTTCTTGTCTCTTCTGCACTTTCCTCATTGACAGAACGAAGCATCTCAAGTCCGACTACCGCTGTTCCGTACTCACTCAAAATAATGTCGTCAATCTCATATCCTTCATTCTGCTTGTAGATAAATAACGTTCCAAGACGCTCTCCTGCAATGTCGATTGGTGTGATAATTGCCTGATAGCCTTTCACAACATCCCCTGAAAATCCAAGAGTCTCAAGATTGACATTCTCTTTCGTAGATAAAATGCTAAGCAAACGTTCATTCAGCATCTTATCGATATGAGCACCCACACGTTCTTCCAATAATTCTTTGATTTCTTTTACATTGACTGATTTACTTGTACCTAAAACTTTTCCTTTTTTACTTACAACCAGTACATTCGAATCAAGAATTTCTGTCATGACAGCACAAATATCATTGAATACAACCTTGCTCGAATTATTGTTATGCAATAATTTATTGATTTTTCTTGTTTTATCTAATAACTGTACACTCATCATTTTCCTCCATGTCCGAATTGTATGTACAACTCATATTAAATCACCATATAAGGGTATATTATCATACAATTCCTAACTTTTCAATCAAAGTGCTCATATTTCTTTCGAATATTTCAATAAACTTTTCTTTATGCGTTCTCTTTTTCAATCGTCTCTACATATCCGCATTTTTCATCGGCACAAACCAGCTTATTTCCCTTTTCAACCATGTATCCTCCACATTTCGGACACTTCTTTTTCGATGGTTTCTGCCAAGACATAAATTCACATTCCGGATTATTCTCACATCCGTAGTAACGTCTTCCTTTTTTCGTTTTTCTGATTACAACTTCTTTTCCACAAACAGGACACGGAACTCCAATTTTCTCAAGATAAGGTTTTGTATTTCTACATTCCGGGAATCCGGGACATGCAAGGAACTTTCCATGTGGTCCATATTTTACAACCATATTACGGCCACACTCTTCACATATCACATCTGTAACTTCATCTTCAATCTTAACACTCTCCAGTTCCTTTTCTGCAATTTGAACTGCTTCATCCAAATCCGGATAGAAATTACGGATTACTTCTTTCCATGCAACCTTTCCTTCTTCTACCATATCCAGAAGGCCTTCCATATTTGCTGTAAAACTCACATCCACAATACTTGGGAATGACTGCTTCATGATATTATTTACAACTTCTCCGATTTCTGTCATATACAGGTTTCGGCCCTCTTTTGTAACATATCGTCTTGCAATGATCGTTGAAATTGTCGGTGCATACGTACTTGGTCGTCCAATCCCCTGCTCCTCCAACACCTTTACAAGAGATGCTTCTGTATAATGTGCCGGTGGCTGTGTGAAATGTTGTTTTGTTTCATCCTCTTTCTTTGTGAGAACAGATTCTGTACTCAATCCGTTTACAAGGACATTGCTTACTTCCTTTTCTTCATCGGCCTCTGTATAAACTGTGCGGAATCCTTCAAACACACATCTTGATGTAGACACTGTAAAGACATAATTTGCCGCACCGATTTTTACGGAAGTTGTTTCAAATACCGCCGGTTTCATTCTGCTGGCAGTAAAACGTTTCCATATCAACTGATATAATCTAAACTGATCTCTTGTCAGAGAGTCTTTCAATGAAGCGGGTGTTCTTGTAATATCGGAAGGTCGGATTGCTTCGTGCGCATCTTGAATCTTCTTACCTGTCTTTTTCTCTGTACTGCCTTCTGTCACAAACTCACTGCCATAAGTCTCTGAAATATAACTTCTTGCTGCTGCATCTGCTTCCTCTGAGATTCGTGTTGAATCTGTACGCAAATAAGTGATAACACCGACTGTTCCATTGCCTTTGACATCAATTCCTTCATACAACTGCTGTGCAATACGCATTGTCTTCTGTGTTGCAAAATTTAACACCTTTGATGCTTCCTGCTGCAATGTACTTGTTGTAAATGGCAGAGGTGCTTTTCTTGAACGCTCCCCCGTCTTTATATCTGTCACTTTATATTCTGCATTCTCCAGCTCTTTTAAAATCTGATTCATCTCTTCTTCTGAACGAATCGTTATTTTTTTATCAACCGTTCCGTAAAATTTTGCAGTTAATGGACGTTTTTCACCTTTTACTTTTAAAATTGTATCCAATGTCCAATATTCTTCCGGAATAAACGCATTAATCTCATCTTCACGATCTGCAATAATACGTAGTGCAACAGACTGTACTCGACCTGCACTCAAGCCTCTCTTCACTTTTGCCCAAAGCAATGGACTGATTTTGTATCCAACCATACGGTCCAATGCGCGACGCGCCTGCTGTGCGTCCACAAGATCCATATCAATCTCTCTTGGAGCTTTTAATGATGCTTTGACTGCATTTTTTGTGATTTCATTAAATGTAATACGACGCATCTTCTTGTCGTCTAATTTTAATGCCGCTGCAAGATGCCAGGAAATGGCTTCTCCCTCGCGGTCCGGGTCAGTTGCAAGGAACACTTTATCAGCTTTTTTTGCTTCCTTTCTCAGATTTGCAAGAATATCTCCTTTTCCTCTGATCGTAATATATTTGGGTTCATAATCATTCTCCACATCGATACCGAGCTGACTCTTTGGTAGATCCCTTACATGTCCATTTGAAGCTGCCACTGTATAATTGCTTCCTAAAAATTTCTTGATTGTTTTTACTTTTGCAGGTGACTCCACAATAACAAGATAATGTGCCATAAAAACATTTTCCTCCATTACAGGCAGAATTTCTGCCATTCATCTAGCATTCTCATACTTTTATATAATAATTTTTTGATATTTCCCTAATTAAGCCTTGTATCTGTAATGCACTCAAAATTTGAAAAACGATAGAAACCTGTAGTCCTGTTTCCTCCATAATTTGATTCGCACTTTTAGGATAAAGACCAACTGAACTATACACCAAATTTTCCTTTGTTTCAAGCACTTTTTTCTTTTCTTGTTCTTTTTCTTTAAATTCGACACCTTCCGCTACATTTATAATCCCAAGTTCTTCCAGTAATTGTTCCGGTGATAACAATATACCTGCACCTTGCCATATAAGCCGGTTACAGCCCGAACTCAAAGCACTGTTGATCGGTCCGGGGAGTGCATAGACATCTCGCCCTTGTTCCAGTGCCATGTCAGCAGTAATCAATGAACCGCTTTTTTCTCTTGCTTCTATAACTAATAACACCTTTGAAAGCCCACTGATAATTCTGTTCCGTTTTGGAAATTGGAACCCCAAAGGTGGCGCTCCAAGTGGAAATTCTGATAAAATTCCACCACCTTGTTCAATAATATCATGATACAGACCGATATTTTCTCTTGGATAACAAATGTCCACACCATTGCCAAGGACTGCAAATGTCTGTCCTCCTCCCATCAATGCTCCTCTCTGACTAATGCCATCAATTCCTTTCGCAAGACCACTGATGATCTGCACCCGATATTGTGCAAGCTGCTGCGCAAATTCAAAAGCATATTTTTCCCCATATGGTGTGCACTGTCTTGCTCCTACAATTCCCACACTATATTTTTCTGCTGTTGGCAAACATCCTTTATAAAATATTGCATATGGTCTATCTGGTATCGACTGCAATTGTCGTGGATATTCTTCTTCAAACCGTAAAACAACAGACACTCCTTTTTTCTCCAACTCCTCTTGCACATAATCCGGATGCAATTCCTTTTGTGCCTGTTTTATCGCATTTTTTTCCTTTTCCGACAAAAAATTTAGTGTATTTAATTCTGTTTCTTCTATATAATAAGCACGCTTGGCAGAACCCATATGCTTCCTCAATTTATGTTTCTTATTATCTGACAAATTCTGGATAGAAGCCAGCCAATATTCATATTTTTTCTCATTTTGTACCATTTCTATTTCCCCCAATATTTTTTATCCATAGCCCGATAACCGATAGCCTCCTGCAAATGTCTCAGCTCAATATTTTCTGACTCATCTAAATCTGCAATTGTACGTCCTACTTTCAGTATTTTATAATATGTCCGTGCAGTTAACCCCAAACTTGAAAATGCCTGCCGCATCATTTGTTCTTCTTTTTTTCCCAGTCTGCAATATTTCTCTAACTGTTTCCCTTCCAATTCTGCATTCGTTAAAATTCCTGTTGACTGGTATCGTATTTGCTGTATCTTTCTTGCTTTTGAAACACGTTTTCGTATCTCTTCAGATTTTTCTTCTCTCCTTTTTTCTTTCAAAACCTGATATTCCACTCTCGGTGCCTCCACACATATGTCCATCCGATCAAGAAATGGCTGGCTTAATTTTCCGATATATTGCTGTATTTCTCTTTCTGTACACCTGCATTTGTTCAAATCAGGATAACATCCGCAAGGACAGGGATTTAATGCTCCAACCAGCATGAAATTAGCCGGAAACTGATACGTTCCCTGTGCTCTTGCAATCCGAATCTGATGCTCTTCTAACGGCTGTCTCAACACTTCCAGTACCTCTCTTGAAAACTCCGGTAATTCATCTAAAAATAAAACGCCGCTATGTGCAAGACTGATTTCTCCCGGTCTTGGAATTCTTCCGCCTCCAACCAAAGATGTTTTTGTTGCTGTATGATGTACACTTCGAAATGGTCTTGTACAAATAAGGGGAGCTGTTTCTTCCAACATTCCCAACACACTATATATTTTTGTAATTTCTATACTCTCTTCTCTTGTCATTTCCGGAAATATTGTTGGAATCCTCTTTGCAATCATAGATTTTGCACTGCCCGGAGGTCCGATCAGCAATAAATTATGATTTCCTGCCACAGCAATTTCCGTTGCTCTTTTCACAGCGGCCTGTCCGTAAACATCACTATAATCTAACTGTGGTTCAACCTTTTCACCGCTATCTTTGGTCAAATATAGTGTTGCATTAATTTTCGCTTCTCCTGTTAAAAACAACACCGTTTCTTCCAGATTTTCCACTCCGATTACTTTCATTCCTTCAACCAATGCACCTTCTAAAGCATTTGCTTTTGGTAAGACACAAGTTTTGATTCCTCTTTTTTTTGCTTCTAGTACAACCGGAAGAACACCTGTAACAGATTTCACATTTCCATCCAGACTCAATTCTCCCAGCATCATTATATTTTCCACTGATTCTTGCTCAAGCTGTCCCAGTGCTGTTAAAATTGCTACCGCAATCGGCAAATCAAACGCTGCACCTCTCTTTTTAATCGTTGCCGGAGCAAGGTTTATAATTGTTTTTTTTGCCGGAAATTCCATTCCTGAATTGTGAATTGCCGTTCGTACTCTGTCCGTTGCTTCTTTTACTTCTGACGACAAATAGCCCACCATATGAAACATTGGAAGACCATTACTTACATCTGCTTCTACATTTACAAACTCTACTTTAAGCCCAAATACAGCTGCAGACAGTACCGTACTAAATCCCATGTACGCACTTCCCTTCTTTATTTACTTTACTAAATTGGATTCTTCGACCGAAAATGGTCTTTTTGATGTTCGCTGACAAAGAATTCTTCAGCGGATATTTGTAACATGCATGTTAAAAAAGAAAGAATAAATGCTATATTGTACTACAAGCTTTATTCTTTCTTTGTATCTTAACTTGAATCTGACAGATTGTCAATTCTAATTTTGAAAAATTTCCTGATATTTTTTTGTTGTATAGCTTTCTACTGCCTGCTCTAATTGTTCGTATTTCTCCAACATCTCTTTCCCGGCCTTCGATACATTGGCAGCTCCCCCAAATTTTCCTCCGGGTTGTCTCTCCACAAGTGTTTGTCCGGACTCTTTTTCTGCATCTCGGATCATCGACCATGCTTTACTATATGAGATTCCGGTTTTTTCTGATGCTTCTCTTACTGAACCCAGACTTTCGATTTCTCTAAGGAGTGTTACCATTCCTGGTCCAAAGAATGGTTTACGATTTGTAAGCCTTACCTTTACCGTTGCTCTCATACGAGTTTCGCCATATTGTCTGACAATCTCATCACTGTTTTTCACACTGTCTGCACGCACTAAAATTCCTTCATCTTCAACAACTTCATAGACAGGTTCTATGGAAAGACTTTGAATTGCTCCTCGCAATCCGTTTTCTCCTTGATATTCAAGAATTGATGTGACCAGTGAGGCAGAGATAAGTATTGGATGACCTGCATGATAATTCACCGAAGGAATTACCAGTTCTGCCTGATTCTTCATCAATTGTTCCACTGTATCCTTTGTAAATAATGCGATTTCTACCGGACACACAAATATTCTCTCACATCTTGCTTCCAGATATGAAAGCCCCTTTTTCACACCGGAAAACATCTCTCCTTCATTATCACCAGTATCATATAAAAAACTAACACCGAACCCTCTCAATTCTTTTTTCAGATTCTCTTTTTCTTCTTTACAGACAACCACTATATCTTTGATTCCTGCACGTTGAAATGTCACCACGATCTGTGCCGCAACATTCAAATCATCTATCTCTTCCATTGGATTTTGTTTTTTTCCATGACCGCCATATCCAGATGCAACAATCACTGCGCCAACACTATTCATCGTCCTTTCCTCCTAATTGCTCCTACTTTTATTACTACTCCACAGTCACCTGTAAAATGTAATCCAGTTTGTCTTATTTTTATTATACACAAGAGTCGATATTTGGAAAAGCACCAATTTCTTTATTTCATCATAAACTATATTAAATTGTTTCTGTCTGAAATATATACAGAAACAGAATCTTTTCTGTGAGGTATGCTTTTGAAATCTTTCCCTGCCCCACTCACTTCTTCGGAAGAAAAGTATTATTTCCAAAAATATATTGAGGGAGACCTGCAGGCAAAACATATTTTAATTGAGCACAACCTTCGACTAGTTGCACATGTCATAAAAAAATATCAATCTCTGGATGACGATGTAGAAGATTTAATTTCTATCGGTACAATCGGATTGATCAAATCAGTTATGACATTCAATAGTAAAAAAGGTAATCGACTGGCAGCCTATGCTTCTAAATGTATTGATAATGAAATTTTAATGTATTTGCGATCAAAAAAGAAAACAAATAAAGAAGTCTCCCTTTATGAACCGCTTGGAATTGACAAAGAAGGAAATGAAATTCAATTATACGATATCATTGAAACGAATGATGCCGATGCATCTGAGTGCATCATGCTAAAACAAGATATACAAAAATTATACGAGGAGTTAGAATCTCTTCTGACTCCTCGTGAACGTCTTGTATTAAAAATGCGCTATGGACTTTACAACGGAGAGGAATATACTCAACGTGAAGTCGCACGACAACTTGGTATTTCAAGATCTTATGTTTCAAGAATTGAAAAAAGTGCCATACAAAAATTACGTTCTTCTTTCTTTACTTCGCAAACTGTAAAATGATATTTTTAATAATCGCAGCAGCTTTATCCATGCCTTCTGCTGAGATATGTTCAAAAGCACCATGGAAACCATAGCCTCCTGTTCCAAGATTTGGACATGGAAGACCTACAAAGCTGAGACGTGCACCATCTGTACCACCTCGGATCGGTGCAATATCAGCTTTTACGTCTGCCATCTCACAAGCTTTTTTAGCATAATCGATCAACTCCATACATGGTTCTATTTTTTCACGCATATTGCGATAAGAATCATTAAGCTTCAGCTCTACTGTTCCTTCTCCATATTTTTTATTTACAGTTTCTGTAATATTTTGAAGCAATTCCTTGCGATTTTCATAACTCTCGGAATCAAAATCACGGATAAGATAACTCATCTTCGTTTCTTCTACAGTACCCGTCATTTCCATCAGATGGAAAAAACCTTCATAGCCTTCTGTGTATTCAGGTGCTTCATCGACTGGCAGCATTCCCTGAATTTCCATTGCAATCTTCTGTGAATTTTTCATGATTCCTTTTGCTTCTCCAGGATGCACATTTACCCCATGCACATAGAAATCTGCTGATGCCGCATTGAAATTTTCAAACTGAATCTCTCCTTCCGGACCGCCATCTACTGTATAAGCATATGGTGCCCCAAACACTTCCAGATCCATATGTTTTGCACCGCTTCCGACTTCTTCATCCGTTGTAAAGCTGATGGATACTTTTCCGTGCGGGATGTTCTCTTTTATCAGTTCTTCTGCAACAGTCATGATTTCAGCAATGCCTGCCTTATCATCCGCACCTAAAAGGGTCGTTCCATCTGTCGTGATCAATGTTCTTCCCGCTAAAGTCTTTAAGGATGGAAATTCGGCAACAGACAATACTTTCCCGGATGTTCCTAAAGATACATCATTTCCATCATAATTTTCAATAATCTGTGGATTTACATTTTCACCACTATAATCCGGAGCTGTGTCCATATGTGCAATAAATCCAATCGCAGTGCGATCCTCGTATCCAGGAGTTGCCGGAATATGTCCATATACATATCCAAACTCATCCATATAGGCATCTTCAATTCCTATTTCTTTCATTTCTTCTACTAATTGCTTAGCCAGATCAAACTGACGTGACGTTGTCGGTGATGTCGTACTTTCCTCATCACTTGTTGTCCAGATTCTGGCATACTTTAATAATCTCTCATATGCTTTCATGTCGTCTCTCCTTATTCTAAAAAAAGGAATCCTGCAAGCAGAATTCCTTTTTATTATAACATTAGTTTGCCTGATGAGTATATCCGAAGAAGAAATATCCAAGTGGGCAATAGTATGTGCCTTCAATTCCATCAGCAAGCATATATTTCTGTGTATAGAAGTAAAGTGGATTTACTACATAATCCTGACCAACAAGAATATCTTCTGCCTGATGTAACAGTTTCATACGCTCTGTAGCGTCTGAAGTAGCTTTAGCCTGTTTGATGATGTTATCATACTCTGGGTTAGCGTACTGAGCATCATTGTTTCCGCCACCTGTCATCCACATATCAAGGAATGAAATTGGATCGTTGTAGTCAGAAATCCATCCGTTACGTGCAATAGAGTAATCTCCATTTTTACGTGTCTGAAGGAATGCAGCCCACTCCTGGTTGTTCAGAGTAACAGTTACACCGAGTTCCTGCTCCCACATATTCTGAAGTGCTTCAGCAACAGCTTTATGAGCATCACTTGTATTGTACAGATATTCTACAACTGGGAATCCTTCTCCGTTAGGATATCCTGCTTCTGCAAGAAGCTGTCTTGCTTTCTCACAGTTAGCTTCGTAATCTGCATCTGTTGGTTTATAGTAATCTCCACCTTCTGCACGGAAGTCTCCGCCATCAGCGTCAGCGATACCAGATGGTACATAACCGCCGGCTTCAACCTGTCCAGACTGAGTTACTTTATCAACGATATAAGTACGGTCAACAGCAAGTGTGAATGCTTCACGAACCTTCGGATTGTCAAATGGAGCTTTCTGTGTCTGGAAGCATACATAATATGTTCCAAGGTAGTTTAAGATTTTCATATCACCAGAAGCGATCAAGCTTGGAAGTTCAGCCTGTGGAGCGTCCTGGATGAAATCAAGTTCTCCTGATTTGAAACCAGAAAGCATAGCATTTGCATCATCCATTAATTTAAATGTAATTGTATCTGGTCCAAGATTTTCATAGTCATAGTAGTTCTCATTCTTAGCCATAACGATCTGTGAGTTATGTGTCCACTCTGTCAGTTTGTAAGAACCATTTGAGATGTATGTGGATGGATCAAATGTCCACTGGTCCCCTTTTTCTTCAATGATATCCTGACGTACCGGCATTGTAGCTGGGAATGCACAGATTTCTTCGAAATATGGAACATCTGTAGTAATAGTAACTTCAAATGTCTTATCATCAATCGCTTTTGCAGCAAGTTCAGAAGCATCTTTCTCTCCTGCAATGATTTCATTTGCATTTACAACGCTGTCAAGCATGTAGCTGTAATCAGCTGCTGTAGCTGGGTCTACAAGACGTTTCCAAGCGTATTCGAAATCTCCTGCTGTAACATCTTTTCCGTCTGACCATTTGATACCGTCACGAAGGTGGAATGTATAAGTAACTGTTCCGTCTTCATTCTCAACTTTATCATAGCTCTCTGCCTGACCATAAGTAAGCTCAGCGTTATCTACTGTTCCGTCAGATCCATCAGCCTCTTCTCCAGTATCCTGCCATTTCATCAAACCTTCGAACAAGTGGTTTGCCATAACACCACCATCAACAGTGGAGTTAAGAGCCGGATCCATAGTCATTGGCTCAGATGCAAAGTTTACTGTTACATTGAATCCATCACTACTAGATGTAGCTGCTTTGTCATCTTTTGCTGTTTCTTTGCTTGAACCACAACCTACAACCATAGAACAAGTAAGTGCTGCAGCTAAAATAACAGATAAAATTTTCTTTTTCATAGTTCTCTCCTTTTTTCTTTTTATTGATAAACAGGTTTCCCTGTGTTATCCATGTTCATGAGAAGTTTTACTTCTCAAGCAGGTGGCATGCCACCCAATGTCCTTTTTCATATTCCTTGAATTCTGGTACACATTCCTTACATTTATCCATTGCATATGGACATCTTGTATGGAAACGGCATCCGCTTGGCGGATTCATCGGAGAAGGGATATCTCCCTCCAGAACAATACGGTTTCTTCGTCTGCTCACTTCCGGGTCCGGAACAGGCACTGCGGAAAGCAATGTCTGGGAATATGGATGCAGTGGATGACGATTCAGTTCAAAACTTTCTGCCAGCTCTACCATAGTTCCAAGATACATAACACCGATACGATGTGAAATATGGCGAACAACTGATAAATCATGAGCGATAAACAGATAAGTAAGTCCCATCTCCTGCTGCATATCTTCCAACATATTAACAACCTGTGACTGGATTGACACATCCAATGCCGAAATCGGCTCGTCACATACGATAAACTCTGGATTTACTGCCAGTGCACGTGCAATACCGACACGCTGCTGCTGTCCACCGGAGAACTCATGTGGATAACGGTTCGCATGCTCTGTATTTAATCCTACACGTCCGAGTAATTCTTTAATACGATCTGTACGGTCTTTTTTAGATGCACAGAGTTTATGGATATCCAAAGCCTCTCCGACAATCTCTCCGACCGTCATACGTGGGTCAAGGCTGGCAGAAGGATCCTGGAAAATAATCTGCATCTTACGTCTGTAAGGAAGCATTTTTGCCTGTTTTGCTCTCGGTACTTTGACCGGATGCATAATTCCATTCTCATCTCTCTTCCATGGGTTCTGACCCTCAAAAATGGTTTCTCCATCGTAAACAATCTTTCCTGAAGTAGGTTCGTGAAGCTGAAGAATTGTACGTCCCAATGTTGTTTTACCACATCCGGACTCTCCTACTAATCCGAGTGTCTCACCGCGGTTAATAAAGATTGAAATATCTTCTACCGCCTGAACTCCAGGTCCTTTTAATCCCTTGACCGGGAAATATTTTTTCAGGTGTTCAACCTGAACGAGCACATCATTTTTCTCACTCATGGCTGTCTACCTCCGTTTTTTCATTATTCTCATCATTGATCCATGCATGGTCTTTCTTTGCCTCATTCAGGCAATCCTGTACACGAAGCCAGCATGCTGCACGATGTTCTTCTCCCATCTGTACATATGGCGGCATCTTTTGCAGACAAATTTTCTTTGCATGTTCGCATCGTGGTGCAAATGGACATCCTTCCGGTGGATTCAACATATCGACCGGTGTTCCCTCGATAGGGATCAGACGCTCATATTTTTCTGCATCTACACGAGGCATAGAACGAAGCAGTCCCATTGTATATGGATGTCCCGGATTATAGAAAATGTCGTCTACCGGTCCCTGCTCTACCATCTTACCTGCATACATAACGGATACTTTATCACAAATTTCTGCCACAACACCTAAGTTATGTGTGATAAAAATGATACCCATCTGATTCTTCTCCTGAAGCTTCTTCATCAGCTCCAGAATCTGTGCCTGGATTGTTACATCCAGAGCTGTTGTAGGCTCATCAGCGATCAGAAGTTTTGGATGACAAATAAGTCCCATCGCGATCATTACTCTCTGTCGCATACCTCCTGATAACTCATGAGGATACTGTTTCATACGTTTTTCAACGTTATTGATACCAACCTGCTCCAGCATCTCCATTGCACGCTTTTCAGCATCTGCTTTGCTTACACTCTTATCGTGTGCTTTCAACGCCTCTACAAGCTGATTTCCGATTGTATATACCGGATTGAGACAAGTCATAGGATTCTGGAAAATCATAGCAACTTCTTTTCCTCTGAATTCTACCATCTCTTTTGGTGTTTTAGAAAGCATATCCTGTCCTTCGAAAGTAATAGATCCTCCTACTACTTTTCCTGGGTTCTGAAGTAATCCGATAACGGAATATGCTTCTACACTCTTACCAGAACCCGACTCACCAACGATACCCATAACTTCATTATAGTTTACATCATAGGAAATACCGTTTACTGCTTTTACTTCTCCTGCCGGAGTAAAGAAAGAGACTTGGAGATCTCTGACTTCTAACAGTTTATGTTCTTTATTTTCCTGCTTCATTTTTCTCCTCCCTTTCTTTCTTATTTCTTCAATTTTGGATCCAATGCATCACGAAGACCATCACCAAACAAGTTCAGTGCCAGGATCATTACACTTAAGATAACCGCCGGAATGAACAGTCTGTATGGATATGTGCTAAGTCCGCTCAACGCCTCCGAACACATAGAACCAAGACTTGTCAGTGGTGCGGATACACCAACACCGACGAATGAAAGGAATGACTCCAGGAAGATTGCAGATGGAATCTGCAAGAATGTTGTTGTGATAATCTGTCCAATACAGTTTGGAAGCAGATGTTTTGTAATAATACGTGTACCTTTTTCTCCAAGTGCACGGGCTGCTGTTACATATTCCTGCTGCTTTAACTGGAGAATCTGTCCACGGATAATACGGCTCATTGTTACCCAGTATAACAGACCAAATGCGATAAACATAGAAATCAGGTTCGGTCCTAAAATTGTAACTAAATTCTGAAGTGGTCCGTTTCCTGAGTTCTGGAAGCTCTCCAACGCCGGTTTCAACGTTGCTGAAAGTAACAGAATGATCAGCATCTCCGGAATAGAGTATATAATCTCTACGATACGCTGCATTACCGTGTCTACTACGCCTCCGCAATATCCTGAGATAGAACCATACAATGCACCAATGATCAATACAATAAGTGCTGCACAGACACCAACGATAATAGAAACTCTTGTTCCCACCATAACTCGGACCATAATATCACGACCCTGATCGTCTGTACCAAATACATGTGGGAATACCTTCTCACCATCTGCTTTTTTCTGCAGCTCCTGTGTAGAATATCCAAATGCTTTGTGTTTGATTCCAAGTGCTTTTGCAGCATCGTCTTCTGTGATTTTCTCATCACTTGCGCTCTTCTGTTTTACGCTTGCTTTTGCACGGATTTTTGCTTCCTCTACACGGCTTAAAGTTTTTCCCTCTTGTTCAGCCTTTGCTCTTGCCGCCTCAATAGCTTCATCCGGAGTCATATTTGCCTCTTCGTTATGCTCTTCCATGTATGCATCGATCTTTTCCTGATCTTCTAATGTATAATGCCATGGATGTAATGCCTCCGCTCCACGAGTCTGCTGTTTATATGTGTAAGGAACCAGATTCGGTCCTACAAATGCAAAAATAACTAATATGATAATAATTGCAAATGCCACCATTGCAACTTTGTTCTTACGTAATCTGCGCCACGCATCTGCCCAATAAGAAACGCTCTTACGGACTTTAATGAAATCCTCTTTCTCCTGAGCACTCGCATCTTCGAATGCGTCTTCCGGCAATTCACTCCACTCTAAAATATCTTCAATATTCGGTTGAAGAGAGCCTGGTCTTTGATATCTTCTCTTTCCAGACATATTTAGTTTCCTCCCTTCGCCAAATTGATTCGTGGGTCTACCAATTTATAACACAGGTCAACCACAAGGTTCATAATAATAATAAATGTTGCCAAGAAAATTGTTGTTCCCATGATCAATGGATAATCACGGTTCTGAATAGCCTGGATAAAATAACGTCCCAGACCTGGAATTGAGAATACCTGTTCTACAACCATACCACCACATAATGTAAATGCAATCTGTGGTCCCAAGTAAGTGATAACCGGAATCAATGCATTTCTTAATGCGTGTTTGAAAATAATCTTGCTGTTTTTCAGTCCCTTGGCACGAGCTGTTTTAATGTATTCCTGATTAATAGAATCCAGCATTGCAGTTCTTGTCTGACGTGACAGATAACACATTGGATAAAAACCAAGTGCCAGACATGGTAAGACATAACTCTTTGGAGTTCCGTCAAACAAAGCCGGGAAATATTTCATTCCTGGAATACCTCCGCATAATGTGTGAAGTAACATTGTTGCTACTACGAATCCCGGCATAGAAATACCGATCGTACATACAACACGTAAGAAACTATCCACCCAGGTACCTCGCTTATATGCCGCAAGACATCCCAAAGGAAGCCCTACTGCTATTGCCCACAATAAAGCGAAAGTACCAATTTTTGCTGAAAGTGGAAACATTTCTTTAATAATGTCTAAAACCGCACGGTTTTTCTGCATCTTAATTGATGTTCCGAAATCTCCCTGAACAAGATTTCCTAAATATTTGCCCAACTGAACAAGCAGGGGCTGGTCAAGTCCATATTTTGCATTTAACGCCTCAATTGTTGCCGGCGAAGGTGTTTTTTCAGATAACCACGGATTTCCCGGGATTGCGTTCATCAAAAAAAACGTAACACTTGCAACTACTAACAGCGTCACAATTGCCATAAAGACTCTTCGTACTGTGTACTTTGCCATTTTTTTACACCTTTCCTCTCCATTTCATACGTAAAAATGCCGACTAATTCTACACCGCTTTAACACATTAAATTGTCGACAATTATTCTAATTATACATTTTTTTAGCAGGTTAGTCAATAGGAACTGTATTACTCTTTTCTTCTAATGATATCGTATTTATCGGCCTGTCCTGCAAGATCAATATATAAAACCTGTTTTGGATGTGGAGCACTCTCTTGCTCCTCTCCGTCTTCATTTACAATCTTTCCAACTGTCACCTCAATATTTCTTCCGTCCGGCTTCATAATCTCTATTGTCTCGCCTACAGAAAATTTATTACGCTGTTCAATACGATACAGACCATCTTTTTCTTCTCCGATAATACCAAGATATGTGTACTCTTTCACATAAGTATTACTATCATAAATCTGTGAGTTTTCATCTGGTTTTCCAAAGAAGAAACCTGTAGTAAACTGGCGATATGTGCAATTTGATATCTGGTCCAGATACCACGGCATATTCTTGCGATAAAGCTCCGGGTCTTTCTGATAATCATCCAAAGCCTTTCTATAAGTACGTGCCACTGTTGCAACATACAAAGCTGTCTTCATTCTTCCTTCAATCTTCAGACTATCGATTCCTGCGTCAATAAGCTCCGGAATGTATTCAATCATGCAAAGATCTTTTGAATTGAAAATATATGTTCCACGCTCATTTTCATATACCGGCATATACTCTCCCGGTCTTGTTTCTTCGACAACCGCATATTTCCAGCGGCATGGGTGTGTACATGCACCTTGATTCGCATCTCTTCCAGTAAAATAGTTGCTAAGCAGGCATCTTCCTGAATAAGAAATACACATTGCTCCATGTACAAATGTTTCAATCTCCAAATCTTCCGGAATATTTGCGCGCAATTCTTTCAGTTCTTTCATTGATAATTCTCTTGCTGACACAACACGGCTTGCCCCTTGTTTATACCAGAAATTATAAGTTGCATAGTTTGTATTATTGGCCTGTGTACTCACATGACGCTCAATCTCTGGACATACTTCCTTTGCAATTTCAAACACACCTGGATCTGCGATGATCAACGCGTCAGGTTTAATTTCTTTTAACTCTTCAAAATACTCTCTGACACCATCTAAATCATCATTGTGCGCCAGAATATTTGCTGTAACATAAACTTTCACATCATGTGCATGTGCAAATTCAATTCCTTCTTTCATATCTTCCATTGAAAAATTCTTTGCTTTTGCACGTAAACCAAATGCTTCTCCACCGATATATACTGCATCTGCTCCAAATATTACTGCTGTTTTTAATACCTCCAGACTACTTGCCGGAATCAATAATTCAGGATGTCTTGACATATTCTTTTCCTTTCAATTCTGCTATTTTTATTCTCCAACTTTTGTATCTTTTTCATTTAATTTTACACTGACAGCGACCCCATCCCCTAACGGAATAATTGACGTCAGCAACTCTTCGTGATGCTTTAACTCATAGAGATATTCTCTCATTCTTGAATGGATTGTTCTGTCACGTCGCTCTACCGCAAACCTTGACTCTATAATATTTCCATCCTGCATCACATTATCTGAAACCAGCGTTCCTCCTGTTTTTAGCAAACGCATCACTTCCGGCATATAATGAATATACTGTCCTTTTGCCGCATCCATAAATATAAAATCATATGGTTCATCCAACGTCGGAAGCACCTCCATTGCGTCTCCCTCTAACAGAGTGATCTGAGCTTCTTTTCCTGCTCTTTTAAAGTTATTCCTTGCAATTGGAATTCTTTTTTCATAATTTTCAATCGTTGTAATTTCACACCCGGCTGGTGCGTACTCACTCATCAATAACGCAGAGAAACCTACGGCAGTTCCGACTTCCAGAATGCGCATAGGTTTTTGAATCGTCAGAAGTACTTTCAGAAAGCTCTGCATCTCTTTTCGAATGATCGGTACATAAGTACTCAATGCTTCACTTTCAATTGCTTCTAATATTTCACTGTTCTCTGTCTCCATGGAATTGATGAATGTAACGATACGTTCATCTACTATCATATCTTACACATCCACATCCATAATAATTGGGATAATCATTGGTCTTCTCTTTGTTTTCTTCCAAATAAAGTCATTCATTGTATCCCTGATCGTTAATTTAATCTTATTCCAGTCTGCATGACGATTGCTCAGACATTTATCCAGACTGTCGCTTACTGCTCTTCTTGCTTCTTCCATCAAACCTTCTGATTCTCGTACATAGACAAATCCACGAGAAACAATATCCGGTCCTGCCAGCAGGCGGTTGCTTCCCTTCTCTAAAGTTAAAACAACAATAATGATTCCATCCTCAGCCAGATGCTGTCTGTCTCGAAGCACAATATTACCAACGTCTCCAACACCAAGACCATCTACCAGAATTGCTCCTGTGTGAACCTTATCTACCACTTTTGCGCTTTCATCACAAAGTTCCAGGACATCTCCCGATTGAATAATAAATACATTCTCCTTCGGAATTCCAAGAGACATTGCGACTTCAGAATTTGCTTTCAAGTGACGATACTCTCCGTGAACCGGAATCGCATATTTCGGTTTTACAAGAGAATAGATCAATTTCAATTCTTCCTGACAAGCATGCCCAGATACATGAGCATCCTGGAATATTACGTTTGCTCCCTTTGAAGATAATTCGTTGATCACACGCGAAACTGATTTTTCATTTCCCGGGATTGGATTCGAACTAAATATAATTGTATCATTCGGCTGAATTGTAACCTTACGATGCACATCTGCTGCCATACGAGATAAAGCAGCCATCGATTCTCCCTGACTTCCTGTTGTAATCAGCACCATCTTCTCCGGTGGATAATTCTTCATCTCATCAATCTCGATCAATGTATGTTCCGGTACATTCAGATACCCAAGTTCTGAAGCGGTCGAAATAATATTCACCATACTTCGACCTTCTACAACTACTTTTCTTCCATATTTATATGCAGAGTTGATAATCTGCTGCACACGATCCACATTTGATGCAAATGTTGCAATAATAATTCGTGTATTCTGATGCTCTGCAAAAATGTGATCAAATGTAATACCTACTGTTTTTTCAGATTGAGTAAATCCTTTGCGCTCTGCATTGGTACTATCTGACATTAATGCAAGTACACCTTTTTTACCGATTTCTCCAAATCTCTGTAAATCAATCGCATCTCCAAATACCGGTGTATAATCTACTTTAAAGTCTCCTGTGTGTACCACAATTCCTGCCGGTGAATAAATGGCCAAAGCAGATGCATCCTGAATACTATGGTTTGTTTTGATAAATTCAATTCTGAATTTTCCTAAATTGATAGACTGTCCGTGACGTACAACTTTTCTTCTTGTAGAACGAAGCAAATTGTGTTCTTTCAATTTATTTTCAATAATTCCCATTGTTAATTTGGTTGTATAAATCGGAATATTGATTTCTTTGAGTACATAAGGCAAGGCACCTATATGGTCTTCATGACCATGAGTGATCACAAACCCTTTCACCTTGCTAATGTTATCTTTCAAATATGTGATATCCGGAATGACCAGATCGATACCAAGCATATCATCTTCCGGGAATGCAAGACCGCAATCTACAACGATAATACTATCTTCATATTCAAAAGCTGTTATATTCATTCCTATCTGTTCCAGACCACCTAAAGGAATGATACGCAATTTTCCTGTATTTTGCTTTTTCAAAAATTTCACACCTCCATCTATTTTTTGTACTGACAAAAACCGGAGTTTATTCTTGTTCCATGCACTGTTTACACACACCATAAAATTTCAACTCATGATCTATAATATGAAATCCTGTTTTTTCCTGAATGTGTGTTTCCAATCCATCTAACAAATCACCATCAAACGGAAATACTTTCCCACATTTCCTACATATCAAATGATGATGACTGTGTTTCATCTCACCTTCGAACAGATGCCCGATCTCATAACGCACACAACCATCATCCAGATTAATGCGGTCTATCAACTGCATCTCATATAAAAGTTGTAATGTACGATATACAGTAGCCAGTCCAATCTCAGGATACTGCTGTTGTATCTGTGCATACACCTCTTCTGCTGCCATGTGATTACCGCTGCTTTTTGCAAGCGTGGACAATACAAGCAGACGTTGCTGTGTAATCTTCAAGCCTCGTTCTTTTAACTTCGTCCGAAGCAGCTTCTCCACCTTTTTCTGTTCCATCGTCTACTCCAATTCCTGTGTAGTAAATCTATCGCAACTATCCTTTGTCGGATATTTACAATGTAATGTCAACATCTTCCAACAGTTCTTCAAACACCTTCGAAACTGCTGTCAATTCATTGTCATCTTCTACGATATCATACAGATTGTCCTGTTCGTTTCCTGACTCTGTCTCTTTCAAAATCAGACATTCTGCATCATCGCTTTCATTATCAGCTACGAGTAAGTATGTAGCACCATTTAACTTTGTTTGCTCCAAAACGAAAAAATCAACTGTTTCGTTTGTATCTTCAAATGTAAATGTAATCTTCTCCATAGGGCTCCCCTTTATTTTGAAATCTGCAGCGAATCCAGATATCCCTGTAATATAAACACTGCTGCAATCTTATCAATATACTTTTTCCGATCCTCTCGTCTTACTTTACTTTCAATCAATGTACGCTCCGCAGCAACCGTCGTCAGGCGTTCATCCCACATGACCACTTCAAGTCCGGTTCTTCGTTCTAACATTGCTTTAAATTCCAGTGACTTCTCTGCTCTCTCTCCCACATCATTGTTCATATGCTTTGGAAAGCCGAGCACGATCTTCTCTACTTCATATTCACGAATCAGTTCTTCGATGCGTGCACATGTGCGACGCAGCTTGTTTTCCTCTTTTCGTTCTATTGTCTCTATCCCCTGAGCCGTCAGACCAAGTGCGTCACTAATTGCGACCCCAACTGTCTTCGTGCCATAATCCAATCCCATAATTCTCATAATTTAATTATTCCCATGAATTATTCTGAATATACGACTTCAATAACTCTTCTACCAGTTCATCTCTCTCCACTTTCATCACAAGACTTCTTGCTCCATTGTAACTTGTAATATAAGTTGGATCTCCGGACATAATATATCCAACAATCTGGTTTACCGGATTATATCCTTTTTCTTTCAACGCTTTAAAAACGATCTCTAAGATATCTTTTGCAGAAATCTGCGGACCTGGTTCAACCTGAAAGAATTGTGTATTACTCAAATCACTCATGTTTTTTTCCACCTTTCTCTTTTTATGTCTAACATTGTATTGTTTTCATTACCGGTCACTATTTTTTATAACCCATAACAAATTTACATCTCGCATCTGTCCCAGACAGCCACAAAACATCCTCCGGCAAAACAAAATTGCCAGATTCCCTACTTATCATTCTAATATAATCCTGTTTAAAATTCAATGGATAATTTGAGAATGGTCATCTATTCGCATCTTAACAATCTGATTCTGTAAATTTTCATCTGATTCCAACGCAACTTTTATATATTCTTTTGTGTGCCCGACCTGTACTTCTTTTCCGTCGATCTGTGCCGGTTCTTCCACGAGGATTTCTACATCTTTTCCAACCATTTCTTTCTCGTATGCTTCCTGTTTTTTTGCTCCCAGCTCAATCAATTGTGCACTTCTTTCTGCTTTTATCTGTTCCGGCACCTGATTTTCCATCACAGCCGCTCTTGTTCCTTCTCGTTTTGAATATTTAAAAATATGTGTTTCATAAAAGTTTACCTTGTCGACAAATGCTTTTGATTCTTCAAACTCTTCTTCTGTCTCTCCCGGAAATCCTACGATTACATCCGTTGTCAACGCAGGATGGTCAAAATATTTCCTCAAAAGCTCACACTTTTCAAAATATTCATCCGTTGTATAACGGCGATTCATACGCTTTAAAGTTGCATCGCACCCGCTCTGTAAAGATAAATGAAAATGTGGACACATCTTAGGAAGTCCTGCAATTGTTTTAGCAAATTCTTCTGTGACAATCCTTGGCTCCAGAGAACCCAGACGAATACGTTCAATACCTGGAATTTCATGAACTGCCAGTATCAATGTCAGTAAATCTGTTTTCTTTCCCGCTTCCTGTTCTTCAAAATCAACTCCATAAGAACTCAGATGAATGCCTGTAAGAACAACTTCCTTGTAACCATTTTCAGATAATGTTGTCACTTCCTGTACTACATCTTCCAGAGAACGACTGCGCACACGGCCTCTTGCAAACGGAATAATACAATATGAACAAAACTGATTACATCCATCCTGTACTTTGATATAAGCTCTTGTATGTTCTCCGGTGCGGGACAGATTTAAGTTTTCATATTCATTTGTATGATTAATATCAATTACTTCCTCTGTTTTACATTTTGATTCATATTCATTTAAAATCTGGATCAAATCTTGTTTTTTATTATTTCCGATCACAATGTCAATACAGGAATCTAATTCATGATGTTCATTTTCCTGTGCCTGCACATAACATCCGGCCGCAACTACAATTGCGTCCGGATTCATTTTTCTTGCACGATGCAACATCTGTCTGGATTTTCTGTCTGCAATATTCGTCACTGTACATGTATTAATAATATAAATATCTGCGCCTTCTTTAAATGGAACAATTTCATACCCCTCTTTTTCCAGCATTTCCTGCATGGCTTCTGTCTCATACGCATTCACCTTGCATCCCAAATTATGCAACGCTACTTTTTTCATTAATTTTTCTCCTTCTATCGTTCTTTTTTCTATCAGTTTCTTGACTTTTATATTCCTATCTCGTAGAATAAGCTAAGAGGGAAAACCTCGTACTTTTTCGTATATCAAGGAGGGATTATAACATGAAAACTGTACAGATTTCTTTAAACTCAATTGACAAAGTAAAGTCTTTCGTAAATGAAATCACAAAATACGATAACGACTTTGATCTTGTATCTGGAAGATATGTAATTGATGCTAAATCTATTATGGGTATCTTCAGCCTGGATCTTTCAAAACCAATCGACCTGAACATTCATGCTGATGGCGAATTGGATGATATCCTTGCAGCTCTTGAGCCATACATCATCAAATAATTAATCGACTTACATTTGTCAAGTAGTAAGGCTGTCTTTTACGACAGCCTTTTTGTTTTGATTATTTGTTACAGTTCACAGTACCTGTGAACTGTAACGATTATTTTACTTTAATCACTTCTACTGTATCAATTGCTTTCTGTACTAATTCATCAATACCTTCTGCCAGATTCAATTCTGATTTTTCAATCTTCTCCAAAATTGGTTTTGTAACCGGATGTTTTGCCACGAAAATTGTACAGCAATCTTCAAACGGCAGTATTGAAGTCTCATATGTGTTGATCTTTTCTGAAATCTCTACAATATCACGTTTGTCAAAACCAATCAGTGGACGATAAACCGGCAATGTGCAGACAGCATTTGTCACATTCAGACTCTGCATCGTCTGACTTGCAACCTGTCCAATACTCTCTCCTGTGATCATGCCAAGACAACCGTCCTGTTTTGCAAAATGTTCTGCAATCTTCATCATGTAACGGCGCATAATGATCGTGAGTTCTTCGTGTGGACACTTCTCATAAATATACAACTGAATATCTGTGAAGTTTACAACATTCAATTTGATCGGTCCTGAATATTTTGATACCAGACGTGCAAGATCTACAACCTTTTCTTTTGCACGTTCACTTGTATACGGTGGTGCGTGGAAATATGTTGCTTCCAAAGAAACTCCTCGTTTTGCGATCATATATCCCGCAACCGGGCTGTCGATTCCGCCTGACAGAAGTAACATTGCACTTCCGTTTGTTCCAACCGGCATTCCACCCGGTCCCGGAATGATCTCTGAATAAAGGTAAATCTCTTCGCGGACTTCTACATTCAGCATAATATCCGGATGATGTACATCTACCTTCATCTCAGGAAACGCATCCAAAATCACTTCACCCAACTGACAGTTAATCTGCATAGACTGAAGTGGATAACTCTTTTTACTTCTTCTCGCTTCTACCTTAAATGTCTTATTCTTATCCGGATACATCTCATCCATATAAGCAACAACTTCTTTTTTCAGTTCTTCAAAGCCTTTATCCTCCAGACGGACAACCGGACAAATTCCGACAATTCCAAATACTCTTGAAAGACTTTCTACAGTCTCTTCATAATCATACTCTCCATCACAGTCCACATATACTCTTCCATAAGATTTGTGAACATAAAACTCTCCATCTACATCTTTCAATGCAAAGCGAATCTGACGAACCAATGCGTCCTCAAATATATAACGGTTTTTTCCTTTAATTCCAATCTCACCGTATTTAATCAAAAATGAATGAAATTTCATATCTTTCTCCTTTTTAGTGTCTTGTATATCTCCTTAACATCGGTACACAATTATATAGTGTTTCCAACGTATAGTCAATTTCTTCTTTTGTTGTAAATTCTGACATACTGAAACGCAATGTCGAATCCAGGTACTCTTGTGAAGTTCCAATTCCTCTTAGCACACCACTGATCGCAGGATGATTTGATGCACACGCAGAGCCCGAAGACACGTATATACCTTTATCTTCCAAAGTATGCAGCAGCACTTCACTTCTAACCCCTGCAATGCCAACGCTTATAATATGAGGTGCACTATTTTCATCTGTCAGACCATGCACTGTTGTGTGTTCTATTTTCGATACTCCTTCTATAAAATGAGCTTTCAGTTCCCGCATCAGTGAAACTTTCATGTTCAGATCTTGATATATCATCTTTGCCGCAAGTCCAAGCCCTGCGATTCCCGGAACATTTTCTGTGCCGGAACGAATATTCTTCTGTTGCTCTCCTCCGAAAATAATCGGCTTAATCTTCACTTTCTCATTTATATACAAAAATCCTGTTCCTTTTGGTCCATGGATTTTATGTCCACTTGCTGAAAGCATATCAATCCCAACTCGTTTCGGATAAATATGGTACTTTCCAAATCCCTGCACTGCATCAGAATGGAAGAGAATTCTTGGATTGAAGTTTTTTACGATTTTTACAGCTTCTTCAATCGGTTGGACAGAACCAACTTCATTATTAACATACATAATGGATACCAAAATCGTATCTTGGCACAATGACTCTTTTAATGCATCTAAACGAACACGTCCATTCGCATCTACCGGTAAATATGTCACACGAAATCCTTCCTCTTCTTCCAGATAACGCATTGTATTTAAAATAGCCGGATGCTCGATCGAAGATGTAATCAAATGATTCCCCCTACGTCGATTTGCTCGTGCTGCTCCGATTAAAGCCAGGTTATCACTTTCTGTACCTCCTGATGTAAAAAAGATTTCCTTTGCATTTACTTTTAATAGCTTTGCCAAAATTTCTTTTGCATCTTTCACATAATGTTCCGCCTCTACGCCTTTACGATGCATCGAAGACGGATTACCATAATCCTGACACATTGCTTTATATACAATATCTCCAACTTCCGGATATGCTCTTGTTGTCGCCGAATTATCTAAATAAACTTCCATGTTACCTTTCCTTCTCTGTCTTGTTCAGATTTTTGTTCGTATTGTTCTGAACGCTTCTTACTATAAATTATGAATCCCACATTCTAAGTGATACATCAGAATTGATAAAATTGTCAACCCTGCCGTCTCTGTCCTCAATATTCTTTTTCCCAATGAAACCGGTATAATTTCCTGCTCCATCGCCTGTTCAATCTCTGCCTCTTCAAACCCGCCTTCTGGTCCGATAAAAACTCCAATACTTTCACCCGGCTTAATCTGATCTACAGCTGATTTCATTGTCCCCATTCCTTCTGCTTTCTCGTAAGGAATCAGGCGGACATCTAAGCTTTTTGCAAATTCTAATGCCTCTGCAAATGTCATAACGTCATGAACTTCCGGAATTCTGTTTCTTCCGGACTGTTTTGCTGCTCCTTCTGCGATTGCATTCCAGCGTGCAACCTTCTTAGCAGCTTTTTTCTCATCCAGTTTTACCACTGCACGCTTTGTCACAACCGGAACCACCTCGTAAACACCAAGCTCCACAGCCTTCTGTATGATCAGTTCCATCTTATCAGCTTTTGGCAGTCCTTGAAACAGATAAATTTTGGAAGGAAGCTCTACATCGTCTTGAATCTTATCACAGATATGTAGTCTCGCTGCGTCCTGTTCATACTCGTCCACTTCACATATATATCTGTTTGAACTTCCATCACTGATTTCAACCTGTTCTCCCGGTTTAATCCTCAACACATTTTTCATATGGTTCAGATCCGAACCCTCTATCGCAATCGTATCTCCACAGATTTGCGTTGGTTCAACAAAAAAATGATGCATTTTTGTCTCTCCTTTTAATTAGTTCTTTCGTGCTGTTACAGACACCCACTCACCCTGATATGTCACTTCCAGCACTTCCAGTCCTGCTTTTTTCACAGCTTCAACAACAGTCTCTTCTTTATCATCGATGATTCCGCTTGTGATATATATACCACCTTTTTTCAGCTGATTTACAATCACCGGTGTAAGAGCGACCAGCACATCTGCAAGAATATTTGCCACAACGATATCATAGCATTCATATCCTACCTTATCCTGTACCGCTTTATCATCGATAATATTTCCGATCATAACTTCATACTGTTCCTTCGAAATGCCGTTCACTTCCATATTTTCATATGTTGCATCGATTGCACAAGGATCAAGGTCTGTTCCTACGGAATGTTTTGCTCCAAATTTAAGTGCCAGCATTCCAAGGATTCCACTTCCGCATCCGACATCAAGAATTTCTGTATCCGGCGTCACATGTTTACGGATCTGGCGAATGCATAACTGTGTCGTCTCATGCATTCCTGTTCCAAATGCTGTTCCCGGATCAATGTGGATCACCATCTTATCCTTATCTTCCGGTTTTACGTCTTCCCATGACGGAATGATTAAAATGTCATCTACATAAAACTGATGGAAATATTGTTTCCAATTATTTACCCAGTCCACATCCTCTGTCTCGGATTCTTCAATAGAACATTCTCCAAGATCCATAAATTCTGACATTTCTTCCAGTTCCTGACGGACATTTTTCAAAATGCTTTCTGTATCCGCATCTTCTTCTAAATAAAAGCTTAAATATGCAATTCCATCATCCGCCTCTGTTTCCGGCAAAATATCCACAAACATCTGCTCCTTATCCGCCGCTGTCAAAGGAATCTTATCTTCAATCTGAACTCCTTCAATTCCTAAATCTGCCAGCATACTGCTCACGATATCTTCTGCCTGTGTAGTTGTCTTTAAACGAAAACTTTTCCACTTCATGTTCAATCTTCCTTTCTTTTTGCATCTTATAATAAATCCAAATCATCCAGTGTTCCGCGTCCTGTTACCGTCCGTTTTCTATTCGGATTGCCCAACTGATAATCCAAATCTTTTAACGGATCATTCTTAGGTGTCTTATTTTCATGCTGTATATATGGTGCTTTCTCATTTCGCACTTCACCACTCTTACCGCCTGTCTTTCTACAAAGATAAATCTCGCCGATCTCCATTGATTTATCCAATGCCTTACACATGTCATACACTGTCAAAAGTGCAACACTGACACCTGTCAGTGCTTCCATCTCCACGCCTGTCTTTCCTGTCACTTTCACTGTACAGTAGCAGTAAATTGTACAACTTTCTTCATCCATATCAAACGTCACTCTGCAATTCGTGATTGGAAGAATATGACACATTGGAATCAGCTCAGCTGTTCTCTTAGCTCCCATAATCCCGGCTGTTGTCGCCACTCCCAGGACATCTCCTTTTCCAACTGTTCCTGCTGCAATTGCTTCATATACTTTTCTGCTGACCATGATTTTTCCTGCGGCAGTTGCCTCACGAATGGTCTCGCCTTTATCTGTCACATCCACCATCAGTGCCTTGCCATTTTCATCAAAATGTGTTAACCCCGATTCCATACTATGATTTCTCCTTTTGTAAATACATCATTACCTTGCATTATAATATGGAAACACCTTTTTGTGAAACCTTTTTTTCACATTTCTATTTAAAATACAATTATATTGTTATTCCTTCCCCTCTAACAACACTATACATAAAAGAAAGAGACCCGTCACTTAAGGTCTCTTTCCATCTTTTCATTCGATTTATGATGCTTGTTCTGTTGTATTTTCAAACTGTGAGTTATACAAATCTGCATAGAATCCATTTTTTGCAAGCAGTTCTTCGTGATTACCCTGTTCTACAATATCCCCATCTTTCATAACGAGAATCACATCTGCATCACGTATAGTAGAAAGTCTATGTGCGATCACAAAACTTGTTCTTCCCTTCATAAGCGTGTCCATCGCTTTTTGGATCTGAATTTCTGTTCTTGTATCTACAGAACTTGTAGCCTCATCCAGGATTAATATCTTTGGATCTGCAAGAATTGCTCTCGCTATTGTAAGAAGCTGTTTCTGACCCTGAGACACATTGCTTGCTTCTTCATTTAATTCCATATCATATCCACCCGGCAATGTCTGTACAAATCGATGTACTCTCGCCGCCTTTGCAGCTTCGATCACTTCTTCGTCTGTTGCATCCAGTTTTCCATATTTAATGTTATCTTTTATGCTTCCATGGAACAGCCATGTATCCTGAAGAACCATACCAAACATCTGTCTTAATTCACTTCTGTTAAAATCCTTAACATTGTGTCCATCGATCAAAATTGCTCCGCTATTCACGTCATAGAAACGCATCAGCAGTTTGATCATTGTTGTTTTCCCTGCACCGGTCGGTCCGACAATCGCAATTTTCTGACCTTCTTTTACATCAACAGAAAAATCATTGATAATGATTTTGTCCTCATTGTATCCAAAATGTACATGCTCAAATGTAACATTTCCTTCTAATCCCTCTACTGATACTGGATTTGGAACTGTCTGATCTTCTTCCTCTTCTTCAAGAAATTCAAAAACACGTTCTGAAGCTGCTGCTGTGGACTGCAGCATATTTGCAACCTGTGCAAGCTGCTGGATTGGCTGAGTAAAGTTTCTTACATACTGGATAAATGACTGGATATCTCCGACCTCAATCGTCTTCTTTGCAGCTAAAACACCTCCGAGAATAACTACGCCTACATATCCTAAATTTCCCACAAACTGCATGATCGGCATCATCATACCTGAAAAGAACTGTGATTTCCATGCTGAATCATATAATTTATCATTCGTCTTCTCAAACTCTTCGATCACATCTTTTTCCTTATTAAAGGCTTTTACAATATTGTGTCCGGAATAAACTTCCTCCACCTGACCATTTACATTTCCCAAATATTCCTGCTGTCCTTTGAAATATTTCTGTGAATGTTTCATTACAAATGAAATCATGCCAAGTGAAACAGGAAGGATTAACAGTGCGACCAGTGTCATAAGAGGACTGATCGACAACATCATCACAAGTACACCGATAATCGTTGTTGTCGAAGTTATAATCTGTGTTGCACTCTGATTCAAACTCTGTCCCAGAGTGTCCACATCATTTGTAACCCTTGAAAGTACTTCACCATGTGTTCTCGTATCAAAGTAATTCATTGGCATACGATTGATTTTCTGTGAAATTTCTTTTCTCAATCGATATGTTGTTTTTTGCGAAACGCCCGTCATCAAGAAGCCCTGTACCAACGAGCACAATGCACTTGTTACATACAATGCCAATGCTGTCAGCAAAATAGTTGCAATTTTTTCAAAATCCATTCCGCTTCCGCCAGAAACTTTGCTTACCAGTCCATTAAAAATCTCTGTTGTTGCTTTACCAAGTATTTTCGGTCCGATGATATTAAAGACGGTTCCTCCAATGGCAAAGATTACAACAAACAGCATCTGAATCTTAAATGCACTCATGTATTTTATTAATTTTCCCATGGTACCTTTGAAATCTTTTGCCTTTTCTCCACCCATACGTCCATGACCCATCGGCCCGCGTCTTGGTCCTCGATTTTCACTCATTACTGTTCTCCTCCTTTCCCATTTTCTTCTAATCCTGCCTTTAATTCTGCCTCTGATAACTGAGAAGCTGCAATCTGCTGATATACCTCACAATTTTTGAGCAGCTCCTGATGAGTACCGACTCCGGCAATCTTTCCATCGTCCAGAACAATAATCTGTTCTGCATGTAAAATCGTACTAATACGTTGTGCTACGATCAGCACAGTGCTGTCTGATGTTTTTTCCTTCAACGCCTTACGAAGTGCCACATCCGTCTTATAATCCAGTGCTGAAAAGCTGTCATCAAAAACAAAGAGTTTTGGATGTTTTGCAATTGCACGTGCTATAGAAAGACGTTGCTTTTGTCCTCCTGATACATTGCCACCACCCTGCGAAATTGTGCTGTCATATTTCTTTGATTTTGTATCGATAAACTCTGTTGCCTGTGCAATCTTCGCTGCTTCTTCCATATCCTGTTCATTTCCATCCGGATTGCCAAACATAATATTTGAACCGATCGTTCCTGAGAACAGAACACCTTTCTGCGGAACATATCCCAGTTTACTTCTCAACTCCTGCTGTGTCATTTCTCGGATATCAATACCATCCAATGTAATAGAACCTTCTGTCACATCATAGAAACGAGGGATCAAATTCACTAATGTAGATTTTCCACTTCCGGTACTTCCGATAATAGCCGTTGTCTGTCCCGGATGTGCCGTAAAATCAATATCTTCAAGAACGTCTTCATCCGCACCTGGATATTTAAAAGATACATGGTTAAATTTCAAAACGCCTTCTGTTTTCTTTGGCAAATGTTTCGGCTGCTCTGGATCTCGAATAATCGTCTCACTTGTCAGCACTTCATCTACACGCTCTGCTGCGACAGCCGCTCTAGGCAGCATAACTGAAATCATACACAGCATTAAAAATCCCATGATAATCTGCATTGTATACTGAATAAATGCCATCATATCACCAACCTGCATCTGACCTTCATTTATACCATGAGCTCCTGTCCATACGATCAACACGGAAATCGCATTCATAACTACCATCATGACCGGCATCATAAATGTCATGGCACGGTTTACAAAAAGATTGGTTTTTGTTAAATCTCTATTTGCTTTATCAAATCTTTCTTCCTCATGTTTTTCTGTACTAAATGCACGGATAACTGATAAACCAGTTAAAATTTCACGTGTCACAAGATTCAGTTTATCAACCAATTGCTGCATGATCTTAAATTTTGGCATTGCAACAATAAACAATACAGAAACTACAAGTACAATTAAAATTGCCGCCAATGCAATGATCCATGACATAGATACATTTGTTTGGAACACTTTATAAATGCCGCCGATTGCGATAAGCGGTGCATATAATACAATACGAAGCAGCATAACGATCAACATCTGTATCTGCTGAATATCATTAGTACTTCTTGTAATTAGTGATGCCGTTGAAAACTGGTCAAATTCATTATTGGAAAATCCAACAACTTTTCTAAACACTCTGCCACGAAGGTCACGTCCTGTTGATGCACCCACGCGTGATGCCAGCAGTCCGACCAGAACACTTGCCAACATTCCAAGTAATGCAAGTGCAAGCATCTTTCCGCCTGTTGCAAACAAATAATGGAACTGCATCTGATTCATATCCATACCAAGATCTTCATATGCCGTTTTGATATAGCTGATTCCAGCCTGTTCTATGATCGTATCCGGCATATCATCCATCTGGTCTTTCATCTTATCAGTCATCTGTGAAAGTTGTTCTTCCGGCAGCATTTTCAAAATATCAAACACTGTTGCATCTTTTGGAAGCATCTCAGCCGGAATATTTGCACGCAACTGTTCTTCTATTTTAGCTGTCGTATCGCTTCCCTGTTCAAATCCTGCTGTCATCATCATCGGAACAGAAAGAAGCTCTTCTAATTCTTCTGTTTTTTCTTCATCATCCTGAATGTTTTTCTTCAATACATATGCTGTTTGATCATATGTATTCTCATCTTTTTCATATGCATCCAGCACTGTCTGCCTGTCATCTGCCTGTACAAACAACAATACTTTCTCCATCTCTTCTTCTGAAATTGCTTCCGGTATCTTGTCATCAACACCCGCCTGCTGAATTCCAACATTTACGATGTCTGACGTATAACTTGGCAGAGATAAGTCGCAATATACCTGAACCAAAAGTACAAGCAATATAACAAATGCCATCTTCCAGTACGTTTTCAGATACTTGAATAATTTACCCATAGTACAAATCCTTTCTTCCTTCTGTCTTAACTGTTTTTCTGGTCGGTTGTACATTCCGCATGCTGTTTTAAATTATCCAGCATTTGGAGTAAAAATCTTCTAAGCAGGATTTTTTCTTCTATGCTAAACCCCGAAACCAACATCTCTTCCGTCTTATTAATTACATCCCAAACCTGCTCAAGACAATTCTCTGCCTTTTCTGTCAAATATAATCTCATAATTCGTTGATCCTGTTCGTCAGGCCGGCGCTCAATCAACCCCTGCTTTTCCATCTTCTTAATTCCCGATGTGATCGTCGGTGGTGTCAGTTTCATCTTTTTAGCTAATTCCCTTTGTGACATACCACTATTTTGATGCAATGAGAAAAACATCGCTGCCTGCCATGGTTTTAAATCATATTGCTTTAATGACTGACTGGCACAATTCATCTCCATATGCGTAATCTGATTCATAATATTGACGATTGACATCTCTTTTTCATCGCACATTTATATCATCCCTCTTTTCTTCACCAGTAATTAGTTAGATGTCTAACGGTTATTTTAGGAGCATTGATTATATTTGTCAAGAAATCATCTTTAATTTTCACACTTTTTTAATATTTTTCTCTAATTTTCCGTTTGATATCGAACAATCTCCTCTTCGGATACCACAACCTCCATCCTCAAATCATGCTCTTCTGTCGGTATCTCCGACAGAAGTATTTTTTCTCTACACAAGATTACTCTTCGTGCATCTGTCTGACTAAGATATCGGTCATAAAATCCCCCGCCATACCCGAGCCTGTCACCCTTTTTATTGCATGTGACACATGGTACAAATGCCAGATCAATCTTCTGCGGTGGTATCTCTTCGCAGCAATTTTGGGGCTCCATAATGCCATAAGCACCTTCTTCCAAGTCATCCAGGCTTGTAATCGCATAAACCTTCATAACACCTTTTGAAATACACTTTGGAACACCAAGCTTCCTGCCTGATTCTAATATTTCCTGTAACATCGGTGTTGTATTGATTTCGTCTTTCGTCCCCACATAGCAAAAGACTACCTCCGCATTCTTATATTCAGGAAGTGCTAATGCATGTTTTCTAATCTTCTCATCCGCCGACTTACAATACGCTATTGAAAGTTCTGAAATTTTCTTTTTTATCTGTTTCCGTAACTTTTGTTTTTCTCTTTTTAAATCTGTTTTCATTTCTACAATAATCCTGCAAATAATCTCATAAACAATTGGCCCAGACGCAAATAAGCACTATTCCCTGAACTATATTTTTCCGTCACTTCACAGCATTCTTTCATGGTTGCTTCTAAATCTTCTCTAATCAAAATAACTGCTTTGCAATCTGCCATAAAGCATCCATTTTCAAAATGATGATAAAGGCTTCTATAATCCAGATTTATTGTTCCACACGTAGCCATACAATCATCTGCCACACTCATTTTTGCATGGCAAAATCCAGGAGTCCATTCAAAAATACGCACTCCGTCTTTTACCAGTCCGTGATAAAATGAACGTGTAACACTATAAATTAATTTCTTATCAGGAATCCCCGGCGTAATTATCCTTACATCAACTCCGCGTTTCGCAGCCAGACACATTGCATGCATCATCTCATCGGTAATAATCAGATATGGTGTCATAAACCAACAATATTTTTCTGCTTTATTTATCATGCTGATGTAAACTTCTTCGCCTACCTGCTCATCATCCATCGGACTGTCCGCATACGGCTGGATGAATCCACTTTGTTCTGCATGATACTCATATGGTAATAAATATTTTTCAAAATCCGTATCATTTTTATCTTTATCATTGACTGCATTCCACATTTCCAGAAATGTTATCGTCAACGATCGGACTGCATCTCCCTCTAAACGGATTCCCGTATCCTTCCACTGTCCGTAAGGATGTGTGAAATTAAAATACTCATTTGCAAGATTATAGCCACCGGTAAATCCAACTTTTCCATCAATAACCGTAATTTTACGATGATCTCGATTATTTAGAAATACATTCAAGCCCGGCATAAATGGATTGAATACGCGACACTGAATCCCTACATTCTCAAGTTTCTTTATAAAATCTGTATTAATAAATCCAATAGAACCCATATCGTCATAAAAAACTCGTACTTCTACTCCGGCTTGTGCTCGTTCTTCCAAAACCTTTTGGATCATATACCACGCTTGTGCATCCTCAATCGCATGGTATTCCATAAAAATAAATCTTTCTGCTTTTGACAGTTCTTCAAGCTGGGCTTCCAGTCCTTTTACCGCTTCACTGTAATATGTTACATCCGTATTCTGATATACCGGATAACTTGCATTTTTCTTTATATAATAAGCAATATTACCGGCTTTTGGATTTTTCTCGTTTAACTTTTCTAAAGTTTCTTGATTTTCTGGAAGTAACGGCAAAATAATATTATCAATGTCTTTGTATCGTATTCTCATTTTACGAGTACCACCGTTTAATCCAATCATCAAATACAGACCAACTCCCATTATCGGAAATATAAGTATCAAAATTATCCAGGGCATTTTCATAGATGAAGTTTTGTTGGATGCATAAAGCCCCAAAACCAAACCGCCTGCCAGAATTCTTGTCAGCAGATTGACAAATTCTGCGTATCTGCTCAATTTAGTAAGCATAACTATAACAAAAAGAACTTCCAGCAAAATACAAACCACAGAAAAACATAATCGCTTTACACCATTTTTTGTTTTCGCTCTGCCTTCTAGTGTGTCCTGTTTCATTTAACTCATCTCCTTTTATTTATCTGCCTGCGGGCGTTTTATTGTTCGAACATTAATCCCATTCAGTTCTATGTGGTCATCAACAGGAATCACAATGCATTGTCTTCCATCAATTATCCTTGTTTCAATCAAATCAGCTCTGTCTGGGTTGACTTTTATAACCACATCAGATGTCTCAATATTAAATTTTCTTGTCTCTGCAATATTTTCTGCAATAAGTGTTGATTTTTCGCCCGCTGCCGCCTCAAATGTCTGTTCAAATGTCTCCATCTGTTCTGCTGATACGCCACTATTCTCAAAGATTTTCTTCACATCGGTTTTATCCAAAGATACCGGTTCCGGCTCATCTTTATGTTCTTCAATAATTTCATTCAAAGTCTCATGAATATTTCTTACCGTTTCATAATCACCATCTTCGCCAAGCGTATCCTCAATGATCATCTGAAAAGTCTCTTTTTGTGAGTCTGCCGACATCGGCATCTTCGCTCCCAGTACCTGATTGATCAACTCCGGCTGAAGGTCCTGCGATTTCTTTGTATAATACAATACACCATGGATATCTGTACTTCGGTCTGTAAATGCAGGGAACAAAAATCCTTTATCCGGCTTATCTACGATCCAGTCACGTATACGGTCTTCAATCCTGTTATCCTCGGCATTATAGCATAATCCGGCTTTTGATAATGACACAGGACAGATACTGCATATAAGATATTCAAACACTTCATCCGATGCATCGTACATTTCTAATTCATCTGTTCCTTTTCCCGGAATATCGTACATTGCATGGATCAAAATAATATAATAGTTTTCTTCATACTCATAGTTCTCGATTATTTTATCGTAAAACTCTTCCAAAAGCATATCATCTTCTAATTTACTGTTTTTTAATTTCAACAAAAATTCCTGCGTTCCTCCCGGCATCTCCTGATCCAGAGGAAATTCCATATTCAACAAGTTCTTCCCCAAACTTCCAGATAATGTTTTCTTAAAAATATCAAAATACTTAAATGCTTCTTCTTCCGGTAATGAAAGAAATGCTTCTTTAGATTCTAAACGTTTTGTTTTCTCATGGTCTACATAACATCCGCAAATACGTGTGATTGCACAGTTTGCAGGTGTAAATTGCTTTCTGATTTCCAGTACTTCTTTTTTGTTCATTTCTCTTTCCTCTCTTATGCTTATTATCGTTACACTATTATACAACGGAAAGTAACGTTTGGGGAAGTGACAATTGGGGACAATTTTAGGGACGGGGAGACCATTTGGGGACGGAGTTTGGAGACCATTGGGGACGGGGTTTAGTGGCTTTTTTGCAAGCAAAAAAGCCACTAAACCCCGTCCCCAATGGTCTCCAAACTCCGTCCCCAAACGTCACTTTTCCATGCACTAAACTCCTGTATGAAGCAGTTTATTTGCGTTCTCAACTCTCTCGACAGACGGTGGATCTATTCCTTTTAATTTATATTCATAGCCAAGTTCATCCCATTTATATGCACCTAAAGTATGATATGGAAGAACTTCTACTTTCTGAACATTATCCAGCGATTGAATAAATTCATCCAGCTTGATCAAATATTCATCATAATCACTTCTTTCCGGTACAAGGACATGACGAATCCAAACCGGTTTCTTGATGTCTGATAAATAACGGGCCAGATCTAAAATATTCTTATTTGTACATCCTGTTAAAATCTTATGCTGCTCATCATCAATATGTTTGATATCAAGCATTACCAGATCTGTATATTTCATTAATTCATTAAATTTGCTGAAAAATGGTTCTTCTCTTGTAAATGGATTTCCGCTTGTATCAAGTGTTGTATGAATTCCATTTGCTTTTGCCTTACGGAATAATTCTGTCAGAAAATCAATCTGCAATAATGGTTCTCCACCACTTACTGTAATTCCACCATCATTTTTCCAGTAAGAACGATATTTCATTGCTTTTTCTAACAATTCATCTGTTGTATAAAGAGTTCCTGTCTTCATATCCCATGTATCTGGATTATGACAAAACTGGCATCTCATTGCACATCCTGTCAGAAAAATAATATATCGCACCCCCGGTCCATCTACCGAGCCAAAGCTTTCCAGTGAATGAACATAACCTTTTAATGCTTCTGCCATTTTATTTTCTCCTTATTATTGATAATACCTCTTCGAATATTTGCTACAAAGAGGGGCAGTCCCTTTCGAAACTGCCCCTCTTTATTATAAACTTTCCACGAAGTTTAATTCTTATTACATTGATTTGTGGCAAGTTCTGGAAATAACGTCCATCTGCTGCTCACGAGTCAAGTCGATGAATTTAACAGCGTATCCAGATACACGAATTGTAAAGTTAGCGTATTCTGGTTTCTCTGGATGCTCCATAGCATCGATCAGTTTCTCTGTACCGAATACGTTTACGTTCAAGTGGTGTGCTCCCTGATCGAAGTATCCATCAAGAACGTTTACAAGGTTATTTGTACGCTCTTCATCTGTGTGTCCAAGTGCACTTGGGCTGATTGTCTGAGTATTTGAAATACCATCTAATGCATCTTCGTATGGAAGTTTTGCAACAGAGTTCAGTGAAGCCAAGAGACCATTCTGCTCTGCACCGTAAGATGGGTTAGCACCTGGTGAAAGTGGCTCGCCTGCTTTTCTTCCGTCTGGAAGTGATCCTGTAGCCTTACCATATACAACGTTTGATGTAATTGTAAGGATAGATGTTGTAGGCTCTGAATTTCTGTATGTATGGCATTTTTTCAGTTTGTGCATAAATGTCTTAAGAAGCCATACTGCGATTTCGTCAGCACGATCATCATCGTTACCGTATCTTGGGAAGTCTCCCTCTGTCTCGAAGTCAACTACGATTCCGTCTTCATCACGAATTGTTTTAACTTTTGCATATTTGATAGCGCTCAAAGAGTCTACTACGTGAGAGAATCCAGCGATACCTGTTGCAAATGTACGTCTTACATCTGTATCGATAAGAGCCATCTCTGCTGCTTCATAGTAATATTTATCATGCATGTAGTGGATCATGTTCAATGTATCTACATACAGTTTTGACAGCCATTCCATCATAGCGTCATATCTTTCCATTACTTCATCAATATCAAGATATTCTGAAGTGATTGGTCTGTAAGCTGGTCCAACCTGCTGTCTTGTCTTCACATCAACACCACCGTTGATTGCGTATAACAGACACTTAGCAAGGTTTGCACGTGCTCCGAAGAACTGAATCTCTTTACCTGTCTGAGTAGCTGATACACAGCAGCAAATGCTGTAGTCATCGCCCCATACCGGACGCATAACATCATCGTTCTCATACTGGATAGAGCTTGTTGTTACAGAAATAAATGATGCATATTTCTTGAAGTTCTCTGGAAGTCTTGAAGAGTAAAGTACTGTCAAGTTAGGCTCTGGTGAAGGTCCCATGTTCTCTAATGTATGTAAGAAACGATAGTCGTTCTTTGTTACCATAGAACGTCCGTCCTGTCCAAGTCCACCAACCTCAAGTGTAGCCCATACTGGGTCTCCTGAGAAAAGTTCTGTGTAAGATGGAATACGAGCGAACTTAACCATTCTGAATTTCATAACCATGTGGTCGATCAATTCCTGAGCTTCGTCTTCTGTCAGAGTTCCGTTCTCAAGATCTCTTTCAATATAAATATCAAGGAATGTAGAAATACGTCCAACACTCATTGCAGCACCATTCTGTGTCTTGATTGCTGCAAGGTATCCGAAGTACAGCCACTGAGCAGCTTCTCTTGCATCTTTAGCTGGTGCAGAAATGTCAAATCCGTATGCTGCAGCCATCTCTTTCATTTCTTTCAGAGCGTTAATCTGATCTGTGATCTCTTCACGAAGACGGAAATCTGTTCCTTTCATTCCGTGTCTCTCGCCTCTTACGAAGTCAGACTGTTTTTCTTTAATAAGGTAATCAATACCATATAAAGCTACACGACGGTAATCACCAACGATACGTCCACGTCCGTATGTATCCGGAAGTCCTGTAATAATCTTGTTGTGACGAGCTTTTTTCATCTCTGGTGTGTAGATATCGAATACTCCCTGGTTGTGAGTTTTGTGATATTTTGTAAAGATCTCATGCAGTTTTGCACTTGGCTCATAACCATGTGTTGTACAAGCCTGCTCTGCCATCTTAATTCCACCATAAGGCATAAATGCTCTCTTCAGAGGTTTGTCTGTCTGAAGACCAACAACTTTCTCCAGCTCTTTCATGCTGTCATCGATATAAGCTGCACCATAAGCAGTAAGTCCTGAAACAACTTCTGTTTCCATATCAAGGACTCCACCTTTTGCACGCTCTTCTGCCTGAAGTTCCTGTAATCTTCCCCACAACTTATCTGTTGCTTCTGTAGGTCCAACCAAGAAAGATTCATCTCCATCATATGGTTTGTAGTTGTTCTGAACGAAATCACGAACATCTACTCCATCTTTCCAAAGTTTACCTTTGAATCCTGTCCACTGTTCAAACTGTGCCTGTGACATTGTATACTTCCTCCTTGCTATTTTATAGCTATTACTTTTTTCAACAGTCGCAGTATAACATCACGTTAAAAAAAAGACAACCTCAAATTCCTTATTTCTTCTCATGTTCCTTATTTAGTACAATTATTGCATTTTTCGGCATACAATCCTCTATATAATGTTACTTTTTCCCTAATTTTTTGTTTGATTTTGTCATGTTTTCTAACTATTATTCAGCACTGTTTTTATTGCATATTCCACGATTTCATTTTAAAATATTTATAAAATTTTATGTAAAAAATGAGAGGACAAACATATGAACATTCGCAAATCGACCATGGATGATTTAGACATTCTGTTACACCTTTATGAAAATGCACGTACATTCATGAGTAGTCACGGAAATCCAACGCAATGGGGCACGACTTATCCAGAAAAGGAACTCATTATTTCAGATATCGAATCCGGTCACAGCTATGTCTGTGAAGATCACGCTAAAATCATTGCTACATTTTTTTACCACCGTGCAGACGATCCCGACTATAACGAGATTTATGAAGGAGACTGGTTGAATTCCATGCCTTATGGCGTAGTCCATCGTATCACTTCGGATGGGACCGTTCATGGAACTGCTTCTTTTTGTCTTGAATGGGCATTAAAGCAATGCGGCAATCTCAAAATTGATACACACCGCGATAATTCCGTCATGCAACATTTACTTGAGAAAAATGGTTTCTCTTACTGTGGTTTGGTTCATCTGCAAGATGGCACAGAACGTCTGGCTTATCAAAAGGTTCTCTAAATTACCGGGTTATACAACAAAAGATACAACCGTTGTTTTATTTTTCAACAACAGCTGTATCTTTTTTATTTCTTTTTTATATTAAAAATGTGTTCTTATTTCTGTTCTTCCTGCTCCTGGATTCCCCAGAAAATCTTTTCTGCCGTAATTGGCAATTCACGGATTCGAACTCCTACCGCATGATCTACCGCATTTGCAATTGCAGGAGATGGTGTATTGATTACAATCTCACCGATAGATTTGGCACCAAATGGACCTGTTGGTTCATAGCTGCTCTCAAATTCCACTCGAATTGTTCCAACATCCAGTCGTGATGGAATCTTATATTGCATAAAGGAATTGCTATAGTTCTTTCCTTTCACACTATATACGATGTCTTCATACATTGCCATACCGATTCCCTGTGCGATTCCGCCTTCTGTCTGGACTCTCGCAAGATTTGGATTGACAACAGTTCCACAGTCTACAACCGCTGCATAATCAATCAATTCGATTGCTCCTGTTTCTTTATCAATCTCTACTTCTGCCATTCCAACCATAAATGGCGGTGGTGATACCGGTGATGTAAATGCTTCGCTTGCACTAAGTGCATCATCATTAAAGCACATTACTTTATTTCCAATATCTTTTCTGGAAATAGATTCTCCTGTTTTCAGATTCAATACTTTTTCGCCGTCAAATTCTACATCTTCTACCGGACAGCCAAGATATTTTGCACCCTTCTCACTGATTTTCTTACGCAAGGTCTCACAGGTTTTCATCACTGCCATACCTGTTACATAAGTTGTACTAGATGCGTAAGAACCACAATCGTATGGTGAAATATCTGTGTCAACTCCATGTACAACAATCTCATCCATACTACAATCCAGACAATCTGCTGCCATCTGTGAAAGAATTGTATCACATCCTGTTCCCATATCTGTAGCACCGACCATCAATGTATAGAATCCGTCGTCATTCACTTTAATTGTAACTGAAGCAGTATCACAGCTGGAAATACCGGAACCCTGCATTGACATTGCAACACCAAGTCCTCTGACTTTACCATTGCCCATATCTTTACGCATGCCTTTTTCATCCCAGCCGATCATCTCTTTTGCACGAGCCAGACAACGGTCAAGAGCACAACTGTTTGCTGTCTCTCCATAATATGCCGGCATAACCTGTCCTTCTCTGACAAGGTTCATCTCACGCAATTTCACTGCATCCATATCCAACTGTTTTGCCAATTCATCCACAGCTGATTCCAATGCAAATATACCCTGAGTTGCACCATATCCTCGATATGCTCCCGCAGACATATAGTTTGTGTATACAACATCATATGTAAAACGGAAAGCCTCTGCTTTTCCATACAAAGGAATCGACTTATGTCCGGACAGTCCAACTGTTGTCGGACCATGCTCACCATAAGCTCCCGTATTTGACAGTGTATACATATCAATTGCTTTGATTATTCCGTCTTCATCAGCTCCGACTCTTACATGGATCTCCATCTCATGTCGAGGTGAAGATGCAATCAAAGATTCTTCTCTTGTAAAAATCATCTTTGATGGTTTTCCTGTCATCCATGTTACAAATGCCGGATACATCTCTCCTACCGCTGTCTGTTTTGCTCCAAATCCACCTCCGATTCGAGGTTTGATAATACGCACTTTAGATTTTGGGATATCCAATGCATTCGCCAAAATACGACGTACATGGAAAGGTACCTGCGTAGATCCTACTACGTTCAAACGTCCATATGCATCCATATAGCAATATGTACGGAATGTCTCCATCATAGCCTGCTGATTTGCTTTTGTGTGATATGTCTGGTCGACAACATATTTACAAGAAGCAAGAACTGCATCCACATCTCCGTCAGAGCATTCATCATGTGCACAAAGATTTCTCTTATTATCTGCCCCAACCGGTGCCAGACTTCTCCAGTTGTCTTCCGGATGTACTAAAATCTCATTATCCTTTGCTGTTCTGAAATCCAATACCGGCTCCAACACCTCATACTGTACTTTCACAAGTTTCATTGCTTTTAAAACAGCTTCTTCGGTTTTACCTGCAACAATTGCTACAGGGTCTCCGACAAAACGAACTCTCTGATCCAGAATCAGCCTGTCATACGGACTTGGCTCCGGATAAGTCTGTCCTGCCAATGTAAAACGTTTATCCGGGCAATCTTCATAAGTAAATACCGCTTCAATTCCCGGCACCAACATTGCTTTTGATTTATCTATACTCTTAATTAATGCATGTGCATAAGGGCTTCGAACAACCTTTACGATCAAACAATCTGATGGAGCCAGGTCATTTACATAAACGCCTTTTCCAGTTACCAATGCCTTAGCATCCACCTTTGGCACTGCCTGATTTACATATTTCATTATGCCTGCTCCTCCTTCTTACTCTGCATATATTTCTGAATAGCACGAAGCTGTCCCATATAACCGGTACATCTGCACAGATTTCCTGCAAGATACTGTTTAATCTCATCAACAGACGGATCTTCTAACTCCCTGAACATTGCAAGAACATTCATAACAAATCCCGGAGAACAGAAACCACACTGCTCTGCTCCTTCTGCTGCAAGAAAACGTCCAAACTCTTCCGCTTCCTTCTGAACACCTTCCAGTGTTGTCACCTCATGTCCGTCAATTCCCGCTGCCAGGATTGAACAGGACAGACGAGATTTTCCATCTACCCATACAGTACACAATCCACAGTTTGTTGTCTCACAGCCACATTTTACGCTGACACATCCAAGCTGTCTTAATACATTTAACAAAACACTGTCCCCTGACACCTCTGTCTGAACAGGTTTGCCATTTAGTCGAAATTTAATTTCCATTATTTATTGTTCCTCCGCTAAAATTGCCCGGATCGAGCGTCGAATCAATACCTCTGCCAAATGTCTTCGATATTCGGCACTGCCTCTCATATTCGATCCATATGTAAACATATCTGCTGCTTTTTTCGCATATGCATCAATCTCTTCTTCTGTAGCATCGTCTCTAATATCCCAGTCCAGCTCCAAAAGTGCTGCTTTTCCAGGTCTTGCCCCTACAGATATCCACCACAGTTTTTCTCCCTTAAACACACCTGTTACAATACCACATGTCAATACCGGGAAATCTGTTTTTGTCTGACGGATTGACTCATAATGAATCTTTCTTTTACTCTTACGAACAATTACAGATATCAAAAGATCCTTGTCCATCTTACGATTCACAAACTCCGATAGACGAACAGTTCCTCCATTATATAATTCCACAAAAGTATCCATTGCCAACAGAACAGTTAATACATCTGAAAATCCATATCGTCCAAAAATACTACCGCCTACTGTTGCCTGATTACGGAACTGAACCCCTACAATCGGGCTCAATGCTTTTGCTATATTTCCCTTTGAATATTCATTTAATCCCTGATGAGTTTCTAACTGACGCAATGTACACATTGCCCCAATCTTAAATACATGATCCGTCTCTTCAATTTTATTCAACTCCAGTTCAGACAGATCAATTACTGTTTTTACTCTCGCATTTCCAAGGCGCATCCACATCATACCGCCCATAACACGACTGTTACGTGCCTGATTCAACTCGTAAGCCTCATCCAGAGTTTTTGCTTTTACATAATTTTGTATCGTAAGCAAACCATTATCTCCTTTCGTCTCCTACAACAAAATAAGGTGCAAATGCATTCTGTCATTCACACCTTTAAGTACGTTTTATTCTACCATGTTTTATTTTATTTGTCAAAATGCGACATCGTAGATTTTTCGTTCCTTTTATAATTTATTCTAATTTATATTTATTAATTCTATTTATATATCTTCATTATTCTTCTTTAATTCTTTGTTTACCGGAGAATCGCTTATCATCTTTCTCGCAGCTCTGTCGTATGCCAGTTGATACAGCATTTCCTGGGAATTAAATGCTTCTCCTACACATTTTTTCAATGTATAGCTTCCCTCATTATCCTCTATTCTTGCTTTTTTATTGTCTTTTAACATCAATTCAAATATTTCTCGAATCTGTTTTTTTATCTTCTCCGAATAAATCGGTGCGGCAACTTCTACACGTTTTACTGTGTTTCTCGTCATAAAATCTGCTGAGCCAATATAATATTTTGTTCTCTCACCACAACCAAAAATGTAGATTCTTGAATGCTCCAAAAATCTTCCAACGATACTTGTAATCTGGATATTATCTGTTTCACCTTTGATTCCCGGAACGAGACAACAAATCCCTCTCACAATCATTTCGATTTGAACACCTGCTTTTGAAGCATCGTTCAATTTTTCCATAATGCGCTTATCTGTCAGGGAATTTAATTTTAGTCCAATGTATGCATCCTCCCCATTTTTCTTGTGCTCAATCTCCTCATCGATCATTCTTATAATTTTAGATTGAAGACATTTCGGTGCAACAAGCAAATGTTCTGTTTCCTGCATCACCTCTCCTTTTGTCAATGCCTGAAATACTCGTGCAGCTTCCATTCCAATCTGTTCATTTGCAGTCATAAGTGAAAGATCTGTATATAAGCGTGCTGTCTTTTCATTATAATTTCCAGTTCCGATCTGCGTAATATACTCAATTCCATCCGTTCCTTTTCTCGTAATCAGACATAATTTAGAATGAACCTTATATTTTTCCAAACCATAAATGATCTGACATCCTGATTCTTCCAGCATACGTGACCAGCGAATATTATTTTCCTCATCAAACCGTGCTCGCAGTTCCACAAGAACGACTACTTCTTTTCCATTTTCAGCTGCTTCGCAGAGTGCCTCAATAACCTTACTCTGTTTTGCAAGACGATACAATGTCATTTTAATAGAAATAACATTATCATCTTCCGCTGCTTCCGACAACATTTTCAAAAATGGACGGATAGATTCATATGGGTACGACAATAGTTTATCTTCCTCGCTAATCTGATTCAATATACTAATTCCATCGCGAAAATCCGGGCTCTTTTGCGGCACTCTTCTCTCATAGAAAAGTTCACTGTTTTTTCTAAGCAGATCCTGAATCTGAAAAACAAATGACAAGTCCAAAGGAGCTTCACTCTTAAACACCTTGTCCGGTGTCATTTCCAAATATCTGCAAAGTGCCTCTATCACCGCCTTATCCATCTCTCTGGACATATCCAGTCTTACCGGTGACAGTTTCTTTCTCTGTTTCATCAAATCCGCCATAAATTCACGGTAATCTAAGTCTTCATCATACACCGCATCTGCATCAATATCCGCATTTCTTACGACTCTGATCAATGATTTTCCCTTTACTTTATACCCTTTGAACACGCTTCCGATATAATGAAGGATTAAATCTTCTAACAGCATATATCTTCCTTTTCCACCAGGAAGTTCAATTAATCGAGATAACATCGTATTGCTGCACGGTATAATTCCAATTCTCTCTTTTTTGCTTCTTGTCTCCAAAACAACAACCGCATAAATCTCTTCATTTTTCAAAAATGGAAATGGTTGTCTTTTTGCAACAATAGTTGGGGATGTCAGCGGCATAATTTCATGATTAAAATATCTTTCCAGATACTTTTTTTCATCTGCTTTTGCCGATGCAAAATCTATCAGCTTTACACCGTATCCTTCCAGTTTTTTCATCAGTTCCGCATACGCTCTGTCTTTCCTCAGATTTAAACGCTTTACGTCTTTTATAATTTCTTGAATCTGTTCCTGTGCTGTCATATTTGTTTTATTTTCTCGGATTGTTGTATTGAGTAACATCTGATCCATCAACGAGCCAACTCTAACACGGAAAAATTCATCCAGATTGCTTTGATAGATGGATACAAATGTCATTCTTTCACACAATGGCACTTCCTGATTTTCCGCTTCCTCTAATACTCTTTCATTAAATTTCAACCACGACAACTCACGATTCATATAAATATTCTTCATATTTGCTTTTCTCCTCGTTCTCATTTATCTGTTTGATAAAGGTGACGTATTTCCATTCACCCTTTTATGGCATTATCTATCATATTCTCCCACCAAATAAAAATTATTATCCCTATGTTAAATCTGTGTAAAATCGTTATTTTTAACTCAATTGTTTAATTTAAAAAATTTTCTAATTTTCTTGTTGACAAACCTTATCTTACTTGCTATACTAAGCAAGTGCTCAAGTGAGCCGAACAAAATATAGGGGATTGGTCAAATGGTATGATAGGGGTCTCCAAAACCTTTGGTGGGAGTTCGATTCTCTCATCCCCTGCTAGTAAAAAAGAGCTAGAAACCGCGTATTTGCTTGGTTTCTGGCTCTTTTGTTTTTTGTCTGAATAATTTTCTAATTGCTTATTTGTGCTCTTAAATGGCATTAAATGGCATCTAAAGTGTCTTGCAAGTGTCTTGCAAAATATATTTTTTCTTTCGTGTTTGCATTTCGAAAAAAATTCCATATTGAATATGAAAAAATATGAAATGAGGGATTAACATGAAAAAGGAACAAATATCTCAATATGCTCTTCTCAAATGTGGAATAGACAATAAGACATTAGATTCTCTCAAAAAGAACAAGAATATCACTCTGTTGACTCTCGAAAAATTATGTATCATTTTAGATTGCACGCCGAATGATATTGTCCGGTTCACCTCAAATTAAAACGATTTATAAAACCCAAAAGAATATATTATCTAAAGAGAAACATAACAAATTAACAATCTTATATTATTAAGTATGAAAAAGGGAATGGTGTTTTCCTTTTTTTATTTGCTTAAAATTTCCGGAAGTTTCGTGCAATGCATTGATATTTTCGTGCAAAAAGCATATAATATAATTGTTAAGAGAAAGGACGTGATAATATGGCAAAATCAAATACAAGTAACATTAGTATTCGAATGGACAGCAATCTTAAAGCTGCTGCTGAAGCACTGTATGAAGAACTTGGTATGAATCTCAGCACTGCTTTCAATATTTTTGTTAGACAATCATTACGAGAACGAGGAATTCCTTTTAAGATTACAGAAGGAACCCCAAATAAGGAAACAGTCTCTGCTATGCTAGAGGCAGAAAGGATTGCAAAAGACCCATCGGTCAAAGGATATCATGATGTAGATGAGTTCTTTACAAATCTTGATAAATGACCAAATTTGAAATTAAAAACACAACTCAGTTTAAGAAAGATTATAAACTTGCAAAGAAACGTGGTTTAAATCTTTCATTACTCAAAGATATCGTTACGAAACTTGCTAATGGAGAAACATTAGAACCTAGACATAAAGACCATGCTCTGACCGGTAATTGGACAGGTCACAGAGAATGTCATATTCAACCGGATTAGCTCCTTATATATCGTTATGAAGATGATGTGTTGGTTCTTACATTAGCTCGTACCAGTACTCATAGTGATTTGTTCAGTTTATAATTTTAACTAATATAGATAAATGTATAATTACTGACAAATTATCGGAATTTATAAAGACTTTTGATATGGATTTATATTTTGGAAAAGCAAATGTGTCTTACAAATATAATTTTATCTTGCGTATTTGCATTTCAAAAAAATCCATATTGAATATTAAAAAAATATGATATCATATGAATAACAAATCGAATTTTGGTGGAGATTGCTTATGAAGGAAAAATTAATTGCAATTATTCTAATTGTATTATCAATAACATCCGTTCCTTCGTGTGGAAGAAAAAAAGAAATGTACGAGGTTCCTGATTTATCACAGTACAAGACAGATTATGTAGGAGATTCTTCGAATGTTATAAAAATTGTAAGCGGTCAAGATTATCCAGAAGGATACGCATATGACAGTATAGAGATACAGTCGGAAGGTGAGCCTTATGGATTAACAGTTTTTCTAAAAGTTGAGCCGTCTGCCTCTAAGCTCGAAGATGAATTGCAGGTTAATGCAGATATAACATTTGATTTGATTGGTAATTTGGAAACACTTGATTATAAAATAGCAGATAGCAAAGAAATTATTGCATCGTATGAACGGTAGTGCAGGATTTTCAGATAATTGAGGAGTGTTTGTGTATGGCAAAAATAGAAAGAAGTATAAATGAAGATTTTGATCAGTTACTTTCCAAAATCGAAAATGGGATATTAAATGGCAGTATGTCAGCAACACTAGAAGATGCCAGTGACTTTCGAAGCGGAACTGCGCGTTGCAGTGTTCGTGTTTTTGAACGTTACAGCTATGCTGGAGGAAACAGAGTAAGTCTTAATATTACACTTTTCCAAAACGACAAAGATCCGGTTCAACTTTCCGCAATTACAGCAGGAGGAAGCCAGGCTGTATTTTTCAAAATCAATACATTAGGGGAAGAAGCTTTTCTTGACAAGTTGATTGAATTGCTGGATGCATAACTTTCTTTTACATAGAAAGAAGCCATGTAGTGAATTAAAGAAAAACTGAATCGTCTCTTAGAAGTTTCCAAACTAGAAGAAGCTGCTCACTAATTTCTTAGTTTGCAGCTTCGTTTAACATTCAAACTATTTCATTTCACACTCACCGATAAGATTCTGTATAACTGTAACGGATTCTTCTAATTCTTCTGCTATCTCATCTATCGATTTTCCTTTGGAAAGTTTTCTTTGGATTTGTTGCTTTAGCAGTTCCTCCATTCCAGCTATTCTGCCTTCCTCGATTCCAGCCTCTCGGCCAGCCTCAAATTCAGCCTTCCTCAGCTTTTTCTCTTCTTCATCCTTATTATATTCGAATATACTCATGCTAATCACCTCAGCTCGATTTTGGATTAGAAATTCCGCTAATATTCCTTCTTTTATACATTCTTCAACAGCACATTCTACTGCTTCTTCCAATGACAGCTCTCCTAAAGAAGTATATTTACGGACTTTCGCTACATACTGAGCATATTCCTTCAAGGTTTGACAGTGTTCCATCAGTTCCTGATTATGACCTTCATTAACATTCAGCACGGTTACTCGCAATTCCAGATCTGGGTCATCTGTCTGGCATTCATACGCTGATGAAAGTCTGAATTCACTGACATCTTCAATCTCTTTCGTCCCATTATAGAACACAACAAATTTGGGTGCCGGAATCTTCTGTAGCACTGACGAATACAAAGACTTCTGAACAACCAGTTTCTGATATTCATTGGAGATATAAAACAAGTCTCTTAACGGCATGTTTGGGTTATATGTGGACTGATGTTCATAAAGATATAAATTCATATCCAATATAAATGCCAAGTCATTTTTCATTCCCATATAAATCGCATTTTCCATTGTTACTACCTGTAATGCATCTGCATCGGTATAATTCTTGTGGTTCATTGCGTTGTAGAGCGACAACAGATTTTCCTTGTTTTCAAACAGCATACGGAAAATGGTATCTTTGTACTTTTTTGTTGCTTTTACCATCCGATTCCGTACAGAATACTTTCTGCTTCTCTGTGCATTCTTTCGTTTTGACATCTTCACTTTTCCTCCTTTTTGCAGGAGGTCATCTACTTTTTCCAGCTGCCTCCTGCTTTACATAACTATTGGTATCTAAAGCATAGACTTCTGAAATGAAATTAGAAAATAGATGGTGAATCGTCACCTTAGATTCATAAGAAATATGCTTTGTGTTAGTATAACATATGCTATTCATAAAAGACAACTAAAAAGAAGCTGCTCACTAATTTCTTAGTTCGCAGCTTCTTCAATACACCGAACTTTATTCTCTTGTCTCTTTCCATTTCTTCCACAAAATGAATCCAACTCCTCCAATCGCCAGAATCACAAGCACGAATGGAATCTTCGTGTTCATGTCTGCAAGTGTCGGTACTGATCCGTTCTTTGTGTTTACAAATGAAACGGTTGTATCGGCTTTTATTGTTCCTGTATCATTCGTCGGAGTTACTGTATACCCGTTTGATTCACCGTCTACCTCGGTAACTGTGTAAGTACTTTGGGAAGGAATACCTTTGATGACTATAGTCTCCTCATGTGCCAATGTGAATTCGTACACATCATTCTTAAGCTGCATCGTTTTAGTCTCGTCACCTTTTGTATACTCCAGTTCTGCCGGCAAGACTTGTCCTGCCGGAGTTGTCAGCTTAAGTTGGAACTGGAATTGTTTTGTCTTACTTCCCATGCTCCCTTCTACTGTCTTCTTGACTGTCAACTGACGTTTTTCTTCATAGGTATTCTTCACTTTGACTTCTGACGGTGTATCTTTCTGGATCGATCCGTCCCAGGTAGTGTTATTTAACAAAGAAGGTGTCCAGTCTACATATGCAGTTTCTTTCACATTATATATAGTTCCCTCCGGCAGTCCGGTGATATAAGCAGATTCGCCATCCTTTAAGGAAATGGTTCCTTTTCCGTTTTCATCAAAATAAATGGTTCCTGTCTTTGTTCCCTTGCCTTCTCCACTATCTAATGGAAAGCTTCCCTGAAGTGCCTTTCCATCGTTCGTCTTCATGGTAAGTTCAAAACGGAATTCTTTCTCTTTATCTGCCCCTGTTCCTTCGACTGTCTTGGATAACAGTAAGTCTCCGGTTGCTACTGTAGATAACGTATTGGTGATTGTATACTTACCTGTTGTTTCATCCTTTGTAACTACAGATTCATATCCAGCCACCGGATCTTCTTTGACTGTATAAATATATGAAGTTGTACTGTTTGTCGGACATTCGTCCATGTCTTTGAAAATAGTCTTCCATTCACCAGACTCGTCTAGTTTTGCGGTGGCGATCATATCACCATCTTCTTGGTCTGATGTACTCTGATACAGACGGACTGTAATTTCAGACGGACGCTTTGCAATATTCTCTCCATCATTCCAGCTTTTTTCCACTTCAATATCTACCGTATCCGCTTTCGGTGCCGGTTTGCTGTTGGTAAATGTAATCAGCGCTTTTTCCTCTGCATCCAAAGTCTCTTTCTGTGTGGACAGCTCCTTCTTTGGCTCATAATTTCCATTCTGGCTCATGACTGCTTTGAGATTCTCTGGATTTGCTTCAGCTGTAATCTCGTAGGATGCTGTATAATCATTCGCCTCTTCCTTGATCTGATAGTTACTTTCGACTGGAAGATTGACAAATTCAGCGGTTTCTCCATTCTTTAACTGGAATTCTACATAAGCTGTTCCGGCAGCATTTGAAGTTATTGATAAACTTCTTTTAGAATTATCAACACTTGTAATATTTACTGTATAACTCTTCTGTGCTTTCAGTCCAGTGAGTGCAGCTGAAAAACAGAATTCATTCGTATCACTTCCATTTTCAACCACTTTATTTACCTTGAAAGAACCTGTCGGGTCTTCCGGTGTCTCTCCTCCACCCGGATTGGAACTAATCTTTGTATTCGTATATTTCACTTCTGTTGTTACATCTTTTTGAATCACTCCTGTTAAAGTGTCGGTCTCTGTCACAGAACCATTTCCTACAACCACTTCTGTCTTATATCCCTCTGTTGCTTTTTCTTTAACTTTCCATGTAACACCAGCCGGAATATTCTTTAGTTCAACAACATCATTATGCTTCAAGTAAACGGTTGCCTTTCCATCTTTGAAATTCACATCACCAAATGTAGTACTTGCTTTTAACTTTTCGCTAAGCGTAACATCCGTAGATGTCAGATTAATCTCAAAGAGGAAATTTTGTGAAAAATCAGCGCCCTCACCGGCAACGACTTTCGAAAGCTTTAGGGAACCATATTTTGGCTCTGTAACGGTTTCCTCTTCGTTGGTGATGGAGAAATCTGACTGATTACTTATAGCTGGATCCTTTCGTTCGCCCTTTCCAACCACCTTATATCCATCCGGAACTTTCTCTTCCCATCCATAATACACTGCATTCGGATCTTTTGTCTGGAACAGATATTCCCACTGATCTCCCTTTTTCACCAGAGTGACATCTACTTGCCCATCGTTATTCGTATCCATCGTCCAGGTATTTTCATCTACTTTATCCCATGTGCCTCCTTTTGTGCTATACGTCGCATCCTTTGCCGAAGTGCTCCCTTCTGTTGAATACGTCGTCGTAGTACCGGGTACACCACCGGATGCTGCGAATGTGGTCATCCCAAAAAGCAGGATCACTGCGAGACATTCCAGTATCTTTTTGGATAATCGGAATGGTTTGTCTCTTTTTTTCAATTTCTATCAACTTCTTTCCCTTGCCGCATCCACATATTCCCTTCCTGTTGATGCCGGTTTTTGATATTTTTTCGCCATATTTTTCGCCGCCCTTACGGGCGGGCCCCTCTTTTCTTCCTTCTCGTCGGGATACGGGGACTATACCCCGAATCCCTGATAAATTGCTTCTCCCTATATTGCACCACACTTTTTAATGACTTATATCATCTCTTAAGCGTGAAGCCGACTGAAACACCACAGGGAGCATATACACCGTTGCCCACGAAAGTACCTGTATTATTTATCACCATTGCATATTCAGAACCATACGACGTACGCAACCACACCTCATAATTCTCTTCTGTAATATTTCCATCAGCATTTTTTACCCCAAATGCTATTCTAACAGTAGCATCACTATATACCTCTGTACCTTTAAACTTCTCATATACACGTCCTTCCAACGGATGACTAGTATAGCTATTATCTATCCTATCCGCTAATTCATTTGGATTAAATAACCACAACTTATCATTTCTTATTTTTAGATTTGCTTCAGTCCTATTATCACTGTCAGAATCATACTTCACCTGACGCGCCCCAATTGCATCCTGCAATTCTTGTGGAAAGGTTGCAAACAGACAGTTGCCTGTTGTATAAATGCTTGCAGATTTGTGCACATCAATTGATGTGATATAAATACAGTAGTTGTCCTCTCCCTTATCAGTTAACTCGTCCGCGCCATTTAACATTGCACGAATCCTGGTTGCTCCCCAGCCTCCGGCAGTGGTTCCATATTTTCCACCATTCGGATTCCATCTCAGGTTTTCAAAACAGTTGCTATCTCCATTATTTGTTACAAGTTCATATTTCAAAGTACTTGGACCATCTCCGGTTTCCTTAATAGTATCAAATTGTTCACTCAGGATCGTCGTTGTTGTATTTTTACTAAGTGCTACACTATGAGTACAACCTTCTTTAATACACTGTTCATATACATATGGATCTGTCTTATTCCATTTGATAATCGTATTCCAATCATCATCATGTACACAACGATGTTCATGTCCTGCCTCTGTTGTTTCACTTGGATTATGGTTCTTAAAGCTCTGTACATAATTTTCTCCCAGTGCCGGGCCAAAGGTTAATCCTCCTTTTGAGATATTACCAGTTGCTTCATCATATACATCATCCACACAGATTCCGTAGATTGCTACTGCATATTTCATCGGTGGCTTATAGTGAGCATAGACGGTGATATCCTCTGTTAAGTTTGTAACAGGTTTTCCTGACGCATCCACCTTATATTCTGTTCCGTCTTTCTCTTTCGTATACCATCCTATGAAACTGCCATCTTCTTTTATCGGCTTGTAATATGTTCCACTCACTAAACTTCCTTCTTTTGAGTATACCATCTCATTTGTAGTCGCACCACCTGCAAAGGTTCCTCCATTTGCATCAAAGGTAATCGTATATCCTCTGAGATTTTTCGACGGTTTCTTCGTGGAAATTGTCATATTCGGAATCTCTCGTTGAGCATTTGTCTTACTGTCTTTCCAGATTTTTGTAAGCTTTACCACTCCTCCTGTCGGAATATTTTTGAAATCATAGATCTTTGCTGAACTTATTGTTATCTTTTGAAGTCCATCGATTGTAAAGTCACCGTCACTCTTTAGAACAACAGTATAAATCGTTGTATTTAATTCATAATTCTTTGGTGCCTTTGTCTCTTTCAGCTGATAAGTGCCCGGCTCCAGCCCATCAATCGTTACGATTCCATCGCTGCCAGATACTCCTGTTTTGTCTGTATTCGTTCCGTAATCGGAGATTCCGGTCAAGGAGAATTCTGCACCTTCCAGATAATTATTTGTTCCATAAGTACTGGTCTTTATAAACCGGATACTGTGCAATGGTTCATTTGTGATCGTGTAAGTACTGTCTGTATCTCTCTTCACTTCGCTTCCATCCGGATTACGAAGGATTACCATACCACTTTCATTCACCTGTACGGTCCATTCTGTCCGGCTTAAGATATAGCCGTCTTTCGCCTTTGTCTCAGAAAGCTTGTATGTTCCCAATTCCAGGTTATTGAATGTCACCTCCCCGGCATCATAATTTCCTGCATCTTTTCCTTCGGATGCCGCCTGCTGGAATACATCGTTTCCATAATCAGACGTTCCCGTCAGAAGGAATTCCACACCATTGATCGGATTTTCTGTAATGCTGTTTATTTTCTTAAAATGTAAGTCACCGTGAATACGAGGTGCATCTTTTACAAGGAACTGTCCGTTTGCATCCCGACTCTGTCCTGGCATTGTTACGGTTCCTTTTCCGTCAATCTTCACAGTGTAGACGGTTGTATTTAATAACCAGTCATTCGTACAGGCTGTTTCTAAGAGTTCGTAGGTTCCTTTCTCAATCTCTGTAAAGCTGAATTCTCCATTTCTGTCGGATACCTTCGTAGTCTCGTAGGTTGTTCCGTAATCAGAAGTTCCGCGAAGCAGATAGGTCGCTCCGGATGCAGGAATTGTATCATCTGTCTCATCCACCTTTTTCAGTCTAATATCTCCGGTCACACGGTAATGCAATGATGTATAATCCTGATGTAAGAACTGCGGTGTTCCTGCTGAAGTTGCGTCTTCTCCGTGGAGAAAGTCCTGCTGCATATAGATATTATTGTAAGCCATCGGATCTGTTTTTTCCGTGCTGTCTGCCTCCGGTGCTTTCATATAAAGGGTAAAGGAAAGGGACTTCTGTCCTTCCAGAATGAATTCCGATCCGTCTGTCTTCTTACTTGCATCAACTGCGACAGCATGTGCATCCTCAAGCTTATACGTCTTTAAGAATTCATTATATTCAATCCATACCGGTGTTCCATCTACCTGTTTTTCTGTCAGATCATGATGCTGATTGAGATTCATCCGATCCACGGTTGACAGGTATACAACCGGCTGGATTCCATTCTCTCTTAATGTAGAGACATCGATTCCTGTAAGTGTTCCTTTCCAGTCGGATACTTTTACTTCTGTAGCCTGTTCCGATGAATTATAATAACTTTCCAGTGAATCATAGAAGATCAGATTTTTACAGCGGGTCACTTTATTGTTCGCCACACGGATCCTGTAGGAATAGTTTCCACCCTGGTTCACATAAGATTCGTTCCGATACTCGTCTTCTTTTTCATTCTTGACTTGTTTTTTCAGGCCATTGTTTCCTGCCATCAGAACATCCATATAATGTCTGGCTTCTGCGTAGAGGAATTTATTTCCACTTGAAGCTGCATCCAGTCCTGCCATCAGATTCTTTTCTGTGATCGAACCACCATCATCCGACGATCCACTCGCGATTTTCGCATTTCCGGTCTCATACGCTGCTGAATTCAACAGATTTTTGCCGTGATCCTGGATCGCATCATAATCATGTGAGGTCTGATAAGAAACCTGATACCCTGTTGTAGTTGGCTCTTTGATCTGTATCGTCACCAACGTGCGTCCTGTATCCTTATAATTTTCTTTTAATGTAATGTTATAATTTCCGTCATTTAATTTTGACCCGGAAGCCTGCACTTCAACAGAACTTCTTGTCAGTGCTGCCCCTGCCGGAAGCAGATCATAAAAGGTACCGGCATCCTGACGTAAATAATGTCCTCCGTCATTATCTGTATAACGCTCCTGCACCTGCACACGCCAGTTTACAAGATATCGTTTCTTGCGTTTATCATTTTTTGTCTGTGTGATATCTTTTCGTATATCGGAGGTCGGTATCACCTTCTGAATATAGTCTGATCCGCTCCGCGTTCTCTGAAAGATGATTCTCTCTTCCTGCTGCATCGTGCTTTCTGCCTGATTGTTCAGCTCGACCTTCGTCTTGTCGTCAATGATTCCAAGGACATTCTCTGTTCCTTTCAAGGAGACAGACAGATCCATATTCAGAGTGGTATAGTAGTAAGCATTCGCACAAGATAACCGTACTCCTTTGACTCCGGCTGCGAATGTCAGATTTCCGCCGGAACTATCCGTTACCCATTTAGTATCTGTAGATTCATAACCGCCTGTCTTCATACTGTAGACCGCTGCTTTTTTCCATGCATCAGCCCCATCCTTTGCGCCGGTACGAACTTCAATCGTTATTTTGTCTTCGTCTTTGTAGTTTTGAATCGCTGTTTCTGCAAAACTTTTCTTATCTTTGTTATAAGTAGCAGTGCGCATCTTTGCGCTCCACTGGATTCCTCGGATATCATAGTCCTCATCCTTAAGTGGTGTTCCTTCCAAAGATAATGTATCGTCACTAAGTTTATAAGATACGTTCTTCTTACCATAGCGATCTGCCAGTGCATCTGCTTCCGTTCCTGGTTCTGTACCTTGACTTAATGTATATGGATACGGATATCCTGTTAGGTATGTACTGAATTTTAATGGTTCTATAGAATCTTTTGTTTTTCTGACAAACTCTTCCAGTGTATAATCTGAGATATCCTGCGAAGAATCTACTCTTGAGTCCTGACCATAGATACCATATTTCTCTGAGTACAGTGCCCCAATTGGAATCTGGTAGACCGGATCCTTCTCTTCTGGCTTCTCCTGGATCTTATAGGTCCATGTCTGAGAGGCATCCGCTGTGGTTGAAGAATCCTTTCCGTCTGTTGCTGTCACGGTTGCCTTAATCTTATTGGAAAGCGTATAACTTTTATCCGCTTCACACTTTGTATCTGCTTCTGTTTTACTGTAACGGGTCAGCACGTAGTCATAACGGATTCCGTCCCAGCGGTTATTTTCTGCTGTATTCGTCTTTGTAAATGTACTCTGTCCTGAAAATTTGTATCCCACCACGTCTCCTGACAGATCCGTGAATGTATCATCCAACTGAAATGTATAAGGGGACGTAATCTTGTTGACAGAACTTCGAATTTCCCACACCAGATAATAATATTGTTCCGCACCTGCCAGCTTGTCTCCCCATCCGCTTTGCCATTCCTGATAATAAGAAGGATTTGGCATTTTCTGTGTCCATGCAATGGTAGCATGGGTATCTATATATATCGGATCACCTGTCGCTGATTTCTCAGCAGTGGTGCCATTTGTTCCCTTTACCTGAATCGAAGCGGTCATGTTATCAGATGAATCCATATCTTTATAATCCAATGTCGATTTCGCTGTACTGTATCCGACTTCGATATACCCTGCATGTGTAATGATTTTTTTATAATTAGAAATGATTATTTTATTATTCGCTTCATCAATCTCATAGACAAAGTCTATGTCATCCCCTTCCTGCACTTCTGACTTTAAGATATACGGACATTCAAATGTATCTGCCCCGTTTCCATCTCGGTCTTTTAAGATGTGCAGCGGAAGTTCGAATCTCAATGCTCCCGGCTCGTCCGAAACAGTTCCTGAGACAGAATAGGACAGATTATAGACAAACAGATGTCCTAATGCAGATTCTGTCGGATTCCATACCCATTGACCAACTGAATTCTTCGTAGCTCCATCTGAAAAAATGATGTTAAGCTGCTCCACATTTACCCTATCTTCCGAAGCCACGGTAGCTGTTTCTCCTGCTACTGTACTGGAAGGACTTTTCTGAAGTTTTGGTACCTCTATTCTCTCCTCTTTTTTCTCCTCTTCCTGTTTCTCTGTTGTCTGCACAAACAGGAATGGACTCATGCTCTCTGTTTTAAATTCGATATATGCAGGAGCATCCTCTGTCTTATCATATAACTGGTAGTTTAGTTTCTCCCACTCATTTCCTTCTTCTGTTTTTTTCTGATGATAAAGAAGTAACTTTTCCTCCTGATCCAGTGCTTTCAACTGCTGATAAAGTTCTTCCTCACCTGTTGTTACGGTTACTGTTACTTGTTCTTTCTTTTCCTGTTCTTCTCCGGCTTCATTTACAAAGCCGATCTCCATTGGAAGGTTCACTTCCAAAAGTTCTTGTTTGTCTTTCTCAAGATAGAGGTTTAAGGACTTCTTTAGATTGTCAAGACCTTCTCCCTCTAAGACATTGATTTTTCCAACAGCATTTTCCGAAAAATCTGTCTGCGCTGTCAGTGTTACAGACAGATTTGGACTGATTTTTTGCTGTGCATCTAGCTTTTGTTTCTCTTCTTGTTCTTTTCGCTGTTCTGTATTGTCTGCCTTAAGAACATTGGCCGGCTGTACCTGTTCCTGTATTTGCTGGTCAATCGGATTTTCCTGCGAGTTTTGTGTTACAGGATCTTGGATGGTTGAAGGCTCTTGAACTGTTGAAGGCTCTTGAACCTTTGAAGGCTCTTGAACTGTTGAAGGCTCTTGGACTGTTGAAGGCTCTTGGACTGTTGAAGGCTCTTGTGAATCTTGTTCTGTTTGAGCTTCTTGTACGATGTTAGCCTCTGGGTCTTCCTGCAAATTATCACTTTCAACCGCTTCTTCCTCTACTACTGCATTGGACTCTGCAGAATCATTTTCTTCAGCCTGAACTTGATAGATATAATCAAACTGAGGAAGGATAGAGCTGTTCATTAGAGCTATAATTAGACCAATACTTAATATTCTTCGAAACCATTTTTTCTTATCTGACAGATTCTGATTGTTATTCATGCTCTTTTTCCTCCCTTCTCATTCTATGTTTCTGCAAAATTGCAGTGATTAAAATCATACCTGAAATTACCAGAAAGACACTCCATAATAGCAGATTTATCATATCTCCTGTTTTTACTTTGTGTTTGGCATCGGATTTTTCTTCCGGTGTATTTGGATTACCAAGAGATGCTTTTTCTATTTCCCTTGTATTTTTAAATGCAAGTTCCTCTTTCTTCACATCCTCACCCTTCAGATAAAGGATTGGCTGGGCAAATAATTTGCCCTCCTCATTTTCTGTTACACAGACATCCACTTGATATTCTGTGGCATCATAAGTCGTCTTTTTATCTGCCCCAGCCATCTGTCGAACCGTGTAGTAATAATTTCCAGGATAATTATAACTAATCTGGAAATAACCTTTTTCTCCACTTTTTAGTTTCAGCTCCGCCGTCGTAATCGTTTCATACTCGGACGGAGCACCTTTTATCTGATATTGGAACGTTTCTTCCGAATCAACTTTTTCACAGGAAACCGGAATGCTGACTGTTACTGACTTTTCAGCAGTTTCAGCCGCCTCCACACTTAAGGAATTACATACCGCAGCACTTAGTAGTGTCATGACCAGTATTGTAATCGCTATGACATTCTTTTTCTTATCATGCATTCGTACATAACTCCTTTCTCGTATAGGATTTCTTTTTTGCATCCCATTCGTCCCTTCTTTATTAGATTACTCTTCGTCATCCTCTTTCTTTCTCATCTTGATTGTTACCATTCCGACTGCACCGAGTAATGTTACAGCTGCGAATGGAGCTACTGCCATGATGACACCTGTTGGGATGACACCATCACGTGTATTTAAGAAACCTGTTGTCAGGTCAGTAGAAACGATTGTTCCATCAACTGGTGCGGCTTCTGTATCTGCCTTTGTTGTTACAACTGGAGTTGCTTTTGTATTTTCTGTTGACTTATAATCTTCTGTATTCTCTGTTACAGCATAGGTTGTATCTTTTGCAATACCCTGAACAGTAACCTGCTGTCCATGCTGCAGATAGAATTTCTGTGTTGCTTTACCAGTATCGTCTGTTGTGATAGATGTAGCGTTTGTTTTTCCAGCGTTTGCTGTGATTGTAGCTGCATTTGCCTTAGACGTAGCGTCTGCATCATCAATAACAACATCATATTTTGTATTTGGCTGTGCTTTGTCAATATTTAAAGTAATTTCAAAATACTTATCACGGGAAGCCTGGTTACCTGTAACCTGTTTTCTAAGTGTCAGGTCAGATGTATCATAACTGTTTGTAAAGCCTTGCGATTTTGTTGCTACATAAGTTCCAGTTGAACCAAAACTCTCACCTAATGCTACGTCTGGCCCATCATTTTCATTAGAATGAAGTACATATCCAGCGATTGTCAGTTTCTTTGTAAATACTCCATCCACATTTGCGGAAGCATCATTTACATATACATCAAGAACTCGAGTCAAATCAGCATCGTTTGTAATAGCCTGATTTGTACCGGACTCTGTGATGATATAACGATAAACACCTGGTTCTGTAAATTGAACAGCTGATAAATCAAGTGTAGCTGTCTTCATGGCATATTTCTTGCCTGCCGCAAGACCTTTAACGTAAGTATCTTTTGTTGTGTCATGTGTGTCGGAACCATCGCCCTGTTTAAATACGATAGTGTTCGCTGCTGCAGCTGCTTCACCAACTCCTGCCATTGTAATCTTGTCTGAATCAACACCAGCGAGAACCTGAAATTTCTTTCCGGCAACATCATAAGCTTTTGCTGTACCTGCTGTTACTGCATATGTAAATGTTGCATTCGGTACGTTTGCCTGGCTGTCCATTACAAGGAATTTATCAAATGTAGTAGTTTTTGTTCCTTCAATTGTTGTGCCATAATTTGTCCCTGCCGCAAATACTGTTGTTCCATTCAACAGCATTGCCATAGTTAACATCGTTGCCCCTGTTTTTGCGATTGTCTTTTTCTTCATAGTGATTTTCTCCTTTTTCTTTTCTTTTTTCGTATAATTAAGCAAGTAGACGTTCTTGCTAATTATCATTTGTTTTTGTCTGATGTGGATTGACCAGCTCTGCAAATACCACAACCCGGTAGACAGAATCCGGATATTTACAGGTAGACATTGCTACAATCCGGCTATCTTCTGTCAGATGTTCTTCTACTTCTTTTCTAACATGTTCGGAATTCTTTTCTATGTAATCAAGGATATCTTTCAACTCATATGTTGTCGGCGAGAAGATAAAATCATCTGTCGCTTCCGTATTCATAGCAGCAAAGATATTCAGGTCATAGGTCGTATCCCCAACGATTAATTCTCCATCCTTATGTTTCTTGAAAAAATCCTCTTTCAAATACGAATGCAGTGAGCCAAACATATGGTTTCCCTCCATATGATGCCCATAAATTAAGGAATAGGAATCGGTAAAATCCGGTCGGTTTCTGAAATCTAAAAATATAGAACCTGATAAGGAATAATCTCCATATGGATCTTTATTTAGATATTCTTCATTATTTATGCCCTGCATAACAGGATAATCAATATTCGTATCTTCCAGTGAAATCCATGCCACCATATTTCCAACGATTTCTCTGTCAACATCTTCTGTTTTGTATCCTGGTTTATGTTTCAAAAGACTTGTGTCATTTGCATGCTGATAGACGAGATAACTGTCTATCAGTGCGTATAAACCAATCAGGAACAATAGAATACAGATTAGAAAAACAAATGCATCTTCTATCTCATTCAAGATGTGGATTACTTTTTTTAACTTACTCATGTGATTCTACCCCAATATTAAAAGCTCCTTCGTCTCATAAGAAACAATAATTTTCCTTTGATCTGGCTCTTTTTAATTCCACCGAGTTCCCTGCTGTCTGTTGTAATCTTTCGGAAGTCATTTAACATAAAGTATTCATCTGTTTTTAGTTGTAATGGATATTTTACATTTCCCTTTTCTGCCTTATATGTTTCATATGGATTTTCTTCTGTTGGCTGATAGTCATCAACCTGATATCCGCCCTCTTGTGCGAACTCAACTTTCTGCCCTCCCGATGCAACAACACGGCCTACACGTTCCTTCCCATTCTCATCTTCGTAGAGCACAACATCATTTAGATAAATCTTATCCAGCCGATAAAAAATGCATAAATCTCCATCTCTCACATATGGAGACATGCTGTTTCCGGTCATTCGAAAAATTTTAAATACAACTGTCAGAAGAAATACGATGATTAAAACTAATACAACTGTCTTCCGTATAAACCGAAATAAAAATCTGTACTTATTCGGTTTCTTCTCTTTGTTTTTAGTAATTTCCCACACTATTCTTTTCTCCTGTTCGAGTTGATTTGTCTTAATCGTACATAACTATATCAAAACGCCACTTTTCGTTTCGTCAATTTTACTACTAACTAATTATACACTTTTCATATTTTTTATATAATGCACCAAAAGGCTATATTTCCTATATGCTTTTTTATACAAAGTGTTCCTTACTGAAATAGTATGTTTAAATGTAATTTCCTATATAATTCAAGTCGAGCAGACCTCGGATTTATTTATCCAAGGTCTGCTCTATTGTATTTTCTATTATTTATGGCGTTTTATATATTTTTTAGATTTCCTCAATTATTCTCAGTATCATCAAGCCATTACGGATAATCAGCATTTCTGTCGCATTGTCAAAGTCCATTCCTGTTATTTCTGCAATTTTCCGCAAACGGTACATAATCGTTCTGTAATGAACAATCATTGCTTTCGATGTCTTTTTCTGGCTCTGATTGTTATTCAGAAAACATTCTAAAGTATCGATTAACTCCCCTTTTTTCTGAGAATCGTACTTATAAAGCTTATACAATGATTCGGGTATATAGGACCATAGCTGTTCTTTATTCTCTGTTTTTGCAAGCATACGGAAGACTCCGAGCTGTGAGCAGTCCACAACTGATTTATCTTTGTTACCAATTGCTGTTCGAATCAGATCGATGTATTCAATTGCTGTTTTGGAATCTGTAAAAGATTCATTCAGACAGGTATATCCCTTTACACATTTTCCTATACCAATCACAAAATCTACTTCTACTTCTCTTTGAAGTAACTGGTTCTGTATGTCTTGTTGAATATTTTCCAGCTTCTTTCGAAAATCCGATTCATTTTCATTCGTATTTTCTTTATGAATATAAATAATCTGATTTGTATTACTGTAAATGTGACCTTTGGGTAAAACACGTGCGAGTTCCTGTTGCACAAATTCTGTTGTCGCCAAATGAAGCTGTGTAAATTTACCAACATCATTTTTTGGTATCAGGCAACAGGTAATAACACGAAATTCGTCCGTTTTCTTAAATCCTAGTATGTCTGCTACTTCTTTAAGCTCTTTATTTGAAAGAGAACCATTTAATATCCGATACCCCAAATCTTTGTGGTATTTTTTTGCAATCTTCTCTTCTGCCACTCTCCTCATCAGTAGATATTGTAAAGTGACAATTGCATTTTCCAGACCAATAAAATCTAACTCGATTAAAGGTTTGTTCGTCTCTGTAATAACCAGATAAAATTCCAATTGCTGATAAACATTAAATTTCTTGATATACTCTACATACTCTCTTTTTTGGCGCATATATGGATACTTTGCAACAATAATATTTGGTCTGCATTCTTCTATCTCTTTTGTTAACTCAAATTTAGTAAACGTTGCATCTGTTGAAGCAACACAATTCAAATTTTCGTCATATAATGCCAGTGAAGCCCCTACCATTCGATCAATTTGCTGCAAAATATTCTCTATATTCTTTAATATATCTAACTCATTTAATATAATTGCACTTAAATTATCATGTGTTATTTTGAAATACGACAGCTTTGCAGTTTCTTTATCAAATACCTGTGTTAATACATATTTAATAATTTCCCAATAGTAAAAATCTTGCGGTATTTCTATGACTGGCAGATGATATTTTTTTGAATATTGCATTAAAAGAGCAAATTGTCTCTTTTGTTGTTCTGTTTGCTGAATTCTTTTTACAATAAAACCGCTAATCTGTAGTTTTATAAATGCTTCCAAATGTTGTTGAAATTCTTGTTCACTAGTATCTTCATATGCCTTTAGACTTGTCAGAAGAAGTTCTCCTCCGGTCAGATATCTTTCCATATCTGATACTTCAATAATGCGAATTGCTTTAATTTCTCGATCAATCCCGGAATTATCGCTAATCAAATCCATCTTTGGAAATCGATTGGAGTCAAGCAATTCTTTAATTGTATAGCTCATTGTTTTCACACTCTTTCTACGTTTACAACATAATATCAGTTATGTTGTTGTGGACAACATAAACTTTGTGCGTTATACTTACAGAGGAAATAAAAATTGTGAAATATGTTTGTTTTTGATGGAATATTAAGGCAGCAATTGTATGTTATTGCCTTTATTTTTTTGCGATTTAGTTTAGAATGCATATTTTTTTCAAGCTTTAAATAGATAAAACAGACATAAAAGAAATAATTACAACATAACTGATATTATGTTGTAAATCCCAATATTTTTTGTTCTATGATTCGATTGAGTTGTTTCTGAAAAACGAATTCTGTAGTAGCTGTGTATATTCTTGTAACATTAACACTGCTATGTCCCAACAAATCTGCCAGACCGGCAATATCTTTTGTATCCTCATAATATGTTCTTGCAAACAAATGTCTGAGATTATGTGGAAATATTTTTGAATCTGATACTCCCGCCTTTTCCTTCAGATTCTTCATTTCTCTCCAAATATTACTTCTATCTTTCAACTTACCATTTTTTGTCACGAACACCCATCCTGTACGGATTTGCTTTTGCTTACAATACGCTAACAAATTTTTTCTTAGTTGTTTTGGCAAAAATATTCTTCGATATTTTCCTTTATTATATATTTCTATCTTTCCACTTTTTATTCTTTCGATTGTAAAGTATTTAAGTTCGCTAATTCGAATGCCGGTACATGCAATTGTTTCCATACATAATGCAAGTTGCTCTTTTCCATTTTCTTTTGCAGCACGAATTAATTTTCTGCACTCTTCCTTCGTCAATTCTTTCTGCATTTGTATAAAGGGTTGTTTTTGGATTTTTATTCTTTTGACCTTTAGATTTGCTGCGTCTATGAATTCTAAAAATTGATTTATCGCAGCCAAAATAGAATTTACACTGTTAATCGAATATTTATGGATAAGACTTTCTTTATATTGAAGTAATATTACTTTATTAACGGTCTTTCTTTCATCTAAATATAGGAAAAAGTTTTTTATATCAGCTGTGTATTTTTTGATTGTTGCTTCTGCATTTTCTCTTATATATAAATACTTCGCAAACTCAGTGATTGTTTTTTCTGATATCTTGATTGAATCTTCTCTTGTTTTCATTGTATACTCCTCATGTTCTATAGAGTGCCACGGTTCCGGGTACATGTGGCTCTTTTAAGAGTACCACGGTTCCAGGTACATGTGGCTCTGCTTTTCACAAAAAACAACTAAAAAGAAGCTGCTCACTAATTTCTTAGCTCGCAGCTTCTTTTATATCTGTCTCTATATTTTCTCAATTATGCTTATTCATCCAGATTCTCTCCACAATTATCCAGGAATAACTGGAATACTGCCTGTACAGTATTCAACCGATTTTCCATACGGCTTCCTTTGAAATGACATTCTCTTACAAATACATTTCCCCGGATATAACAGCTCACAAAGATTAATCCTACCGGTTTCTCCGGCGTACCGCCTCCCGGTCCTGCAATTCCGGTAGAAGCAAAAGCAACATCTGCCCCCGCCGCTTTCGCTGCTCCTTCTGCCATTTCACGTGCAGTCTGGTCGCTGACAGCACCATATTGCTCTAATGTCTGAATCTGAACTCCAAGTAATCTGTGCTTCGCCTCATTCGAATAAGTAACGTATCCTTCATTCAAGACTTCTGATGCCCCGGAAACATTTACCAATGTGCCTGCGATCAGACCTCCTGTACATGACTCTGCTGTCGTTACTGTCCATCCGCGCTTTGCAAGAACTTCAACTACATGTTCTTCTAATACATCTTTTTGATCTACCTTTTCTGCCATCTGCCAGTCTGCATACATTTTTACATGCCTCCCTGTGTTAAGACCTCTTTATTTTTTACAACATAATCAATCAATGAAATAATAGTAAGTGCCAATGCAACCCAAATCAAAACCTGTGCAATAATATCAAAAACACCGCCAAAATCTGCAATCAGTACGATAATCATAGCCATCTGGAATACTGTTTTGAATTTTCCCCAGTAGCTTGCGGCGATAACAATTCCGTTATCGGAAGCAACCAGACGGAATCCGCTAATGATAAATTCTCTTGCAATGATCACAATAACAATCCATGCCGGAAGTTTTCCCATCTCGATCATGCAGATCATCGCTGAACATACAAGAAGTTTATCTGCCAATGGATCCATAAATTTTCCAAAGTTTGTCACCAGATTATATTTTCTTGCAATCTTTCCATCCAACATGTCTGTCAGACTTGCTACACAGAATAAAATAAGTGCAATCCATTTATTCGCCGGTCCACCTACATCTGTTAACATAAAAAATACAAAAAATGGAACCATGATTACTCTTAATACAGTTAGTTTATTCGGTAAGTTCATTTGTCAATCCTCCTATCAGATCATATTCTTCTGCTCCTGTCACTGTTACTTTTGCGAAATCACCTGACATGAGTAGCTCCCCTGTTTCCACAAAAATGAGTCCATCTACTTTCGGTGCGTCGCGATAAGTTCTTCCTACATATGCCGGCTCATCGGCAATTTTACCTTCAATCATAACAAGCATCTCTCTACCAATCATCTTTTCCGCAGTATCGAATGCAATCTCTTGCTGGAGCTCCATCAATTCAGCCTGACGTTCAAGTTTTACTTCTTCATCAATCTGATCTGCCATTGTCGCAGCCGGTGTGTCTTCTTCCGGTGAATATGTAAATACACCCAGACGGTCAAATTCCATCTCATCTACAAATTCTACCAATTCCTGATGCTGTTCTTCTGTCTCTCCCGGAAATCCTGTGATCAGGGTTGTTCTCAGACAAATATCCGGAATTTCTTTTCGAAGCTTTGTAACAATATCGATCAATTCCTGCTTGCTTGTTCTTCTTCCCATACGTTTTAGGATTTCATCATTCGCATGCTGGATTGGAAGATCTAAATAGTGACAAATCTTTGGTTCTTCTTTTATAACCTGAATCAATTCATCTGTAATTTCTTCCGGATAACAATAGAGGATTCTGATCCACTGAATCCCACTCACTTTACACAGCTCTTTTAACAGCTTGTGAAGTGACTTTTCTCCATAAAGATCTTTTCCATAAAGTGTCGTCTCCTGTGCGACCAGAATTAATTCTTTCACACCCTGTGCTGCCAGTTCTTCTGCTTCTTTGATAAGCTGTTCCATCGGCACACTTCGATAAGTTCCTCGAATCTTCGGGATAATGCAATATGTGCAATGTTTGTCGCAGCCTTCTGCTATCTTCATATATGCGAAATGTCCGCCTGTTGTTATCTGTCGTTTTGTATCGACAACCGGCAATGCCTGAAGATCCTCCATCTCCAGAAAATGTTTTCCTTCCAGTGCTTCGTCAACTGCATCCAGTATCTTGTCATATGCCGTTGTTCCAAGCACTGCATCTACTTCTGGAATCTCATCAATGATCTCTTGTCTGTAACGCTCTGCCAGACATCCTGTTACGATCAATGCTTTTAATTTTCCTGTTTTCTTATATTCTGCCATCTCGAGAATATTATCAACGCTTTCCTGTTTTGCATCATGAATGAAGCAGCATGTATTTACAACAATAATATCTGCTTCCTGCTCATCGTCGATCATCTCATAACCTCTGGATGCAAGAAGCCCTAACATTACTTCTGAATCTACCAGATTCTTATCGCATCCCAGAGAAATAAATAATATCTTCATAATCACTCTCCAAATCACTCAGAAAGGCAGATACCTGCCGGAACCTGCCTTTTCTTTATTCTTATCTACTTTTATTCTTCTTCCTCTGCGTTATCAGTAACGATTGTAAGCTTTCCTTCATTCATCTCCTGAATTGCGATAGAAAGTGGTTTTTCACCTTTCTTTGCTTTTACCAGCGGCATCTCTCCGTCGATAAGCTGTCTTGCTCTCTTAGATGTTGCCATAACGATAGAATAACGGCTGTTAACAACCTTTGTTTCGCCCTCTTCCACGTCCTTATTCACTACCTGCATCAAATCTGTATAAGATGGATGTAACATACTTTTATTCTCCTTTCATCTCTTTCAATTCTTTTTGAATCTTTTCTATAAAGTTTGCATTTCTTGAACATCTTAAATGTTCTGCCTGAATGACTGAATGCATCTGTTCCACACACTCTTCCAATGTATCATTAATGATCAGATAATCATAATTCTCCATACCCTCTGCTTCTTCCGCAGCACGGCTCATTCTGGAATTGATCACTTCCATGGTCTCTGTTCCTCGTCCTACAAGACGATGCTTCAGTTCCTGTGCTGATGGAGGAGCTACGAACAATAACAGTGTATCAGGGAACTTTTCTTTCACCTTCAGTGCTCCTTGAATCTCAATCTCAAGAATCACATCCTTGCCTTCGTCAAGCTTCTGCTCTACATAGCTTCGTGGTGTACCATAGTAATTTTCCACGTAACTAGCATACTCTATCAGCTCATCTTTGGCAATCATTTTTTCAAATTCATCTTTTGAAATGAAAAAATACTCGCGTCCATGAATTTCTCCTTCTCTCGGCTGTCTTGTTGTTGCCGAAATAGATAACGCATACTTCTCTTCATATTTCTGCAGAAGTTCTTTCATTAAAGTTCCTTTGCCGGCTCCTGAAAAACCGGATACTACGATTAAAATGCCTTTCTTATTCATTTGCTCTCTTCTCCACTATCTCATACTTAAAACCATATTCAATAACTATTCAATATTCTGGATCTGTTCACGAATTTTCTCAATCTCTGTCTTTAATCCAATCGCATAATTCGAAACTTCCAGATCATTCGCCTTTGAAAGGATGGTGTTGGCTTCTCTGTTCATCTCCTGTGCGATAAAATCAAGCTTTCTTCCGATTCCTTCCGTTTCTTCTAATGTATCCCGCATATGCGAAATGTGGCTCTTCAAACGAACAGTCTCTTCGTCTGTACAAATCTTGTCAGCATATAAGATTACTTCAGCTGCCATCCTGTTCTCATCAACCGGTACATCCAAAAGTTCATGGATCTTGTCTTCCAGCTTCTTACGATACTCTTCCACAATCTGCGGTGAACGCTCTTCCACATGTCCTACCAGTGTCTCCATGCCGGAAAGCTTGTTCAGAATATCCTTCTTCAGGTTCTCCCCTTCTGTAGTGCGTGTCTCGACAAACTGTGCAAATGCACCTTTTAATGCCGTCTGCAGACCACTCCACAAAGCGTCTTCATCATCCGGCTTTTCTTCCATTGTCAATACCTCCGGACAATGTGCCAATGTAGAAACGCGGATATCATTATCAATTCCAAACGATTCTTCCATCTGCTTAAAGTATCTCATGTATTCTGCTGCAAGTGTTTCATTATACTTAAGTGCAGCCTGACTTTCTGAGTTATCTTCGTATGTAATAAAAATATCCACTTTACCGCGCAGCGCATACTGTTTTAACAATGCGCGAATTGCAGTTTCGAAAAAATTAAATTTCTTCGGCATACGAATGTTAACGTCTAAATATCTGTGGTTTACGCCTTTTAATTCCACTGTAAACTTTTTAGATCCAGTCTGATACTCATATCTCCCAAATCCTGTCATGCTTTTTATCATGATGTTAACCTCTGTTTATTCGTTTTTTTACATTCATAACATTATACCTCGTAACCACAGTCAAGGTCAACCATTTCACTTTGAGTTTTATAAATTTCTTTATCTGAAAATGAATCTGTGTTATACTTTCTCTGTATCAGTTACTAATATTTTGTAACCGGACATTCCATATTCAGGAATATAATCACAAAGAAATGAGGATATGACATGGCATTTGATGGAATTGTCGTGGCCAATCTGGTTCACGAATTAAAACAAGAATTAATAAACGGAAGAATTGCCAAAATTGCACAGCCGGAATCCGATGAGCTTCTTCTTACGATCAAGTCTCCTGCCGGACAGAGGCGGCTTTGTATTTCGGCAAGTGCATCGCTTCCTTTAATATATTTAACAGACACCAATAAACCAAGCCCTATGACGGCACCAAACTTCTGTATGCTGCTTCGTAAGCATATTGCAAATGGTCGTATCATTGATATCTGGCAGCCTAAGCTGGAGCGTATCATTCATTTTACGATTGAGCATTTAGATGAGATGGGGGATTTGTGCCGTAAGGATTTGATTGTAGAGATTATGGGAAAACACAGCAACATCATTTTCTGCAATGAAGAAGGTATGATCATCGACAGTATTAAGCATGTTCCTGCACAGATGAGTTCTGTACGTGAAGTATTGCCGGGACGCACTTATTTTATTCCGGATACAATGGAAAAACATGATCCACTAAGTATCAGTGGACAGGATTTTATCGAAACTATTGACAGCAAACCACTCCCGCTCGCAAAAGCTATCTACACTGGTTTTACCGGTGTCAGCCCTGTTGTTGCGGAAGAAATCTGTTATTTATCCGGAATTGATTCTTCTATTACTCCTAAGGAATTATCTGAAGATATCAAGCTGCATTTGTATAACCAGTTTACAATTTATTTTTCTGCTATTTCCGAGGGGGATTTTAAACCGGCTATTTATTATAATGGGAATGAACCAAAAGAGTTTTCTTCACTACCACTGTCGCATTTTTCAAATTATACACGCAAGAATTTTGTATCAATTTCTGAGGTGCTTGATCTGTATTATTCTTCTCGAAATGCAATCACAAGAATCCGTCAAAAATCTACGGACCTTCGTCATGTAGTCCAGACGGCTCTGGAACGTGCGAGAAAGAAATATGACCTGCAGGTACGCCAGCTTAAGGATACCGAAAACCGTGATAAATTTAAGGTATACGGCGAGCTGATCAATACTTATGGTTATAATCTTGAACCAAATGCAAAAAAGTTAGACGCACTCAATTACTATACAAACGAGATGGTGACAATCCCGCTTGATTCAACAAAGACACCGCAGGAAAATGCACAGCGTTATTTTGACAAGTACAACAAACAGAAACGTACCTTCGAAGCACTTTCTCGCTTAATTGAGGAAACTAAAGAGGATATTGATTATCTGGAATCTGTACAGAACGCTCTTTTCATCGCACAGACTGAGGACGATCTCGCCCAGGTCAAGGAAGAGTTGATCGATGCCGGATATATGCGCCGCAAATTCACAAAAAAGAAAATTAAGATTAAAAGTCAGCCTCTGCATTATATTTCCAGTGATGGATATCATATGTATGTTGGAAAGAATAATTTTCAAAATGAAGAACTCACATTTCATTTTGCTGTCGGCAATGACTGGTGGTTCCATGCAAAACAGGCTCCCGGCTCCCACGTTATCGTCAAGACTAACGGAGACGAGCTTCCGGACCGCACATTTGAAGAAGCCGGAAAGCTTGCCGCTTACTACTCCAGTATGAAGGATAAAGATAAGATTGAGATTGACTATGTCGAGAAAAAGCACGTGAAAAAGCCACGTGGCGGAAAACCTGGATTTGTCGTATATTACACGAACTATTCTCTCATTATTGACAGTGATATTTCCGGAATCCAACTGGTAGAATAGATTGAGATTATAAAGAAGAGGATGATGAAGCTTTTGTGCCCCATCATCCTCTTCTTTATGCGTTCTGGCCCAGCAAAAAATCGATAAACTGCTGTGCTGTTCTTCCCGATAGTCCGCCGTGAGCAAGCTCCCACTTATTTGCTTCAAGCAACAGCTCTTCTTCCGGCATCTGAATCTGATTTGCTTTTGCCAGCTCTTTTACAATCTGCTGGAACTCTTTCTTTGTCGGTGCCCCATAATAAATTGTCACTCCGAATCTTGCTACTAAAGATAATTTTTCCTGAACTGTATCATTTGTATGCATATCTTCATCACGATCCTGTTTATCCTTAAACGTCTCTCTGATCAGATGACGACGATTTGATGTCGCATAGATCAGTACGTTGTTTGGCTTTTTCTCTAATCCGCCTTCAATAACGGCTTTCAAATATTTATATTCAATCTCAAATTCTTCAAATGAAAGATCATCCATATAAATAATAAATTTATAATTACGATTTTTAATCTGTGCGATTATGTCATTCAAATCTTTAAACTGATGCTTGTAAACTTCAATGATGCGCAATCCCTGGTCGTAATACTGATTCAAAATTGCCTTGATAGAAGATGATTTTCCAGTTCCTGCATCTCCATACAACAGACAGTTATTTGCTTTTCTTCCTTCTACAAATGCTTTTGTATTATCGATCAGTTTCTTTTTTGCAATTTCATAACCTACAAGGTCATCCAAATGTACGTGTGCAATATTGGTGATTGGAACAATCTCTGCACTTTCCCCTTCCAGATGCTCAATACGGAAAGCCTTATGGAGTCCCAATTTACCAACTCCGAATTCTTTGTAAAATTGTGTCAGGCGTTTTCCAAATAACTCAACTGATTCTGCCTCTCCTAATGTTCTGCTTAAATTACAGATTCTGTCACGAATACGTTTATTAAATACTTTGCTTCCTTCATTTACATTTGTATAATCCAACAAAACAGCAAAGCTTTCTGCATCCAGTTCTTTCATTAACGGCTCAAAATCATAATCAAACAATTCTTTGAACACTTTAAAATCATGCATGGCAATTTGATTGATACTGCCTTCTACCGGTCCTACAATTTCACAGGAGGTGCTATAGGCGTTCTCATCATTTGATAAAAGAAATGTCAGGTATGTATGCCATAAGTTTCCTTCAAATCCATGACTGACCGAAATTTCTAACAGCTCGTTAATGCATTCGAACAATAAACTTCTCAAGTCTTCTCTGTTATAGTATTCATTGTTATAGTTCTCCATTAAAAATGTCATGTCCTGAAGAATCTCTCCATATTCCATGTTTTTGTACAGCATCAATTCATTTGTATGCATTGTAATTCCTTCTTTCTATTAAATAATTGCCATCACATTCAAGTTTCTTATTTCTTAATAATTTTCCAAATATATTCTACTTTTGTTTTTAGTAATTTCCCAATATATTCAGATTTCTTGTTTCTTCGCGAAGCCCACGAAGCGCATTCTTCACTGCCGGCTGTTCCATATTTCCCTCAAAATCTACAAAGAAACGGTATTCCCAGTTTCTTCCTTCGATTGGTCTTGACTCAATCTTTGTCATATTCAGGTCATTATAAATGAAATGGGACAGGATACGATAGAGTGAACCGCTCTCGTGAGGCAGCTCAAAACTTATACTGATCTTATTCGCATCTTTCAAATATACTTTCTGGTTGGTCACGATTACGAAGCGGGTTGAATTATTTTTTTCATCATTGATATTGTCTGCCAGTATCTCCAATCCCTGTAATTTAGCCGCATAAGCACTGCATACCGCTGCCTGTTCTTTATTCTGTTCTGCTGCCACTTTTGCCGCTGCAACCGCAGTGTTCACAACGCTGATTCGTTGCCAGTCTGCATGCTCATCAAGAAAATGTGTTGTCTGCATGAGGGCTTCTGCCTTAGAATAAACACGTTTTACTTCCTCTAATTTCGTTCCGGGAACACCTGCCAATGTATGTGTAATTGGAATGATCGTCTCTGCAACAATATAATTCTCGAACTCATTAAGGAGATCGTACATCTCATTCACTGCCCCTGCAGATGAATTTTCAATCGGAAGTACAGCGTAATCTGCCGAACCTTCTTCAATAGCTTCCATTGCATCACGAAATGTATGCACATGAAAGCCATTACAGGACTCTCCAAAATAATTAAACATGGCAGCTTGTCCATAAGCTCCTTCTACGCCCTGGAATACGACTCTTGCTTTTTCTTTTTCCAAAGATTCAATCGCAATAAATGGAAGTCTTCCCAATGCTCCTGCCTCTACCAGCTTCTGATACTGAAGCTTACGGCTCATCGACATCAGCTGTGTATAAAGCTCCTGAATCCCCTTTTTATTAAACTCACCGTGTACTTTTGATGCCACATCAGCAAGCTTATTATTCTCTCTTTGTCTGTCCAGAACTTTCTTCCCACTCTGGATCTTATATTCACCAACTTCACCACATACTTTCATGCGTTCTTCAAAAAGCCGGGCGATCTCATTATCTATTCCATCTAACTGTACTCGCAATTCTTCCAGTGTTGCCATAGTCTTTCTCCTTTCCACTTTTCGCGGCAATTCCCCAATAATCGACGCAAAATTGAACAGTAATCATGATATCATATTTTTTTTACAAAATCTATGTGAAAATGTGTTGAAAATAACCAGAATGTGTTATATTATTATTTAGAATATTTGATAGGAGGTAGCATTATGAACGTCATTGAATGTATCAAAAGCAGAAGAAGTATTCGAAAATACAAACCAAACGCGATTGACCATTCTATTATTGATTCTATTGTTTCCACAACTTCTTTTTCCCCTTCTTGGAAAAATACACAGATTACCCGTTTTATTGCAATTGAAGATCAATCCATTTTAAGCACAATAGCTAAATGCCATGTGCCTGATTATAATGCTAAGATTATAAGTCAGATTCCTATGTTGATCGCCGTAAGCTACATAAAGGGACGCTGTGGATTCGAACGTGATGGTTCTTATTCTTCCAAAAAAGGAGATCGCTGGCAGATGTTTGATGCCGGAGTTGCCTGCCAGACATTTTGTCTTGCAGCAAAGGAACAGGGGTTAGGCACTGTTATTATGGGAATGTTTGATGAAGATGAGATAAGTAAACTCATTGAACTCCCAGAAGATCAGGAACTTGCTGCTCTCATTGCAATCGGTTATCCTGATATCGAACCGGAAGCACCAAAACGTAAGACTGTTGACGTTTTGCTTCAATATAAATAAGAAATATATGTCATTGAACATACTAGGAGGTATACAAATATGAGACATCTGATGAGTCCTTTAGACTTCTCTGTTGAAGAACTTGACACACTTCTTGATCTTGCACAGGATATCGAGAAGAATCCAAAGAAATACGCACATGCCTGTGACGGAAAAAAACTTGCAACTCTTTTCTATGAGCCAAGTACACGTACACGTCTCAGCCACGAAGCTGCAATGCTGAATCTTGGTGGAAATATTATGGGATTCTCTTCTGCTAATTCAAGCTCTGCCGCTAAAGGTGAAAGCGTATCTGACACAATTCGCACAATTTCATGCTATGCAGATATTTGTGCAATGCGTCATCCAAAAGAAGGTGCTCCTATGGTTGCATGCCAGCACTCTACAATTCCTGTGATCAATGCAGGTGATGGTGGGCACGAGCATCCTACACAGACACTTACTGACCTTTTAACAATCCGTAATGTTAAGGGCCGTCTGGACAACATGACAATCGGTCTTTGCGGAGACTTGAAATTTGGTCGTACTGTACACTCTCTGATTCACGCTCTGGTTCGTTACCCTGGAATCAAATTTGTACTTATTTCACCAGAAGAATTACGACTTCCTGACTACGTTCGTCATGATGTCCTTGACAAACTGAACATTCCTTATAAAGAAGTTGTCCGTCTGGAAGATGGTCTTCCTGAACTTGATATTTTATACATGACTCGTGTACAGAAAGAGCGTTTCTTCAACGAAGAAGATTATGTTCGCATGAAAGACTTCTATATTCTTGACAAAAAGAAAATGGAACTTGCTCCTGAAGATATGTACATTCTTCATCCACTTCCACGTGTCAACGAAATTTCTGTTGAAGTTGATGATGACCCACGTGCTGCATATTTCCGTCAGGTACAGTATGGTGTATATGTACGTATGGCATTGATCCTTACACTGCTGGATATTCATGTAGACTAAGTTTAAAACATTTGTGCAATATTTATGCACAGTCAATAAGATATTTATTTTTGGAAAGGAATAAAGATTATTATGCAAAATACATTATCAGTTGGAAAAATCTCAGAAGGATTTGTCCTTGATCATATCGAAGCTGGAAAGAGTATGGAAATTTACAAATACCTTCATCTTGATAAACTGGATTGCTGTGTTGCAATCATCAAAAATGCAAAAAGCAGTAAAATGGGAAGAAAAGATATCATGAAAATTGAATGCCCGATTGACTTCATTGATCTTGATATTTTAGGATTCATTGATCACAATATTACGATCAATATCATCCAGAATGAGGAAATCGTTGAGAAAAAACTTCTCAAACTTCCAAAAGAAATCAAAAATGTGATTCGTTGTAAAAACCCTCGTTGTATCACTTCTATCGAGCAGGGACTGGATCATATCTTCGTACTTACAGACGAAGAAAAACAGGTTTATCGTTGTAAATATTGCGAAGAGAAATATCATCGTAAAAACTAAAAAAAGGTCCTTCGGACCTTTTTTTAAATGTATGATAACTAAAAAGGCTTTCGCTTCACGAACATCCATCGTAAAGCGAAAGCCTTATTTTTTAACACTTTTCTGCAATTTCGTAAATCAAGCGTTCTGTATCTTCCCATCCAAGACATGGATCTGTAATAGATTTACCATAAATCATATCAGGACATATCTTCTGATTTCCTTCTTCCAGGTAACTTTCAATCATTACACCTTTTATCAGCTTTTTAAGCTCTGGATTATAGCTTCTGCTGTGAAGTATCTCACTTGTAATACGAATCTGTTCTTTAAACTTCTTGTTAGAATTTGAATGGTTTGCATCAATGATCGCTGCCGGATTTTTCAACTCCATTTTCTGATATAATGAAAGCAGACGAACCAAATCTTCATAATGATAATTCGGATTGCATGTACCATATTTATCTACACCACCGCGCAAAATTACATGGGCAAGATCATTACCATCTGTAGTTACATCCATGCCTCTGTAAATAAATGAATGTGAATGCTGTGCCGCTATTACGGAATTTAACATAACAAGAAAATCACCGCTTGTCGGATTTTTCATTCCGATTGGAATATTCATCCCGCTCGCTGTGAGACGATGCTGCTGGTTCTCCACTGAACGAGCTCCAATTGCCTCATAGGACAAAATATCATCCAGATAACTTCTGTTCTCCGGATAGAGCATCTCATCCGCTGCTGTCAGTCCAGTTTCTTCAATCGCACGGATATGCATCTTACGAATCGCAATAATTCCTGCCAGTAAATCCGGTGCCTTATCCGGGTCTGGCTGATGAAGCATACCTTTATATCCTTCTCCGGTTGTTCTAGGCTTATTTGTATAAATTCTAGGAATGATCATAAGACGATCTGAAACTTTTTCATTCACTCTCGCAAGACGATTCACATATTCGCAGACTGCATCTTCATTATCTGCCGAACAAGGTCCTACAATTACAATAAATTTATCGGACTTGCCTGTAAATATATCTCGAATCTCAGCATCTCTTTTTTCTTTAATCTTGATAATCTTGTCTGAAAGCGGATATTCTGCCTTCAAATCAGCCGGTAACGGAAGTTCCGCATTTATTCTCATTCCCATGTTGATATCTCCTTATGTTGTCTCACTGTGTTTTATGCCAATTGTTTCAATGTGTTAAGCAAGACGATGAGCCGGGTTATGTCGTTGAACAATCATCTATCTAGGCCTGTTGTCGCCAACAGGCTCGAGCGACCTACCTAAAGCGTGACGGGCAGCCACATTGCTTTTATCCGGTCTTGCTTCGGATGGGGTTTACATGTGCCCTCTCTGTTACCAGCGAGGCGGTAGTCTCTTACACTGCCTTTCCACCCTTACATATGTAAACACATATGCGGTTTATTTCTGTTGCACTTTCCTTAGAGTCACCTCTACCGGACGTTATCCGGCATCCTGCCCTGTGAAGCCCGGACTTTCCTCGTCTGCAATCTTTCGATTCCCGCAGCCGCGATTGTCTGTCCTACTTAACACAGTTTAAAATTGTACCATGATTTTTCTCAAAAGTCCAGTCCCTCATCCACAATCAATGCATTTCCATCTGCTGCTGTCGTTGCAAGTTCATCGCACCGTTCATTCTGTGGATGTCCATCGTGTCCTTTAACCCAGTGAAATGTTACATCATGCTTCGACTTCACTGCAATAAGACGCTTCCATAAATCTACGTTCTTGACCGGTTCATTTTTTCCTCGTTTCCAGTTCTTTTTAATCCACGAATCCACCCAATGTTGATTAAACGCATCTACAACATATTTAGAATCGGAATACACATCCACCTGACACGGACGATTTAATGCCTCCAATCCGGAAATTACAGCCATTAATTCCATTCTGTTATTTGTTGTCTTCTTATATCCTTGTGACAGTTCTTTTATATGTAGCTGTCCTTTTGTATCCACGTACTCCAGTACTGCACCATACCCTCCCGGTCCATCGGGATTTCCTCTTGCAGCACCATCTGTATATAGTTTTATATGCATCTGCTATATATCTCCCTTTTCAGTTTTCACTACGCATTCATTGTCTCCAATGCCTGTACCAATTCCATTATAATATATTCCAGACTTTCTCTGGCTGATTTTTGTCCTTCATGAAGATTTACTATAATTGTTTTATTACGGATTCCGGCTGTTCCACGGTTCAATATTACTTTCTTTGTATATCGGATATTATATGCCCGGATTGCCTCAGGAATTCCCGGAAGCAAACGATCTGCCACTTCCATCAGCGCATCCGGTGCACAATCTTTTTTCAAATATCCAACCGCACCTGTTGTAATGATCAATTGTATTGCTTCTGAATCTGCCAGCTGCTTCATTACTGCTGCCACTACTGTCTTGTCTTCCGGAAGCACACCTTCTTTTACTTCAAAGCCGATCTGTTCTAGTGTTGTTTTTAATGCAGCGCCTGTCTTGCTGCTTTTTTTCTGTTCATATGCTCTTGTATTTATTGTAAATACTGCTGCCTTCACTTCTTGTGTACCCCTTTCTTATTATAGTTACTGTTCACAGTACCTGTGACCAGCAACGCATCTCGCCATTTTAAATCGCCTTTGGCGATGGGCGAGATGCCGTTCAAGATAAAACGTGCATCCTCCGTGCCAATCAGCGTAGTGATTGGCACGGGAGTGAACAGTAACCTATTATATTCCCTGTGTTTGCCATAAAGACAGCTTATGTTTTTCTTCCCCAAAGCTGTCCTTTAACGTTTTATTTATCTAATCTAATATCTTTCTTGCCAATGAATTTGCCTTTTCATAAACTTCTTCTGCCGGACAATCAAGATAGAATTCTCCATCCTGATATAATACTTTACCCGCAACCATTGTCATCTTAACATTCTGCTTGCTTCCTGCATATACAAGATTCTTCTCTGTATTCTGGATTGGCTGCATATTCGGCTGTTTGAGATCGATCATGATTAAATCTGCCTTTTTCCCTTCGCTCAAAGTATCACATTCATTGAGTCCCATGGCATGTGCTCCATTTACTGTAGCCATCTTCAAAACTTCCATTGCCGGTACTGCTTCCGGATCATCACACACGACCTTCTGAAGACCTGTCACCAGAAACATCTCTCTAAACATATCCAGGCAGTTGTTACTTGCAGGTCCGTCTGTTCCTATAGCAACCGGAATTCCTTCTTTCAGATAACGATTGATCGGTGCGATGCCACTTGCCAGTTTCAAGTTTGATGCCGGATTTGTCACTACATACATACCACGTTTTTTCAAAATATCATAATCTGCTTCATCCAAATGCACACCATGGAATATGGTTCCTCCATAATTAAACAGCCCCAGTGAATCCATATATGCAACCGGTGTCATACCACTGTGGGCACGACAACCCTCTACTTCTTTTCTTGTCTCCGAACAATGCACACTGACCGGTGCCTGATATTTATGTGCAAGCTGGGCAATATCCTCCATCAGCTCTTTCTTTGTTGTATACTCTGCATGGAAACCAAGACGATGGCTGATCATGCGTGACGGATCTTCATTCAACCGAATATAATCTTTTTCCATGCTCTCTGCTGTTCCGCCAAAATCATTTGTACTGTCACAGAATGTATAACGAAATCCACAATCTTTAGCTGCACGAGCTCCGTCATCTACGAAGAAATACATATCATATGCTGCAGTGATTCCGCTTGTCAAATATTCCATGATTCCTAATTTTGTAAACCAGTATACAGCTTCTCCATCCAGCTTTGCTTCATTTGGAAATACCTGTTTATTCAGCCACTCATCTAATTTCATATCATCAGCGTAAGAACGTAAAAATGTCATTGCTGTATGTGTATGTGCATTTTTAAATCCTGGCATGATTAAATTGCCCTTTGCATCAATCTCTTTATCCCAAACGATATCCGTTTCTTTTCCTTGTGGTCCTGCATAAACAATGGTATCCCCCTCAATCCACACTTCACCCCAAAATGCAGGCTTTCCTTCTTCCATTGTTAAAATTCTTGCATTATATATTCTTGTATTCATCTTCCGTCCTCGTCTTTTTCATAATATTTATCAGTAGTCTCTCAAATTCTTTACCTCTGCGATATCTCATTTTTTATCACTTACGCAGTTATTTTTATTATACCCTTAAATAATAATACAAACAAGACCTCCATTACTATCATTTACAATCTTTTGCATCGTATCCTGAAGCTTCACCTGGCTTTCTTCATTAATTTTTACAAGCTTACTCTGAATCCCGTCTATCACTAATTCTTCCACAGATTTTCCAAAAATATTGGTTGCCCAGACACCTTCTTCTGTCTGGCTTTCCGCTTTAATATATTGCACCAGATCTTCTGCCTGCTTTTCATTTCCAACAATCGGAGCAATCTCAGTTGCGATATTTGCCCGAATCATATGAATGGAAGGTGCCTCTGAATGAATTTTCACACCAAATTTATTTCCCTGCTTTATGATTGTTGGTTCATCCAACACAATCTCGTCTCGTTTTGGACTGACAACACCATAACCTTTTCGTTTTACATCCGCAAATGCATCTTTTATCTGAACATATTCTTCTTTCATTGCAGATAGAGATTTTAAAACAGATATCAATTCATATTCTCCCTGTATAGATGTACCCGTCAGTTCACTCAGCACTTGGTAATAATATTGCATGTCAAAGTCTAACTGAACACAGACCTTCCCTGTATCCATCTCAATCTTATCCACCCGGACTTTCTCTATGTAAGGGCTGTCTGTTTTTTCTTCTATTAATCCAGTGCTTCTAATATCCACAAGTTCCTCTAAAATTTTCTTCACCACTTGCAAAAGATCTTGTTTGATTACATGATCCCTCGATAACATTTCTACCCATTTTGGAATAAAAAATTCAACCTCCGATATTGGAAATTCATACAAAAGCTGTTGCATCATCTGATTGATATCTTCCATTTTTAATTGTTCGCAGTTCACTGTGATCACTGTTGTCTTATACTTTTTCTCGAGTTCTCGTTTCAAAGCCTGTGCTTCCTCAGAATATGGTTTTTTACAATTTAGTACAATTAAAAATGGTTTTCCTATACTTTTTAGTTCTTGTATCGTCTGTTCTTCTGCGGCCACATAATTCTGTCTCGGGATTTCTCCAATACTTCCATCTGTTGTGACAACCAGACCTATTGTTGAATGATCGCGTATTACCTTCTGCGTACCTATCGCTGCTGCTTTTGTAAACGGAATTTCTGTATCAAACCACGGTGTCTTCACCTGTCGTTCAACATCATGTTCAATATGTCCGATTGCGCCATCCACCATAAATCCAACACAATCAATCAGTCTTACTTTTACATCTACATCTTCTCCCAGTTTTAATTGTGCCGCATCTTTTGGAATAAATTTTGGTTCTGTTGTCATAATCATTGTACCGGATGCCGATTGCGGAAGTTCATCCTGCGTCCTTTTTCTGTCATGCTCATCTGTTATATTCGGAAGCACCAGCAAATCCATAAATCTTTTGATAAATGTCGACTTGCCTGTCCGAACCGGTCCTACCACTCCGATATAAATCTCTCCGTTGGTTCTTGTCTGCATATCTTTGTATAACTGAAATGAATCCATAAAAACACCCCCTTGTTCTGCTGATACCAATGTATGCAGACCAAGAGGGGTTTATACGTTTGTTTTCTTTTAATCCAAACTCAATATTCTATTATACTTCATCCGGCCATGGCAGTGATGCATGTTCGTTTTTAGACTCTCTGAGCATCAACTCATTTACTGCATCACGTGCTTTCTTACCTTCAAACAAAATCTGGTTGACCGCAGTTACGATTGGCATAGATACATCATATTTTTCTGCAAGCTTCGCTGCTGCTTTTGCAGAATAAACGCCTTCTACTACCATCTGAACTTCATCCATTGCCTCTTGCATGGATTTTCCCTGCCCCATAAGATATCCGGCTTTACGGTTACGGCTGTGTACACTTGCACAGGTTACGATCAAATCTCCAATTCCTGTAAGCCCTGTAAATGTTTCCAGTTTTCCACCCATCTTCATACCAAGTCTTGCAATCTCTGCGATTCCGCGTGTGATAAGTGCGGCTTTCGTATTATCTCCATATCCGAGTCCGTCAGCCATACCGGCAGCTAGTGCGATTACATTCTTAAGTGAGCCGCCAAGCTCGATTCCAAGAATATCCGGGCTGATATAAACACGAAATACCGGACTGATAAAAGCCTTCTGAAGATATTCTGCTGTCTTCTTAGTCTTTGCTCCGATCACACATGTCGTTGGTAATTTTCTTCCAACCTCCTCTGCATGACTTGGTCCTGAAAGTACTGCCACATCTGCCTGTGGAATCTCTTCCTCTATCTGTTGGGACAACGTCTTCAATGTACTCTCTTCAATACCTTTTGCAACATCTACAATCTTCTGTCCCTCTGCAACATACGGGCACATCTTCTTTGCCGTTGCTCTTGTAAATGGAGATGGTACTGCCAGTACAAGAAAATCTTTTCCTTCAATTGCTTCCTGAAGATTTCCTGTGATCACCATCTTATCAGACAGCTTCACTCCCGGCAATTTTTTAGCGTGTTCACGCTGTTCATCCAACATCTTCACTTCTTCCGGATCAATTGACCAGATTGTCACCTGATGCCCATTGTCATCCAAAAGTACCGATAATGCTGTTCCCCAGCTTCCTGCTCCGATTACTCCTACGTTTGCCACATCAAACACCCCTTTCTCTTATTTTTTTGAACCGAATCTATTTTCTGTTCCGGCTATCAGACGTTTGATATTTTCTTTATGTCTAAACCATGCAAGCACCATAATAATGCCTGCCAGCACATAAGTCTCAATGCGATAATTTAAGCTCATTCCAAGACCGCCCATCTCTCCGTAAAAAATGATTTCCATAAAAAATGTGGTTGCCGCCAACAGAGAACCGAGAGACACATAGCGTGTTAAAATTGATGCGATCAAAAAACATGTCAGTGGAATCGGTACCAAAACCGGATGAGTTGCAACTACCAGTCCTGCCAGTACAGCAATTCCTTTTCCACCTTTAAACTTCAAATAAAATGGAAAATTATGCCCCAGGGTTGCACCTACACCTGCGTACATTGCCAGCATCGGTGCATACGCTGTGTCTCGGTAAATATATCGCGTAAGACATATCGCCAACACACATTTCAGCACATCTCCTGCAAATGTACACAAACCGGCTTTCCATCCCATCACACGAACTGCATTTGTTGAGCCGGCATTTCCGCTTCCCTGCTGTCTAATATCAATATGATGCAGTTTTCCAACAATATAACCTGTCTGAAACAAGCCAAAAATATATCCAATTACTAAACAGATGATACGTTCCATCTTCTACTGATCCTTTTCCTTTCTCTCTCTGATAAAGAACTTTAATGAAGTTCCTCTGAATCCGAAAGCTTCTCGAATCTTGTTTTCCAAATATCTTGTATATGAAAAATGCATCAGCTGCTTATCATTTACAAAAATTACAAATGATGGTGGTTTAACCGCTACCTGAGTAATATAGTAAAGTTTCAGACGTTTTCCCTTATCTGAAGGTGGCTGCTGCATGGCAACTGCCTCTGTCATAATCTCATTCAAGACTCCTGTTGCAACGCGGAGTGTCTGATTCTCAATAACCATATCGATCATATCATATAATTTATTCAAACGCTGCCCTGTCATGGCAGATACATACATAATTTCTGCATATGGCATGTATGACAATACCTGACGGATCTTATTCTCATATTCACGCATTGTCTTGTCATTTTTCTCAATGGCATCCCATTTATTCACCACAATGATGACACCCTTGCCTCGTTCATGTGCAATTCCGGCAATCTTTGCATCCTGCTCTGTTACGCCTTCTGTTGCATCGATCACCATCAAGACCACATCTGCACGCTCCACCGCTGTTACTGTACGGATAATACTATAACGCTCCAGCTCTTCCTTTATTTTATTCTTACGGCGAAGTCCCGCTGTATCAATAAATACATATTCCTTGTCATTATGCTTGATTGCTGTGTCAATGGCATCTCTTGTTGTACCTGCGATATTAGACACGATCACACGGTTCTCGCCCAACAATTTATTAATGATTGAAGATTTTCCTACATTTGGCTTACCTACGATGGCAATACGAGGACGTTCATCTTCCTCTTCTTCTCCTGTGCCTTCCGGAAAATGTGAAATTACAACATCGAGCATATCTCCCAATCCAAGTCTGGATGCAGCTGAAATTGGAATTGGATCTCCGATTCCAAGATTATAGAACTCATACACATCTGCCATGTACTTATCAAAATTATCTACTTTATTGACAACAAGTACGATTGGTTTTCCGGAACGACGGAGCATATCTGCAACCTTTGAATCCGAATCCTGAAGTCCCTGTTTTACATCTGTAATAAATACGATCACATCTGCTGTGTCAATGGCGATCTGTGCCTGTTCTCTCATCTGTGATAAAATGACGTCTCTGCTGTCCGGCTCGATACCGCCTGTATCGATCATTGTAAATTCTTTATCCAACCAGGAAACATCCGCATAAATACGGTCTCTTGTCACTCCCGGTGTATCTTTGACGATGGAGATCATCTCCCCCGCCAGTACGTTAAATAATGTAGACTTTCCTACGTTAGGTCTTCCTACGATTGCTACCACTGGTTTACTCATCTTTGTATCTACCTTTCTCATATTCTCTATTTATCAGTTACTTTTTATATATTTACTTTTCCAATATTGCATCAAGCAAATCTTGTCCGCTTGATTTTACAATATTCAACTTTACTTGTAAAGTTTTCTCCACATCATCTGTCGTATAATCATCCAGAAATACATCCTCATCTATACGCAGCATATTACATGGGATCAATAATCGTTCTCCCTGCATCTGTTCTTTCATCTGGTTCATCAAATCCTGTCCTGTGATCAGTCCGGACACGGTGATCAATTCACCAAAGAAATCATTTCTGATCGGAACAATATTCACATGAACATTCGGGAATTTGTCCTTCATTGCCTGTACAAGACGCAGCAGATACGGATAAGCAAGACGCCCCGTTGCCATGGACATCACACGTTCTTTGTCATCCCCTTCTTCTTTCTCCAGTGCTTCCATGAACTCATCGTGGAGCAGGCGAAGCATTCCAACACCATTCTCAAGTTGAAGATATCCGTCATATTGTTCTTCATCCGGAAGCTCTCGCTCTGCAAGGATATACCATTCATCGCTGGCATGGATAAAATGGATTCCATATTCCGGATAAACCTTCTCTCTCCATTTATAAATAATATCCAACACCTGATTCGCATCTTCCTTTGTAAATGGTTCGAGTGGCTCAAGTCCATCACGGTATTTGCTAAGTCCTACCGGAACAACAGAAACACTTCTTAAAAATGGCAAGTATTTTGTCAGGTCGCGAATACTTCTCTCCAACTCTTCTCCATCATTAAAGCCCTTACACAGCACAATCTGACCATTCATCTCAATGCCTGCCTGATATAAAATATCAACTTTTTTTAAAGCATCTCCGGCAAAACGATTGTGCAGCATCCTGCATCTAAGTTCCGGATTGGTCGTCTGGAATGAAATATTGATCGGCTCCAGATGGTACTTCACAATTCTTTGCATATCATGCTCACTCATATTTGTAAGCGTCACATAATTTCCCTGTAAAAATGAGAGTCTGGAATCATCATCTTTAAAATAAAGTGTCTCTCTCATTCCCGGAGGCATCTGATCGATAAAGCAGAAAATACATTTATTATGGCAGGAACGATATTCATCCATCAGTCCCTGTTCAAAATCCATTCCTAAATCTTCCAATTCTTCTTTTTCAATCTCTAATTCCCACTGTTCTCCATTTTCCTTTTCTATAAGCAGAACAACAAGCTCATCTTCCATGTAATAGCGATAATCAAAAATGTCTTCGATTTCATTTCCATTCATCGTCAACAATCTATCCCCTGGTTCGATTCCCATCTCTTCAGCAATACTGCCAGGGTGCACTGTGCTGATGACATGTTTATGTTTCATATAATTAAACCTCTTTCATATCGACATAATTTCCGCAATATACCATGCTATTTTAACATAATCCGCAAATTTAGTAAAGATAAGGTTGAGTTACTTGAATTTCTATATAAAAAATGATATAACGATATTGTATCTGTGTATGATGATGTATTCGTACACCGCACAATCACGAAAATAATACTTAGGAGAAAATCATGTCAAACAATATTGAAGCATTGGAAAAAACACTTCCTACTGCACCTATGAAGCTGGTTGCAATGGAAAGCTGTAAGGACCTTGGTCAGAAGGTCAATGACTATCTTGTATCTTTTCGAAAGGACACCATTAACGAGATCACAGACTCTCCACTCTATGCAAATTACAAATCAAACAGTTATCTTGTAGATTGTAGCTGTCCACGTTTCGGAAGCGGAGAGGCAAAAGGTATTCTGAAAGAAACTATCCGCGGAACTGATCTGTTTATTATGACGGATGTCTGCAACTACAGCCTGACTTATTCTGTAAATGGACATCTTAATCACATGTCTCCGGATGATCACTATCAGGATTTGAAACGTATCATCTCTGCCGCAACCGGAAAGGCACATCGTATCAACGTTATCATGCCATTCCTTTACGAAAGCCGTCAGCACAAACGTACAAAGAGAGAATCTCTGGATTGTGCACTTGCATTAGAAGAATTAACTGCAATGGGTGTTGAAAACATCATCACTTTTGATGCACATGACCCACGAGTACAGAATGCGATTCCTTTGAGCGGATTCGATAGTTTTGATCCTCCGTATCAGTTTATGAAAGCACTTTTCAAAGCAGTTCCTGATCTTATTGTCGACAAAGAACATCTGATGATCATCAGCCCGGACGAAGGTGCTATGCATCGTGCCGTATACTTTTCAAATGTCCTTGGCGTAGATATGGGTATGTTTTATAAACGTCGTGACTACTCTACTATTGTAAATGGTAAGAATCCAATCGTTGCCCACGAATTTTTGGGAGATGATGTAACAGGAAAAGATGTCATCATCGTAGACGATATGATTTCTTCCGGAGAAAGTATGCTTGATGTTGCAAAGAAATTAAAAGAACGTGGTGCCGGACGTGTATTTGTATGTACAACATTTGGTCTGTTCACAGAAGGATTTGATAAATTTGATGATTATTATGAAAAAGGCTATATCAACAAAGTAATCACAACAAACTTAACTTATCTGCCATCTGTTGTAAATGAAAAGCCATATTTCGTAACTGCAGATATGAGTAAATTCCTGGCATTGATCATTGATTCATTGAACCATGATGTTACAATCGGTAAAGTATTGAACCCAACAGACAGAATCCATGCTTTATTAGAAAAACACAATATCAAACGATAAAAACAAAAAAAGAAAAGGTTTTCGGGCCTTTTCTTTTTTTGCTTTTATTGTCACTAATACAATTTTGCACTGATTGTTTTTGGCTTCAATCCATTTTCTTCAAGTGCTGCAAGTATCTGATGTTTATGCTCTGTTCCAAATGCTTCCATCGTAATTCTAAGCTCTACTGCCGCATTTCTATTTGTACTTACAAACTGATTGTGCTCAAGTTTGATAATATTACCTTTCTGACCTGCGATAACAGATGCAACTCTCTGCAACTCACCCGGCTTATCCGGAAGTAATACAGATACTGAGAAAATACGATCTCTCTGGATCAATCCATGCTGTACGATGGATGACATTGTAATCACATCCATGTTACCACCGCTTAAGATACATACAACCTTTTTGCCTTTGCAATCCAGCTGTTTCAATGCTGCAACACTCAAAAGACCGGAATTTTCTACGATCATCTTGTGATTTTCTACGATATCCAAAAATGCACCGATCAACTCATCATCTTCTACCAGCAATACTTCATCTACATTCTCTCGTACATATGGCAGATTCTGATGTCCTACTGCTTTTACTGCTGTACCATCTGCAATGGTATTCGCACTGTCAAGTTCTACCACTTCTCCGGCTTTTAATGCTGCTGTCATACTGGCAGCTCCGGCTGGTTCTACACCAATGACTTTAATCTTTGGATTGAGCATCTTCGCAAGTGTTGATACACCCGTGATCAATCCGCCTCCACCGATCGGTGCAAGAATATAATCTACAGTAGGCAGTTCCTGAATGATCTCCATTGCAATTGTTCCCTGTCCGGTTGCAACGTCCAGATCATCAAATGGATGTACAAATGTATATCCATGTTCTTCTGCGAGTTTATATGCATACGCACATGCATCATCATATACATCTCCGTGAAGAATTACTTCTGCACCATAGCTCTTTGTACGATTCACCTTGATAAGCGGTGTTACTGTAGGCATAACGATTGTTGCCTTACATCCATATGCCTTTGCTGCATATGCTACTCCCTGTGCATGGTTTCCGGCAGATGCTGTGATCAGCCCTTTCGCACGTTCTTCTTCTGACAATGTACTGATCTTATAATAAGCCCCACGTAACTTGTACGCTCCTGTATGTTGCATATTTTCTGGTTTTAAATATACCTTTGCCCCCGTCTGCTGGCTTAAATAATCACTCTTTATCAATTTTGTCGGGTTTGTAACTCGTGTAACTATTTCACTCGCTTCCTCGAACTTCTCTAATGTTAATTCATTCATCCTGCTCACCTTTTTTCTTTGTGTTTTGACTTCTATTTCAGCTTTTTCCAAAAAACTTTATCCGTTTCTTATGTTATATCATAAGAACTCTCGAGTTCGATGTCAATTATTTTTTATATAATATGCAAAAAAATGTATGTTTATTCGTTGTTACTCTTCATCTTCTGCATATTCTTTTTTGTCATTTGTATAAAACAATGCATTTACAAATTCATCTGCATTAAATTTCTGTAAATCATCAATCGACTCTCCAACGCCGATATATTTTACCGGAATACCAAGCTCTGACTGAATCGCAACTGCTATTCCGCCTTTTGCTGTTCCGTCCATCTTCGTTAATACAACGCCTGTAATATCTGTAACTTCATTAAACTCTTTTGCCTGAGCCAGTGCGTTTTGCCCTGTTGTAGCATCCAAAACAACGAGTGTCTCACGATACGCATCCGGGTATTCTCTATCTATCACGCGATTGATTTTTTTCAATTCTTCCATCAGATTCTTTTTATTATGAAGACGACCTGCTGTATCGCAGAGCAAAATATCTGCTTTTCTTGCTTTTGCCGCTGCTACTGCATCATATACAACTGCTGCCGGATCAGACCCTTCCTGTCCGCCAATCATCTCTACCTGTGCACGATTTGCCCATTCTTTAAGCTGTTCTCCTGCTGCAGCACGGAATGTATCTGCCGCACCAAGGATTACTTTCTTCCCCTGTGCATGGAATTTTCCTGCCAGTTTTCCAATCGTCGTAGTTTTACCTACTCCATTGACTCCAATCACAAATACTACAGACTGGCGGTTTTCAAATTCATATGCTGTCTCTCCTACGTCCATCTGTTTTTTTATGCTATCGATCAATAATTCTCTACATTCGATTGGTTCTTTGATGTGCTGTTCTTTTACCTTCTCTTTGAGATCTTCTATAATCTCCATTGTTGTGTGCACACCGAGGTCTCCCATGATCAATGTTTCTTCTAATTCCTCATAGAAATCATCATCAATATGAGAAAACCCATGAAAAATGCTGTCCATTCCGGACACAATATTATCTCTTGTTTTTGTCAGCCCGGATACCAGTCTGCTAAAAAAACCTTTTTTCTCTCCCATTTTTTCTCTCCTTTAATAATTGCTTATCCGCCTGCAATTATGCTTTTCTTTCTTTTTCTAATTGCTCCTCTACCAAATCAACAGAAACCAATGTAGAAATACCTTTCTCCTGCATTGTAATACCATACAGGCGGTCTGCCGCCGCCATTGTTCCTCGTCGATGCGTAATTACAATAAACTGTGTATGTTTTGTCAGCTTATGTAAATATTGTGCATATCGGTCTACGTTGCTGTCATCAAGTGCGGCCTCAATCTCATCCAGAAGACAAAACGGTGAAGGCTTCAAATTCTGGATCGCAAATAATAATGAAATCGCAGTCAATGCTTTCTCTCCACCTGATAGCTGCATCATATTCTGTAATTTTTTGCCAGGAGGCTGCGCAATGATTCGGATTCCGGCTTCAAGTACATCTTCATCTTCCATAAGTTCCAATGTACCTTTTCCACCTCCAAAAAGCTGTTTAAATACACTGTCAAATTCTGACCTGATACGTGCAAACTGCTCCTGGAACTGTTGCCTCATTGCTATATCAAGTTCTTCTATAATTTTTACAAGAGATGCTTCCGCCTCTACCAGATCATCATGCTGCGTTTTCAAAAATTCATATCGCTCTGACACACTCTTATATTCTTCAATCGCATTGACATTTACATTTCCAAGATTTTTAATCTCATTCTTCAACCCTTGGATTGCCTGTTTCATATAAGCCAGATCTGTCATATTCTCGTCACGAAGCTCCAATGCATGATTATATGTCAGCTCATATTCCTCCCACATATAATTGATCTGTTTATCAGAAGCCTCTTCATATGACTCTTTTCGACTATTCAGGCGGAAACACTCTTTATCAAGATCTGACATATGTTTTGACAATGCTTCTCTTTTTTCCAAAAAGCTTTTATTTTTACTGCTCAGTTCTTCTCTCTGTTTTGTTTTTTCTTCAATTTCTTTCTGGATTTCCTCAAATAAATCTTTTGATTCTTCAATCGTTCTCTGCAAATCTGAAATCTCTTTTTCTTTTGCCTGAATTTCTTCAACTGCATTTCCTTTATTCAGTTTCAATTCTTCCAGTTCCTCTTCAAACTGTTTTATCTCTTCCTGAATACGATTGATATTTTCCTGTACAAATGCTTCTTTTTGCTCCAATCCCGCAAAATTAAGATGCACTTTTTCTGAAAGATGCTGCTGTTCACTTTCTTTTACCTTATCGGCCTCTAAAGTCTGCTGCATCATATCTATTTTCTCATTCAGCTCTTTTTCCAGATTTTCAGATGTCTCTAATTCCAGCTGGATAGATTCTTCGTTATCACGGATTTCTTCCAGTTCTTTTTCAATATCACCCAATTCTGACTGATAACGCTGTTGTCTTTGGAATAACTCTCTCTGATTTTCCTGCACCTGTTCCATATTCATCTTAAGTGTATTTTCAACTACAGATGCTTCCTGAACATTCTGCTTCAAAGAATCAATCTTTTCGTAACATGCTGCACGCTTCTGTTTTATTCCAGCCACCGATTCTTCCATTTCCTGAATCTTGTCTTTTATCACAACAACATGCTTTTCAAATTCTTCAATCTCACGGCGCCTGCTTAAGAGGTTACTTGAATTTTTAAATGCACCACCCGTCATAGAACCACCCGGATTGATCAAATCTCCTTCCAATGTCACAAGGCGAAGCGACTGTCTGTATTTTCTCGCAATCGCAATTCCATGGTCGATATGATCTACCACAATTGTTTTTCCGAGCAGCTGATCTGCAAGAACCTGATATTTTTTCTCAACATGGACAAGCGTATTTGCCAGTCCTATCACACCCGGTTCTCTCAAAGCTTCTTCGTTTCGGATTCCATTTCCTCCATGCATACTTGTCAATGGGAGAAATGTTGCTCTTCCGAATTTATTTTTCTTCAAGAATTGAATCATCCGTTTTGCAGTTTCTTCATTATCTGTTACGATATTCTGTATACTTCCGCCAAGTGCAGTCTCAACAGCAATCTCATATTCCTTATCCACTTTGACGATATCTGCTACCACACCCAGCAATCCCGGTTCATGATCCCGATTGTTCATCACTCGCTTGATACTGTTTCCATATCCATCATAACGCTCTGTCATATTCTTCAAAGATTCCAATCTGGAAACTTCTCTGTGATAATTTGACTGCTCTGTTCGTAATTCCTGCTCTACTTTTGATATTTCATTTTGATAAGCTAAAATCTGCTCTTCCTGCTCTTGCATCGCATGATTATAGCCTGCTATCTCTGCTTGAACCTTCTTTCTTTGTTCTGCATAATCCGAAAGTACTGCATTCTTCTGTGCTCCCTGACTTGCGATTTCAAGGATTACTTTATTCAAAGAAGCTCTTCTTGTTGTAATCTGGCTTTTTGTTGTTGTAAAATGCTGAATCTGTGCTTTTGTAGATGCTCGATTATTCAAAAGCTCCATGATTTCCTGTTTATGCTGCTCAATCTCATCTGTCGCGCGGGCAATCTTTGTCTGAATATCTGTCAATTTCTGCTGTGCATCGTTGTTTTGAACAGACTCTTGCTGTAATTCCTGACGGATCTTATGACGTTCACTCTCCAGAGCTTCCTTTTGTTCTTGTCTGGACTCAATTTCTTTGAAGATCGTATTCAAACGATTTTCATAGTGTTCATCGTTCATACGGACTGTATTGATTTGCTCCTTCAGGACATTGATCTGCCCTTCAAGCTGCTGCTTCAATAAATTCGTTTCATTTAATTGTGTTTTTGACGTTTCCAATGCCGCATCAATGATATCAACCTGCTCTTCAACGGACTCGTATTCAGCCTTCATTTTTTCGTAATTGCCTTCAGCCTGTTCCAGTTCTTCCTCTGCAATTTTTAACTGTCCTTCAATCTGACTCAATTGCTCTTTAATGCGTTCTGTCTCCAGAAGGAACATATTGATATCCAATGTTTTCAGAGCTTCTTTTTTCTTCAAATATTCTCTCGCAGTCTGAGACTGACGTTCCAATGGACCAATCTGCTTTTCAAGCTCGGAAAGAATATCATTAACACGAGTCAGATTCATTCTTTCCTCTTCCAGTTTTTTTAATGACAGATTCTTACGACGTTTAAATTTTACGATTCCGGCAGCTTCGTCAAACAGTTCTCGACGTTCTTCCGGCTTACCGCTCAATATCTTATCAATCTGTCCCTGTCCGATAATAGAGTATCCTTCTTTACCGATACCTGTATCATAGAACATCTCATTAATATCCTTCAAACGGCACGATGCCCCATTGATCAGATATTCACTCTCCCCAGAACGATATAATTTTCTCGTTACTGTGACCTCTTCATAATCAACCGGGAGTTTATGGTCTTCATTATTAAGCGTAATTGCAACCGAGGCATAACTAAGCGGTTTACGATTCTCTGTTCCCGAAAAAATTACATCCTGCATCGAACCGCCTCGAAGCTGTTTTGCTCTCTGCTCACCCAAAACCCATCTGACTGCATCTGCAACATTACTTTTTCCACTTCCGTTCGGTCCTACAATTCCCGTGATTCCTTCGTGAAAATCAAATTTTATCTTGTTCGCAAATGACTTAAACCCTTGTACTTCAATGCTTTTTAAATACATATATCACCTGTTCTATTATTTCTTTTTCAGTGCCAGAATTGCCTGATATGCAGCCTGCTGCTCCGCTGCTTTTTTTGTACGTCCTTTTCCGGTTCCATAATCCACATCACCGATAAATACTTCTACATAAAATGCCTTATTATGGTCCGGTCCTTCTTCTTTCAATAACTGGTACGTAATTGGCTTGTTAATATCTGCCTGTACGATTTCCTGCAAAATAGTCTTGCTATCAAAAAAGAGCTTTTTATTCTCTAAATCAGATAAAATAAATTTGTGAATAAACTCTTTTGCATTAGCAAAACCACCGTCCAGATAAATAGCTCCGATCAACGCTTCCATTGCATCCGAAGTAACAGATTCGCGTGTTCTGCCGCCTGTCGCTTCTTCTCCTTTTCCAAGCAGGAGATAACTTCCAAGTTCAATATCTCTCGCACAAAATGCCAGCGATGGCTCACATACCATACTTGCTCTCGTTTTTGTCAGTTTTCCTTCCGGTTCCTTTGGATTTTCCAAAAATAAAAACTCACTGGATACCAGCTCCAAAACTGCATCTCCTAAAAATTCCAGTCTTTCATTACACTGATATTTTGGCAAATGCTTTTCATTTGTATAAGAGCTATGCATCAAAGCATGTTTTAACAGAGAAAAATCCTGAAATTTATAACCGATTCGTTTCTCTAATTCTTTTAATTTATCTTCCATTGATTTCTCCTTATTGTAACCTCAAGTTCGTTATTTAAAAGCAGAAAAGCCCCTTACGGGCTTTTCTATATCTTTGTATTGATTACTTATGCATTCTTTTTGCTTTTAATCTGATCTACTGCATCCTGCACTGTTGAAATCTGCTCTACTGCATCATCCGGAATCTCAATATCAAATTCCTCTTCTAATTTCAACACGATCTGAATCACATCCAAAGAATCTGCTGCTAAATCCTCAACAAATCTGCTTTCCGGTTTTACATCTTCTACCTTTAAATTCATCTCTTCTGCAATGATTTTCTGTATTTTTTCAAATTCCATCGTCTTAATCCTCTCCTTGACTTCTTTTAATCTTCTTTTTTTGTTTCTTCCTGTTCTTTTTCCAACTGAATTGCTTCCTCTATCTTAGCACTGATTGCCTGTTCCTTAAATGTCACACACTGAATGATAGAATTACAAACTTCTGTTGCCTTTGAACTTCCATGTGTTTTTACAACCAGACCTTTCAGGCCTAACATCGGTGCTCCGCCATATGCAGTTGCATCAAATGACTTGAGTGTTGTCTTTAATGCCGGTTTCACAAGCAGCCCGCCAATCTTGCTTTTTAAAGTTGACATCATACCTTTCTTCACTTCACTTAATAAAGTGCCTGCAACACCTTCATAAAGCTTTAAGATAACATTTCCAACAAAAGCTTCACATACAATGACATCTGCTGCTCCGGATGGAATATCCCTTGCCTCCACACTGCCGATAAAGTTAATGTCTTTGCATGCTTTTAAAAGCGGAAATGTCTCTTTTACCAAAGCATTCCCTTTTTCTTCTTCTGCACCGATATTCACGATACCTACTGTTGGATTCTTCTTTCCGATAACATGTTCCATATAAATAGAACCCATCTTAGCAAATTGAACAAGATGCGAAGGTCTTGCATCTACATTGGCTCCGCAATCAATCAATAATGATACTCCCTTTGCAGTCGGGATCAATGGTGCCAAAGGTGTACGCTCTACTCCTTTTATCTTGCCTACCAATATCTGCCCACCGACAAGAACTGCTCCAGAATTACCTGCTGATACCACTGCATCAGCCTTTTTATCATGTACCAGTTTCATCGCAACCGACATGGATGAGTCTTTCTTCCTTCTAATTGCAAGAACCGGCGACTCTGCCATCTCGATTTCTTCCGTAGCATTGACAATCTCCAACTGCTCTTTTGGATATTCATATGCTTTCAAAGTCTCTTTCAATATCTCTTCTTTTCCAACCAGCAGAACTTTTATGTCTTTTCGCTGTTTTATTGCATTTACTGCTCCCTTTACAATCTCCTGCGGTGCATTATCTCCACCCATTGCATCAAGAGCAACTACTGTAGTCTCGGACATATTTTTTCCTCCTTACATAACTGTCTATAATTCTATCAAAAAAACGAAAAAAAAACAAGGACTTGATGTTACTCAAATCCTTGCCATTACCCATTTCTAATTAGTCAACAGAAATGATTTCTTTTTTGTTGTAGCTACCACAAGCCTTACATACTCTGTGAGGCATCATAAGTTCTCCACACTTGCTGCATTTAACAAGGTTTGGAGCGCTCATTTTCCAGTTAGCTCTTCTCTTATCTCTTCTTGCTTTAGAAGATTTATTCTTTGGACAGATAGACATAGGTTACACCTCCTTAAAATTCTTAAACAGATCACGGACAACTGACATTCTTGGATCAAGACTCGTGTCTTCACAGTCACAAGTACCCTTATTTAGGTTCTGACCACAAACGTTACAAATGCCCTTACAGTCTTCCCTGCAAAGAACTTTCGTCGGCCATCCTATTAGTATCTCGTTATAGAGCATTTTGTCCACGTCAAGATAATATCCGTCAATATAGTTTGATTCATCGAATCCTTCTTCCAGTTCCGCATCAGATTGCGCAAGATCGACATGTTTCTCCACATCCAGCACAATCTCCTGCTCCACATCTTCCAGACAACGGTCACACGGAATCAAAACACAAATCTTTGACTTCGCCTGAATCCGATACTCTCGCTTCTTCATATGTGAAACTGTAATCATCACCGGATCTTTTTGAATGATAGAATAAGTTCCTGTTCTTGTCTGAAACTCTTCCATATCCAGTTGTACGGTCTCATTAATCGTTTGATGACGGTCTGATAACACGTCTGATAGGTTTAACAGCATAGTTCTACTCCTATTCACACAAAGACTATTATATCATGTAAAAAGTATTTGTCAATCATTTTTTTATTTTTTTGAAGTTTTTGATTTTTTCAAAAAGAGAAACTCGGGACTACTGTTCAGTCCCACATCAATCACATCAAAACTAAAAAGATCCACCAAACCTTTTGTCGTATGCACGGCAACAACAGGGACGGGGAAAAGTGGCTTTAAAAAGTCACTTTTCTCCGTCCCTGATTGGATTTGAAATTATTTCAACAATGCAACTGTCTCTCTTGCGATTGCAAGCTCTTCGTTTGTAGGAATTACCAATACATTAACTTTTGAACCTGGTTTAGAAATCATGATTTCCTGACCTCTTGTATTGTTAGCTTCCTCATCAATCTCAATACCAAGATATCCAAGATATCCAAGAACCAATTCACGAACGCCGTGGTCGTTCTCTCCGATACCTGCTGTAAATACGATATTATCTACACCGTTCATTGCTGCTACGTATGCTCCAACGTATTTTGCAACACGATAAGCAAATACTTCCAGAGCAACTTTAGCTTTTTCATTTCCTGCATCTGCAGCATCCCACAGATCACGGAAGTCACTTGAAAGGTTTCCTGATAATCCGTAAACACCTGATTTTTTATTTACAACATCCATCAATCCATCAATGTCAAGATTTTCTTTCTTAGCGATAAACTCTAAGATAGCTGGATCGATATCTCCTGAACGTGTTCCCATTACAAGACCTTCCAAAGGAGTGAGACCCATAGATGTATCGATTGATTTACCATTCAAAACAGCTGATACACTTGATCCGTTTCCAAGGTGGCACACGATTGTCTTTGTCTGATCATATGGAACTCCAAGAATCTCAGCTGCTCTCTTAGATACGAAGCTGTGGCTTGTTCCGTGGAAACCATAACGTCTTACTTTGTATTTCTCATAGTACTCATATGGAAGTCCATACATATATGCTTTCTGTGGCATTGTCTGATGGAAAGCTGTATCAAATACTCCTACCATCGGTGTTCCTGGCATCAGTTTCTCGCATGCTGCGATACCGATCAGGTTTGCAGGGTTGTGAAGTGGTGCAAGTTCGTTACACTCTTCTACTGCTTTTTTCATCTCTTCTGTAATAATTGCAGATGACGCAAATTTTTCTCCACCATGTACAACACGATGTCCTACTGCTCCGATTTCATCCAGGCTCTTAACAACTCCTGTTTTCTCGTTTGTCAATGCATTGATCACATACTGGATTGCTTCTTCATGTGTAGGCATTGCAAGATCTGTTTTTTCTTTTTCTCCGCCGGCTGGCTGATATGTCAGTCTTCCGTCGATTCCGATTCTTTCGCAAAGTCCTTTTGCAAGAACTGCCTCTGTGTCAGAGTTGATTAACTGGAATTTCAAAGATGAACTTCCACAGTTGATTACTAATACGTTCATAATATCCTCCTTATGCTTGAGCCTGTACAGCTGTAATAGCGATAACGCCTTCAATATCTTCTGCACTGCATCCACGAGACAAATCGTTAACCGGTGCTGCAATTCCCTGTGTCAGTGGACCATAAGCTTCTGCTTTAGCAAGTCTCTGAACAAGTTTGTATCCGATATTTCCTGCATCAAGATCTGGGAAAATCAAAACATTTGCATGTCCTGCAACCGGGCTTCCTGGTGCTTTAGACTCTCCTACTGAAGGTACAATTGCTGCATCAAGCTGTAATTCTCCATCCAGACGTACATTTGGATTCAATTCTTTTGCAATTCTTGTTGCCTCTACAACTTTGTCTACGTCTGCATGTTTTGCACTTCCTTTTGTAGAATGTGAAAGCATAGCAACGACTGGCTCTTCACCTGTTAACAGCTTGAATGATTCTGCTGAAGATAATGCAATATTTGCAAGTTTCTCTGGATCCGGATTCTGTTCAAGTCCTGAATCTCCAAAGATAAATGTTCCGTTTGCTCCCATATCACAATCCGGAACTACCATTACGAAGAATGCTGAAACCAGTTTTGTACCTGGTTTTGTCTTTAAGATCTGCAGGCATGGACGAAGTGTGTCTGCTGTTGAATGGCATGCTCCTGATACCATTCCGTCAGCGTCTCCCATTTTTACCATCATTACGCCATAATATAAATAGTTATTTAACAGCAATTCTCTTGCCTGTTCTTCTGTCATACCTTTTTTCTGTCTTAATTCGACTAATTTTGCTATGTATGCTTCTGTCTTATCATTTGTAGCAGGATCTACAATCTGAGCTCCTGTAAGATCATATCCAGCGCCAACCTTCTCAATCTGTTCTTTACTACCAACGAGAATCAGTTTTGCTGTTCCTTCTTTTAAAACTGCCTCTGCTGCTTTGTAAGTTCTTTCGTCTTCTGTCTCTGGAAGAACAATTGTTTTAATATCAGATTTTGCTCTTGCTTTGATTTCATCAATAAATCCCATGATTTAAAGCCACCTTTCATTTTTCTCACTGCCCCCATTATACCTCAAAGATTTTAGGGAAACAAGGGGATTCTATGTGCATTTTTTAGTACAATATGCCTTTTTTTCGTTATTTTTTTATCTATCTTGTACTTTTTTAGGAACAATTGTATTTTTCAATTTTTAAAACCAACAAAAAAAGAAGCGGTTATTTTTCAAACCACTCCATTTACTCTTATTTTTATAATTTAAAAAATGCTGTAATAATCGCAAAATACATCAAAATTGTACAGGTATCCATAATCGTTGAAATCAATGGTGCTGCCATCAATGCCGGATCAAGTCCTATCTTCTTTGCAAATAAAGGCAATGTACATCCTATACACTTTGCCATACAAACAATCGCGATCATCGTAATTCCAATCGCAATTGCAAGCATTATATCCTGATCATACATAATATAAACTCGGATTCCATTTACAACTGCCAGCATCAATCCTACCAATATAGCAATTCGGATTTCCTTAAATACAACTTTGAAAAACTCTTTAAATTCAATTTCTCCGACAGCAATCCCACGAATCACCATTGTTGAACTCTGAGAGCCACAGTTACCGCTTGTTCCCATCAGCATTGGAATAAATGTGATCAAAATTGGCATAACCGCCATCGCCGACTCGTAATGAGCCAGTATTTCTCCACTGACCGTTGCAGACAACATCAACAGCATCAGCCAAAGTGCCCTATTCTTTGCATGTTGAAAAACAGATGTGCCAAAATAAGAATCTTCATTCGGTGTGACACCGGCCATAATACTGATATCTTCTGTTGCTTCATCCTGCAATACCGTCATCGCATCATCTACTGTTACAATTCCAACCAGACAATTCTCATGATCGATGATCGGAATGGCTACCAGACCATATTTTTCAATCATGGCTGCCACCTTTTCCTGATCATCGAGTGTCCTTGCACACAATACATTCTCATCCATAATTTCTTCAATCAGTCTGGATTCTCCTACTGTCAGAAGATCTTTTACATCAACCGAACCGATCAGCTTTTTCTTCTCCGTCACATAGCAGGTATAAATCGTTTCTTTATTAATACCAACCTGACGAATTTTTAAAATAGCCTCTTCTACGGTCATTTCTTTTCGCAGACTGATATAATCAATATTCATAATGCTTCCCGCACTGTCTTCGGGATACTGTAAAAGTGCATTGATCTTCTTTCGTGTCTCTTCATCGGTTGCCTTCAAAAGACGATCAACTACATTCGCCGGCATCTCTTCTACGACATCAACCGTATCATCCACATACATCTCTTCCATGACTTCTTCCAGCTCTGAATCGGTCAATGCGTTAATCAGATCTTCACGCATGTCACTGTTCATGTCTGTAAATACTTCTGCCGCCTCTTCCTTTGCAAGCAAACGGAACATCAGAACCCGCTGACGTTCTCCCACTTCTTCCATTACTTCAACGATATCGACAGGATGCATGTTTTCCAACTTTTCTTTTAACTTCTTAAATTCTCTTGCATCTAATAATTCTAATAATATCTCACTATTTAATTCTTCCATTGCATCCAACCTCTTTCATCAGACATCTTTATATAGTATAATAGTTTGTAATAACATATACAAGGAGTAAAATGTTAAAAACATGAAAATCGTAGGATTAATCACAGAATACAACCCTTTTCACAATGGACACAAATATCATATTGAACAGGCAAAAAAAATAACCGGTGCGGATGCCGCCATCGTTGTTATGAGTGGGGACTATGTACAAAGAGGCATGCCTGCCATTATGCCAAAACGTTTGCGGGCAGAGATGGCATTGAACTGCGGAGCTGCCGCTGTCTTTGAGCTTCCCGTCTGCTATTCTACCGGCAGTGCGGAGCTATTTGCCCTCGGGGCGGTATCCTTATTAGACAAGCTTGGAATCGTTGATTATCTTTGTTTCGGAAGTGAGTGCAATGATTTACAGGGACTTCAGGCAATTGCTGATATTTTATGCGAAGAGCCGACCGAATACAAACAACTTTTACAAGAAGCTCTGCGAAGCGGACTTTCCTTTCCTGCTGCAAGACAAGAAGCTCTTGGCACAATTATGAAAACTGCCGATTCTTCTTTTTTATTAAACGATCCGAATAACATTCTTGGTGTAGAATACTTAAAAGCACTCCGACGTTTAAACAGCAACATCACACCTTGCACAATCAAACGACAGGATTCTCATTACCATGACCGGACACTGCGTACAACATACAGCTCTGCTTCTGCAATCCGTTCGCTTTTTGCGTATTCAGACTCCTTTTGTGCTGCATCAGAAGGTCTTCACCGAAGCGGACACACACGTTTTTCCGGCATCTCAGGTGAATTAGCAAAACAGGTGCCATCATCTTGTTTTAAATTATTAGAAGAAAACCATCAGGTTCTTTATCCAATCTCAGAACAGGATTTTTCACTTCTTCTAAAATATAAGCTGTTAAACAAAACTCCTGAAAAGCTCATTCGATATGCGGATGTTTCCGAAGAATTGGCTAATCGTATTTATGCAAATCTGAATAACTTTTTTGATTATCGTCAATTCTGTGAATTGTTAAAAACGAAAGAAGTAACACAGACGAGAATCAATCGTGCACTATTGCATATTATGCTCGGTCTAAAAAAGAAGGAACAAGAAACTTATCTAACTGATGGATATCATTACTATGCACATTTGCTTGGCTTCAGAAAAGATAGTGAAAAAGTAATTTCTGCGATTTCTAAAACCGGAACACTCCCTTTGTTAACAAAGCTATACAAGCAAGACAAGCTTTCAGAAACCGGCCAACATATGCTAAATCAAGATATTTTAGCTTCAAACTTGTATAATTCTGTAATTACCGAGAAATTCCGGACTCCATTTAAAAATGAATATAACCATGGCATTTTAAAATTATAATTTTTCATAAATTCAAAAAGCTATTGTTTGAATTTCCTCAAACAATAGCTTTCTTATTATCGTATATACTCTTTTTGATTTTACAAGCTTACTTTCTTCGTACATGTTATTGCAAGCGAACCAGGTCCGATATGACATGCCACGCTCAATGACAATGGTGCACTTGTCAGTTCATACTGTGGAAATTTTTTCTGGATTTCTTCTTTCCATTCCTGTGCTGCTTCTTCATCTCCTGTATACGCCATACCAAGAATCAATTGATCTTCTTTTCCTTTAAATCGCTCTTCAATGTCATGTTCAATTGCTTTTAGCATTGTACGTTTTGCAGCTTTCAATCCACGCACTTTTGAAAATGCGTCTAACTTATCACCTTGGATCGTCAATACCGGTTTCAGATTTAACACTGTTCCAAGCGCTGCAGCTGCTGCTGTGATTCTTCCACCTTTTTTTAGATATTTTAAAGTATCTACAGTAATATAAATTGTTGACTCAAACTTTTCTTTTTCAAGAATTTCTTTGATCTCGCTTGCCGATTTACCTGCATCACGCAATGCCAATGCATCCTTGACTGACTGCTCTTGTGTCACTGAAATGCGCTGATTGTTTACAACCTGTACTTTTCCATCGTATTCCATAGACAAAGAAATTGCATTTTCACAAGTGCTGCTTAGCCCACTCGACATCGGGATATGTACAATCTCATCGTATTCTTCAAGCAATTTTTCCCACAGATCCATCACATCTCCAGGAGATGGCTGCGAAGTAGATATCTCCGCATCTTCTCCTAATTTCTGATAGAATTCCTCCTGTGAGAGTGAGATATCTTCAAAAAACAATTCCTCATTAATATAGAATGGCATTGGAACAACATATACTCCCAATTCTTTCCCCATCGCCTGTGTAATTCCACTATTACTGTCTGTTACTATTGCAATTTTACTCATCTTTAATTAGTTCCCCTATTCGTTTTCCAACCTGTGCCCGACAAATGTCTTTTCACACAGAATAAACTTCTTTATTAGTTCTTAAAGCTATGAATTGGCGCTGGGATTCTTCCCTCGCGACTGATAAATGCCTCGCATCCAAATTCGTTGATTGGCATGATTGGTGCATAACCAAGTAATCCACCAAACTCTGCTACATCTCCTACATCTTTACCAATGACCGGAATCAGACGTACTGCTGTTGTTTTCTGATTGACCATACCGATTGCCATCTCATCTGCAATCATACCTGAGATTGTGCTTGCACTTGTTTTTCCAGGGATTGCAATCATATCCAGTCCAACAGAGCATACACATGTCATTGCCTCAAGTTTTTCCAATGTAAGCGAACCTGCATTTACTGCATCAATCATTCCCTGATCTTCACTGACAGGAATGAATGCTCCACTAAGTCCGCCAACATAAGAAGAAGCCATAACTCCGCCCTTCTTCACCTGATCATTAAGCATAGCAAGCGCTGCTGTCGTTCCCGGAGCTCCAACTCTTTCCAATCCGATTTCTTCCAAAATCTCAGCCACACTATCTCCAACTGCCGGAGTAGGTGCAAGAGATAAATCAATAATACCAAATGGAATACCCATACGCTTTGAAGCTTCTCCTGCAACAAGCTGTCCTACTCTGGTAACCTTAAATGCAGTCTTCTTGATCGTCTCGCAAAGTTCTTCAAATCCTTTTCCGCGAACCTTTTCTAACGCTTTCTTTACAACTCCAGGACCACTGACACCGACATTGATCACTGCATCTGCTTCTGTTACTCCTAAGAATGCACCTGCCATAAATGGGTTGTCATCCGGTGCATTACAAAATACAACTAATTTTGCACATCCAAGGGAATCATTATCTGCTGTTGCCTCTGCTGTTGCTTTCACAATCTCTCCGCAAAGACGTACTGCATCCATGTTAATTCCTGTTTTTGTTGAACCCACATTCACTGAACTACAGATTCTCTCTGTCTGTGCAAGTGCCTGTGGAATTGAACGGATCAGATTTTCCTCGCTTTTTGTCATGCCCTTTGACACAAGTGCTGAATATCCACCGATAAAGTTAACTCCTACTTCTTTTGCTGCTTTATCCAATGTTTTGGCTATTGTCACATAATCCTCCGGTGTCTTACATGCGGCACTTCCGATTAAAGAAATAGGTGTAATAGAAATTCTTTTATTGACAATTGGGATTCCAAATTCTTTTTCAATATCCTGACCTGTTGAAACCAGATCCTTTGCCACTGTTGTGATTTTCTCATAAATCTTACGGTTCAATTCATCCAGGTTAGAATCAATACAATCTAATAGGCTGATTCCAAGTGTGATTGTTCTGACATCCAGATTCTCCTGTTCGATCATCTTATTTGTCTCAGATACTTCATACATATTAATCATAGCGTTATTTCCTCACATATTCGTTTTTTTGATCTTGTTTCTGTATGTCTGTATGATACCTCTTACAGTCTATGCATCTTTTCGAAGATTTCTTCTCTCTGACAGCGGATTGCTACACCAATCTCTGTTCCAAGAGCTTCCAGTTCATCACAAACTACTGCAAAATCTTTTTTCATATTTGCTGCGTCAACAACCATCATCATGTTAAAATATCCCTGTACGATTGTCTGAGAAATGTCCAGAATATTGATCTGATTGTCTGCCAAGTATGTACATACCTTTGCGATAATTCCTACGGTGTCTTTTCCCACTACAGTTACGATACATTTCTTCATGATTTTCTCCTCCTAATTGTCTCAAGATGTACATTATTCCATATTATATTTCTGTCTGTACCGGAAATCATATCCGGTACGCATACCTGAATATCTCAGGCTAGACCTCTATGATATCAGATACCGAATCGCGCTTAGCGACCCACATATCCAGGTCTTCTCCTTTGTAAGCATTATCCGCCAGTGTCACTTCCAGCTTCACTGTTTCATATGCAAGTCTTGCATAATTATTCTCTTTGCTCAAATGTCCCAGCATAATATGCTTCAAATTATCATGTAGTATATCACAAAGTAACTGACCTGACAATTCATTTGATAAATGACCTTTATCCCCAAGAATTCTCCTCTTTAATGAGTAAGGATATCCGCCTACTTCCAGCATATGTATATCATGGTTTGCTTCCAGCAAAACTGCATCCAGATTTTTTAGTTTTTTTACGATGTAATCATCATATGTTCCAAGATCTGTCGCAACCGCAACTGCTTTTCCTGCATTCTCCATCCGATATCCGCACGGTTCATTTGCATCATGAGAAATCTGAAATGGATGGATATCGATATCTCCCAACTGAAACATCTTATCTGTCTCGATTGGATGCAATAGCCCTTCCGGCATCTTTCCAAGACTGGAAGATTTTTCAATCCCCCGGATTGTTCCCGGCGTTGCATAAATCGGTATCGCATATTTACGACTAAATACCCCCAGGCCCTGAATGTGATCTGAATGTTCATGTGTCACAAGAATCCCATCCAGTTCCTCTCCCTTCACATCCAGTTCTTTTAATCCTTCCTCAATACGCTTTTTGCTAATGCCTGTATCTACAAGCAAATGCGTATCATCGCTTCCTACATAAATACAGTTGCCGCTGCTTCCGCTGGCAATGCTGCACATCCTCATAATATTTCTCCTATCTGCTTTTCTGTATCTTTAAAATTCCCACTGTTATCGATCACATAGGTACATGCTTTTCGAAACATCTCTTCTGAATTTTGTGATGCGATCATCCTTGTAATACGCTCATCACTATAACCGCGGGATGCTTTTAATCTTTCTCTGCGAACAGCTTCTTTCGTATAAATATACCACATTTCCTCACAGACATCTTCATATCCCGACTCCGGCAGCAGGGCCGACTCAATCACAAACAGTGGTGTATTTTTTTCCTGTTCCTCGATAATCTGATGGTTCACTTCCACCTTCACCTGTGGATGCACAATTTCATTTAACATTTCCAGCTTATCCGCATCTTGAAACACAATACTGCTTAAAACAGGTCGATTCAGCTCACCGTCTTCTCCTACCACCTGTTCTCCAAATGTTTCTACGATTTTTTGAAAACAAGGTTTCCCGCTTTTTTGTAATTCTTTTGCCACCTCATCAAGCTGACAAACTTTTGCCTTATATGTTTTTTCCAAATATCCAAGAACCTGACTCTTGCCCGAGCCAACTCCTCCTGTAATTCCTATTACTTTCATTTCATACTCCGCAATTATATTGCATATCTATATCGGCTTTGATATTGTTCCTCTGTTATTTTGCTTCATACCAGTTGTTTCCGCTGTGCATATCTACGATCAAAGGCACTTTTAGTTCTGCCGCATGCTCCATCTGGTCTTTTAAAATTGTCTGCACTTCTTCTACTTCATCCTGATATGCTTCGATCAACAATTCATCATGCACCTGCAAGATCAATCTGGATTTCATATTGCGATTCTTTAATTCTCTGTTTACTCCGAGCATTGCTATTTTCATAATATCGGCAGCGGTTCCCTGGATCGGTGCGTTCATGGCTACTCGTTCTCCAAAATTTCTCTGCATAAAGTTGCTTGATTTCAACTCCGGTACAGGTCGTCTTCTTCCATATAATGTCACTGCATATCCATATTCTTTCGCATTTTCCACAGATTCATCCAAAAATGTCTTGATTCCCGGATAAGTTTGAAAATAATTCTCTATATATTGTGCTGCTTCTTTTCTTGTAATACTCAAATCCTGACTTAAACCAAATGAGCTGATTCCATATACGATTCCAAAGTTTACAGCCTTTGCATTTCTTCTCTGCAAATCTGTCACTTCATCAAATGGAATATGGAATACCTGGGATGCCGTGATCCTGTGAATGTCTCTTGCCTCTCGGTATGCCTGGATCAACTGTTCATCCCCTGAACAATGTGCCAATATACGCAATTCAATCTGAGAATAATCCGCATCTACAAAAACATATCCTTCTTCCGGAACAAACACCTTTCGAAGCAATCGTCCAAGTTCTGTCCTGATTGGAATATTCTGCAGGTTCGGTTCTGTACTGCTGATACGTCCTGTGGCAGTGATCGTCTGATTAAAGGTTCCATGTATTCTTCCATCTGTCTGAATAAAACCTGCAAGTCCGTCTGCATAAGTAGATTTCAGCTTTGTAAGCTGACGATATTCTAAAATCTCTGATACGATTGGATAATCCGGTGCCAGTTTATCTAGTACATCTGCTGCTGTTGAATATCCGGTCTTTGTTTTCTTCCCGTTCGGCAGTCCCATTTTTTCAAACAAAATCACACCCAACTGTTTCGGTGAATTAATATTAAACACTTCTCCTGCTTTGTCATAAATGTTCTTTTCAAGCTCTACAATTTTACTTCCGAGCTGCTCGCCATAAGTTTTCAAAGCGTCTGCCTCTATTTTCACCCCTGCATGCTCCATATCATACAAGGTAAATAATAATGGCATCTCAATCTCATCAAACAATTTTTTCATCTTTGTCTCATTGAGCTTTTTCTTTAATATTTCTACGGATGCAAATGCTGTGTACGCTTCATAACAGGATTTTGTTTTTTCATCTGCTTTTTCATCAATTATCAAATTTAACTGTTCTCTGGCAATGTCTTCAAAATCATAATCATTTTTCAAAGGATTCAGCAAATATGCTGCCAAAATCGGATCAAAACAATGTTCTTCTTTTTCCACAGAAATCAATGATAAATATTTTTTCAGATTGCATAATGCAAATGTGTCTGCCCTCTTTGCAAGCTCTGTAAGCTTTCCAAACAGATAATCCATATTCACTTCCATGTCCGCCGGAATAGTGTAAATTTTTTCTCTATCATAAGCTAAGGAAATTCTTCCATATCCGGACTCATGTGCAAATAACGGCAGAACATTTCCCGCATCTTCTGAAATTCCGACTCCGACAAGCTTTGCCTTCATTGCTTCCGCAAATACCCGTTCAATCTCTGCTTTTTCTGTGATTTCTTTAAAATATTCTTCTACATCATTCGAATCTGCCTCTACATCAAATCGTCCGAGAAGATTTTTAAACTGTAATCTCTGGAAATAATCATGTGCTTCCTTTGTATACATATTGCCATGTCTGGCAGCCTCCAGATCAAATGGCACATCTGCATGGATATCAATTGTAGCAAGTGTTTTACTCAGTACGGCCTGATCCCAGAATTCATCCAGATTTTTGCTTGCTCTTGGCGGTTTTAACTCTGACACATGTTCGTGTGCATTTTCAATATTCCCATATTCTACAATAATCTTTGTTGCAGTCTTCTCTCCGATTCCCGGCACTCCGGGGATATTATCCGCAGTATCTCCCATCAATGCCTTTACATCAATAAATTCGGTTGGAGTCACGCCATATTTTTCCTTTACATCCGAAGCAAAGTAATCCTCTATCTCTGTACGTCCCTGCTTCGTCTTTGGAATCCTGATTTTGACATGTTCTGTTGCCAGCTGCAAAGTATCCCTGTCCCCTGAGATAATTGCCACATCCATCCCTTTCTCTTCACAGGAATGTGATATCGTTCCAAGCAGATCATCTGCCTCTAATCCTGCTTTCTCGATCGTTGCAATATTCATTGCCTGCAGTACTTCTTTAATAACAGGAACCTGTTGTCTTAGTTCTTCTGCCATTGGTTTTCTTGTACCTTTATACTCCGAATACATCTCATGGCGAAATGTCGGCGCATGTACATCAAATGTAACAGTAAGATATTCCGGCTGTTCTTCATCCAATATTTTAAACAAAATATTCAAAAATCCATATATCGCATTGGTATGCAGTCCTTCCGCATTTGTCAAATCCGGAACACCGTAAAATGCTCTGTTCAAAATACTGTGTCCATCTATCAAAACAATTTTTTCACGCATATCATCTTCTCCATTCAATGGCCTTTTCAATTCAAAAAGGCAATTCTTTCGCTTTTATGAGTATACACTAAATCCGCTTGTTTTTAAAGGGGAAGTTCTAACAGAAAGTACTCTAAAACTTGAAGATTTTTAGTCCTTCTGCTATATTATATTGCGTAATAATTGCAGTCTTTTACTCTTGTGACTGCAATCCATAAATTTAGATTATTTGTTACTGTTCACAGTACCTGTGACCCGCAACGATTATTTTACTACAATAAAAGGAGACTCTTATAAATGGATGGAATTATTTTTGATGTAGACGGAACACTTTGGAACTCAACAGATGCTGTCGCAAAGGCATGGACAAACGCAATTCAGGAAAACTCGGACCTTGATTTAATCGTTGATGCACCGCTTCTAAACAGAATCTTTGGCAAAACAATGAATGAAATCTGTGACATTGTTTTTCCTATGCTTCCTTTAAAAGAACGCACTCACCTCGGAGATTTATGCTTTGAATATGAAAATCAACTGCTCGCAAAAGAGCCTTGTCCTGTATTCGATGGAGTTGTAGAAACATTTCAAAAGCTTTCCAAAAAGCACAAACTTTTCATTGTCAGCAACTGCGCCTGTGGTTATATAGAAGTTATGCTTTCTACTTCCGGTCTGGATAAATACGTGACAGATACGCTTTGTTTTGGTCAGACACACACATCCAAAGGCAAAACGATCCGTACCTTAATGGAACGTAACAACCTGAAAGATGTTGTTTATGTCGGTGACACGCAGGGCGATGCCGATGCATGCAAAGAAGCTGATGTTCCTTTCATTTTTGCAGAATATGGATTTGGTGATGTTCCTGATGCAAAGACAAGAATCAAAGACATCACAGACCTGACAACACTTTTTTAATTCTGACGGATCATTTAAGGTGCAACAAATATTTTCTTTCATTTGTTGCACCTTTTTTCAAGAATGCCTCTGCATTCTTGCTGCGAGATGCGCGTCATGCAATGCATGACATACTTCTTCTGCGCATCTCTGCAATCCTGCCGGAGGCTATATCAGAGGTGGGAGTCATCTCACCTCTGATATAGCCTCCTATTCTAATGTTTTCAATGCATCTTTCATGCTCTTCACATATTCTCTAACTGCTTCATCTGCCTTGTCACCATATTTTTCAATTATCTTTACAATTGCACTTCCAACGATAGCACCGTCAGATGCCGACGCCATTTTCACTGCTTGTTCTGGCGTACTGATTCCAAACCCTACTGCTGCCGGAACATCTGTCACTTCGCGTATGGATGCGACAATGGCATCAATATCTGTCTCAATGTTTGTACGTACCCCGGTCACTCCCATAGATGATACGACATAAATAAAGCCTCTTGCTTCTTTTGCAATCATCTGGATTCGTTGTCTTGAAGTCGGCGCGATCATTGAAATCACATCCACTCCATGACTCTTGGCAATCTCATCCAGCTCTCCTTTTTCCTCATATGGCATGTCCGGAATAATAATTCCGCTAATTCCAAGCTGCTCGCAACGCGCAAAGAATTTCTCATATCCATAATGAAATACCGGATTTAAATACGTCATAAACACTAATGGAATCTGACTTTTTTCTCTTACTTTCTCCACAATCCCAAAAGCCTTATCTGTTGTCATTCCTGCACGCAATGCACGAATACTTGCCTCCTGGATCACAATACCTTCTGCTGTTGGATCTGAAAACGGAATGCCGATCTCCACCAGATCTGCTCCCGCTTCTTCCATCGCAAGAATATAATCTACTGTTTTATCTGCGTATGGGTCACCCGCTGTCAAAAATGCGATAAATGCTTTTCCATTTTCAAATACTTGTTTTAAATTACTCATAAATCTCCACTCCTCTGTATCTTGCAATTGCTGCTACATCCTTGTCTCCGCGTCCTGAAAGACAGATGATTATACTTTCATCTTTCCCCATCTGTGGTGCGATCTTCATTGCCTGCGCCACTGCATGTGCACTCTCGATCGCACAGATGATTCCTTCTGTCTTTGCCAGATATTCAAATGCTTCTACCGCTTCATCATCGGTAATTGGAACATATTGGGCACGTCCGCTGTCATGTAAGTATGCATGTTCCGGCCCGATTCCCGGATAATCCAAACCTGCCGAGATTGAGTAAACCGGTGCGATCTGACCATATTCATCCTGACAGAAATAGGATTTCATCCCATGAAATACACCAAGTGTTCCTTTTGCGATCGTTGCCGCATGTTTATCTGTATCAATTCCATGGCCTGCTGCCTCACATCCGATAAGCTTTACCTCTTTATCATTGATAAAATTATAGAACATTCCCATCGCATTACTTCCGCCGCCGACACATGCAAGTACTGCTGATGGAAGTTTTCCCTCTGCGTTAAGTATCTGTTCTCTTGCTTCCTTACTGATCACACTCTGAAAATCACGCACAATAGTTGGAAATGGATGCGGTCCCATCACTGAACCGAGTACATAATGTGTGTCATTTACACGACAAGACCATTCTCGCATTGTCTCATTTACCGCATCTTTCAAAGTCTGTGTTCCACTCGTAACTGCATGTACTTTTGCTCCGAGCAGTTCCATACGATATACATTTAACGCCTGTCTGTCGGTATCTTCTTTTCCCATAAACACTTCACATTCCAATCCAAGAAGTGCTGCTGCCGTAGCTGTTGCCACACCATGCTGTCCGGCACCGGTCTCTGCGATCACACGTGTTTTTCCCATTTTCTTTGCCATTAATACCTGCCCCAAAACATTGTTGATTTTGTGAGAGCCTGTATGGTTTAAATCTTCTCTTTTTAAATAAATCTTTGCTCCGCCTAAATCCTTTGTCATTTTGTCTGCATAATATAAAAGTGACGGACGATTCGCATACTCCTTTAACAACTGATTTAGCTCTGCATTAAACTGCGGATCATTTTTATAAAATTCATACTGTTTTTCCAAATTAATCAATTCGTTCATCAGTGTTTCAGTAATGTACTGACCGCCAAATTGTCCAAATCTTCCTTTCGACATTTTAAGTTCCTCCTCGTTGTTTACTGTCACTATATTCTTCTTGCAGCTTCCACTGCTTTTTTTATCTTATCCATATCTTTTATTCCATTTGTCTCGATACCACTGCTCAAATCCAGTGCATAAGGCTGATTGTTCTGCAGCTGTTGAACTGCATTTTCCAGGTTTTCCGGATGTAAACCTCCTGCAAGAAAATATGGCTTTTTCAAATTTCCAATTTCTTGCAATAATTTATAATTAAATTGCTCTCCTGTCCCGCCATTTCCACTGTCCAACAGTAAGTAATCAACATCTGATATTTCCCACATACGAATCTGTTGCCCGGCATCCGGTTTTGTCATTGAAATTGCTTTTATAATCGGCACACTAACCGCTTTCTTCAGATTTTTCACATATGTAATATCTTCTTCTCCATGAAGCTGGATTACATCGATCACCTGCTTTTTCGTCTGTTCGATTATCTTATTTATATCCTCATTTACAAATACTCCGACTGCCTCTATCTCGTGATCCAACTGTTGTTTCAGTTGCTCTGCCGTTTCTGGTGAAACATATCTACGGCTCTTTTTTACGAAAATAAATCCAATATAATCTGGCTTTGCCTCATTGACAGCCTCGATATCTTCTATTCTTTTAAGCCCACATAATTTTATTTTCATTCAACCTCACCTGCCAGCCAGCTAAGTGCTGTTTTCTTATCTTCGCTCCGCATAAATGTCTCGCCGATCAGCACCGCATCCGTTCCATTTTCACGAAGTCGTCTGATATCTTCCGGTGTCTTAATTCCACTCTCTGATACATACACGATATCTTGCGGAACCTGTCTTCGAAGCCGTTCACTTGTATGAATATCTACGGTAAATGTTTTCAAATCTCTGTTGTTCACACCGATAATTCTCGCTCCACTGTTCAGAGCACGCTGCACTTCCTCTTCCGTGTGTGCCTCAACAAGTGCCAACAAGCCAAGTTCTTGTGCAATCTTAGCATATCGTTTCAACTCTTCGTCCGAGAGGATTGCACAAATGAGCAGTACCGCCGAAGCTCCCAGCACTTTTGCTTCATATATCATATACTCATCAACTGTAAAATCTTTTCTCAAAACCGGTATCTGTACTTGATTTGCGATTTCTTTGAGATATGTATCACTTCCCATAAAATAGTATGGTTCTGTCAACACAGACAGGGCCGAAGCTCCAGCCGCTTCATACTCCTTTGCGATTGCCAGATATGGGAAATCTTCTGCGATCACACCTTTGGATGGAGAAGCTTTTTTCACTTCACAGATAAATGAAATTCCATTCTTTTTCAATGCCTGTTCAAAGGAAAATGAAAATCCCCCTTGTTGTTTTTCCTTCTCTGCGATTTTCTCTGCCTGTGCTTTTATTGTTTCCGGTGTAATCTCCTGTTTTCTTTTTTCAATTCTCTCCCTTGTTTTTGCTGCAATTTCATCCAATATCATCCTGACTACTCCTCATTCGAACACTTTATAAACTCTTCCAGTTTTGCAAGTGCTTTTTTGCTGTCAATCAATTCTGCCGCCAGCTGAATTCCATCTGCAATACTCTGGGCCTTTCCTGCCACATAAAGTGCAGCCCCTGAATTCATTAATACCGCTGTCCTCTTTGCTCCTTTCTCTTCCCCGTTCAAAATATTTCTCGTAATCACTGCATTTTCTTCCGGGGTTCCGCCTACCAGTTCCGATTTATCTGCACTTTTGAATCCAAAATCTTCCGGTTTGATCACATATGTTTTGAACTCTCCATTTTTCACTTCACAAACTGTTGTCGGAGCACAGCTTGAAATTTCATCCAGCTGATCTTGTCCATATACAACCAATGCATTTTTCACTCCGAGATTTTCAAGCACTCTTGCAAGAGGTTCTACCAATGCTTCTTCATATACTCCCATCACCTGCATATTCGCTCCTGCCGGATTTGCAAGCGGTCCTAAAATATTGAAAATAGTTCTGATTCCCAATTCTTTTCGGATTGGTGCAACATATTTCATTGCAATGTGGTAATTTTGTGCAAAGAGAAAGCAAATGTTAATTTTTTCCAGAAGCTCTGCACTTTTCTCTGGTGGAATTGTTATCTTAACTCCAAGAGCTTCCAGCACATCTGCGGCTCCGCATTTACTTGATGCTGCACGATTCCCGTGTTTTGCAACCGGAACCCCGGCTGCTGCTATCACGATGGAAGATGTTGTTGAAATGTTAAATGAATTTGCTCCGTCACCACCGGTTCCAACGATTTCCAATGCATCTACATTGTGAAGTAACTTGACGCAATGTGCCCGCATCGCTGCTGCAGATGCTGTAATTTCATCAATTGTCTCACCTTTCATGCTAAGTGCCGTCAGATAAGCACTTTTTTGCACATCACTCGCTTCCCCTCCCATAATTTCATCCATTACAGTATATGCCTCGTCATACGTCAGGTTTTCTTTTTTTGCCAGTTTCATAATTGCTTCTCGGATCATGTCGTATCCCTCTCTTTCTATTTCTTCAAAAAATTATGTATCATCTGTTTTCCATCCGGTGTCAGGATAGATTCCGGATGAAACTGTAACCCATAAACAGGATAACTTTTATGTTCCACTGCCATCACTTCTCCATCTTCCGTCTGTGCCGTGATCAGAAGTTCCTCCGGCAATGTTTCTTTTCTTGCCGCCAGTGAATGGTATCTTGCAACCGGAATCTGTTGCGGCATATCCTGAAATATTTTGCTTTTCGTATCTATTTTTGCCAGCGAAGTTTTTCCATGCATCAATTCTTTTGCATAAGATACGGTCGCCCCGAACGCTTCACAAATCGCCTGATGTCCAAGACACACCCCAAGAATTGGGATTTCTCCGGCAAATGTTTTCACAACATCAATACAGCATCCTGCATCTTTTGGCTTTCCAGGTCCCGGAGATAACACAATATAGTCTGGGGACATTTCCCGGATTTCTTCGATTGTTTTCTCGTCATTTCGAATCACCTTGATATCTGGATTTTCCGAACCAATCAGCTGATACAAGTTATATGAAAAACTGTCGTAATTATCAATTAGTAAGATCATGCTTCCATCCCCTTTCCGGCCTGCTCGATTGCCTTTGTCACTGCTTTTGCTTTGTTGATACATTCCTGATATTCATTTTCCGGAATGCTGTCTGCAACAATTCCTGCGCCGGAGCACACATAAACTACATTTTCTTTTGCATATGCCATGCGGATTGCAATACACGTATCTACATTTCCTGTAAAATCAATATATCCGACTGCACCTCCGTAAATACCTCTCTTGCAATCCTCCAATTCATTGATAATCTCGCATGCCCGAATCTTTGGAGCCCCGGACAACGTTCCTGCCGGAAGGATGGCATCGATTGTGTCTACGAAATCTTTGTCTTCTCGAATCTGTCCTTTCACGGTTGAACCGATATGCATTACATGCGAGAATCGTTCAATCTGCATATATTTCTCCACTTCCACCGTTCCAATCCGACTGATTTTTCCTATGTCATTTCTTCCTAAATCTACAAGCATGTTGTGTTCTGCAAGTTCTTTCTCATCTGCAAGAAGTTCTTTCTCCAATACCTGGTCTTCTTCGTAGGTGTTGCCTCTTTTTCTTGTCCCTGCCAATGGAAATGTATGTAACGTGCCGCCCTCTAATTTAGCAAGTGTCTCCGGAGATGCTCCTGCAATCTCGATGTCATTGCTTGAGAAATAAAACATATATGGTGACGGGTTTGTCGTTCGAAGTACCCGGTACACATCCAAAATACTTCCTTCTATCTTTGCCTTTAAACGATTGGCAAGAACTACCTGGAAGATATCCCCCTCATAAATATAATGCTTTGCTTTTTCTACCATTTCGCAATATTTTTCTTTCGAAAATCGAGGTGTAAATTCACTCTTTAGCTTAAGCGGAACATGTGGTGCATAATCACAGGCTTCAATCAGTTCTTTTATTTTGACAAGTCGTTGTTTTGCCTCTTCATATGCCATATTTAACGCTTCTTTGGACTTTACATTTCCGTCCTCTTCTGTCAGTAGCATATTTACGATTAAAATAATTTTCTGCTGCAAATGGTCAAATGCAATAACCTGGTCAAATAACATCAAATCCATATCACGGAAATGTGCATCATCCTGTGCATCCAGATTCAAAGTCGGCTCTACATATTTGATATAGTCATATGAAAAATATCCGACCAGACCTCCTGTAAATGTAGGCAATCCTTCGATTTGTGGAGCTTTATGCTTCTCTATCACTTCACGAATATATTTTCCCGGATGATTCGTCTGTGCTTCTGTCACAGCTCCATTTTTTATTCGAATCTTTCCATTTCTGCAACTGATTTCCATCGTTGGTTCAAACCCAAGAAAACTATATCTGCCCCATTGCTTTGCATCCTCTGCGCTTTCAAACATATAACAATGGTCACTTACTTTTTTCAGCACTCTGAGAACACCGATTGGTGTATACATGTCTGAGTACATCTCAATGCTGACCGGAATTGTTCTGTACGTTCCGGTTTCTGCGTATTGTTTGATTATCTGTAAATCTGGATAAGTATTCATATAAACTCCTTCCTACAAGAAAATCCGCCCTTGACAGCATACACATTCTATCTGTATATACTGTCAAGGGCGGATTAAAATTCTAATTCGCGGTGCCACCTTGATTCACTGAAAAAATCTTATCTGTCGAATATAACAAATTTTATTATCTACTTACTTCTAATTCTTTCGGTGCACTTAGCAAGATACTAACATATCTCCGACAACTAACGTATGTCTTCACGTCATACCATACTTGAATCAAATGATTCTTTCCCGTATGCCCTCTGCGGTCCATTTAACACTCTGCGTTTTACCCGGCTCTCACCTTCCCGGACTCTCTGTGAATGCACGATGTGCTGTTATCTCCGCTTCAACGGTTTACTCTGTTAAATTGTTTTTATTATAAGCATAGTGATTGAGTATGTCAATCCCTTTTTTATTTTTATTATGATTTTTTAGTATCCCTTTTACATTGTTAGTTTTCGATAATTTTCTACATTCTCGTAATCTTTATGAATTCCATCATCTTCATACAGTGTATATTGTGCGCCTTCAAATCCGATCATTTTCAAATTTTCTGTATCCAGCTCTGCCACCGATTCCACTGCTTCTGCCAATGGAATGCATTTTCCACTTCGGATAAATAATGGCACTTCATTTAACGCAATCTCAACATAATGATCGCCTTTTTCTAAAATTTCTTCCATGATTGTTCCGTCTGGTAAGAACTTGACAAACTTCATTGTCTCCGGAAGGTAAACATAACGGCCTCTTGCATTCTGTTCGTAAACCGGTGCAATCATAATCTCATTTCCAAGCATTAACTGATCTTCTACACGAACAGCCCTCTTATCCTTTGGATATTCAAATGCCAGTGGTTTAAAATACATATCGTCATTCAATGCAGCTTTCATATATTCGCTGTACAAATATGGAATCAGACGGTATCTGACACCAATCACATGACGGAAATCTTCTATCTGTTCAAACTGATAACATTCCTGCTCTCTCGTACCCTTTGCCGCATGATCACGCATCAATGGTGTAAAGACACCTAATGCAAGATGGCGTAACAACAAATCTCTTGTTGTATCTGCCCCAAATCCACCGAGGTCTGCTCCTGTATACAAGAAACCACACATATTCAAAGACGGCATCATTTTCAAATTTAATAAAATGTGTGACCACCAGGATTTGTTATCACCTGTCCATATTCCACCATAACGATGCATGCCCACATATGAAGAACGTGAAAACATAAGAAAACGTTTGTCAGGATCAATCCGTTCAAATGCTTCTCCTGCTGCTCTGGTCATATTATATCCAAACAGATTATGCACTTTGTCATGACGCACTTTCTTTCCATTTACAAGATGATAAAATCTACGATAATCCTCATGATTATTTGCAAGTCCAAATAATTTTCCACCTACTTCCCACAAGTTCACCTTGCCTTCTTCATCATCTGCAAATCGTCTTGCAACCTCCTTTGCTTCGGCAAGCCCTTCTTTTGAGTAGAAGATAGACGGCTCATTCATATCGTTCCAAAAACCTTCAATTCCCTGTTCCGTCAAAAAACGATACTGGTCTCCAAACCATTTTCTTGCATCCGGATTCAATACATCTGGGAAATGTGTATCTCCCGGCCAAACTGCTGCCACAAAATCACTTCCGTCTTCACGTTTACAGAAGTATTGTTTTTCCACACCTTCTTCATAAATCGAATATCCATCTTCGACTTTAACACCTGCATCAATAATCGGTATCATGCGAATGTTTTTATCTTTCATTTCCTGTACAAATCCCGGGAAATCTTTGAAGTTTTCCTCATTTAATGTAAAATCTTTAAAATCCTGCATATAATCAATATCCATATATATCATATCCAATGGAATATGATTGTCTCGATACCCGTCTGCCACTTTGCAAAAATCTTCTTTTGTCTCATATCCCCATCTGCTCTGTCCGAATCCAAACGCAAATTTAGGTGGAATATAACTACGTCCGATTACTTTACGGAACTGTTTTACAATATCGTATGCATTTTCTCCTTCAAATACATACAGATTCAAATCCGCATTTTCACAGGATACTTTCATTGTATCCATTCGTGTATATCCGATATCAAATGTCAATGTTGATGGATAATCAAAGAACATTCCGAATGTCTGCTTGCCGCTCACAATAATAAAATTATGTGCCGCATATAAAGAGCGTTTATCTTCTGTATGTTCCGGGTCATCTGCGCAATCACTGATATAACAGTAACCTCTCTTATTAATTCCTCGATTCGCCTCACCAAGACCATAAACGATATCATCGTCATCCATAATGTAAGTAAATGCAAATCCTTCTTTCTGTGAAATAGTTCCGTACTTCGGATTCCCTTTTGTCGCATCAACCTTCTCTACGATTGCTTCTGTATCAAACGGATTTCCATATTCATAACGCTTCATTTTGATTCCTCCCTGAATTTAATTTTCGTCATTTGTCTGATAAATGATCGTTTCTTCATTTAACAAGTAATTTTCGACTCATTTTCATCTTATAAATATCAGCTTTATAATCACATTATATCGTTACAGATTTGATATTTCTTGCAATATTCGCTATAATTATGACACAATATTGACTTTTATAGATATATAGATTTAATTGATACATTCGAAAGGACTTTGATTTATGTATAATAAAACTTATCTCGATACTTCCTTAAAGGAACATGCATCTCACGGAACCAAAAAGCATCCTATGATCGGGCTCCACTTTGAATCAGGAAACAACTTATTTTATCCAAATCATTTCTTTGTGGAGCGCCATTGGCATCACACAGTAGAAATCATATTAATCCTCAGAGGAAGTTATGAATTTGAAATCAATCTGGAACAATATATATTAAGCGAAGGTGATATTGCTTTTTTAAACAGTGGAGATTTACATCAAATCACCGGATTAAAAAAAGGCACCATACACGACGTATTCATTTTCAACCCAGAGCTTTTGGCTTTTCAATATCCAGACACACTGCAGACAGATGTCTTGCAACCATTTATAAATCATGATCATATTTTTCCTCACGTATTACACCCAAATGATACTCTTTATCCTGTGCTTTATCCGCGAATCCAAAAAATTTTGCATGATTCTCTCTTGCAAACTGAGAATTGGTATATCTCCTGTAAATTGCAGTTATTGGAATTAATGAGCACGATGTATTTGCATCATTTTTTTCTTCAGAAAAATGATACACTTTCATCCTGTGAGCGCCAGAAAATTGCTCGCTACAAAAAACTTGTTTCCTATATGGAATTGCATTATCCTGAACATATTTCTTTGGATAATCTTGCTGAAATCGCAGAATGTAACAGCCAATACCTATGCCGTTTTTTCAAAGATATCACCGGCATGCCGCCAATGAAATACCTCATTCAATACCGTATCGAACAGGCTTGTGAAATGCTACGAGATACTACCAAAACCGTGCTGGAGATCAGTTTGGACTGCGGATTTGAAAATGTAAGTTATTTTATTCGGAAATTTAAAGAGCTGAAAGGATGTACTCCTCAAAAATACCGCCAACTATAGAGACTCCTATCCCATACCATTGACTATTGGTTTTATATATCAATTATTTTTAGTATATTGACTTTTTCACAAGAGGTGATATCATAATGATATCAAATAAATTTCATTCTATTTCAAAGGAGGAGTCAACATGAATGAGAAAATATTATCAACTAAAAAGAATGGAATGGGAATGCTTCTGCTTTTTTCTTTCCTTTATATGATTGCAATTGCCGGATGTATTTTTTCTGCTATATCCATGGGATTTTCAGTTACTGCACCTGCTATTATTGTATTGATTATCAGTATTATCTGGCTTAGTATTGGATGGGTTCCATTCCTCGGTCTAAAAGTCCTTAAACCACAAGAAGCTCTCGTACTTACTCTTTTTGGTAATTATGTGGGTACACTCAAAGAGGCTGGATTCTATTTTGTGAACCCTTTCTGTACAAGTGTAAATCCTGCTTCCAAAACAAAATTAAGCCAGAGTGGTGATGTTGATAATAATGCAAAGAAAAATGCAAATCTTTCTAACATTTTAGGAATTTCTACAACCGGAACAGCAGAAGAATCTTCAAGCAAAAAGATTTCTCTCAAGGTTATGACACTCAATAATTCCCGTCAGAAAATTAATGACTGTCTGGGAAATCCTATTGAAATCGGGATTGCTGTCACATGGCGCGTAGTGGACACAGCGAAAGCTGTTTTCAATGTAGATAATTATAAAGAATATCTTTCCCTGCAATGTGACGGTGCGCTTCGTAATATTGTCCGCATCTACCCATATGATACTGCACCTGATGTAGATACAACAGGGGATGGTCAGGCAGATGAAGGAAGTCTGCGTGGCTCCAGTGAGATTGTTGCTGCGAGAATCCGCGAAGAAATTCAAAATAAAGTGTCCGATGCAGGTCTTGAGATTATTGAAGCAAGAATCACTTATCTTGCTTACGCCCCTGAAATTGCCGCTGTTATGCTTCAACGTCAGCAGGCCTCTGCAATCATCGATGCAAGAAAAATGATTGTTGATGGTGCTGTCGGAATGGTTGAAATGGCTCTTAATCAATTAAATGAAAAAGATGTTGTAGAACTGGATGAAGAACGTAAGGCTGCTATGGTATCTAATCTACTGGTTGTTCTGTGTGGTAACCATGACACCCAGCCAATTATTAACTCCGGAAGTCTGTACTAATTATGGCTGAAAAAGATAATAAAAAGAAACAAGTTCCTCTGCGCCTCTCCAACAAATTGTATGACGCAATTGCAGCCTGGGCAGAAGATGATTTTCGTTCTGTAAATGGTCAGATTGAATATCTTCTGACCGAATGCGTCCGACAACGGAAGAAAAATGGGAAATATGTTTCTGAACATCTGGATGAGCCGATTGATTTGGATATTTCTTAAAAAGATATGCAAAATAAAAAGGTCCACTGGGAGTTTGTCAAGCAAAGTGTGTAAATTTTTTGATTTTTTATCGGCGGTCAAATTAGACCGCCGATTTTGCATTATT
>CAKSAJ010000005.1 GCA_934435195.1 uncultured Schaedlerella sp.
TATCGCACTTTTACATAAAAATAAAGTGCGTAAGTTTTGGTTACCGGTAACTTACACACTTTATTTTACACTCCCTCCACTGGACCTTTTTTTCATATAGATAACAACAAAAAACCTGAGAACAATCACTGTCCTCAGGTTTTATGCGGATGGCGGGACTTGAACCCGCACGTAGTCACCTACGCAAGATTTTGAGTCTTGTGCGTCTGCCATTCCGCCACATCCGCTCGCGGTTCGTATCAACTCCGAACCGAGATTTATCTTACCATATCATTTCTACTTTTGCAATAGCTTTTTTTAATTTTTTTCAAATTTTTTCAAAAAAACATAAAATTTCTTTAATTCAATATGTTTTTATCAAAAAATCTTAAATTTTTGAGCTGCCTAGCACTTCAAACTAACTACTATTTACACTTTATCATTCTTTATGCTATACTTTGACATGTTCATCTATTCAGATTATGACACTGAATCTATTTTACTACAAGGAGAATTTTTATGAATACCATTATTACAATTGAACCGACGCTTTCTATGTTTCTGATTGTCTGTCCGTTTTTATTTCTCGCCGGATTGGTTGACGCAATCGGCGGCGGTGGCGGTCTGATCTCGCTTCCAGCCTATCTGATTGCCGGACTTCCTACTCATACTGCGATTGCAACCAACAAACTTTCATCAACCTGCGGAACCACTCTCGCAACTGCCCGCTTTATCAAAAACGGACTGGTGAACTTTAAATTAGCAGTTCCATCCGTTATTATGGCAATTATCGGCTCTGCCATCGGAGCACATATTTCTCTGATCATTCCCGAAAAAATAATGATGCATGTACTGATTGTCGTTCTGCCGATTGCTGCGTTTTTTGTACTAAACAAAAAGTTATTCCATGATAATGAAAATGATGTTATTACACTTGATAAACGTACTTATCTCACTGCTTCCATTGCCGCATTTGTAATTGGAATGTATGATGGATTTTATGGTCCGGGAACCGGTACATTTTTAATTATCGCCTTTACTGTATTTGCTAAACTTGGTATTAAAACAGCCAATGCACAGGCAAAAGTTATCAATATTACAACCAATATCACTTCTTTAGTCATATTCTTTTTAAATGGACAGGTACTTATTCCTCTTGGAATTGCTGCTGCCCTTTGCAATATGCTCGGAGGTTATCTTGGCGCAGGAATGGTAATGAAAAGTGGAGCTAAAATTGTTCGTCCTAGTATTTTACTTGTACTATTTCTGCTCCTGCTCAAAATCATATAGGGACGGAGTTTTCCGGCTCTTTTCTGATGGAAAAGCCGGAAAACTCCGTCCCTATTCGGCTTTCAAATGTCAATAATGACCTATTTTTTACGCAAAAACTTATCTAAACAATTTGTTTGAGTAATGCTATTATAATACACGTAGCAAGGGAAAAGAAATTTTCCAAAACAATTATGTAAGATAAGAAAAGGAGATATATTATGTTTGATTTTGTATTAACACCAGAAATGTCAAAAGAACTTTTAAACTATCAGGGAGAATTATTAAATAAAGTAGTTTCTTCAATCAAAAAATATTTTTCAGAAAATCGTGAGACAATCGTCAATGGACTTGCATGTATAAATGGTAATTTTTCTGGATATATGTACAGAAAGTAAGATGCCATGACCGAAAATATTTTAATACTCAACAAATAAGGAGTAGAATTCCATTATAAGAATTCTGCTCCTTTTTATCTCCGTCGGAGATAAACGCTCCGCGAGGATGCGCAGTGATTCTGATAGGAATATATCAGCTTCGCTGACCAGAATCACGCGCCAAGTCTCACGGACGTTCAACTTGAATTTTGTCTATTAATTATTTTACAAGTAAAGATTTACCTGTCATCTCAGCTGGCTGTTCCATTCCCATCAATTCGATTAATGTAGGAGCGATATCTGCCAGGCATCCACCTTCTCTTAATTTGTATGCAGGGTCTGCATTTACAAGAATAAATGGAACCGGATTTGTTGTGTGAGCTGTAAATGGCTCTCCAGTTTCATCATCGATCAACTGCTCTGCATTTCCGTGGTCTGCACAAATAAACATCTGTCCATCTACTTCTTTGATTGCATCTACTGCTTTTCCAACGCACTCATCAACAGCTTCAATCGCTTTGATTGCTGCATCTTCTACACCAGTATGTCCAACCATATCTGGATTTGCAAAGTTGATGATGATTACATCATACTTATCAGATTTGATTGCATCTACTAATTTATCACACACTTCGTATGCACTCATCTCAGGTTTCAAATCATATGTTGCTACCTTTGGAGATTTTACAAGAATTCTGTCTTCTCCTTCATTTGGCTCTTCTACTCCACCATTAAAGAAGAATGTTACATGTGCATATTTTTCTGTTTCTGCAATACGAGCCTGTTTCAAACTATTTTTTGCAAGGAACTCTCCAAATGTATTTGTAATTTCATCTTTTACAAATGCAACCTGTTTGTTTTCGATTGTAACATCATACTCTGTAAAGCAAACAAATGTTGTCTTTACTCTTTCTCCTCTTTCGAATCCTGTAAATTCATCATCGCAAAGAGTTCTTGTAATCTCTCTTGCTCTGTCAGGACGGAAGTTAAAGAAGATAACAGAATCATTTTCTTTGATTGTTGCAAGTGGTGCACCATCTTTTACAATGACTGTTGGAAGTACAAATTCATCTGTCACTTCATTGTCATAAGATGCCTGAATTCCTGCTGTAGCAGACTCAGCTGTCTCGCCTTCTCCTTTAACGATTGCATTGTAAGCTTTTTCCACACGATCCCAACGATTATCACGATCCATTGCGTAATAACGTCCAGATACGCTTGCAACTGCTCCAACACCAAGTTCTTTCATCTTAGCTTCAAGCTGCTCTACATATTCTTTTCCTGATGCCGGAGGTGTGTCACGTCCATCAAGGAAGCAATGTATATATACTTTTTCAATGCCTTGTTTTTTAGCGAGTTCAAGAAGTCCAAATACATGTTCAATGTGGCTGTGTACTCCACCATCAGACATCAATCCCATTAAATGCAGTGCAGAATCATTGTTTTTTACATTCTCGCAAGCTGCAAGCAGTGCTTTATTCTCAAAGAAATCTCCATCCTGGATTGCTTTTGTGATCTTTGTAAGATCCTGATATACGATTCTTCCTGCTCCCATGTTCAGGTGTCCTACTTCTGAGTTACCCATCTGTCCATCCGGAAGTCCTACAGCCATTCCACTTGCATATCCTTTTACAAACGGATACTCTGCCATAAGCTTGTCCATAACCGGAGTTTTACCTTCAGCAACAGCATTGCCCTTTTCTTTATCATTCAATCCATATCCATCAAGAATCATCAATACGGTTGGTTTTTTACTCATTATATGTGTTTCCTTTCTATCTTTAGGGTAACAGCAATCGTGGAGAGCCTGTTCGACTCCCCACGCCAATGCTTTTTAATTATTTGTAGTTAACAATTTTTCCAAAATCAGCTTTGAGGGAAGCTCCTCCAACAAGACCTCCATCGATATCTGCCTGAGCAAATAACTCTGCAGCATTACCAGCGTTTACAGATCCGCCGTACTGGATACGGATTGCTTCAGCTGTAGCTTCATCATATACTTCAGCGATGCAAGCACGAATTCCTGCACAAACTTCTTCAGCCTGCTCTGTTGTAGCTGTTTTTCCTGTTCCGATAGCCCAGATTGGTTCGTAAGCGATAACTGCTTCTTTAGCCTGATCTGCTGTTACATTCTGGAATCCAACTTTAACCTGCTGGCGGATGAAGTCCATTGTAACACCCTGTTCTCTCTGCTCAAGAGTTTCTCCACAGCACATGATTGGTGTAAGACCATGCTCAAATGCTTTAAGAACTTTTTTATTTACATCTTCGTTTGTCTCTCCGAAGTAATCTCTTCTCTCAGAATGTCCAAGAACAACATATTTTACTCCTGCGTCTACAAGCATTGCTGGAGAAATCTCTCCTGTGTAAGCTCCGCTCTCTTCGAAATACATGTTCTCAGCACCAACCTGGATGTTTGTTCCTTTTGTTGCTTCTACAACAGGAACGATGTCGATTGCTGGTACACAGAATACAACATCAACTTCTTCATTTGCTACTAATGGTTTTAACTCTTCTACAAGTGCTACTGCCTCACTTGGAGTTTTGTTCATTTTCCAGTTTCCTGCTACAATTTTCTTTCTTGCCATTTTATTGGCCTCCTCATCTATTTTTTGTTAAAACAATTTTATTATTCAAAATCATTTTCTGAATAACAGATAATTAACGGTCATTTGCTGCTGCAACACCTGGTAATTCTTTTCCTTCAAGGAATTCCAGAGAAGCTCCACCACCTGTTGAGATATGTGTCATCTTGTCACCATATCCAAGCTGGTTAACTGCTGCTGCAGAATCTCCACCACCAATGATTGTAACTGCATCAGTATCAGCGAGTGCTTTTGCAACTGTCTCTGTTCCTGTAGCGAATTTAGGCATCTCGAAACATCCCATTGGTCCGTTCCATACAACTGTCTTCGCATCTTTTACAGCGTCAGCATATAACTTAGCTGTCTCTGGACCTACATCAAGTCCCATCCATCCTTCTGGAATCTCTCCCATAGGAACTACTTTTGTATTTGCATCATTAGAGAATTCATCTGCAATGATTGCATCTACAGGAAGAAGAAGTTTTACACCTTTTTCTTCAGCTTTTTTGATCATATCCAATGCATACTGGCAGTAATCCTCTTCAAGAAGAGAGTTTCCTACTTTTCCGCCCTGAGCTTTGCTGAATGTGAAGCACATTCCACCACCGATGATCAATGTATCTACTTTGTCAAGTAAGTTCTCGATTACAGAGATTTTGCTTGAAACTTTAGAACCACCAAGGATTGCTACGAATGGTCTTTCTGGATTGTTTACTGCATTACCAAGGAAATCAATCTCTTTCTGCATTAAGTATCCAACAACTGCTGTATCAACGAACTGTGTTACACCAACGTTAGAGCAGTGTGCTCTATGAGCTGTTCCGAATGCATCGTTAACGAATACATCACACAGAGATGCAAGATCTTTGCTGAATGCCTCTCCATTCTTTGTCTCTTCAGCTCTGTAACGAGTATTCTCAAGAAGGATGATATCTCCATCTTTCATAGCTTCTACTGCAGCTCTTGCGTTTGGTCCTACTACTTCTGGATCAGCAGCAAATTTTACTTCCTGTCCAAGTAATTCAGATAAACGAACTGCTACTGGAGCAAGTGATAATTCTGGCTTTGGCTCTCCCTTTGGTTTTCCAAGGTGAGAACAAAGAATAATCTTTCCTCCATCTGCAACTAATTTTTTGATTGTTGGAAGAGCTGCTACAAGACGGTTTTCATCTGTAATTTTTCCATCGATCAATGGAACGTTGAAGTCGCATCTTACAAGAACTCTTTTGCCCTTTACGTTGATATCATCTACTGATTTTTTGTTAAGCATAGTTGTAATTCTCCTTTTTTATAAAGCATTTTTAAATTTATAGAAAATTGCTTCTTATAAATTTAAAAAGGGTCCGGTCCCAATAAGACCGGACCCTTTGTGAGTCTATTCCCGGACATACATCCGTTTCATATTCCCGATTTCGGCTTACAGTAATGTTCCGAAATGTTTGATTGTTCTTACCATCTGGCTTGTGTAAGAGTTCTCGTTGTCATACCAAGATACAACCTGAACCTCTGTATTTCCATCACCTGTTGGAAGAGCCATTGTCTGTGTAGCATCGAACAGAGAACCAAATTTCATTCCTACGATATCGCTAGATACGATCTGATCTGTGTTGTATCCGAATGATTCGTTAGAAGCTGCTTTCATAGCTTCGTTGATCTGGTCAACTGTAACTTCACCTTTAACTACTGCTGTAAGGATTGTTGTTGATCCTGTTGGAGTAGGAACACGCTGAGCAGAACCAATCAGTTTTCCGTTCAGTTCTGGGATAACCAGACCGATTGCTTTTGCTGCACCTGTGCTGTTAGGTACGATATTAACTGCTGCTGCACGAGATCTTCTGAGGTCACCTTTTCTCTGTGGTCCATCAAGAGTCATCTGATCTCCTGTATATGCATGGATTGTGCACATGATACCAGACTGAACTTCTGCAAGATCATTCAATGCTTTAGCCATTGGAGCTAAACAGTTTGTTGTACAAGAAGCTGCTGAGATGATTGTATCATCTTTTGTAAGCTGCTCGTGGTTTACATTGTAAACGATTGTAGGAAGATCATTTCCTGCTGGTGCAGAAATAATAACGTGTTTAGCACCTGCATCGATATGAGCCTGAGCTTTTGCTTTAGATGTGTAGAATCCTGTACACTCCAGAACAACGTCAACACCAATCTCTCCCCATGGAAGTTCAGCTGCGTTAGCTTTTGCGTAAATTTTGATTTCTTTTCCGTCAACTGTGATAGAGTCTTCTCCTGCTTCTACTTTATCAGCCAGTGCATATCTTCCCTGTGTTGAATCATATTTCAACAGGTGAGCAAGCATGCTTGGAGATGTTAAATCGTTGATTGCTACAATTTCAAATCCCTCTGCTCCGAACATCTGTCTGAATGCAAGACGTCCAATACGTCCAAAACCATTAATCGCTACTTTTACTGCCATGATTAATTCCTCCTAAAGTTATATAAATTGTCAACTGTAATACAGTCTATCATGGTGATATCCATTTAACAAAGCACAATTACTTTGTTAAAGATTCATCAACTGAGATTATTGTACTAAAACAAGAACAAAAATTCAAGTCCTAAATCCATTTTGTTCATTTTTTATGTAAGTTGTTTAAAAATCGGTTTTCTTTCTTCAAATTCTGTATAATATTTAAACCCACAAGCCTTTAAGACATCATTTACTTTCCCGAAATCATATGCTATATGTTCCGGCTTATGTCCGTCTGCTCCAATCGTTATGATTTCTCCTCCAAGCTCCCGGTATCTTTTCAATACATCCGGATGCGGATTGCAAAACGGAAGTCCATATTTCCATCCTGCAGTATTTAACTCAATGCCTTTTCCAAGCTCAATAACGCGTTTTAGAATTTCATCAATAATATCGGCAAACTCCGTCTGTGAATATTCTTTTTCCTTGTAAGTCCCATAACGCACTACATAGTCCAAATGCCCCAGCACATCGAATGCCGTTACATGCTGCAGATTTTCTAAAGTATTCTCAAATCCTTTTCTATATAATTCGCGGTCCGACAATTCAGCAAACCCTTCTCTATAGTACGGATCTTTCCCATCTACCAGATGTACAGAACCAATTACAAAATCAAACGGATACTGTTGTGTCAGTTTTTGATAGAATTCCTGCAAATGAGTCTGCAATCCAAGCTCTATTCCAATTCGAATATGTATCTTATCTTCATATTCTTTCTGAATTTTTTTCATAGTCTGCATATACTCATCCAAATCAAATTGAAAAGCGTCTTTCCCAAATTCTGTATCAGAAGGAAAATCTTTATCAAAATGATCTGTGATGCAAATTGATCTTAATCCTTTTGCTATTGCACCTTCTATCATTTTTTCAACTGGCGTATCACTGTCTGTAGAAAAAATAGTGTGCATATGGCTGTCGCTTAATATCATATGATTGTTCCGCCTCCAAGTACATATTCTCCATCATACAATACAACTGCCTGTCCCGGTGTCACTGCTCTTTGCGGTTCTTCAAATGTACATGTGATCTCATCCTCACCTGTTTTTTCTACCGTACACCAGGCACCTTTATGATTATATCTGATTTTTGCGAAAACTCTTTTTGGTTCCGGCAAATCTTCAACAGACATGAAATTCACCCTGTTTGCTTTCAATGTGGTTGTCATCGAATCTTCGTTTGTTCCAATTACAACCTCATTTGTCTCCGGACGAATCTCTAACACAAAAGCCGGATATCCTAACGACAGACCAAGTCCTTTTCTTTGTCCTACTGTATAATGAATGATTCCTTTATGTTTTCCTAAAACCTTCCCATCTAATGTTACAAAATTACCTTCCGGGATTGTTACACCCGCATTTTCTTCTATATAAGCAGCATAGTCTCCATCCGGCACAAAACATATATCCTGACTGTCCGGCTTATTTGCGACCAGTAATCCAATCTTCTCTGCTATCTCTCGTATCTCATCTTTTGAATATTGACCGACCGGCATCAAAGTTCTTTTTAACTGTTCCTGTGTCAGATTATATAATGCATATGTCTGGTCCTTGGCCAGTGTAGCAGAACGTCGAATTGCATATCTGCCATTCTCAAGCTGATCGATTCTTGCATAATGTCCTGTTGCAATATAATCTGCTCCGATTGAAAGACTTCTTGTCAGTAAAGACTCCCATTTTACATATCGATTGCATGCAATACATGGATTTGGAGTTCTGCCATGAAGATATTCATCCACAAAATAATCTATTACATTTTCTTTGAATTCCTGTTTGAAATTCATTACATAATACGGAATCCCCAAATTTGCTGCTACGCGTCGTGCATCTTCTACCGCACTCAGCCCACAGCATCCACCATTTTCTTCTTGTACAGCCTGTTCTTCATCCTGCCAGATCTGCATCGTCACTCCTACTACATCATACCCTTGTTCCTTCAACAGATATGCTGCAACAGAAGAATCTACACCACCGGACATTCCTACTACTACTGTGCTCATTAATATTCCTCTTCTTCCTCTTCTTCACCTTCATGGATATCTGATTTTGGTTTTTCAAGTCCTTCAATCTTAATGCCATTTTTTTCTGCATAATCCCAGAGTGCTGCATGGATTGCTTCTTCGGCAAGCAGTGAGCAATGTACTTTTACCGGTGGAAGTCCATCAAGAGCCTCCATTACTGCTTTGTTTGTAATCTGCATTGCTTCCTGGATATTTTTACCTTTTACAAGTTCTGTTGCCATACTGCTTGTTGCAACGGCAGCACCGCATCCAAATGTTTTAAACTTCACGTCGCGGATAATCTGATTTTCATCAATATCAAGATAAATTCTCATGATATCTCCACATTTCGCATTACCTACTGTACCTACTCCACTTGCGTCTTCAATTTCCCCTACATTTCTTGGATGTTGAAAATGATCCATAACTTTTTCTGAATACATATTATATTTCCTCCTGGTTTTCTTTCATCGATGTCTTATTTATTTTTGTTTTCTTACAAAATCTTCATATAATGGAGACATTTTTCTCAAGTTCTCCACAATCGCTTTTAAGTTATCTACTACATAATTCAAATCTTCTTTTGACACTTCTTCACTCAATGTCATTCTCAAAGAACCATGTGCGATTTCATGTGGCAGTCCGATTGCTAAAAGTACATGGGATGGATCTAACGAACCTGATGTACACGCTGAACCACTTGAAGCACAGATTCCTTTCATATCAAGCATGATCAAAAGGGATTCCCCTTCTACAAAACGGAAACTGAAATTCACATTATTTGGCAAACGTTTTTTTCTATCTCCGTTAAGACGGCAATACGGAATCTCATTTTCAATTCTTTCGATCAGATAATCTCTAAGTTCTATTTCTTTTGCAGTACGTTCTTTCATTGTGTTGATTGCACGCTCTGTTGCTGTTCCAATTCCGACGATTCCAGGAACATTCTCTGTACCTGCACGACGTTTTCTTTCCTGCGCACCACCATGAACAAACGAACGGATTTTAACACCTGTTCTAATATATAAGAAACCGATTCCCTTTGGTCCATTCAACTTATGTCCACTTGCGCTAAGCATATCAATATGGCATTCATCTACATTGATCGGAACCTGTCCAAATGCCTGAACCGCATCTGTATGGAAAAGGATTCCATGTTCATGTGCAATCTCACCAATCTCTTTGATTGGCTGAATTGTACCAATCTCATTATTTGCAAACATAACTGAAATCAAAATTGTATCCGGACGGATTGCCGCTTTGAGTTCTTCTAAATCCACGATACCATTCTCATCTACATTAAGGTATGTCACTTCATATCCATGCTTCTCAAGATATTCGCATGTATGCAAAATCGCATGGTGTTCAATTTTGCTTGTGATAATATGTTTTCCTTTTTTTTCATAAGCTTCTGCTGTTGCTTTCAGTGCCCAGTTATCAGACTCTGAACCGCCTGCTGTGAAATAAATTTCATTTGTCTTTGCACCTAATGCATTTGCAATTGTTTCTCTCTGCTTTGTGATCACTTCTTTGTTTGCAGCAGCAAATCCATATATGCTGGATGGGTTGCCATAATGTTCTGTAAAATATGGAAGCATTGCTTCTACAACTTCCGGTGCAGTTTTTGTTGTTGCTGCATTATCTAAGTAAATTAATCTGCTCATTGTATTTCCTCCGCCAGTTCTATTATCTTGTCTTAATTTTCATTCTAATTCTTACATGTCTCAGACTGTGTCATGCCTGCATCACAGCATTTCTGCCTGCTCTCTTCCACAAGCTGATCTAACATTATACTGTCTACTGTCTGATTGATACTGTCATTAATCTTCTGCCATACATATTTGGTAACGCAATTTTCCGAGGCTGAACATCCTTCTTCGGCACTGAGTCCTGAACATTCTACCGGATCTAAACTTCCTTCCAATGCTCTTAACACATCTCCTACTGAAATTTCATGCATATCTTTCCCCAATATATATCCGCCTCCGGCACCTCGTATACTTTTTACGATTTCTGCTTTCTTAAGCTTTGCCATAAGCTGTTCCAGATAGCGTTCTGAGATTCCCTGTCTGTTAGAAATGCTTGTTATTGAAACAGGCTCCTCCTCACTATATTGTGCCAGATCAATCAGCGCACGCAGTCCATATCTTCCTTTTGTAGATAATTTCAATCTATCACCTTCCGACTTTTTGTGCATCTATTTCCTAGTGTTTTATTTCCTAGTATTTTATTTCCTAGTATTTCAATCCCTATCATTCTGCTAGGAATTTCCATTGGTAGAATATCATTTTTCTATTGTTCTGTCAAGGAAGGGAATTGAATATTTTATAGAAATAGCATTTTGAAATCACAGTTTTTTCTTTTTATAATTGTGATTATATAAGGTTTTCTATGTCTAAAAAGCAATCAATTATTCTTGGAACTTTTGTTTTAACATTAACCGGTTTTCTAAGCAGGTTCATGGGATTCTTTTATCGTATTTTTTTGAGTCGTGTTTTCGGCGAAGAAGGTATCGGTCTCTATCAGCTTATTTTCCCTGTATATGCACTTTGCATCTCATTTTCCATCTCCGGTATAGAAACCGCTCTTTCTCGTACTGTTGCCCGTAAACGAGCTCTTGGCAAGTCCGATGAGGCCAGGGAGGTTTTATTATCCGGATTAACTGTAGCTTTCTTCCTTTCCCTTTTTTGTACTTTCTTTATTCAAAAAAATGCATTCTTTATCGCCGATAGGCTTTTACATGATTCCCGCTGTAAAAATATGCTAATCATCTTGTCCTATGCTTTCCCTTTCTGTGCTATCCACAGTTGTATCTGTGGCTATTATTATGGGCTTAAGGAAACTAAGATTCCTGCTATTTCACAGCTTATAGAACAAAGTACTCGTATTTTATCCGTTTATATTTTTTTCCTCTTTCTAATTCGAAAAGGACAGACCGTATCCATTTCTATAGCCGTCAGCGGTCTTGTTATAGGTGAATTATTCTCAACTGTATATGCCGCACAAATTTTTAATCATTTCCCTTCTGATTTGGCTGCAGTCACTAATTTATGCAAAAATTTTCCCCGTCACTTACGCGAATTATTTTCTTTGTCTATCCCACTCACCGCCAATCGCGTATTAATTAATCTCTTACAGAGTATAGAAGCAATTTCTATCCCCATGCAGTTAAGACGTTTTCAGTATTCTGCTTCAGAATCTCTTCGAATTTACGGCGTATTAAACGGAATGGCTTTACCTTGCATTCTTTTTCCTACTGCTGTCACTAGTTCATTGTCTATTATGTTGATGCCTGCGGTTGCTGAGATTCAGGCATCTCAAACTCCTTCTTCTTTACTACGGATTATAAAAAAAGTAACCAGATTTTGTTTTTCTCTCGGTTTATTCTCCTGTTTCTGCTTTCTGCTTTTTGGTCATACACTCGGAAATATTCTTTTTCATAGCACTTCAGCCGGAAATTTTATTGTAACCCTTTCCTGGATTTGCCCTTTCTTATATGTAAATTCTTCTTTTTTAAGTATTATAAACGGTCTGGGGAAAACAGGATGGACATTTCTAATTAATACATTAGGCTTGTCCGTAAGAATCCTCAGTGTTTTTTATATCATCCCGCTCTTTGGAATACAGGGATATCTATGGGGACTGCTCAGCAGTCAATTACTTGTCAGTCTTCTTTGCATTTTTCTTATCTATCACTGGTTTTCCATAAATCAATAAAAAGTATGGTGGTTTCATGCATTTTCATTTACATGAAACCACCATACTTTTTAGTACCGCCTTAAAACACTTCTTATTACTGTCGGAGTCAGATATACCTCGATTATCATCCCTATTATCAACATGCCAAAGACAAAAACGGTTTTCTGCCGGCTCCACTGTCCGCTCGGATATTGCATACAGTATATCAATAAAACTAAATATGCCGGCACATAACATATACTTTGGGGAATTACGGAAACAATACAAAGTAAAACCCCTTTCATGCCCATTTTTATAACTGCAACGGTCAGTAATATTCCAATTGAAAACGCACTACCACTAACCACAATCGGCATTAACAGCTTCTTTATTTTTGTAAATGCCAATGTCATCAATAACGCAAATGGAACCAGACGGATTTGAACAATATAAAGAAAGTAGATATTTCCAAACGAATTTATTTCTGTATACTTCTTTAAGTTTTCAATATCAAAAAGATTTGTATCTACTATTGTCTGTTTCAAAAAACAATTAGCATACAAGACTCCAATCAAAAAGCCCGTCATAAAAAAAGCGAAAAGTTGCTTTTTCACCTGAAGTGATCTCACAGATATTCCTCCTGTTTTTCATAATTGATACTCCATTATATGCCGGGCATTTTAACTACATACTTTATTCTTATTGATGAAATTTTACTGCATATGCCATCAAAGCAGATACTGTTTTTGAATCTTCTATTTCTCCTGAAAAGATTTTTTCTTTTAATTCATCCAATGTATATTCTTTCAAATCAATAAATTCATCTTCATCCAAATGCTGATGTGACGGAATCAAATCTCTTGCTACAAATACTTCTATTTTTTCATTGCAAAATGCTACCGTTGTCCGAAGAGTGATAAGCCATTCCAAATTGTTACTCTTATATCCTGTCTCTTCTTCCAGTTCTCTTGATGCACATTCAATCCCCGGTTCATCTACCGCATCCAATGCGCCTGCTGGTATTTCCAATGTATATCGATCTAAAGCATTACGATATTGTCTTACCATCAGAATTTTTCCTTCTTTCGTAACAGGAACGACAGCAGCAGCTCCTTTGTGGTTAATAAAATCCCAGGTTGCTGTATGATCCCCATCAATCTCCATCGTATCCTGATAAAAATCAATAATCGCTCCTTTGAATTTTAATTCTCTTTTTAATCTTTTAAAATGTTCGCTCATTTTATCTCCTTTCCATGTACCGGGCAATTATTCTGCACCCCGGATATACAAAGAAACCCTTGTCTTGCGACAAGGGTCATACTTTTATAAAACAGTCCGATCATCTGTTATTTTGCATAATCTGTAACACGTGATTCACGAATTACATTTACTTTAATCTGACCCGGATATTCTAATTCAAATTCAATCTGTTTTGCAATATCTCTGGCCATAAGTACCATATCATCATCGGTTACCTGTTCTGGAACTACCATTACTCGAATCTCTCTACCTGCCTGAATAGCAAAAGATTTATCAACCCCTTTAAACTGGTTTGTAATCTCTTCTAACTGTTTTAATCTGTTTGTATATGTTTCAATCGTCTCTCTTCTTGCTCCCGGTCTTGCTGCAGAAATTGTATCTGCTGCCTGAACCACACATGCAATCAGAGTTTGTGGTTCTGTATCTCCATGATGAGACTCTACTGTATTGATAACAGTTGCGGACTCTTTGTATTTTCTACAAAGATCAGCACCGATCTGAATGTGAGATCCCTCTACATCATGATCGATTGATTTACCGATATCATGTAATAGACCTGCACGTTTCGCCATACGAACATCCAGACCAATCTCCCCGGCTAATAAACCAGAAAGCTGTGCCACTTCTATCGAATGTTTTAATGCATTCTGTCCGTAGCTTGTTCTGAACTTCATACGCCCAAGTAAGCGAATCAATTCCGGATGGATACCTGTTACACCAACTTCCAGTGCAGCAGCCTCTCCTTCTTCGCGGATCATTGTTTCTACTTCTCTTTGTGCTTTTTCCACCATCTCCTCAATTCTTGCCGGATGGATACGTCCATCCACGATCAATCTTTCCAGAGCAATTCTTGCGATTTCGCGACGAATCGGGTCAAATCCGGACAATACAACCGCTTCCGGTGTATCATCAATAATCAGTTCAACACCCGTCAACGTCTCAAGGGTACGGATATTACGTCCCTCACGTCCGATAATTCTTCCTTTCATTTCATCGCTTGGAAGCTGTACAACAGAAATTGTTGTCTCAGCTACATGATCTGCTGCACAACGCTGAATGGCACTGACAACATATTCTTTTGCTTTCTTGTCAGCATCCGCTTTTGCCTGTGTCTCCAAATCTTTGATCATCTTAGCTGTATCATGCTTCACATCATCTTCCACAGTTTTTAACAGATATTCTTTTGCTTGTTCGGAGGTAAGTCCTGAGATTCGTTCCAGTTCCTGTACTCTTTTTTGATTCAGCTCTTCCACTTTCAGTTCTTTCTGTCTGAGCTGTTCTTCCTTCGCTGTAAACCTTGCTTCGCGCTGTCCGATTGCCTCTGTTCTTTTGTCAACTGACGCTTCTTTTGCAAGCACACGTTTTTCATAAGACTGCAATTCGGCTCTTCTTTCCTTTGTCTCTTTCTCAAGTTCATTCTTTGTCTTTATAGACTCTTCCTTCACTTCTAAGAGCGCTTCTTTTTTCGTTGTTTCAGCAGTTTTAACGGCATCATCGATTATCTCTCTTGCCTTTGATTCTGCATTTCCAATTTTAGAATCTGCATCCTTCTTTAAATTGGAAATCGTAACAAAGTGAGTAACAATCCCAACTATCAACGCGAGGGCTATAGCAATAATTATACTTATTAATTGCACAGGAGCACCTCCTTATTAAATTTTCATTGTACATTTTTTCTCATAAATACAACATATAAATTTTATACTGTTTTCACAATTCTGTCAAGCATTGTCCTTATAGTTTTGTATCACTTGACGGATATCATCATATTGAAATCCTTTTCGTGCAAGATAACCATATAATTTGTGTAATTCTTGCTCGGAAGCATGCAAAATATCCACATTTTTTTTACGGATCAGGCGCGAAATTGCCTCCTGCTCTGCACTTTTTTCATAACATTGTTCAAATGCCAGGTCAATTTGTTCTGATGACAATCCTTTTCCGAGCAACAACGCATAAATCTCTTTTCTGCTTTTTGTTTCTCGTTTGCTTTGTATAAAATTTTCAATATATGCTTCATCATTGATATAACCAAATGATTTTACATAAGCAATTGCTTGTGATATCACATCTTCCGGATACATGTTTCTTTTTAGTTTATCCCTCAATTGTGATTCTGTCCTTGCCATATCTGTCAGCAAATGCATCGCCCGCAATTTTGCCCTTTTTAACACGACATCCTTCTTAATCTGTTCATACAATTCTTCACTGAGTTCTCCATTCACCTCAATTCCAAATCGTGATATTTCTTTCTTATACAAAACGAAGGCGAACTGGCCATCCAGTTCCACCTTCCACTTTGTCTTTGTCAGCGCTTCTACTTTTGTTACCTGCATCTTATTTTTCTTCCGGGCTTTCCACTTTTTCTACATCAGCAGGAGCTTTTTTTAACTTCAGATCCTCTGCAGCATCTTCTGCATATTCTGCCCCAAGATGATAGTGTGTTCTTACCTTTTTCTCGATTTCATCCATAATCTCCGGGTTTGCTTCCAGGAAAGTTTTGGCATTTTCACGTCCTTGCCCGATTTTCTCTCCTTCATAAGCATACCATGCACCACTCTTCTTCACGACATCGCAATTTGCTGCAAGGTCCAGAATATCCCCTGATTTAGAAATTCCTTTTCCGAACATAATATCAAATTCTGCCTCTTTAAACGGAGGTGCTATCTTATTCTTCACAATCTTGATTCGGGTACGGTTACCTACCATCTCACCGCTTTGCTTTAGTGTCTCTATACGACGCACATCCATACGCACAGAAGCATAAAACTTCAACGCACGACCACCTGTTGTTGTCTCTGGATTACCGAACATAACTCCGACTTTTTCTCGCAACTGGTTGATAAAAATAACAACACAATTAGACTTACTGATAACCGGTGTCAGTTTTCTCAACGCCTGTGACATCAATCTTGCCTGCAGTCCGACATGACTGTCGCCCATGTCTCCTTCAATCTCCTGTCTCGGAACCAATGCTGCTACAGAGTCAATAACAATAATATCCATTGCTCCTGAACGCACCATCGTCTCAGCGATCTCAAGTGCCTGATCTCCACTGTCTGGCTGTGAAATATATAACTCGTCAATATCAACACCTATGTTCTTTGCATAAACAGGATCCAATGCATGCTCTGCATCTACAAATCCTGCAATTCCGCCTCTCTTCTGTACTTCTGCGATCATATGTAATGCAACTGTTGTCTTACCACTTGACTCTGGTCCGTACACTTCAATAATTCTTCCCTTTGGCACTCCGCCAAGTCCCAATGCCAGATCAAGGCTCAAACAACCTGTAGGAACCGTCTCCACATTCACATGAGCTCCGGAATCTCCCAGCTTCATCACTGCCCCTTTACCAAAATCTTTCTCTAATTTTGCAATCGCTGCATCCAGCGCTTTCTTCTTCTCTTCATTTGCGTTCGCCATAACTTGACTCTCCTTTTAAATTCGAACAGTTGTTCGTCCTTCTGTTAATATAGTAGTATAATTATTTCAAAAAGTCAATAAATATTTTTATCCACTTTACCACCTCGCTTTTTTCAGGCTCTATTCAATTTTTATATTTTTTCTTTGGAAATAGTAAGAATCAAAAGATACTCTGACTCTTTATGCGATTTGAATCCTCGCACATTGATTCCACAGATTTTGTGGACAGATTCATTATAATATGGTTGTTTCATTTTTTGCAAGCAGTTTTTCGAATTTCTCATTCCAGTAATTCGACTTGAACTTAAACGGCAACAAAAAGGGCAGTCCCTCGTCATAAAACAATGTTCTGCCCTCTTCTTTCTATTCTATTTCATACGGTTCACACGATCCTGGATTGTCTTACTAAAATTCTCAATTTTTCTCTCGTATGGTTTATCCATAAATTCAGAATGTAATATAAAGTCTGCTGTCGCCAGATTATTCGCTACCGGGATATCATATACAACTGCAATTCTAAGCAATGCTTTTACATCTGGATCATGTGGCTGTGCTTCCAAAGGATCCCACAAGAAAATCATAAAATCAATCTGTCCTTCTACAATCTTAGCACCAATCTGCTGGTCACCGCCTAATGGTCCGCTACAATATCCTTTTACCGGAAGTCCTGTCTTCTCTGCGATTAATTTTGCTGTTGTACCTGTACCACAAAGAAAATGTCCTTTTAAAATTTCTTTGTTTTTATCGCACCATTCTACCAATTCTTTCTTCTTTCCATCATGGGCTACAAGTGCAATATGTTTTGCTTTCCCAATTTCCAATGTTACAAAATTCTCATCCAACATAATGTCGTCCTCCTGTCTTCTTTCTCCTGTTATAATTCATGACGGCGCCTTGTAACAAATTTTATCAAGGACATCGAATTGTATTTATTGTACCATAATTCTACGCTTAACAGCAGTTTTTTTATTTATTTTACTAATTTTTTACAAATTCTGTTTTTCTACCACTTCGCCCTGTTTTTTGTAAATACTTCCTGCCGGAACAAATCCTCTCACAGAAGATAATGGATAAATATTTGTGTGGCTTCCGACTACTGTTCCCGGATTCAAAATACTTCCACATCCGACTTCTACTTCATCTCCAACCATAGCTCCGAACTTCTTCATACCTGTCTCAATATTTCCTTCAGCTGTCTTAACAACAACCAGTTTCTTATCTGATTTTACATTGGATGTAATAGAGCCTGCTCCCATGTGTGATTTATATCCAAGAATAGAGTCTCCAACATAATTATAATGTGGAACCTGTACTTTATTAAAAAGAACCACGTTTTTTAACTCCGTTGAGTTTCCAACTACTGCTCCTTCACCTACGATTGCATTGCCTCGTATAAATGCGCAATGTCTTACTTCTGCATTTTTCCCAATGATAGCAGGTCCGTTGATATAAGCTGTCGGTGCAACTGTAGCTGATTTTGCAACCCAGACATTCTCTCCACGTTTTTCATATTCTTCTTCACTTAATGTTGCTCCCAACTCTAAGATAAATGCACTGATTTTAGGAAGCACTTCCCATGGATAAGTAACTCCTTCGAATAAATCTTTTGCGATTGTCTCATCTAATGTATAAAGCTCTTTTACTGTTAATTCTTTCATTTTTGAATACTCCTTCTATTTTGATTTTTTTGCTTTTGTTGTATTTGTATGATAAAATGTTGCCGCTCTATCATAGCAATTTCTTAACTGATATTGATTATTCAAACCACGCACTCCTTCTGTCCTGCTGACGATAAAGTGTTCGAGTTTCTGCATATATTCATCTGGAGTGATATCTCCTTCTGCCACATAATTCAGTCCCTTTTCCCAACTTGCTGTCAATTCCGGATTTAACAAAGAGCGAATTGAGTGATTCACCACATCATAAATCATTTCACCTTGTAATGTCGGTGTAATAATCTGCGTTTTTTTATTTAACGACAAATATTTAATATTTACCAGCTTCTTCAAAATTTCAGCTCGTGTAGCACTTGTTCCAATCCCACTTCCTTTAATCTGGGCACGTAACTCTTCGTCTTCTATAAGCTGTCCTGCATTTTCCATTGCCAGGATCATAGACCCTGAATTATAACGCTTCGGAGGCGATGTCTCGCCTTCTTTTATATTTAACGCCTTTACCGGCAAATTCATTCCTTTTTTCAATGCCTGCACAGTCTGAAAAAATGCAGCATCCAGATTCTGTGCATTATCATCTTCATTCTTCGAATCCTGTACTGTTTTTTTCTGCGGAACACCTGCTACTTTTAAATAGCCCTCCTCTGCCAGCACTTTAAAACTCGAAAAAAAGCTTTCCTCTCTGATTCTTGTTGTGATCGAAACTTTCTGATATACTGCCGGCGAATAGAAAATACTCAAGAAACGCCTTACAATGCAGTCATATACTTTTCCCGCTGTCAGCGATACACTCTTTAATGCCGCTATTCCCTGACCGGTTGGAATAATTGCATAGTGATCTGTGATCTGCTTATCGTTTACATAACGTGTTTTTGCCAGCCCTTTATGTGTTCCAAACTTCACGATTTCCTGTAAATAAGGTACCGCCATCGGATATTTCATCAATCCATTCAGATTATGTCCAATCTCTTTTGCAACTGCAGTCGACAACACTCTCGCATCTGTTCTTGGATACGTCACCAGTTTTTTCTCGTAAAGTTCCTGCACAATCCGTAATGTCTCATCCGGACTGATTTTAAATCGTTTTGAACAATCATTCTGTAGCTCTGCCAGATTGTACAACAATGGTGGATTTTTCTTCTCTTTCTTTTTTTCAATGGATATAATTTCACATTCCATTGGCTGTTTTTCCTCAAGATACGATATCAGCTCTTCTGCTTTTTTTCTTTCTTTAAATCCATTTTCTTTATATAGATCAAACGATTCAAAATAACGCGACCCTTTTACTGCACGCCATTCTCCCTCGAATATCTGTCCTGATACATCTATCGTACTTAACACACGATAAAATGGTGTTTTTACAAAATCCCGGATTTCCCGCTCTCTTCTTACAACCATTCCAAGTACACAGGTCATTACTCTGCCGACTGAAACAACCGCATATTTTGTATGCAGATAATTTGAAATACTATTTCCATATTTCAATGTCAGCAATCGTGAAAAATTAATTCCCATCAAATAATCTTCTTTTGCCCTCAAGTACGCTGAAGCACTTAAATTATCATACTCTGACAAATCTTTCGCTTCTTTGATTCCTCTTAAGATTTCTTCTTCTGTCTGAGAGTCGATCCAGACACGTTTTCTCTCTTTTCCTTCTACATGTGCCTCCTGCTCTACCAGACGATAAATATATTCTCCTTCACGTCCCGAGTCCGTACACACATAAATACAGTCCACATCTTCTCGATTTAAAATATTACTCACAATCTTGAACTGCTTTTCCACACCCGGAATCACTTCATACTTAAAATCCTGTGGGAGAAACGGCAGCGTGTCAAGATTCCATTTCTTCAAAGAAGCATCATAAGCTTCCGGATAACTCATCGTCACAAGGTGTCCCACACACCAGGTAACAATTGCTTCATCTGATTCCAGGAATCCATCCCCGCGTCTTGTTTTTAATTTTAATGCCTTGGCAAACTCCTGTGCCACACTCGGCTTTTCTGCTATGTATACCGATTTTCCCATTCTTACCCAATCCGTTTCTTCTACTATTTTGTTTCAAATTTGTAAGATGTCACTGTGTGATATGGCATACCTTTTTTGCAGATTGGACTGGCAAAATTTTCGTGATGTACTGCATCTGGAAAATACTGCGTCTCAAAGCATACTGCATCACGAACACCGTATACCGCACCATTTTTTCCTTGTTCATTATCAAGGAAATTTGCTGTATACATCTGTATTCCCGGTAAATCTGTCCATACCTCCATAACAATCCCACTTTTTTCTGAAACTGCTTGTGCTACTTTATCAAATTTTCCATTATTTTTCAATACCCAGTTATGATCGTATCCTTTTCCTAACTGAACTGCTTCATAGTCTGCATCAATTGCTTCCCCAAGTGCTCTTGGCATTCTAAAGTCCATCGGTGTTCCTGTCACATCCACTAATTCACCTGTTGGGATCGACTGTGCATCTGCTCTTGTAAAATAATCCGCATCCAGTGTTACCAGTTCTTTTAAGACATCTCCACTGTCATGTCCATCAAGATTAAAATAACTATGATTTGTCATATTGATAATCGTATCCTGATCCGGAACCGCATCATATATAAGTCTCAGCTCATTGTCTTCTGTCAACTCATATGTAACATGCATATCCAACGTTCCCGGATATCCCTGATCCCCATCCGGACTATGCAAAACAAATTCTATTTTAGAATCTGTTTTTTCACCCACATTCCAGATTCTCTTGTTATAATAATTCGTTCCACTGTGAAGGTTATTTCCATTATCATTTTTCTCAAGTTCATATGTCTTATCCTGAATTGTAATAACTGCACCTCCGATACGGTTTGCATTACGACCTACCGGTGCACCAAACGATGCGCCACCTTTTTCATATCCGGTTACATCATCATACCCCAAAACTACATCTCTTAAATTTCCTTCTTGATCCGGCACATTCAATTTTACTAATGCCGCACCATAGTTTGTTATCGATGCTGACATTCCATTTTCATTTGTCAGTGTATATAAAACTGCTTCTTCTTTCTTTGATGTACTTCCAAATGTTTCGACACTAACCGCTTTCATAGTTGTTCTCCTTTTTGCTGTCTTATTTTCTTTCTCTTTTTATTTTGAAAAAATTTTTTAATTTTTCAAACGGAGTGATATGCTTTTCTTTCTTTTCGGGACGCTTTGCTGTAATCGCATATTTCATAAATTCATCCTGGGCACAAATTATTCTGTCTCCCCGATTCTTTTTCCGATAAGTCCCGTCACTCTTCATCTCTCTTGCTTTTACATTGTCCGCAAGCATAATCTTCAAATCGCGGAGCAAACGTTTTTTAATATTTGGATCATAAACCGGACACGCAACTTCTACGCGTTTTTCCGTATTTCTTGTCATCATATCTGCTGATCCGATATATACTGCAGCATTCTCATCTTTTCCAAACACAAATACTCTTGGATGTTCCAGATATCGTCCGACAATACTTGTCACTTTCAAATTCTCGGTCTCATTTTTAATTCCCGGCAATATACAACAAATTCCGCGAACGATCAGATCTACCTTCACACCCGCTTTGGAAGCTTCTGAAACTTTTCTCATGAAATCCATATCCGTCACCGAATTCATTTTCATTAAAATACGTCCATCTGCTCCTTTTTTGATTTCTCCATCCATCAGGCTTAACACCTTCGTTTTTAAGCTAACAGGTGATACAATCAAATGTTTATAAACTCCATCAAGATTACCGATTGACATGTTCTTAAAGAAAAGTGCTGCATCTTCTCCTATTGCTTGATTTGATGTCATCAGCGAATAATCCGTATATAATTTGGCTGTCTTTTCGTTATAGTTTCCTGTTCCGATCTGTGTAATATATTTGATCTCATTTCGGTTTCGATATGTGATCAGGCAGATTTTCGAATGTACTTTATATCCTTCAAATCCATAGATTACCCTGCATCCTGCCTCTTCCATTCTTTCTGACCAGTCAATATTATTCTGCTCATCAAACCTTGCTCTAAGCTCAATCAATACTGTTACTTCTTTACCGTTCTCCGCAGCTGCGCACAAATACTCCGCCAGACGTGTTTTCTTTGCCAGACGGTAAATTGTGATTTTAATTGTCATAACATCCGGATCTGTAGATGCTTCTTTGATCAACTGTAAAAATGGTTCCATACTCTCATAAGGGTAAGCCAGCATGATGTCTCTTTTCTTTATCTGTGTCATCACACTGCTGCCTTCCACAAGAGAGACTGACGGCTGTGGTGAAAATGGTTCATCTATTAATGAGCGTTTCATCGAATCCGGTACTTTATCAATAATTTTAAAAATAAAATCCAGTTTCATCGGCATCTTAGTACGGAAAATGCATTCATGTCCGATTTTGATTTTTTCACAGAAATATTTTTCCATTTCTTTACTCAATGGATTTGCCGTTTCGAGTCTTACTGCTGCCATTTTTCTTCTCTTATGTAATGTTTCCTTCATAACGAAACGAAAATCTTCATTATCAGCATAAGCCTCATCATCCGGTGACACATCCGCATTTCTTGTCACGCAGATATAATTTTTTTCCGATACTTGATACTGTTCGAACACAATATCCAGATATTCCATGATTACTTTCTCCATCCGGATATAACGGATATCATGCCCCGGAAGATATAAAATATCTGAAACAAACTGTGGAACCGGAACGATTCCAATCATTGAGTGGTCTTCATATTTCAACATTGCCACAACATAAATCTCTTTGTTAAGCAAATGCGGAAACGGATGGTTCGCATCGACTATCTGCGGAGACAAAATCGGAAGAATCTGTTCTTTAAAATATTTTTTTACATACTTCTTCTCCTGCTGCTCTAATTCTTTAAAATCAAGCCCACAGATTCCATATGGTGAAAGCTGCTTTTTAATCTCGCTATAAGTTTTATCACGTTCTTTGTAAAGTGGAGCTACCGCTTCATAAATTGCATGAAGCTGTTCCTGTGCTGTCATCCCGGATCTTTTGTCTATTTTTTTCGCATCCGCTTCTGCCATATCATAAAGACTGCCGACTCGGATCATAAAAAACTCATCCAGGTTACTTGTGAAAATAGATACAAATTTCATACGCTCCAACAATGGAACGCTCTCGTCCTGTGCCTCCTCTAATACTCTCTGATCAAAACGAAGCCAGGATAATTCACGATTCTGTGTATATGCCAAATGTTCTTTCGCCATGTTATTCCTCCTCTAAACTTCCAGATATTTTATCAATCTATCATATTCACGTTCCATCAACTGATATCCATGATCGTAAAACGCCTTCAATGTTGCCGCATTACGCTCAATTCTGGACACTGGTTTCACCTCCGGACGAAGTACAAATATTTTACCTTCTCTCTCAAGACGTTCAATATGATTCATTTCTTTATTATACATAAAACTTCTGGTCAAAATTGTCTTTACCAGATCCGGATAGGCGGCATACTGTTTACGATATAGATTAACCATACTGCTTTTCATTGTTTTCTTACGATATCCTTTGTTTCTCGTCAGTACAACCACAATTTTTTCATTTCCCAATTCCTGTGCATGACGAATCGGAACAGAATCTGCCAGTCCGCCATCCAGATAAGGAACCCCTTCTACATTCACAATTGGACTTACTAGCGGCATACTGCAGGATGCACGACAGATTTTCATCAGACGGTCTGCATCCTCTCCTTCCTCAAGATACTCTGCTTCTCCCGTCAGACAATTCGTTGCCACGATCTCACATTTAGCCTCTGATTTAAAATATGTTTCAAAATCAAACGGAAATGTTTCATGAGGAAATTTATCAAAAATCATATCCATATTCATCAATGATTTTTCTTTAATAAAAGTACGTAAGCCATTCACATAATTCAGGCTTTTATCTGTCGGGATCATACAGTCTCTCGTCCGTCCCGGCTGTTTTGAAACATAATCTACTGCATTGCAGGACCCTGCCGATACCCCGATCACATTTGAAAAATACAAATCCTTTTCCATCAGGTAATCCAAAACACCTGATGTAAATACGCCTCTTGTTGCTCCGCCTTCCAGTACAATCGTTGCTTTCTCCATATATGTCATCCTCACTTTCTTACGACTGGCTCCACAATAAAAATATTAATAGCTCTATTATATAACGTTTTTTGCCATTGGAAAATAACAATCTCCACAAATTTCTTAAAACATTCCCTCTCTTTTTGAATAGAAAATAAAATTCTTCACAAAAAGCAATTTCCAATGCCAACACACCTTGCCTTTTGCCTCCAAACCATGTTAATATAGGCGTTGGAGTTCTGATAACAATTGAAGCTTGTTATCCATTAACAAAGTTTTTTATTTTAAAGGAGAAACCAAAACATGATTAGTGCAAACAACGTAACACTGCGCGTCGGGAAGAAAGCGCTGTTTGAAGATGTTAATATCAAATTTACTGAAGGAAACTGTTATGGAATGATCGGTGCCAACGGTGCCGGAAAATCTACATTCTTAAAAATTCTTTCCGGACAGATTGAACCAACAAACGGAGAAATCGTGATCACTCCGGGACAGAGACTTTCTTTCCTGCAGCAGGATCATTTCAAATATGACGATTATCTTGTATTGGATACCGTTATTATGGGGAATGCCCGTCTGTATGAAATTATGAAAGAAAAAGAAGAAATTTATGCCAAAGAAGATTTCACAGATGAAGACGGTATCAAAGCCAGCGAACTGGAAGCAGAATTTGCTACTATGGACGGATGGAATGCAGAATCCGATGCTGCTACATTATTGAACGGACTCGGTATTGATACTGATTTACACTATAAATATCTTCGTGATCTGACAGGTGCTGAAAAAGTGAAAGTTCTGCTTGCTCAGGCTTTGTTCGGTAATCCAGATATCCTGCTTCTCGACGAGCCTACTAACCATTTGGACCTGGATGCGATTGCCTGGCTTGAAGAGTTCTTGATCAACTTCGAGAACACTGTTATTGTTGTATCCCATGACCGTTATTTCTTAAATAAGGTCTGTACACAGATTGCCGATATTGATTATGGTAAAATCCAGTTATACGCCGGTAACTATGATTTCTGGTATGAATCCAGTCAGCTTTTGATCCGTCAGATGAAAGAAGCAAACAAAAAGAAAGAGGAAAAAATCAAAGAATTACAGGAGTTCATTTCTCGATTCAGTGCCAATGCTTCTAAATCTAAACAGGCTACTTCAAGAAAACGTGCTCTTGAAAAAATCGAACTGGATGAGATCAAACCTTCCAGCAGAAAATATCCTTATATTGATTTCCGACCAAATCGTGAGATTGGTAATGAAGTATTATCTGTTGAAGGAATTTCAAAAACAATTGATGGTGTAAAAGTTTTGGATAACATTTCCTTTACTCTAAACCATGATGACAAAGTTGCCTTTGTCGGAAGCAACGAACTTGCAAAGACAGTTCTGTTTAAGATTCTGATCGGTGAGATGGAACCGGACGAAGGTGTTTATAAGTGGGGAATCACAACTTCTCAGGCATATTTCCCAAAAGATTTTGGCGGAGAATTCGATAATGATTATACAATCACAGAATGGCTGACACAGTATTCAGAAAACAAAGATGCTACTTATGTCAGAGGATTCCTTGGTCGTATGCTCTTTGCCGGAGATGATGGTGTAAAACGTCTGAAAGTTTTATCCGGTGGTGAGAAAGTTCGTTGTCTTTTATCTAAGATGATGATTTCCGGTGCTAATGTATTGCTCTTAGATGAGCCTACTAACCATTTAGATATGGAGTCTATCACTGCACTCAACAACGGTATGATCAAATTCCCTGGTGTTCTTTTATTTACATCTCGTGACCACCAGATTGTACAGACAACAGCTAACCGTATCATGGAGATTGTTCCTGGCGGTAAACTGATCGATAAGATCACAACTTACGATGAGTATCTTGAAAATGACGAGATGGCAAGAAAGAGACAGACTTACACTGTAGATAAAGAGGACGATGAAGATTAATTTACTTACTTTTTTAATCAGTGCATAAAATTTAAGAGCTTCGGATGATGTGTTCGTCCGAAGCTCTTTTTATCTGGTTTTTATTTTCCTACTTTCCATGTGCGAACCTGTTCTTTGTAATAAATTACATTTTCTTTTATGATTTCCGGATTTCCTTCCTTCACATCTACCATTGTAACTGCACAATTTGCCGGAACTCCATTTTCCCAAAATGTCGCCACATCAAAATTTTTTTTGATATTGTTCAATAATGCCGTCATTGCAGCACCATGTGTAGTAACCAGAACATTCTTCTGAGATAGTTCCTTGTTTTCACACAGCTCACGCAAAAACTCTCCTGTCCTTTTCATCAACTGTGGTACAGTTTCTCCACCATCTATGGGAACATAATTTTCAGTATCTACAAAAAATTTATTAAACTCTCCACTTTTTGGATCCATCTGTTCCCCGCCTATGCACATACCTTCATAACCGCCGAAACAAATTTCCTGGATTCGTTTATCTTCTTTTATTTTTATATTACGTCCTTTCAAAATCACTTCCGCTGTCTTTTTTGCTCTGCTAAGCGGACTGGAATATGCTGCATCAAATCTGATATTCTTCAAGCCGTCCGCCGTCTCTTCTGCGAGATGGATTCCATATTCATTTAACGGAATATCGACAGCCCCCTGTACTTTATGCTCTTTGTTCCAATCTGTCTCTCCATGTCGTACAATATAAATCAGCATTGTTTTCTCCTCTTTTTCTCTAATATGAGAAATTTTTATCCTTCAGCACAACTTTTTTGATATATTCAAACGTTTCTGCCTCTCCTTTGTCTGCCAACATCCGAAGCAATTTTTCCAAAAGTGCTTTTGTATCTTCATGCATCACATATCCATCTGTTCCTCCATGTGTAAAATATTCCAGCGGATCAGAATCTTTGTATGCATCTCCTTTATACACCTTGCTTGCCGCAATACGATCCAGTACCATCTCCACCACATAATTTTTTGGCATCTTCATACCGATCAGAGCTTTTTTCCCATCAAGTCCGTAATCGATCCAATATTCATAATGATGCTTATTTCTTCCTTTATGATGAAGCCAGGCTGAAGAATAACCAAGCGTCTCTCTTTCCGCATTATTAGGACTTCTTGTGCCCTGATAATATTTACATCCCACCCTGAATTCTGTCCAGCCGTATTTTGACATATCATGCAGTAATCCCTGTCGATATAATCCTACGCGAAAACACTCTTTCATAACTAATATTTTGTGTTTTGTAATTGTCCGAAAATGTTGTACTGCTTTCAAAATATCTTCCTACTTTCTTTATTTTCCACACAATACTACGATACTTCTCTCATTAAGCCGAACTGTTTTCTGCATTTCCTCCAGCTTTTCATCGAAATCTTCTGTTGCTGTATCCATAACACGATACCATTTTTTTCCTTTTGGTAAGGATGGCAACGCGAACGTATGCTTTAACCAGTGCATATTGTAGGCTATATAACATGTATCCTGCTTTGCTTCATTATCACAATATAATACACCAAGCTGCCTGCTGTAAACAGCTGCCGGCGTCTGCCAGGCCAATTCTCCATGAAATGAAATATCCGGAAGCCCACATGCTGTCTTATCCATCCCTAACAATGGCATTTTTTTATGAAGAGAAGTATGTTCTTTTCTAAATTGAATCAATGTTCTCACATATTCAAATAATGCTTCATTCATCTTTTTCTTATTCCAGTTCAGCCATGCTGTCTCATTATCCTGACAATACACGTTATTGTTTCCTTTCTGGGTATTGCCAAACTCATCTCCTGCAAGCAGGCATGGTGTTCCCTGAGATAACAATAACAGCATCAAAGCATTGCGGATTTGTTTTTTTCGTAATTCTACAATTGCTTTTTTTCTGCTTGGCCCCTCTGCTCCACAGTTCCAACTATAGTTGTAATCTGGTCCGTCCTGATTATTTTCTCCATTCTCTTCATTATGCTTTGCATCGTAGGATACAAGATCCTGAAGGGTAAAACCTGTCTGATTCGTCACATAATTATACTTATTATCTTCACTGGAATTATGTTTGATCGCCCAGGTAACATCCGGGATCATACCCTCATCTCCCTTCAAAAAGCGACGCATCACATTTTGGAATCCATCGTCTTTTTGGATCAGCTTAATGCCTTTTAAAAGAGGATCTTGCTTCATGCTTTCCCACGGAGCATTATATGGATTGAGTACAAACCCATCGATATGATATTCCAGCATATAATATTTCAGACATTCAATTGCCATCTGCGGCAGTATCTCCGGTGTAAACGGCATCTCTGCCACGACTTCAATACCTGCTTTATGACATGCCTTCACCATATCTTTCAATTCACGGCATGCATGACCTGAAGCACTGTAAGACGGTTTTGGAGCAAAATAATACCCTTTTCCATATCCCCAATAATTTGTCTTGTGTCCGACAATCTCTGAAAACTCATAAATCGGCATACATTGAATCTGATTTACACCAAGAGATTTCAAATATGGTATCTTCTCGATCACGCCTAAAAATGTACCTTTATGTTTTACCTTTGATGAACTGTGTTTTGTAAACCCTCTTATATGTAAACTATATGCTATCACTTCATTCAATGGTAATTTCAAATGATGATCTTGTTCCCAGTCATACGCTGTTTCCGGAACTCGTCCACGGATTTCGTGTTTCTGCGGGTTTGGTTTTTCTCCGAAGCGTTTTGTTCGCGAAACCTCTCTTACATATGGATCTATACAAACCTGTTTATCTATTTCAAAATTGTATTCCTGTCTGTCTGCACGAAATCCTTCCAAGCCAAGATATCGCACTTCTCCAAGTCCCTCTTCCTCCAACATATCAAATGCTTGTACAGGTTCTGCTTTTCCTTTCTGATAGATCAATAAACGACATGTTTTCCCTGCCGGTACTGATACTGCAAAATTTGTATAACCAGGGTACGATGTTGCCCCCAGTGGCTGTGGTGTTCCTTCCACTCTCCTCATTCTGATGTCCTCCTACTGCCAGCCATTTGTTCCATATAATTCTACATTATCTTTATTAATGATAAATGTTTCTTCCTGTATTTCTTCTTCATAATCTTTATCTTCCAGCACTGCCATAACTGTTTTTGCAGCATCTTTTCCGATATTAATCGGCGACTGTGCTCCTGTTCCCACAAATGCACTTCCTTCTTTTGCAATTTCTTCCTTTGCTTCCGGACAGCCGTCAGCTCCATAAATATAAATATCCTTACGTCCTGCCTCATTTACTGCCTGAAGTACTCCCAATGCAACTTCATCCGTTCCACACATAACTGCATTGATTTCCGAGTATTGTTTCAAAAAACTTTTCATCTGTTCATATGCTTTTTGCTTTTCTCCATTCACATCAGCACGATTCAACACTTCAAATCCCGCATTGGAAATGGCTTGTTCAAATCCTGTAATTCGTTCATTTACAGAGTTAATACCCTTATTTTCAAAAATCAGGATTTCCCCTCCATCCGGGCATTTTTCCTTCAAATCTTTTCCACAAACATATCCTGCATTTTTATTATCCGATCCTATAAATGCAGCCGTAAGATCAGAGTTTTTCACCTGTGTATCCAGATTGATAACCGGAATCCCCGCTTCATCCAATGCTTCCAGTGAACTCTCAATCTGTTCCCAGTCTACCGGACACAAAAAAACTGCATCTACTCCCATGTCAATCATTTCCTGTATCTGCTGATTCTGCTTCTGAGCATCTGCTTCAGCTCCCATTGACACAATTCGAACATCTTCCCCGATAGATGTCTCTATTGCCTTTTCCAGCGCCTGAAAATAAGGGTTGTCCAGATTGATACAACTGTATCCCAGCAAAAGTCCTGCTTCTTCCTCTTCTTGTGCTTCTTCCTGGGCTTCTTTCGCCTTTGCCTCTTCTGTCTCTTTTGTTGTATTATCCTGTGGTGTTCCTGCAGTTTTTTTACAACCTGCTAAAAGCAATGTTATCATCATGACTGCCATTAATATCGTAAATATACGTTTCTTCAACTTCATTTTCCTCCTGCAATAATTCAAATTCACTGATTCTATTCTAACTTTTTTTCATAGTTTGTCAATTCGTTTTCATCTTCTTCTTGCGTTTCATCTTTATCTTTGTTAAAGTAAATCTAGATAAATATTGTCAATACTTCAAAAAGGAGACTCTTATGGAACAGAATGAATTGGGTACTGTAACCCTGTATTTAGACAATGATGAAACAATTGAATGTCAGATTTTATGTGTATTGGATGTAAATAAACAGCAGTACATCGCACTTCTGCCTCCGGATGAAGAAGGCGGCGAAGAAAGCCCTGTATACATCTATCGCTATACACAGGATGCAGATGGTGAACCGGGACTTGAATCCATCGAAGATGATGAAGAATACGAAGCAGTCTGCGATGCATATGATGAATGGCTCGATACTATGGAGTACGAGGCACTTGATCTGGATGCACTTGGATTAGACTCCCTCGAATAACTCTTCTACGAAACGGGAAGGACTTATTTCCTTTCCGTTTTTATTTTTCACATAACTGATTTTCAAAACTTCTTTCGCCCTGGTCATCGCAACATAAAACAATCTTCTTTCTTCTTCCAGACCATTTTCTTCTAACGCACGTTTATAAGGAATACACCCTTCATTTGTCTGGATCAGATATACGGTATCAAATTCCAGCCCTTTTGACGCATGCATCGTCATCAAATGGATTCCTCGTCGATTTTCTCCACTCTTTTGCTCTTTCATTTTTAATGCGTTGCTGTATTCTTCTATATGTGTAAACCATTCCTGTAAGGTCTCATATGGTTTCGCAGCTTCTTCAATCTCAGAAAGTATATCAAACAGATCACTTTTTTGCATCTGATGCTGTGTTGCATATTCTCTTAAGAATTCATCGTATCCGATTCGTTTTCTCAAATATTGAATTGCTGCATACGGTGCCATCTTTCCAAGCATCTTAATATCCCATTCCATCTGATCTATACGATCTATCATCCAGGCTTTATCTTTGTAAAATTTCCGTACATCATCATAAAGACTTTTTTCTTTTCCCGAAACACTGTCCCTGCTGATATAACGTTTTGGCCGATTCATAATCTGTAAGAAATCTGCCCGCGTCAATTTACCAAGTGCTATACGAAAATATGCCTGAATATCTTTTGCAATAAAATGTTGATATAAATTTGGCATATGTTCTTTCATTTGAAAAGGAATTTTACTGTCGATCAATTTTTCCACCAAAGCTCTCGCATCTGTATGTACTCGATATAACACAGCAATCTGTTCTGCCAAAACACCTTCTGCTATTCTCGATGCAATTTCTTCTGCAATATATCTGCTCTCTTCTTCCGAATTCCTTACTTCCTGTACATGAAGACTCTTTCCTGCTTTCTTTTTCGTCTTAATTGCCTTGTTAAAACGTACCTCATTATGCTCAATGACTTTCAACGCATTTTTCACAATATTGGCTGTTGACCGATAATTAATATCCAGCAAAATCTGTTTTGCATCCGGATAGTCTTTTTGGAATTGAAACATCAGCTTTGCATCTGCACCCCTGAATCCATAAATAGACTGGTCATCGTCACCTACAGCAAAAAGATTATTTTGCGGTGCAGCCAGCATTTTAATCACATCATACTGTACTTGATTGATATCTTGAAATTCATCAATCAATATATACTGAAACTTTTCCTGCCACAGCTTTAACAAATCCGGCCGGCTTGTAAATAACTGGTAACACAAAACAAGCATATCATCGAAATCTATTTTTCTTAACTGTTTTCGCTCTCTTTCATATTCCTGGTAAATATTTCGAAAGATATCCGGCCGGCATCTCTTTGATTCGTATGTATCTATCTGGTTACGATTATTTTTCACAACACCGATCTCGGTGATTACGTCTTTCAAAAAGTCTTCTTCATCCATAATCTCCAGGTCGTCCTGATGATTCACAATCTGACGGACCAGTTTATACTTCTCTTCTTCCGATAAAATATTTTCCGGTCCGAACCGATACGCCCATTTCAAAATACCATAATAGATTCCGTGAAATGTGCCCATTGTTACCGGAAGTTTTTTCCCTTCCATACTGGACTGCAATCGCAATTTCATCTCTGTTGCCGCATATTTAGTAAAAGTAATGACCAGAATTTCTTCTGGCCGTACATGTAATTCTTCTATTAGATATTTTATTCTGTTTACAATTGTCATTGTCTTCCCGGAGCCGGGACCTGCCAATACAAGACATGGTCCCTTTCCGTGAAGCACGGCACTTTTCTGTGCCTGACTAAGTGAAGTCCGTCTGGCTTTCTGCGTGCCAGTGGCGCCGTTATAAGAAACAGGCATCTGCTTCTCTACGTGGCTATCTGAACTCATCTTTACCTCTTTCAAATCTTTCTTTTTTACAAGTGCTATTTGAATTATGACAGTTTTTCAATTCCTGCTTTCAGACGACTCAGCGATTCTTCTTTTCCAAGAACCTCCATAAGCTCTGTAGCGCCTCCAGGTGTATTCTGTTTTCCTGAAATTGCAGTACGGATCGGCCACATTACATAACCCACCTTGTATTCTTTTTCAGTTGCAAATGCTTTCAATGTCTCAAATAAAGCATCGTTGCTAAAATCATCCTGAGCTTCCAGTACAGGAACAACTTCTTTTAATAATTCCAGTGAATTCTCTGGATTTGTTTTCATTTTCTTATGTGTATACAATGCAACATCGTATTCCGGTACTTCCTCAAAGAAATCTATCTGATCTTTGATATCAGGCAGAATCTCAATTCTTGATTTAACAAGTGCTGCAATTTTTCTAAGATCAAACTCTTTTGTGACAACTTCTTTGATATATGGTTCTGCCATCTCATAGAAACGATCATCATCCATTGCTTTCAGGTACTCACCATTCATCCATTTTAATTTCACAGTATCAAAAACTGCCGGAGACTTACTCATATGTCTGTAGTCGAATGCTTCTACCAGCTCTTCTAAGCTAAAGATCTCACGATTGTCTGTTGGACACCATCCAAGAAGTGCCACATAATTCACAACTGCTTCAGAAATAAATCCCTGATCGATCAAATCCTCATATGAAGAGTGTCCGCAACGCTTGCTTAACTTCTTATGATTCTCATCTGTGATCAATGGACAGTGCACATATACCGGTACTTCCCATCCAAATGCTTCGTATAATCTGTTATATTTTGGTGCAGAAGAAAGGTACTCATTTCCTCTTACAACATGTGTGATCTCCATCAAATGGTCATCTACTACATTCGCAAAATTATATGTTGGATATCCGTCTGATTTAATCAGGATCATATCATCTAATTCTGCGTTTGGCACTGTAATATCACCATAAATCTCATCATGGAATGTTGTTGTTCCTTCATTTGGTACATTCAGACGGATAACCCATGGTTTTCCTGCTGCCAGGTTCGCTTCTACCTCTTCTTTTGATAAATTTAGACAATGCTTGTCATATACTACAATCTCTGTACCATTTTCTGATACAGATGTCTTCAGAGACTCTAAACGTTCTTTATCACAGAAACAATAGTATGCATCTCCCTGCTCAACAAGCTGCTTCGCATATTTTAAATAGATTCCCTGTGCGTTACGCTCACTCTGAACATATGGACCATAGCCTTTATCCTTATCCGGACCTTCATCATGTACAAGACCTGTCTTGGCAAGTGTACGATAAATAATATCAAGTGCTCCCTCCACAAATCTTTCCTGGTCTGTATCTTCTACACGAAGGATAAAATCTCCTCCCTCATGTTTTGCAATCAAATATGCATAAAGTGCCGTACGTAGATTTCCAACATGCATTCTTCCTGTTGGGCTTGGTGCAAATCTTGTTCTTACCTTACTCATTTTTTCATTCTCCACTTCTTATTTTTTAACATAATTCTATTCAAATATCACTGCTTGTACATTTGCAAACAGCAACATTAAAGCCACGCTCTATTATAAAGCAAGTGGGATAAATGTTCAAGTGTTACTGTTCACATCTCACCAATTGTACCGCCCTGTCATCTTCTATCAAAAGTGTTCCACAGTCACGAATATCAATTACAGACAATCCTGTCTGTGCAAATGCATTGGCTGCAATTCTTTCTGTCTGTGTCGGGACAATATATCCGCCTGTTCTCCCTGCCGGAAATGTTAACAACGTCGTTCTATCTTCATCATATAGCACACCATCAATTGAAGTGTAATTTAAATTTCCTTCTTCCACCATAATATCAAATAAATTATCAATCCCATCAAAGGCACCTGTTTCAATTACTGAAATATTAGATGGTATATAAATTTCATAAATATCAGTAAAGCCATTTATAAATACATGACTGCGGATTCCAACACAGTTTTCTGATGGAAGTTCCAAGACACCACTTGTACAGTCCAGCATTTCTTCATTGATTCCATAAAGCATTCCATCTCCATCAATTAAAAATGGCGTTGCAGTCTCTGCAATATCTGTTTTGGCATCCTCAATTTCTTCCGTATCATTTTTCGGAATATCATTTGATTCATTCACAATCGTATCCTTCGGCTCATCCGTGATAACATCTTTTGCTTCATTCACAACCGTATTCTTTGGTGTATCCATGATACTGTCTTTTGTTCCATCTACGATTATATTCTTTGGTGTATCTGTAATAATGTCTTTTGTTCCATCTACGATCATATTCTTTGGTGCATCCGCAATTGCAGCTTCCTCTTGCTCTGCAAGAATATCTTTCGCCTCTGCCATAACAGTTTTGTCCGGCTCACTTGCTATAATCTCTTGCGGTTCTGCCACAACAATTTTCTCCATGTTACTTGCTACAATATCCTTCTTTGTTTCTTCTTGCTTTTCTGCACTTAAATATTCTTTTGTTCCTACAGCTTTTCTTGAAAAGACAGCACCTGTTAAAATAGCGACACACAATATCCCCACAATTGTGCGTTTCATAATTGGTCTGTAAAATCCGTAAATTTCCAAACATGCTTCCATAGTTATCCCTCACCATCTCTTATTCTATAGATTCGGCAACATTTTATAGTTAAAACTATTCCATTTTTTGCCAATTGGAAAAAATTCTACAAAAGAAAAAGGAACGCTGCAATTAAATGCAACATTCCTTTGCTTTTTTCTTCAATTCTTAACAAGCTTCCCAGTAAAGCTGTTTTTTCGTTCTGTATTTTATACGTTAATCTCTGCTTTTACACCGAGCACTTCTTTGTTCTTCTCTAACAATGGACGAATCACACAATCCAAGTATGCATCAACCTGCTCTTTTGCACGTCCTACATATCTGGATGGCTCCATTGTCTTCTGAAGGTCTTCCAGAGAAAGATTGAATGCCGGATCTGCTGCGATAAGCTCAAGCAGATTATTATCCAATCCTTTTTCTTTTACATTTCTTCCTGCTTCCATAGACAATTCACGGATTCTCTCATGTAATTCCTGTCTGTCTCCGCCTGCTTTTACTGCATCCATCATGATATTTTCTGTTGCCATAAACGGAAGCTCTGCCATCAGACGTTTCTCTATTACTTTTGGATATACAACCAGACCATCAACTACGTTCAGGCACAGATCCAAAATACCATCAATCGCAAGGAATCCTTCTGGTACACTGAGACGTTTGTTTGCTGAATCATCCAATGTTCTCTCAAACCACTGTGTAGCTGAAGTGATTGCCGGATTCAAAGCATCGATCATCACATATCTGGAAAGTGATGCGATACGCTCACTTCTCATCGGATTTCTCTTATAAGCCATTGCTGAAGAACCAATCTGTGTCTTCTCAAATGGCTCTTCTACTTCTTTCAAGTGCTGAAGAAGACGGATATCATTTGAGAATTTGTGTGCACTTGCCGCAATACCTGCAAGTACATTGAGCACTCTTGTATCCACTTTACGTGAGTATGTCTGACCTGATACCGGATAACAAGCTTTAAATCCAAGTTTTTCAGCAATCATCGGATCAATCTTGTCGATTGTCTCCTGATCTCCGTCAAAAAGTTCCAAAAAGCTTGCCTGTGTTCCTGTTGTACCCTTTGAGCCAAGCAATTTCAAACTATCAAGTACATATTCAAGATCTTCTAAGTCCATCTCGAATTCCTGCATCCATAAAGTTGCTCTCTTACCAACTGTTGTTGGCTGTGCCGGCTGGAAGTGGGTAAATGCAAGTGTAGGCTGTGATTTATATTCATCAGCAAATTTTGCCAGCTCTGCAATCACATTGACCAACTTTGTACGAACAAGTTTTAAAGCCTCTGCCATTACGATAATATCTGTATTATCTCCAACATAACATGATGTTGCACCAAGGTGGATGATACCTTTTGCTTTTGGACACTGTACACCATATGCATATACATGTGACATTACATCATGACGTACAACTTTTTCACGTTCTCTTGCGACATCATAATTAATATCCTCTGCATGTGCCTTTAATTCTTCAATCTGCTCATCAGTAATATTGAGTCCTAATTCCTTTTCTGTCTCTGCAAGTGCGATCCATAACTTTCTCCATGTTTTGAACTTCTTATCCTGAGAAAAAATGTACTGCATTTCTTTACTTGCGTAACGCTCTGAAAGCGGACTTGTATAACGGTCTGTTGCCATAATTATATTCTCCTTTGTTGTTATCCTGTTAAAATCTATTATATAAGATATGAAAAAGTCTCGTCAAGTGCTTCAATCGAATGCATGACTGATATCTTCATTCGGAACCTCAATTGGATATTTGCCAGTAAAACATGCATCACAATATTTTAAATCTCCAACCATATCTTTCAACTTGTCAATTTCCATATATCCAAGTGAATCTGCTCCAATCATTTCACGAATTTGCTCTGTTGTGTGTGAGTGCGCGATCAATTGTTCGTTAGATGGAACATCTGTTCCGAAATAGCATGGATACAAAAACGGTGGTGAACTGATTCTTACATGGACCTCTGTTGCTCCGGCTTTCTTTAACATCTTAATGATATTTGCACAAGTCGTTCCACGTACAATAGAATCGTCTACCATTACAATTCTTTTTCCTTTTACTACTTCTTCTATAACATTCAACTTAATTTTAACGCTGGACTCTCTTTCACTCTGTGTTGGTTTAATGAATGTACGTCCCACATAACTATTTTTATGAAATGCCATTCCATACGGAATACCGGATGCTTCCGAATAACCTTTTGCCGCAACCAGCCCGGAATCAGGAACACCTACTACAAGGTCCGCCTCAACCGGGTATGACTCTGCCAGTGCTTTTCCTGCTGTGATTCTTGCATGATATACATTCACGTCATCAATTGTACTGTCTGTTCTTGCAAAATAAATATATTCAAAAATACATCTTGCCTGCTCATCCTCTGGGATTGCCATGCTCATATCTGAAGAGATACCATTTTTTGTTATCGTAACAATCTCTCCTGGTTTTACATCACGAACAAATTCTGCGCCAACTGCAGCAATTGCACAGCTTTCAGATGCCAGCAGATAAGTATTATCTCTTTTTCCAATACACAATGGCTTAAAGCCCCAAGGATCACGGGCTCCGATCATTTTTCTCGGACTGCTGATAACAAGTGCATACGCCCCTTTGATCTTCTTCATAGCATTTCTCACTGCAATCTCTGCAGTCGGTGTATTCAAACGTTCTCTTGCAATATGGTATGCAATCACCTCTGAATCAATCGTTGTCTGGAAAATCGCACCAGTGTACTCCAGTTCCTTTCTCAGTTCAACTGCATTTGTTAAGTTACCATTATGTGCTATTGCGAGTGTTCCTTTTACATAATTGATAACCAGCGGCTGTGCATTCTCTACACGTGTTGCACCCGCTGTAGAGTATCGAACATGTCCTACTCCAAGATTTCCTTTTAACTTTGTCAAAGACTCGCGGTCAAATACATCATTGACATGCCCCAATCCTTTTTGAGAAAGAACCTTTCTCTTTCCATATGTATCAGTCACTGCGATTCCGCAGCTTTCCTGTCCACGATGCTGCAATGCAAATAGTCCATAATAAATTGTAGAAGCGACATCACCGCCATCCATATCATATGCACCAAAGACACCACACTCTTCACCCAATCCTGTTGTTACTTCTTCAAATTCGCTCATGAATGAAACTCCTTCATCTATTTTTATCCTGTTTTTGCCGAATAACCTGCACGATGATTATAATACAAGGCAGGTTGAAAATCAACATTTCTACCCGCCTTGTCCGTCTTCGCAGTCATTATTTATTTCAAATTTTATATATAAGTCTTCCTAATAATATTGGTTAGTTTTTTGCATTTTCCGTCCGACAAATGCTATTCTTCTGCCAGTTTCCCCAAAAATTCTTTCATTCTGGCATTATCTGAGGCAAAAACCTCTTCCGGAGTGCCTTCCTCTGCAATTACTCCTTTATCCATAAAAATGATCTTATCTGCAACTTTACGTGCAAAATTCATTTCATGAGTAACAATAACCATGGTCATATGCTCTGATGCCAGGCTTTTGATAACTTTCAAAATCTCACCGGTAAGTTCCGGATCCAGAGCCGATGTCGGTTCATCAAAAAACAACATCTTCGGTTTCATTGCCAGAGCTCTTGCAATCGACACTCGCTGCTGCTGTCCACCGGACAATTGATATGGATATGCATCTGCCTTATCCTCCAGCCCCATCTTTTTCAGCAGCTCTTTCGCTTCCTTATATACTTCCTCTTTCTTTCTCTTCTGTACTTTAATCGGCGCATCTGTTATATTTTTCATTACAGAAAAATGTGGAAACAAATTAAAATTCTGGAATACCAGTCCAAAGCAGGACTGTATCTCTTTTCTTTCTTCTTTTTTCGGAAACACCGGTTTTCCATTTTCTATCCAGGCGGCCTTTTTCCCAAGATACAGAATTTCGCCATCACTTATTGTCTCCAACATTGTCGCACAGCGAAGTAATGTTGATTTTCCTGAACCGGATGGTCCAATAATAGCAAGTATTTCTCCTTGTTCAACGGATAAAGATATATCTTTGATAACCTGAACTCCGTCGAAATCTTTTTTTATATGATTCATTTCTAAAAGCTTCATACTGCCGTCTCCTATCGATAGTAATTCAATTTCTTTTCAAGCAGCTCCATCACGCCTGCAACCGCATAGTTAAATATGTAGTAAAAAACACCCGCTATAAAGAACGGCAGAACCGTTGTCTGAGCCGCTGCAATCTGTTTTGCTACCGCAAACATTTCAATATAAGACAATGAGTATACGAGCGATGTATCTTTTACCAGTGTAATAACTTCATTTGTCACTGATGGCAACACGATTTTCACAACCTGTGGCAACACAATTTTGCAGAATGTCTGCTGTTTAGAATATCCCAATAAAGTTGCTGCCTCATACTGTCCTTTCGGGATTGATTCAATTCCCGAACGATAAATTTCTGCAAAATATGCTGCATAATTTAAAGAACAGCCCAATAAGATCGCCGTCAATTTGTATCCACCTATGTTCATTCCCCACAAATAATATGGTCCGAAGTACCATACCAGAAGCTGAAGCATCAACGGTGTTCCCCTCATAATAGAAATGTACACTTTAACCAGCCAGCTAACCGGTTTAAATTTGCTTACCCTGCCGAAATATACAACCATTCCAAGCGGCAGTGAAAATACTAATGTTAAAATAAATATTAAAAATGTCTGTCCAAACCCTGCGCCAAGCTGACGCAGCATTACTTCAAAACTCATTTTGCCTCCTCTCATGTAAAAAAACTTCCCCATTGCTTTTTACATTTATATGCTAACGAAACTATGCCCCTCCGAATCTCTTCAGAGGGGTATAGTCATCCTGCACCATTCATCTTGTCTTATTATTTTAATGTTACCATATCGGCAATTTCATATTTCTCAGCCAGTTTTTCAACTGTACCATCTTCTGCCAGTTTCTCTAAATCTGCATTCACTTTATCACAAAGCTCTGTATTTCCTTTTTTGAATCCAATCGCATACTGCTCTGTATTCAAAGTTTCATCCAGGATTTTATATCCGTCTCCTCTGGAATTAATCTGATATTTTGCAACACCGATATCAATTGCAAGTGCATCCAGCGCTCCTGCCTGAAGCTCTGTAAATGCTGTATTGTAATCAGCGAACTCATTAAGAGAACCGAATGTATCTGCCAGTGCTTTCTGACCACCCTCTTCTTCGCTGTTCAGAAGATCAAGTGCTGCGGAAGCTGCCTGCACACCTACTGTCTTTCCTGCAAGATCGGAAAGTTTTTCAATTCCTGAATTTTCAGCAACTACGATTACCTGGCTGTTATCGACATATGGTGTAGAGAATGTGTAATCATCTTCTCTCCCATTCATTGTAAATCCATTCCAGATGCAATCAATAGAACCAGAATTTAATTCCATATCTTTTGAATCCCAGTTGATTGGTTTTTTTACAAGTGTCCAGCCTTCCAGATCACATACTGCCTGTGCAAGTTCCAAATCAAAACCTGTATATTCTCCATCATCATCCATGTATCCATATGGTGGATATTCTGCGTCAAATCCTACTGTAAAAGTATCTCCTCCATTTGATACTGAATCCTTCGAACTTTCTGTTTTTGTCTCTTTTGTATCTGTAGATGAAGAATCTTTACTACTTCCGCATCCCACTGCCATTGTTGATACTGTCAACGCTGCAATCAATACTACTGCCAATTTCTTTTTCATTGTATCACCCTCCTGCGTCGGTGGTTTGCGTCATTCTTTTAGCAATTGACCGCTTTACCACACTAAATTACTTAGGCAGTGTAACACATTTTAAGATACTTGTCAATTATTGACTGCACATAACTTATATATTGCTCCTACGATATTTGCGTTTCCACTCATCAATTTGTATTTCGTTATTCTCTGACAATGATTTTGCTTTTACATCTTCTACTTCTTGGCGCATCTGTGCATTCACTTCCACATAATCCTCATGTTTTGTAAGTAAAATATGATATTCTTCCATCGACATATATTTATAAGATGCATAAAGATATGGCTTTAAATATTTTTTATCTTCACAAATTTTATACGCATGATCATACATTTTGGCAGCTTCCTGATATAAAAATAATTTTCCGTATGCTGCCCCCAATCCTGCGTAGATTTGTCCATAGAACTTATCCTCTACACTCTCGTCACGTTCTTCATTTAGTATTTCCTGATAAACAAGGATTGCCTCTTCAATTTCTCCGCTTTCCAGCAGATTATCTCCTTTAAATTTCTGACGCTCAATGTCTTTCTGATTTTTCAGACGTTCCAGAACATTTTGAATTCGGATCATCTGTGCTTCACGGTAAATCTTTGATTCCTTTAATATCGTAAGTACAAATTTTTCTACTGAACCATGCATCTGCATCATCTCTCGCAATTGTTCTGACAAAGCAGAAAGTCCTAATTCTTCATCCAGCCAGTTACACAATTGCTCATTCATAATGGTGTAATCTATCAGATACAGATTATTACACAGATAATAGCACAGTTCTTCTATTGTATATATTTTGCAGTGGATCCTGGAAATCTCATAAGGATGTGCTGCATGCTGCTCATGACATAGAACTAAATTTCCCATCATTGCCTCCTAAATGAATAATCTTCTCTTTCTGAAAATCTGTTGCCGGATAAAATTCTCCGAATCCCATATCACGCACAATGATCTTACATGTTTTTTCATCCATAAACAGTGTTTCAATCATCAGGCGCATCGCATACTCAGAGCGTCTCGGAAATTTATCCATCGGGATTACTTCTGTTCGTACTGTTCCCTGAACAAGCGACTCAATATGCAATTCGATATCCTCTACCTTTTCCAATAAAACTTCCCACTGATTGTTTGACTCGTACCACTGTGCTCCCCAGGATACGATCGGATACCACATCTCCTGACCATTCACCCTGAGATTAATTGTAATCTGATCTGTCAGCTTGCCATCCGACAAGTAAACCGGATCTTCTACCTGCATATACATCTTTCTATAAGAAGTAAAACAAGCACCTTTACTGTATAAATTGTTTCCTATAAAAGCTCTTCGTCCGTTGCAAAGCAGACGCAACGCATTCGGATACCAGTTGTTTTCAAAACCTTCACCAGTCAAAAACACAGAGGAGACAATCCTCTTATCAAATACCCCTTCTATGAACTTACAGAACATAGAATCTGCTTCTCTTGCCTTGTCCTCGTTCAAAACCGGGTATACTGCTGCCAGTTCTTTCATATGTGCACTTGCAACCTCATCAACAGTCACAAATGTAGTTTTTCCACCGCCAAGTCCTGGTTTCAATCTTCTAAGCATATATGCTTTTATTTCATTACGATCACAGCAAAACAGTGCTGCTTCATACTGCCATAATTCTTTCGGCTGATAAAACAGGTAATTACAAAAACTTTCTTTATAATCCTGAATAAAAATATGCTGTTTATCAATATTCATGCGAACAGCAATCCCTCTTAATAGTTTTGCCAGTTCTTCTGTCAACTCCGGCACTGTAAAGACAATCCCATCGATTTTAGGAAATGTCTGCAAAGACATCTGAATGAACTTTGACAAAAGCCATACCGCATCATAAGTATCCTCTCCAAATTCAACCTTTTCTCCGGCCAGACTTCTCTCCAGCAGTCTTGTCACAGTAAAACCTTCACTGATCGACACCAGTCTTTTTGCCTCTTTTCCATAAGCCCAGGTGTCTCTAAGTTTTCCAATGATCAGCGGAATCTGATAATTGTCAGATTCTGACTCCAACGTTTCCGGTTCAAGCTGCTGATCATTATAGAAACTGATCTGGCAGGTTTTTTCATTTATTTCGTATCCTATTATATTTCCCTGCATCATGCAGATAAGCCTCCTTAATTTTCTCCGAATATCTGAGCAGCGACAGCATCTTCTATCTCATACTCTTTCATCTTTGCTTCTTGTTCTTCTCCATCCAAAAGCAGAATATCATTGATTCTTCCATAACGTCCCCGTTCGCCTTGTTCCACTTTTTTTGTACATTCCGCTTTTTCGCTTCGATATACATTGCCATCTATTATTTCTTTAAAATAATATTTCAATTTTTCATTGGCAAACAGGACAAATTTTTTAACATATAAATTTTCATACATTGGTGTCAACACTTCTGTCGAATAATCCACGTTTTCAGAATCACCTTTCTGCAACTGATAATACAACATGACTCTGCTGCCTTTCTGCCCTTTGTATTCAATCAATGTCTTATCCCACAGCTGCTGTTCAATCAGCCATTCTTTCTCATAATTCATAAAGAATGGGAAATATATCTGTTTTCCGCATAAATCCTGCATAAACTTTTTCAATGTTTTTCTCATTGAAGAATCATATTCTTTCTGTGCATAATATTTCAGCACCGCAATCTTACAGATATCGATTGTCTCTTCACCTTTTTCAAATTCTTTGCAGATAATATCGATCACACTCTTACTGATCTTTCTATTTTCTACTACATACGCTCTCGACATATATGCCAGATAAGCCTGCTGCAATCCAATATATGCACCTTCTGCATAATATTCCTCAAAAATGGCAGCTTCGCCAAATAAAGATTCTGAAAAAAGCATCTGTGTCAGGATTCGTTCTCCGAGTTTGTGAGTATGCACCTCATATTCCTTTGCTTCTCTCCAGAGTTCTTTCATCTCGATCGTAGCTCCACAATAATAATTTGCCAGATATGTCAGGATTACTTTATCATACTGTCCTCTTTTAAACAGTCTGAAACATACATATGTAAGGAAATCATCACATGCATAATTATTTTCACGGATTGTTTTACTGCTAAGTGCCAGCATCTCACTGTCTTCGTATTTTTCCACACCGTTTTGCTGTACGATTTCTAAAGTCAGTTCAGGGACAGCTTCTTCTTCCTGATTTATTTTTAAACTATTCAAATAGCGCTTACAAACATCCATGTAACGAAGTTCATAGAACATACGCTTGCTATCATATGGAATAGAATCTGTATAATGTCTTCCATCTTTGCTCTCCCACACAAGGCGGTCTGATTTTGCATACAGGCAGATCAGTGTCCCCTGCTCTGAATACGGCACTCTCTGTGTAATCTTTCCATCTTCTGCAATGACATAAATAAATTTTATGTTATGGGCCTTCGTTTTCACCTCATAAGAATAGCAAATATCATATAATGCCTTCACGCGTTCCGGATTCAGTTCTTTTTCTGAAATAAATCTTTTATATATTGTTCTTAAATGCGCATTAATATGTCTGCGTTCCAACTGTCTCCATGCAAATGATTCCATCTCTTCACGATAATGTGCATAGATTTCGCTGCTCTCATCTTCATAAGTAATAACATTGGCATACAAAAATGCACATTTATTATAATCAAGCATATTGCCATGCAGAAAATACAAATATACAGATCGCGGCAATGGCTTCTGGAACATATCTACATCCACTGATTCCATATAAAATTCGTAAAGCTGTGCAATCTTCAGTTCCTCTTCAACAGCCTTTTCATACCACTCAAAATACTCTTTTCCTACACAGTTTCCTTTTATCAAAAGGGTACAGATAGAAGTCAGTATCATACTTTCCGGATATATTTTATAGCACAACACCAGTGTCTGGAATAAATGTTTGTCATATGCCTTCGACTGACTTGCCAGATTTGCCGTATAAAGTGCAAGTTCCTTTGTCATCAGGCCATATTTTGCCGCAAATAAAAGGACTCTGATTTCAAACATGCCTAGTTTTTTCAGGCTTGTACTCTTTTCACGATAACAGCGAAATATCTCCAGATAAAATATAAGGCTGTTTGTCTTTTCTGCATTAAATAATTTTTCCAGAATACGAAGCTTCTCACTAAGGATTTTATATTCTGAATCTACATTGATCAGCATACATAAAATACGCCAGCTGTCTGGATGCTTCATATATGATTTTGCAAGCTCTTCCGCTACTCTTCTCTGTCCGATCGTGTCATTGCTTAAAAATGTAGTCAAGTATAGATAGTACGAACTAAGTTCCACATTCTTACCAATTGCAAATCGGTTATAATTATAGGATTCAAGCAGCGTTCTTGCCCGCTCTTTCTTTCCACCGATAATACAAATATGTGCCTGCAAAAGCAGATACCATTCATTATTCTCATCCATCTTACGCAGACGCTCTGCCTTATGGATAGAATCCTCCGTCCATTCTTCCAGCTCTTTCTTGCCTGATTCGTATACAAGATAATCTTTCAGAATACTCAAATACTCTCTTGTCTCATCTCTCTTCTCTTCATCTCTGCATATATCTTTTTCAACAATGATTTCATATGACAATGTTTCATATGGCGTTTCAAGAATAATCTTGCCAAAGTTACTGCCTTTATGTAAACGTTCTGCACTGATAAAATACTCTACTCTATAAGAATTACCTAAAAATTCTTCTGTCGATATCTTTGTATGTTCTACATATAAAAAGTCACCCTCTGTACGGACATCAATATCCAAATGTCCCCATGTGTTCTTTTTTAATGTGAATTTTTCTTTTCGTGCTTCTTTCATAGATGTAAAAGCACGGCTTTCTTCTTCCAGCGTCAGGTAGATTTTTTCTTTTTGCTTACATCCAACCAGAAATTCTTCCAATGCCTGTTGATCCAGTTCCCATTTACGCATATTGTCATAAAGTGCCTGGATTCTTTTATCTTCATATTTTAAAATTTCATAAAAATCTCTGGAACGGAATAATTTTTCCGCTTCTGCCGGATCACGATAAGTTAATTTTTTAAAGTCTTCTAAGCTCTGAACCTTTCCATAAGAAGTCATCACAAATGGCTTCTCAATCACTGCTGTAAAAGCAATATCATATTCTCCGCCATTACATACGATTGTAAACTTTCCATGTTCAACATGCCCCGGCACCAACCCGGTTCCATCATATGTATAGGATATATTTACAGGATTTCCATCAAATCCCTGTTCCTCACAATGTACACGAAATGAAGACGGGTACACCAATCCTCGGATTGTCCCTTCTCCCTGGTTCTGCAATGAAAAACTGCCTTTATATATTTCGCCTTCTCCGACACGCATAATAATCCTTGTTTCCGGGAAAATAATGTCAGGCTGTGGGACATGGAAATCCCCTTTTGAAAGTCTTTTTATTTTATTTTTCAACTTCGTCACCTACTTATATTCTTTTACGCACACGACGCTACTATGAATTATAACATTATCCCTTTCATTCTTGCAATGGTGTATAAAAATATTTTCGAATTAAATTGTATACATGAATACATTTTATTTTTCATCATTTTTTCACCTTGTTTTTAGTGAATCCTTTACCAATAAGTGTTATAATGAAACAATACAAAGGAGGAATGCATTATGAAATTAGTAATTACAATGAGTCGACGTTTCGGAACCGGTGCAAGCGTCATTGCAAATGAACTGTCAAAGCGCCTGGATATTCCGGTATATGACAAAGCATATATTGAGCAGAAATTAGGAGAACATGAATATGAAACAGAGGCTGATGCAATTCGTAAGCTTGCCGAGAAACCTTGTATCATACTTGGTCGATGTGCCTCCGATATTTTAAAAGACCGCATGAATGTTTTAAATATTTATGTTTGCGCCGCTAAAGAGGATCGCATCCATCGAATCATGAAACTGGAGAATCTTTCTTATGATGCTGCTAAAGACAGAGTTGAAAAGACTGATGAACAGCGTGCCGCCTATTATTATGAGCATACCGGTAAAACATGGGGCGATGTCAACGACTATCACATGATTCTTGACACAAGTGAGTTAGGTGTGGATCACTGTGCCGATATTCTTATGCAGTATTTTGAAAGACTAGAATACATTTAGTATCTCAAATCAGGCAAGTTGCATTTTGCACAAGCATTTGTCTACTTTGCCTGATTTAAACATAAGAAGAGGATGAAAGTTTTTTTGCTTTCATCCTCTTTTCATGTTTCATCTACTCTGCACTCTCTTCTGTATTACCTGATGTATCTTTTACTGTCACACCCTGTTTCTGGAAATCTACTTTCTTCCATACACGTTTATTCAGATCGATATCTGTTTTCTTTCTCCATTTTTTCAAAAGAGCATCATACTGATCCTGCTTTCTTTCTTCTACGATGGACTGCTTCTTTGCGTCTGTTGCAGTACGATCCAGAAAACTTGTCACTTTTGCAACATATATACCGGAATCTGTCTCAATCGCATCTGTTACGTCGCCTTCTGCTGTAAGAGCATCTGCTGCCTTCACCAAATCTGCATTCGGAGAAGTAGATTCTGAATCAAATGTAGCAGTCTGTACCTCCACGCCCGCTTCATTTGCTACAGCATCTATATCCTTTGTATCACTATTCTTCAACTTCTCTGCAAAATCGTTTGCCTTTTGCTTTGCTTCTGTCTTTTCTGTCTCACTCATTGTTGATGTCGAATCGTTCTCATTCTTTGTATAACTATAAAATACGTATTTCATAGATTTCTGAGCTGCCTCATCATCTGACACCTCTGTATCCACATCTGCTGTCATCGCATCTTCCATCTTGCTCTGAATTGTTACAAGTTCCAGAACTTTCTTGACATACTTATTATACCCTGAAACTGCCTCTTTATCTTCAAGTGCATTATTCTCGTCAAATTTCTCTGCTGCCTCGTCGATTGCTTTCTTTTCATCCTCACTAAGTGCCACATCATACTCCGACGCATGCTGCTCCAAAATATACATATTCTCTAATGACTTGATCATATCGCTTTTGACTGACTGCTCATATGTCTTACCGTCTGTTTCCTTTGCCCACAGTTCTTCACCTGTCGTTCCCATCATACCTGCATAATAAGTTTCATACTGTGCCTGCTGCATTCTCGCATAGAAATTTGCCACACCTAATTTTATTTCGCTTTCTCCTACTGTTGCAACAACGTCATCATTATTCATAGAGCCGCATCCTGTCAGACCAGTAACAGCTAACATACCTGCCAGTCCCAGAGCAGTCACTCTTTTTTTCCACTGATTCATATTTTCTGTCCGTTCTCCCTTCATTTTCTCCGCATTCTAAAAAGAAGCTTTCTTCTCTTCCGCCACGCTCAAACTGAGCCGGTCAACTTCAATCATTATAATCTGTTTTTATATTTCTAACAAGGTTTTTATATCATTTAACAGCTTTTTCACAAGTTCAAGAACATCTTCGCTTTTTTCCTTTTTGTTCTTTCCCTTTTTCTGATAGAGAAAATATGGTGTTGTCTCTGCCTTTAATACCAAATTTCCATGATATGCTTCCAACAACCCAGGAATCTTCTTTGGGTCCACCTTTGCCTTTTCATACATTGTAATCTTAATTGTTTCTGTTTTCTGCTCTACTGCTGTCACATAAACAGAATGTGCGAGTGCTTTAAGCAGGGCAATATGCAATAGTTGCTGCACCTTTCTCGGCACATCCCCAAAACGATCTATCAGTTCTTCAAGCATATCATCCATCTCTTCTTCATTTTCAATACTTGCAATTCGTTTGTAAATATCCAGCTTCTGAAATTCATTTGAAATGTAACTATCCGGAATATAAGCATCTACATTCAAATCTATCGTTGTATTGAACATATCTTCATCCATCTCGCCTTTTTCCTGCTTAACCGCTTCATTTAGCATCTTACAATACAAATCGTATCCAACAGCTTCCATATGCCCATGTTGTTCTGCACCAAGCAGGTTTCCTGCACCACGGATTTCAAGATCACGCATTGCAATCTTAAATCCTGAACCAAGCTCTGTAAATTCCCGGATTGCTGCCAATCGCTTTTCTGCCACTTCTTTTAACAATTTATCTCTTCTATATAGCAAAAATGCATATGCCATTCGATTGGATCTTCCAACTCTTCCTCGCAGCTGATACAACTGAGATAGTCCAAGCTGGTCAGCATCATGGATGATCATAGTATTCGCATTTGAAATATCCAGACCAGTCTCTATGATCGTTGTTGAAATCAACACATCAATCTCTCCATTGATAAAATCATACATAATATCTTCTAATTGACGTTCATTCATCTGCCCATGTGCAAACATTACATTCGCATCCGGAACCAATTTTTGTACCTTATCTGCCACGTCTGCAATATCACTGACACGATTATATACATAATATACTTGTCCATTTCTGGCAAGCTCACGTTCAATGGCTTCTCTTACCATCTCATCGTTATATTCCATTACATAAGTCTGAATCGGCATACGATCCATCGGAGCCTCTTCCAACACGCTCATATCACGTATTCCGATCAGGCTCATATGAAGCGTCCTCGGAATCGGTGTTGCTGTCAACGTCAATACATCAATATTTTCACGCAATTTTTTTATTTTTTCTTTATGTGTCACTCCAAAACGCTGTTCTTCATCAATGATTAAAAGCCCTAAATCTTTATATTGTACATCTTTTGACAACACACGATGTGTTCCGATCACAATATCTACCAGTCCTTTTTTCAGATCTTCTATTGTTTTTTTCTGTTCTGTACTGGTTCTAAACCTGCATAATAGATCAACACGTACCGGAAATTCCTTCATACGCTGTACAAAATTATTATAATGCTGCTGTGCCAATATTGTAGTAGGTACAAGATACACCACCTGTTTCCCTTCCTGAACTGCTTTGAATGCCGCACGTATAGCAATCTCTGTTTTACCAAATCCGACATCCCCGCAGATCAACCGGTCCATGATTTTATGGCTCTCCATATCATGTTTGGTATCTTCTATCGCCTGCAGCTGGTCTTCAGTTTCTTCAAACGGAAACATTTCTTCAAACTCTTTCTGCCATACCGTATCTGGTTCGTAAACATAGCCATCTGCCTGCTGACGTGCTGCGTACAATTCCACCAGATCTTTCGCTACCAGCTTCACTGCACTTCGAACCTGGCTTTTTGTTTTCTGCCACTGCGCTGTTCCAAGTTTATTTAATTTTGGTTTTTTTGCATCTGCACCTGCATACTTCTGAATCAGATCTAGCTGTGTTGCAAGAATATACAGTGCACTGTCTCCGGCATAACGAATCTTCATATAGTCCTTCGTCACCTTGTCAACTTGTATCTTCTCGATTCCTTCATACACACCAAGGCCATGATTTTCATGAACAACATAATCACCTACTTTTAATTCGGTAAAATCCCGGATTTTCTGTCCTTCATAACTATGTTTTTTCTTGCGCTTCTTCTTTTTTCTGCCAAAAATATCACTTTCTGCAATAACCACAAACTTTAACATCGGATATTCATATCCTTCTGTTACATGTCCATAAGTCACAAGTATCTCGCCCGGCTGCACCTCTTTTTCCAGTGTTTCACTATAATAACTACTCAGCTCATAATCCCGCAGATCTTCTGCCAGTCTTCTCGCTCTTGTTCTTGAACCCGATAACAAAATCACCCGGTAGCCATTTCGTTTTAATCGTTTTAGATCCAGTGTCAGCATTTCAAAACTGTTATTATATGGATTGACCCCTTTTGTCTGGAGCGAATATGTCCGCCTTACATGAAATGTGCCACACTTTGATTCTAACGTAGTAAATGCAACTGACGAATACTGATTCATCTTTTCAACTATCTCTTCTACAGCAAATACCAAAAGTTCGTCCGTGGACTCCTCCATACCTGCTTCCTGTCGGTTTTCTCTGCTTTTTTGATATTCTGATTCTGCCTCTTTAGCCTGTTCCAGAAGCCGGATTGGCTCATCTAATAACAACAAACTTTCTTTTCTGTTAAAATATTCCAAGAAAGAAACGCTTTTTTTCTCATCCGCTATCAATTCTCCTGTCGGATAAATCGTTATCTTTTCTAAATTTTCAATTGAACGCTGACTTTCTGCATCGAATGTCCGAATAGAGTCAATCTCATCTCCCCACAGTTCAATTCTCACAGGCAATTCATCTGTCAATGGAAATATATCCAAAATTCCGCCCCGGACAGCAAATTGCCCCGGACTTTCGATCTGCGTTTCCCTCTCATATCCCATTTTCGCAAGTTGTTCCTGTACCTTGCTAAACTCAAGAGAATCCCCGGATGACAGCATGAGTTTTTGTGCTTCTATCTCTTTTGGCCCTATCACACCATCAAGAAATGCATCCATCGTTGTGATCACAGTAATTGATGCACACTTGTCACATTCCAGTATTGCCCTGATAACTTCCATTCGCTGGCTCTGCAAATATTTTCCCTTGATATCTGCATGATAAAACAACAAATCACGGGCCGGATAATAATAGGTGTTCTCATCAAGGAATTTATATTCTTCATACGCCTGTTTGGCTTTTTCATCATTCGAAAATACAACAAGACTATATTTCACGCCTTTACTGAGTGCATACATCAAATGTGTTTTCTGAGAATTTACACATCCCGTAATCTGTATAGTACCGGATTCTTTATTTCTATTTTTTATAATTTCTTCATAATCCGCCAGTTCCTTTAGCGGTGACAACAATGCATTCACGTTTACTCTTCCTTCTTTTTCCGATTATATTCATTCATTGCAGCAGAAATATCACCTTCCAGAATCATTTCAACTGCATGTATCGCATGATCATAGCCTTCGTCCATAAGCACCTGCTCTTCTTTTGAAAAATGTCCAAGCACATAATCTGCCAGATCATATTTTGATGGTTTTTCTCCAACTCCGACTTTTACTCTTGGAAATACCTGTCCACCAAGGTGAGCGATAATATTCTTAATCCCGTTATGTCCTCCTGCACTTCCTTTGGCACGAATACGGATCTGTCCGTTATCCAGACTGATATCATCGTAAATCACAATTAATTCTTGTTCTTCATCTACCTTATAGTAATCCAGCAAGCTTCTCACACTCTCTCCACTAAGATTCATAAAAGTCTGTGGTTTCGCAAGGATTACTTTCTGACCTCCTATGATTCCTTTTCCAATCAGTGCACGGTGTTTTTTTGTATCTACAGAAATATTATATTTATCAGAAATTCGGTCTATAACCTCAAATCCTGCATTATGTCTTGTTCCTTCATATTCTTTTGATGGATTTCCCAATCCTACTATAATAAACATCCTATTAACTCACCTTTCATTCTATTCTTTCACATTCCTATTCTATCCGAAAACCTCCGACTTGTCATCTGCATCTTTCAATATTACCTTTTTCACGCTTCGCAAGGCATTAACATATTTTCTTCTTTTCTTTCATACAATAATAAAAAATGCATTGGAGGTTTATTTTACATGGGGTCTAAAACTAAAATCGTAGTTCTTCACATGAAAGAAATCATATATACACTTATCTTTGCAGCCTTAGGAATACTTTTAATCATTTTACTGGTCATCATGTTTCGCTTTGGACATTCTTCCACGCCTACATCCTCAACCCGGCTCTATACTCCCGGCATTTATACATCTTCCCTCACTTTAAATAACACGAATCTGGAAGTAGAAGTAACCGTAGATGAATCACAGATTAAAGCGATCCGACTGTCAAATCTGGATGAAAGTACAGCCACCATGTTTCCTCTGCTGCAACCGGCCATTGAAAATATAGCAGATCAGGTTTGTAAAACCCAGTCAACCGACAATATTACCCTTTCATCCGAAACACCATATACCTCACAAATCCTCCTGGATGCAATTAATGAAGCCATTGAAAAAGCCGCAGTCCATTAGGCTGCAGCTTTTTTGCGGTTCTTTGTATTCATTTTTTCATATAAAATAATTCTAAACTTAGTCTGAATGGTTCTACTATACTAACCTTCTACAATCAAATACTGACCGTTTGGTAATGGAAATACTTCCGAAGCCTCTTCTAATTCATCCATGCTCATAGTTTCTACATCTGCTCCGTTCTCTTCGAAGTACTCTTTTACCTCATCGAGCGAATCCACGACTACTGCCATACAATCTTCTAAAAAAGCTTCTGCCTCTTCCATTGATCCTGCAACTGGCTCATCAAATAACTGAGACTGATTTTCTAAGAAAGTTAATAAGCACTCTTCACTGTATTCGTTCATATTTCAAACCTCCCTAATTCTCTATCATGTTCATGATTTCTTCTGGCGAATTTACAATCAATTCCGCCCCGGCATCTTCTAAAACCTCTTTACCACGAAATCCCCATGTCACTCCTATGGTATGCATCTTTGCATTCTTACCTGTAGCTACATCCACTTCTGAATCACCAATATATAGTGTTTCTTCAGGTGTTACTCCTAATTTCTCTGCAATCTGAAGTACAGCCGTAGGATCTGGTTTTCTCGGAACTGTGTCTATCTGCCCTTGAATCCATTGAAATGTCTCTTTGCCAAAAATAGTCTCCACAACATGAACCGCCTGCTTATGTGGCTTATTTGACAAAACTGCAAGTTTCAATCCTCGATTCTTCATCGACTCCAGCATCTCTGTGATTCCTTCATAAGGTACTACATGATATGTGCAATTTGCATCAAATATACGTCCATATATCTGCATTGCTTCTTCAATTCTGTCAAGGTTCTCTGTGCCCGAACTGCTCAGTGCTTTTTCTATCAGCACTCTTGCTCCATTTCCAACAAACATTCGACACTGTTCTTCTGAAATCTGCGGAAGCTTCATCTCTTTTAATGTCTCGTTTGTCGAATACACAAGAGAGTCTAATGTGTTTGTCAATGTTCCATCCAAATCAAATATGCATGCTTTATACATGGTTACTTCATACCCTTTCCTGTAGTCTACGATTATCATAGTATGAAGTCTCAAAAATTTCAATATCTAACTCTACTTTTTTTCTATCTTTTATTTTCCGATTAAATATTGCCGCATTATAAGCAACGCATTTTTCTCCAATCTGCTCACTTGCGCCTGTGAAATTTGAACCTCCTGTGCCACTTCTACCTGCGTTTTTCCTTCAAAAAAACGCATTTGTATGATATGGCGTTCTCTGTCTCCCAACCGATTCATCGCCGCTTCCAGAGACAATTCCTCTACCCAGTTTTCTTCCTTATTCTTTTTATCACTCACCTGATCCATAACATATAGCGTATCTCCTCCATCGCTGTAGATTGGCTCATACAAGCTCATCGGATTTTGAAGTGCGTCCAAAGCAAATACGATATCTTCTTTTGAAATACCGATCTCCTGTGCGATTTCTTCCACTGTCGGTTCTTTCATATTCATTTTCACATATGCCTCTTTTGCATATATTGCTCTATATGCCGTATCCCTAAGTGACCGACTCACCCTGATTGAATTATTATCTCTCAAATAACGTCTGACTTCTCCAATGATCATCGGCACCGCATATGTCGAAAATTTCACCAGGCGATCCGGTTCAAAATTATCCACTGCCTTCATCAGTCCCACGCATCCAACCTGGAACAGATCGTCGGCATTTTCATTGCTTGAAGAAAATCGCTTGATCACACTTAAAACCAGTCTGAGATTTCCCTTTATATATTCTTCTCTCGCGTCTTTATCTCCCTGTTTGATACGAACAAACAAAGCTTCCTTCTCCTGTTCAGACAGGAGCGGAAGCTTCGCTGTATTTACACCACATATTTCAACTTTATTCAGAGCCATAGTTTGAATCCTCCTACCAGATTTCAATAATTTAAATCTAGTAAAATTTTTCTCACATTGTCTTCTTGTTATTCCGGCTCTGATAAAATAAAAAAAGTTTTAGTCCTTGACAATTCTACAAATTATAACTATTATCTGCTGCTTTTTCAAATTCTTCAACAATCTCTTTTTCCGGCGGTGCAGTCATAAGACTCACAATAATATTTAAAATCATCGCAACAAGAAAAGCAGGAAGAAGTTCATAAATATCCCATGCTCCGCCCATTGGACGTACAAGATATTTCCATACGAAAATCATAACACCACCTGCAAACATGCTGACAATGGCTCCCTGTCGATTAGAACGTTTCCAGAACAGCGCAAGCAATACTACCGGTCCGAACACTGCACCAAAGCCTGCCCATGCAAAGGAAACAATTGCAAAAACTGAGCTTTCCGGATTCAGTGCCATAAGCACTCCCATGACCGCGATCAAAAGTACGGTTACTCTTGCGATTATAAGAGATGTTTTCTCACTGACTTCTTTTTTCAATATTCCCTTTAACAAGTCTTCCGATACACTTGATGAAGCCGCAAGAAGCTGTGAATCGGCTGTCGACATTGTACATGCCAGAATTCCTGACATGATCAGTCCCGCAAGTATGATTCCAAGTACACCACTCTTGCTCATCAATGTTGCAATGGTGATAATTACTTTTTCAGAATCTGCACCTGTAAGCATATCAATGTATCCTTGTCTGCTTAAAGTATATCCCATAATTCCGATAAATACTGCAACTGCCATAGAAATCACTACCCAAATTGTTGCAATTCTTCTGGAAAGTTTTATTTTATTCTCATCACTAATTGCCATAAAACGCAAAAGTACATGTGGCATTCCAAAATATCCAAGTCCCCACGCAAGCGTAGATGCGATTTTAATTGAACCATAAGGAACCGCTGTTCCCTCATTATATACACTTGTAAGAGACAAATATCCCTGCATGGAAGCAGTCTGTGATGCGATCACATCCATACCGCCCAATGTCTTAATACCAAATAACACAACACTGATCAATGCCACCGACATAACAATACTCTGAATCAAATCCGTTGTACTTGCTGCCGAAAATCCTCCTAATGCTGTATATGCCACAATTACAATCGCGCTGACCAACATTGCTCCAAAATAAGGAACTCCGAACAAGGTAGAAAAAAGTTTTCCACATGCTGCAAAACCGGATGCTGTATACGGAATAAAAAAGATAACAATAAATATTGCTGACAATCCTGCCAAAATTCCACTTTTATCATGATAACGATTCTTAAAAAACTGTGGAATTGTAATTGCATTTCCTGCAACGACTGAATATCGTCTCAGCCGCTTTGCTACAATGAGCCAGTTCAAATAGGTTCCAATTGCAAGTCCGATTGCCGTCCACGCCGCATCTGCCGTTCCTGTCAGATAAGCAACTCCAGGCAGCCCCATCAAGAGCCAGCTGCTCATATCTGATGCTTCTGCACTCATTGCTGTCACGATCGGACCTAACTGTCTGCCTCCGAGATAATAATCTCCCGTAGAACTGTTTTTCTTCATAAAATAAATTCCAATTGCGACCATCCCTGCAAGATAGCATACAATAATCGCAGAAATTCCCCACACATTACTATTCATATTTATTCCTCGCTTTTCCTTATTTCTTCTAAGCCCGCTTCTTTGACGTGGTAGCGTCCTAAAGTGTTCTTTTCATAGAATCATACCATGAATGTATATGTTTTTGCAAGATTAAATAAGGGTTCCTGCAATTTTCATCTATTCTGCATTAAAAAAAGGCCCTTACGGACCTTTTTTTGTATTTTTGTTTCTAAGTTTGTGCAAAAATTGCTTGATTATTATATTACTCTAATCTATCCCATTTATCTGCCAGATTTTGAATCTGAGATTCGAATTTCGCTTTTTCTTTGTTTGCCAATCCTTCATTTTTATATACAATATCAAGCAATCGCTTCGCTGCTGCCAGCAATCTTTCAAAGGCTGCATCAGCCCTCTTCTGTGAAGCTTTCTTTGCTTTGATTGGAATTCTTACTCCTTCCTTCTCAATCTCACCTGTTGCAAGATCGACACAGCCCTGCGGGTATGGAGCAAATGCCGGATATCCAAATTTTTCTTCTACTGTCTGGGCAAATTCTTCAGTCACAGTATCTTCTCCATGTACCACAAATACATGCTGTAGCGGAGTTTGGAATCCTTCGATCCATTTTAACAACCCATTCATATCTGCATGCCCACTGACTCCATGCAGACTTTCAATATGTGCACGCACCTCGATTGGTTCTCCGAAAAGCTTTACATTTTTTTCGCCTTCGATCAATCTGCGTCCTAATGTTCCGACTGCCTGATATCCGACAAACAAAATGGTGCACTCTTCACGCCATAAATTATGTTTCAGATGATGACGGATACGTCCTGCATCGCACATTCCGGAAGCTGAAATAATCACCTTTGGTTTTTCGATAAAGTTTATCATCTTAGAATCATCGCTTGTTGTCATAATCTTTAGTCCCGGAAATACCAACGGGTTGATTCCTGCATTCACGAGCTTCATGGCGTCCTCATCGAAACATTCCATTTTATTCTTCGAAAATACTTTGGTTGCCTCAATCGCCAGCGGGCTATCCAGATATACTTCGAAATCTGCATATTCCGGAAGCATGTTTTTCTCTTTGATCTCACGGATAAAATATAACAACTCCTGTGTTCTTCCAACTGCAAAAGAAGGAATAACTACATTTCCACCCCGGTCAAAGGTTTCTTTTAAAATCTGAGTAAAATCTCCCACGTAATCTATCTTTTCCGTGCTGTGCACCCGATTGCCATACGTAGACTCAACAACCACATAATCTGCCGTAGCTGTATAGGTTGGGTCTTTGATGATCGGCTGGTCCAGATTTCCCACATCGCCGGAAAATACAATCTTCTTGCTCACATCCCCTTCTGTAAGCCATACCTCAATACTTGCTGAGCCAAGCAGATGCCCTACATCTGTAAATCGAATCTCAACTCCATCACAAATTCGAATACGCTGTCCATATTCACATGGAACTAATAAATCAATTGCATTGATCGCGTCTTCCATTGTGTATATCGGCTCGTATTCCGGTTTGCCTGCACGTCTTCCCTTACGATTACGCCATTCTGCTTCGAATTCCTGAATATGTGCACTATCACGAAGCATAATGTTACATAAGTCAGCTGTCGCATAGGTCGCAAATATCTGTCCTTTAAATCCATTCTTCACAAGTTTTGGAAGCATACCTGAATGATCGATATGTGCATGTGTCAGCAACACATAATCCACTTCATTCTCCGGAATCGGTAAACCAGGATTTTCATATAAATCGGGACCCTGTTCCATACCACAGTCAACCAGAATATTCTTTCCTGCCACCTGCAAAAAATGACAACTACCGGTAACCTCATGTGCAGCACCTATAAACGTCAATTTCATACTATTCACCGACCTTTTTATTTTTATTGTATCACTGGAAAACAAGGTGGTAAAGTTAAACATTTCTTATTTTCATATATTTTTTCACTGTATATTTTCTTGTTTTTTATTATTGATATCGAACAATTTCTCTTCTTAAACGAAGCATAATTTTTTTCTCCAATCTCGAAATATAAGACTGTGAAATTCCAAGAAAATCTGCAACTTCTTTTTGTGTCTTTTCCTCACCGGACGGATTATCCAGCCCATATCTCATCCTGATGATCATCCGTTCTCTGTTTGATAATTTACTGATTGCGTGGATCAACAACCTTCTCTCCGCCTCATTTTCCAGATCTTTATAAATCGTATCTTCTTCTGTTCCCAATATATCGGACAGCAGCAACTCATTTCCATCCCAGTCTACATTCAACGGCTCATCAATTGACACTTCCAGTTTTGTTTTATTATTTCTCCTAAGATACATCAATATTTCATTTTCAATACAGCGTGACGCATACGTTGCCAGCTTAATTTTCTTTGTTGGATTAAATGTGTTGATTGCTTTAATCAACCCGATTGTTCCAATGGAGATCAGATCTTCCACCCCAACCCCGGTATTATCAAATTTCTTTGCAATATAAACAACGAGACGAAGATTATGTTCGATCAGACTCTTTTTTGCTTTCTCCTTCTCATTTGTCTCAAGTGCTTCTATCATTTTTTGTTCTTCGTTTGCATCCAATGGTGCCGGAAGTACATCCGGTCCACCTATGTAATGAATTTCTTTTCTCGGATGAAAAAATATATTTTGAAAATTAGATATTACATTTATCTTAAACTGTTGTGTATTTATTGTCTCTGCAACCATATTTAGTTCCTCCTATACTCTGCGCATTTACAATCATCTGATAGTCTGTTTCTTCCATGATACCGATACCAATCTGAGGCATCTGTATTTCTATTATTGATTTTTGTATGATTTCCATTTTTTCCATTGTTACGACCGGCAGTAAATGTGTTCCCTGAATGGTCTGACACGGAATATAATGCAGCTTCTTTTGCATCCACTTTTCTTCATTCTCATTAGAAAGCGAATACTCCAGTAATTCTTCAACCATTTCTGTCCCATATATTTTTTCTGCCATTTTTTTTGAAATAATATGAACCGGTTTTTGTCCTGCCGGATCTTGAAGCATATTTCCTGTATCGATCATTGCACGAATATCCCATTTTTTTGTTTCATCATATAAGACAACCTGACAGCACCGCTTTTGGAGATTTCCCTCTCTTGTAAGCAGATTCCAGCTCATTTTCAAAATAAAGCACCCCATCAGTGCACTTGCATACATCACACTTACAATTCCCATGTATGGTCGGAACAATTGCATAATGCCTCCTAAGCATATTGCTGTAAAATATAATAACAATATGCCTTCGAACAACTGCACTATGTTTGAAATTTTTACTCCTAACCAGATCATAACGATTGGAATAATGCAGTAATTACAAAAACACTTAATCGCTTCCGGCATTCTTATCACAATAACCACACAGGAAAATACAGCTGCAATCACTCCTGCTGTAAATGTTCTTATTGTAAATGACTTTTTACCAAACACACTACGCACAAATAATAGTAAAATGGAATCCATCATAAAATTTTCTAAAAAAAATAAATCTATGTATAATTCATAGTACATATCCCCTCCTCATTTCCTACAAGCTTATTATAGAAACTACTCCTCTCGGATTTTGTCAAAATCTGGCATCCTCTATCAAAGAATCTTCGACAATTTTCTAACATTTAATAGGATTTTTATTGATTTTATCCCCATATTATGTATAATTAGAAAAGAATATGGTATCGTCTAATCTTAGATGGACGTGCAGTATTACTACAAAGAAAGAGGTATATGTAAGATGGCAAAAATTGATTTAACTAAATACGGCATTACAGGAACTACTGAAGTTGTTTACAATCCTTCATATGAAATGTTATTTGAAGAAGAAACAAAACCTGAATTAGAAGGCTTCGAAGTTGGTCAGGAAAGTGAACTTGGTGCAGTGAACGTTATGACTGGTGTATATACAGGTCGTTCACCTAAAGACAAATTCATCGTTATGGATGAGAACTCTAAAGATACTGTATGGTGGACAACTGACGAATATAAAAATGATAACCACCCAGCTACAGAAGAATCTTGGAAAGCTGTAAAAGATATCGCAATCAAAGAGCTTTCTAATAAGAGACTTTTTGTTGTAGATGCATTCTGCGGAGCTAACAAAGATACTCGTATGGCTATCCGTTTCATCGTTGAAGTTGCATGGCAGGCACACTTCGTAACAAACATGTTCATCCAGCCTACAGCGGAAGAACTTGAGAACTTTGAACCTGACTTCGTTGTTTACAACGCTTCTAAAGCAAAAGTAGAGAACTACGAAGAATTAGGACTGAACTCTGAAACAGCTGTTATGTTCAATATCACAAGCAAAGAACAGGTTATCGTTAACACATGGTATGGCGGAGAGATGAAGAAAGGTATGTTCTCTATGATGAACTACTTCCTTCCATTAAAAGGAATCGCTTCTATGCACTGTTCTGCAAACACAGATATGAACGGAGAAAACACAGCAATCTTCTTCGGTCTTTCAGGAACAGGTAAAACAACACTTTCTACAGATCCTAAACGTCTCCTGATCGGTGACGACGAGCATGGTTGGGATGATAATGGTGTATTCAACTTTGAGGGTGGATGCTACGCAAAAGTTATCAACCTTGACAAAGAATCTGAGCCAGATATCTACAATGCAATCGTTCGTGACGCTCTTCTTGAGAACGTTACACTGGATGAGAACGGAAAGATTGATTTTGATGATAAGAGCGTAACAGAAAACACACGTGTTTCTTACCCTATCAGCCACATTAAAAATATTGTACGTCCAGTTTCTTCTGCACCAGCAGCTAAAAATGTTATCTTCTTATCAGCAGATGCATTTGGAGTACTTCCTCCAGTATCTATCCTTACAGAAGATCAGACACAGTACTACTTCTTGTCTGGATTTACAGCAAAACTTGCTGGAACAGAGCGTGGAATCACAGAGCCAACACCTACATTCTCAGCTTGCTTCGGACAGGCATTCCTTGAACTGCACCCAACAAAATATGCAGAAGAGCTTGTTAAGAAGATGGAGAAGAGTGGAGCAAAAGCTTACCTCGTAAATACAGGATGGAATGGAACAGGAAAACGTATCTCTATCAAAGATACACGTGGTATCATCGATGCTATCCTGAACGGAGCAATCAACAACGCTCCTACAAAGACAATCCCATACTTCAACTTTGAAGTTCCTACAGAACTTGAGGGTGTTGACACAGGTATCCTTGATCCTCGTGACACATACGCTAATGCTTCTGAATGGGAAGAAAAAGCAAAAGATCTTGCACAGAGATTTATCAAGAACTTCGCTAAATACGAAGGAAATGAAGCTGGTAAAGCACTTGTTGCTGCAGGTCCACAGCTGTAAGATTTTAGTTGATAATTTAAAAGAGTGTGTGAAAGCAAATTTTTCACACACTCTTTTTTTGTAGTTATACATACATAAAAAAGAAGAGCACCGATATTCGATACTCTTCTTTCATATTACTTATTCTCTATCTATTTATTTCTTAAAGAAATCCGGAATCTTAATAGACTGCTCTTTTACTCCGCTTGTAACAGGTCTTGACTGCTGCATAGATGGTGCTGTACCACCCATTGGTCTTGCTGTTGTTCTTCCATCATATGAAGGTACTGTTCTGTTTGCACCATCTCCTGAAGGAAGGATAGAACCAACTTTCTGCTGTCCTTCTAATCTTGCTTTCAATTTTGATGAGCTTCCACCTACATTATGTAAACCAGTTGCAATAACTGTGATTGTAGCTTCATCAGATCTTGAATCATCATAAGTAGCACCAAAGATAATGTTTGCATTCTCTCCGGCAAGCTCCTGAACGTACTCTGCTGCATCAGATGCATCCATAAGTGTAATATCACCAGATACATTGATAATAACGTGAGATGCACCCTGGATCGTTGTCTCAAGCAATGGACTTGCAACAGCTTGTTTCACTGCCTCAAGAGCCTTGTCATCTCCACGTCCCTCACCGATACCGATATGAGCAATACCTTTGTCTTTCATAACTGTCTGTACATCGGCAAAGTCAAGGTTGATAAGTGATGGTACGTTGATCAAATCTGTGATTCCCTGAATACCCTGCTGTAATACTTCATCTGCCTTCTTCAGTGCTTCCGGCATTGTAGTTCTTCTATCTACTACTTCCAACAGTTTATCATTTGGAATTACGATCAATGTGTCAACATTCTCTTTTAATTTGTCAATTCCTGCTAATGCATTCTGCATACGTGTTCTTGACTCGAAACGGAAAGGTTTTGTAACAACACCAACTGTCAATGCACCCTGCTCTTTTGCAATACGTGCAACTACAGGTGTTGCTCCTGTTCCAGTACCGCCACCCATTCCACAAGTAACGAATACCATGTCAGCACCTTTCAATGCTGCTGAAATCTCTTCTGCACTTTCTTCTGCTGCTTTCTCTCCAACTTCCGGCTGAGCTCCTGCTCCAAGACCTTTTGTCAGTTTCTCACCAATCTGCATCAATGTTGGTGCTTTACATAACTGAAGTGCCTGTTTATCTGTATTAATTGCAATAAATTCTACACCTGCGATCTGTTCATCGATCATTCGGTTAACGGCATTGTTACCGCCTCCACCAACGCCAATAACAATTATCTTTGCAGCTGCCTCTGATTCATTAGTTTTAATTTCTAACAAGAGTAGTTCCTCCTTTGTCGTCTTATTAATCTTTATTATTATACATCCCATTTGAAATTGAACGCTATAATCCAATAATTATATAATATATTTTTTTCAGTAAATAATCAATAGATTTTTTTGTATTTTATATTTTTTTTGCTCAACATCGCAAATTTCATTTTTTATTGTGTGTCCGGCACAAACCGAATCGATGTATCTGACGTCTGATAACTCTCCAAATGCAATTCTCCCGACTGATTTTCATACTGCTCAGACAATTTTTGTAATATCGGTGAAATCTGCGGAATCTTATCCTCATAGGAAGCACTTCCCAGAGAAACTCTTACGTTGCCAAAAACAACTGTGAGATCACTTCCTGAACATATAATTTTATCTGCTGTCAGTTCATTCTCTTGCAACAGTGCTATAAGTTCTGAAAGCTTTTTAAACACATCTTTATCATCCACCGGTATTTTCTTTCCAAGTTTTACCTTGCTTTCTTCAATCTGTATTCCCTCGATCATAGCAGTTCCTTCGATCAGTTCCTCGCTCTTTAATGAAGCAATTCCATCCTTATCAAAATACAGATAACCACTTCCAAGATCAATTCTTCCTGTCATTGTCTTTTCCGTCACTGCCACATTAATCTTCCTCGGTGAAATAAGACTGACTTTTACCTTCTCAACAGATGGTAATTGTGTGCATTTTTCCCTGTTAAAATACCACAAATCATACAATGTATTCCCTGAATATGGATTTTGCTTTACCCATTCTTCTACTTCCTGCTGAGTCGTATAAACATTTCCTGTCACCCTAATCTGCTTTAATTGGAAGATCAAAGTCTCCAGATAAACAAGACCTGCACAAATAATGATAATTATAAATAAATATAAAAATACTTTTCCACTTACATTTCTTCTGTTCTTTTTACGTTTCTTTGATTGTTTTTGATTGTTTTTATTATTTTGTGAACGTATCTCACGATCATGCAGATCCTCCGAACCGGCAAGATATATAATATCGTCACGCGAATAATGCTTCGCTGTAGTCCGGCTTCTTCCTCTGTCTGTCTTTCTGTTTCGCTGCTGTGTCATCGACAGCTGCCTCCTTCGTTTTCATTTGATACTGCCAGTCACAGTAATCATGTTACTATTGCTATCTTACCAGATTTGATACACTCAACACAAGCCCCATTTCCAGTAACAGAAATAAAACTGATGTACCTCCATAACTGATAAAGGGAAGCGTGATCCCTGTATTTGGAATACTGTTGGTCACAACCGCAATATTTAAGATTACCTGTATCATCATATGTGCCAGCGCTCCGGCAACGATTAATGCTCCAAGCAAATCTTTTGCATTTATCGCAATAATAAAAAAACGCCAGATTAAAATAAGAAATAAAAGAATAATCGTACCCGCTCCAAATAATCCCAGTTCTTCACATATAATCGAAAATATCATGTCATTTTGTGCTTCCGGTAAGAATCCAAGCTTTTGAACACTTTGACCAAGTCCTCTTCCAAACAATCCGCCCGAACCAATCGCATATAGCCCTTGTAATGTCTGATATCCTTTTTCGTATTGTTCCGGATTTCTCCATATTGCCAGTCTTTCCAGACGATAGCTTTCCAGTGCCAGAAATATTGCCATAAATCCGATTCCAAGAACCCCCATCCAAATAAACTGTATATACTTTGGACTTGCAACAAAAATAAGCACTACGGCAATCCCTAATATAATAATTGCCGTACTCAAATTACTTGCTCCTACCAATGCTGTAACCGGAAGCACCGGAAGCAGCAAGAGCAGCATTGAACGCCAATTATCTACACACTTCTTTTGTCCTGATATCAGACATGCCAGGAATAAAATAATCGCTACTTTCGAAAATTCCGATGGCTGAAAAGAAAGCGGGCCCAAAGAAAGCCATCTTTTGGACCCGTTATATTCTTCTCCCACAAGCATCACCAATACTGACAATATAATTGATACCAGATAGCCCAGATTTGCAAATGGAATCCATTTATGATAATCAATCTTCGCTACAATAAACATTCCGATCACACCTAAGATTGTAGCAGCGCCTTGTTTCTTCACATAATAATATGCATCTTGAAACTTATTCTGTCCGTTATAGGCACTCGTACTGTATAACAATACAAGCCCTGCTATAATCAAGATGGCCAAAACGATCAGCAGCACATAATCTAGGTTCACTCTCTTCTCTGGGCGTTTCAAGGAACTTCACTCCTTATAATTCATTTACCAGCTCTTTGAATTTATCGCCTCGTTCTTCATAGCATTTGAACATTCCCCAGCTTGCACATGCCGGTGATAAGAGAACCGCATCTCCCGGCTCTGCATACTTCACACATGTTGCCACCGCTTCTTCAAATGTATCTACAAGAATCGTATCTGTAAAACCTAATTTCTTTGCTGTTGCATCAATCTTTTCTCTTGTTGCACCGAGTAATACAAGCTTTTTCACTTTTCCGTCAAAAGCATTGATCCACTCATCGTACGCCGAATCCTTGTCATATCCTCCTCCGATCAGAAGTGTTGGACGATTCATTGCCTGAATTCCTTTGATCGCTGCATCCGGATTTGTTCCTTTGGAATCATTATAATAAGCTACACCATTCTTCTCTGCTACAAACTCAATTCGATGAGCTACACCTTTGAAAGACTTAATCACTTCACGAACCAGGTCCACAGGCACACCATATGCGATTGCCATTGCAGCTGCCGCCATAATATTTTCATAATTATGTGTTCCAAGAAGCTGAAGCTCCTTCACATTGCAGATTGTTACTGCAACATCTGTATCATAACTATATACAATATCACCGTCATCAAGATAAATACCTCTATCTAATATACGCTGACTACTGAAATATAGAACCTTCGCTTTAATTTCTTCCCCGAATTTTCTTGTCACTTCGTCTTCATAATTCAATACACAAACATCATCTGCTGTCTGATTTCTACAAATGTTCTTCTTTGCTTCTATATAAGCTTCCATTGTATGATGACGGTTCAAATGATCAGGAGTAATATTCAATATTGCACTGACCTTTGGACGAAATGTATGTATCGTTTCCAACTGAAAACTACTCATCTCTGCTACTGCCACAGAATCCTCTGTCATATCCAGTGCTACTTCTGTATATGGATTTCCAATATTTCCTACTACATATACATGTTCCTGATATTTCTTCATAATCTCCCCAAGTAATGTAGTTGTAGTTGTCTTTCCATTTGTCCCTGTGATTGCAAGCACCTCACCTTTTCCATATACATAAGCAAGTTCAATCTCGCCCCAGATTGGAATACCCATTTCTCTCATCTGGTTCACAACTTCAAGATCTGTCGGCACTCCCGGGCTCATCACAGTAAGCACAAGACTTTCCATTACTTCTTTGGAAAGTTCCCCTAATATAACCTTTACATCGCCGGACAAAGTTACTCCGTGCTCTTCATCATGTAAAATATTTTCTTTGATTGTTTCTGCATCAAGCTTCTCATTTCCATCATATAAGATTACATCAGCCCCTTCTCTCAAAAGCAGGCGACTTGCTGCTATTCCACTGATTCCAGAACCAAACACCAATACATTTTTATCTCTTATGTCCATTTTTATACCCCCATAAGTGCAATCAAACATAATATTGCCGTAATAATAGAAAATACAGCAACAACTCTCGTCTCTGACCATCCACACAATTCAAAGTGATGATGTATCGGAGCCATTTTAAAAATTCGTTTTCCACCTGTCTTTTTAAAATATGTGACCTGAATAATAACAGAAGCCACTTCCACCAGATAGATTAAACCAACAATAATAATAAACAACGGCATCTGCATCATATATGCAGCACCTGCCACGAAACCACCCAATGCAAGTGAGCCTGTATCTCCCATAAATACGCTTGCCGGATATACATTAAACAACAAAAATCCAAGTAACGCACCTACTACTGCACAAGTGATCGGTTCAATTCCGCTCTTTGTTCCGACTGCAACAACTGTAAAAAATGTTGCAACTAATACGGTTACACTAGATGCTAATCCATCCAGCCCATCTGTAAAGTTTGTTCCGTTTACAGTTCCGATTACCGCAATAAATAAAAGCGGAACTGCAAACCATCCAATATCCAGATATTTTCCGCCTGAAAATGGAATCAACATTGTAAGTGGAATCTTCGCAATTTTTACTACATAATAAGCAAATATTGCTGTCACTACAATCTGCAATGCCATCTTCTGCTTTGGAAACAATCCATCTGAACGTTTCATAACTACTTTTAAATAGTCATCAAGAAAACCGATCAGACCAAAACCAACTGTCAAAAACAATACCGGAATAATCTTCGGATAATCTCTTACATAGAACAGTGAAGTGATCACTACACTTCCTAATATCATAACGCCACCCATCGTCGGCGTTCCTGCTTTTTTCAAATGTGACTGAACTCCGTCAACACGTTCTGTCTGCCCCATCTTTAATCTTCGCAAAAATGGGATTACAAATGGTCCCATGATCACACTTAATGCGAATGATATTAACACTGGAATTACTACATGATTTGCCATACTCACACCTCTTCATCTCTTTGGTTCAGCGAGAAGTTTCTCTTTTGTAACTCTCGCTATATCTTATACAGTATAACTCATAGTCTGTGGATTTTCAACCTCACCAGAATATGGACAGTATTTTATTTTTCCTGTTTTTCCAAATACGGAAGAACATTATCATAAATATCTCTTAGTACCGGAGCTGCTATTGTGCCTCCATAATAGATTCCCTGTGGATTATATATGATCACCATTCCAATCACTTTGGGATCATTTGCCGGGGCAAATCCCACAAACGAAGAGATATATTTATTTGAGCTTCGCGGAAGCGTCTGTGAAGTCGCAGTCTTTCCTCCTATGCGATATCCTTCCAAATATGCATTATGTCCGGACCCCTCTGAAACAACACTTTCCAGCAGCATTTTCATTATTTCCGAAGTTTCTTTTGATACAATTTCCTTTTCCTTTTGATATGTCAGTGTTTTTATTTCCTTCCCCTCCGGATCATAAACTTTCTTTCCGAAATGAGGCGTAATACGGGTTCCACCATTTATAATTGAACTTATTGTTGTAAGTAATTGTATCGGTGTGATTTGAAATGATTGTCCGAATGTCATTGTCGCCAGTTCTACCAATCCTATATCCTCTTTTTTATGCATGATTGTTCCTGCTTCTCCCGGTAAATCTACATTTGTCAGTTTTAACAACCCAAATTTCTGAAAATAATCATAAAATTTATCAGCTCCTAATCGCAAACCTATTTCCATAAATACCGGATTACATGAATTTTGAATTCCCTGGGTAAATGTTTCCAGCCCATGTCCTCCCACTTTGTGGCATCTGATTTTTCTATCCTCTACTATTTTGTACCCTGGACATGAAAAAGTATCATTCACTGTTACAACACCTTCTTCCAGACACGCTGCTGAAGTAATTACCTTAAAAGTCGAGCCAGGTTCATAGGTATCATTAATGCACCGATTTCTCCACATCTGATTTAATAAATCTTGCTTTTTTTCGTCTGTAAGCTCACCGGTATCAATCTCAGAAGATAAAGTGAACGGGTCATTCAAATTAAATTCCGGAACATTTGCCATCGCATAAATTTCTCCATTTTGAGGATCCATCAAAATAATTGCCGCAGCATCCGCTTCTTTCTCCTCCATCACTTTCTTTGCCGCCTGCTCACAGTAGGATTGTATATTATAATCCATTGTAATCTCCAATGTATTTCCCGGTTTCGGCTCCATCCGGTCTTCTGCCACTCCTTCCAGTTCTATTCCCCTTGCATCTGTCATTGTAAGAATCGTTCCGTTAATTCCTTTTAGATATTCTTCATATTTCACCTCAAGTCCGATAATTCCCTGATTATCACCGCCTGTGAACCCCAGTACTTGCGATGCCAGTTCTCCATATGGATAATAACGTTTAAAATCCTCATCCACTTTCACTCCATCTAAATCCAGATTGCGTATTCTATCTCCAACATCTTTTTCTACATTTGTTTTTATTTTTTCCATAGAAGAAATTTTCTCTACTCTCTTTCGTACATATGCTTCTTCCAGCCCCAACTCCTTTGAAAGTATCTGTATTGTCTGTTCCTTATTTTTTATCTGATTATGTATCACCGATATTGTACAAACTGTTTTATTTGTCGCAAGGACCACCCCATTCCGGTCTAAAATCTCTCCTCTGGCAGCTTTGATCTTACGTTCTCTTTCATGTAATTCTTTTGCTCTTTTCTGATAATATTCTGCATCAAATATCATCAGAAAAATCATTCGTCCAAGCAATGCCATGATCATAATAACAGCAGCAAAAAAAACAATCATTATTTTTTTCTTATTATAGGTATGATTTTTCATTAAAAAAACCTTACAAAAGACAATTTATATAAAATATTATGTCTTCTGTAAGGTTATGCTTCTCCATTCACATCTCATGAACGAATATATTTTATTCTGTATAATAGCCCGAAGTCCAGTCTGTAAAATCCGGTGTATATGTATCATCTATATATGCTCCATCCCAGTTACTGTAGGTATCTGTATATGATGCATCATAATCTGTATAATCATAATCCGAATAATCCCATGTTTGCTCATCGCTATTTGTTGTATCTGATGAATCCTCTGTTTCCTGAGCTGCAGCAGGATCATATCCTTCTACTGTTGTGACATTTAAATATGGGAATGCCTGGGACATGATTTTTTTTGCCAGCCCAAGCACAAGTGAACTGTCATCCTGTGCTGCAGTATTTGGCTCATCAATCACCACATACACTACCACTTCCGGATTATCCAGTGGGGCACATCCGATAAAGGATAATACATACTTTCCATTATTACGCGGAAGCTTCTCTGCAGTACCTGTCTTTGCCCCAATATCGTATCCTTCCACTGTTGCAGTTTTACCTGTACCATAATCCATAACAGCTTTCAAATACGTCTTTACCTGTTCTGACGTTTGCTCTGAAATAGTTTTTCGAAGCAAAACCGGATTCTTTGTTTCTATGACTTTTCCATTTTCATCCTGGATTTGTTTTACAATATGTGGCTCATAGTAATTACCGCCATTTACCAAAGATGAGAAGGCTGTTATCACCTGCGTCATTGTAACATTAAAACTCTGTCCAAATGAACTGGTCGCAAGATCCGTATCCCCCATTGTATCTTTGGTAAATAATAATCCTGCTGTCGAAGCTTCTCCCGGAAGATCGATCCCTGTATACTCCCCAAAGCCAAAAATGTGCTGATATCGAATAAAATCTTCCACTCCTATCGATTCGGCAATTTCCATCAATGCTACGTTACATGAATTTGCTATAGCATCCGCAACTGTCTCTGTTCCATGTCCTGAAGTAAGATGGCATCGGATATCCCAGTCTCCTACATGCAGATATCCTCCACACACATAAGTTTCATCACCTTTGATTGCTCCTGTATCCAGACCTGTTGCCACTGTAAATGGTTTGATTGTTGAACCCGGTTCATATGCATCACTGACACAAAAATTACGCCATAATTCATTCATCGCCTCAAGCTGCTCATCTTCTGTTTTTGCATTCCAGTCTTCTGTCGAATAAATGGCAGACAAATCTCTCGGCTTATTTAAATCAAAATTAGGATATGAAGCCTCCGCAAGAATTTCTCCGGTATTTGGGTTCATGATCATCACTGCTGTATTCTTGCTTCCAAGTTCATCTTCCCGTTCTTCACCGGTATGTTCTTCATTAAACTCTTTAATGCACTGCTCCACAATGCTCTGCAATGTTACATCAATCGTTGAAACAACCGTGTTTCCATTTTTTGCATCTTTTACAGTTCTTTCTAATGATGCATTATCAGAAAAATAGCCATACTCTCTTCCATTTAACCCATTTAAAACATCATTATATGCACTTTCAATTCCTAATGCTCCAACGTTATCTGCTGTAGCAAATCCAATCACATCACTTGCCAATGTAGCATATGGATAATTACGTTTATAATCATCCTCAAGCCAGATTCCTTTTACATTTGGATAGTTTTCTGTATCTTCCTCAATTGCCTTAAATTCCTGTGCTTTTTCATAAGTTACATTTTCTGCAAGTATCTGGTATCTGCTATCCGGGTTTTCAGAAATGATCTGGTCTACATCCGCTTCATTTATCCCAAAACAATCCGACAATACTTTCTTTGTAGGATTGATATATTCTTCTTTGGAAGTCATAACATAAACATCAAGTATTACATTATATACTCTCTCGCTTGTCGCAATCTTTGTTCCGTTTCGGTCAACAATATCTCCTCGTTTATATGGGATCACCCTGCTGTCATATGTCTGTTGATCCAGAACAATTTTTGTATATTTGCTTCCTTTGGAAGCATTGATATATGTAATTTTTGCTATAAGAACAACAAAAGCCAGTATAACTGCCATAAATAGCATTACCAGCTTCTTTTGCATTCTTTTTGGAAATTTTCTTGTTAAAAATTGATAATTGTTTTTTTTATTCTTTTTGACTGCCATCTTCTTACCTTATTCTGACACATCTTTCGATTTTGCTAACACGCCATCTTTTGGTATATCACTGTACTGCGTTACACTATCACTCTCCGGACCAGTATATTCCACCACGCTCCCCTGGGCTGCATATACCATTCCAAATTCGTTGATTGCTTTATCGCGAACCTCTTCCAGATTCACAGCATCTTCTGCATTTCTGTAAGCTGTATCATTTTCTTCTGTCAGATTTGAAAGTTCTTCTTGTAATGCCGTAATATTTTCCGAACGACTTACAACCTCTGCCTGCAACTGCAAAAACATAACACTGATACATACTGCAAAAATTGCTGCTCCTGTCAAAAAAACAGCATATACAGGACTTATGCTCTGTGCACGTTTCCGATTCTTACGCACCTGTCGGCTGGCTTTCACACTCTGCTTTTTCGGCTTTTGTATCTGCTTTGGCACTGCTTCCGGCTGCAAAGCTGCACTTCCATAGACATACATTCTTCTGTGCTGTCCGGCATAATATTCTGCTTTGTTATACGTCTTCATACGTCCTATATCTGCCATTGCTTTTTTGCCTTTCTCTTTCACCAGGCTCTCCCCTCCTGATGAAATTCTATTTGATATACTCCCTTTATTTTGCTAACAGCGTTCAAAAATACGTAATTTTGCACTTTTAGAACGGCTGTTATACTCTAATTCTTCTTCACTTGGAAGAATCGGTTTCCTTGTAATGACCTTTCCTTTTGAAACATTTCCGCATACACATACCGGAAAATGCGATGGACATGTACAAGGATTTTCATTTTTTCGAAATGCACTTTTCACAATTCTGTCTTCCAAAGAATGAAATGTGATAATACATATTCTTCCACCAGGATTAAGCATCTCGATCATGTCATCAAGCGATTCCCTTAAAACATCCAATTCTCTGTTCAATTCAATACGAATTGCCTGAAATGTTCTCTTCGATGGGTGTCCTGCTGTCTTTTGAAATTTCATTGGGATTGCATGACGAATAATCTCGTTGAGCTGTCCCGTTGTCTCAATTGGTGCCTTTTGACGCTCTATTACAATATGCTTTGCAATATTTTTCGCAAACTTGTCCTCTCCATAGTCACGAATCACCCGGAAAAGATCTGCTTCGCTATACGTATTCACGATTTCTCGTGCTGTCAGCTGCTGTCTTTGATCCATTCGCATATCTAACGGAGCATCTACTCGATAAGAAAATCCTCTTTCTGCAGTATCCAGTTGATATGACGATACTCCCAGATCGATCACAATACCATCAACTTTATCTACACCAATTTCATGAAGCCGTGACTTCATCTCACAATAATTGCTTCTTATTATTGTAACTTTCTCCCCAAAGTCACGTAATCTTTCGCTGGCAGCTTCTATTGCTGCAGCATCTTGATCTATACCTATAAATCTCCCCTGTTCGTTCAGACGACTGCAGACTTCAAATGCATGTCCACCTCCGCCTAACGTTCCGTCTACATAGATTCCGTCCGGTTTAATTGCCAGACCATCTACTGTTTCTTCAAGTAATACTGATTTGTGTTTAAATGCCATATCTTCCTCCATCTTTTCGCATCCTATTATCAGCTCACATTATATCCGGATTCCAATTGCTTCCATTCGTTCTGCAATTGCATCCAGATCTTCTTCGCTGACCATACTGCGTTCTTCCCAAAGTCCTTTATCCCAGATTTCCACACGGTCTTGAACTCCCACAAGGACAACGTCCTTTTCAAGATGTGCTGCTTTTCTGAGTGACGGCGGTACTAAAACTCTCCCTTGTTTATCGAAACTGCCCTCTGAAGCACTTCCAAAGAAATATCTCTTGAATATTCTGGCATCCTTATTCATCCGTGGTAAGGTTTCCAGTTCTGCTACAAATTTGTTCCACTCATCTTGAGAGTACACAAATAAACAGCCTTCCAGTCCATTGCAGATTACAAAGCTATCGCCCAAATCTTCACGTAACTTGGCTGGTATAATCAATCGGCCTTTTTCATCTATGCTGTGATTAAACTCTCCTAGTAACATTCAGAACTCCTTTTTAGAATTTATGGGCTCCACTTTTCTCCCACTTTATTCCACAATTCACCACTTCCTACCACTTAGAACCATTGTAAACCACTTCCCACCCTTTTTCAACCCCTTATTTTGTGAAAAAAATGAGAATCAAAAAATGTCTACCAGACCTTTTTGTTGTATACATGGAAATAAAAAAAGAGACAGAAAAGATTTTTTCTTCTCTGTCTCTCTTTTATTCCTTATCTTACTGAGAAATTGTTGATAAATAACTGTTAATCGCATCGTAATTAACTGAAGCAACTTCTCTTTCCTGCTTTGACTCATATGTATCATATGCAGAATATCCTAACCATCCCACTAATGCCAAACCTGCCAGCGACAATACACATGTTCTTACAACACCCATAATTCTCTGTTTGCGGATATTCTTTTTTCTGTTTGCTTTTTCCTGTTTATATCGATCTACTTTCTCCTGACTCATATAAACCTTCCTTTCATCTATTAAATCACAACGATGATTCCACCATCATTTGCATACATAGAACTTATTCCGGCTGTATCCACGATGATGCTCTTCTTCACTTCCATCTTCTCTAATAATATTTTTTCAAAATCTTTTGCTCTCTGTTCACAATTACAATGTGCAATTGCCAGCACTTTTTCTCTTGCATTCTCAGTTTCCTGTTCAACATAATCTGCCATTTTAACTAATGCTTTCTTCATTCCACGAGCCTTTGCTTTCTGACAAATCGTACCTTCCGGTGTCGATCCCATAACCGGTTTTATATTCAATGCCCCTGCAACCAGTGATTTGATTCCTGTTAATCTTCCATTCTTGCGAAGTGTATCCAGATTCTCCAGTACAAAATAAGTATGCTGCCCTTCTATATAAGCTTCTACTGTATCGATTACTGTCTGAAAATCCATTCCGGCTTCTTCACACTCTTGAATCTTTAATGCGATCAATGTCTCACCAACGGATGCGGAACGAGAATTAAATACATAGATATCTTTTTCTCCATACTCTTCAAAATACAAATTCTTTCCTAACTGAGCACTGTTATAAGAACCACTGAGCTCTGCTGATAATGTAACTACATAAATATGATCTGCATCACAATTATACTTCGCCAGATATTGTTCCGGTGAAGGACAAGAAGACTTTGGGCTTTCCGGACATTCCGCAACTTTCTTTAAAAAATCTGCCTGATCAAATGTCTCGTCATCTATAATATGATATTCTCCCACCTGCATAGTCAATGCGGCTGATACGAACGTTCCGCTCTGTTTCATCTCCTCTGTCAGTTCTCCGCAACTGTCAACAATCACTCTATAACTCATTGTAGTTCCTCCCAAATCACACTGTGTGTGATAAATTTCTATCATATGTAGTTTTTAATACTACATTATAATATATCATACTTTTATATTATTGAAAAGAGCTTTTTTACTTCATTTTTGAAACATTTCTGTTACTGTTCACTCCCGTGTCAATCACTACGCTGATTGGCACGGAGGATGCACGTTTTATCTTGAACGGCATCTCGCCCATCGCCAAAGGCGATTTAAAATGGCGAGATGCGTTGCTGGTCACAGGTACTGTGAACAGTAACACATTTCTTATTGCTTCAATTTTATTTTGCGGGATATCCCAAGTGCAATCCCCATCTCCGTCATAAGAAACAACACAGACGTACCTCCATAACTGATAAATGGTAACGTAACTCCCGTTGTCGGCATCATATTTGTCACTACCGCAATATTTAAAATAACCTGGAGCGAAATATGCGCAAAGATTCCACCTGCAACTAATGAGCCATAGAGATCCGGTGCATTTTTCGCAATAAACATCAGCCGATATAATAGCAGGCCGAACATTACAAGAACGACAATTACGCCGAATACTCCCAACTCCTCACATACAATTGTCAGAATCATATCATTTTGTACTTCAGGGATTACCCCCAGCTTTTGCGTACTATTTCCAAGACCTTTTCCAAAAAATCCACCTGAGCCAATTGCATACAATCCCTGCATCACCTGAAATCCACCTTCATCTGCATGATTTTCCGGGTCAAGCCAAGTGATTATTCGCCGCAGACGGAAGTTTTCACTACTTGAAATATTTGCTGAAAGATATGAAAGTCCAACCACAACAACTATAGCTCCTGCAGCGATCAGCTTCAAAAATGGTTTTGTCTTAGGATGTGCAACAAAAATCAAAATTCCTGTAATTCCCGCAACAATGATTGCTGTGCTTAGGTTATCTGTCAGAACCATAACACCACCGGCTGCAACTGCTCCGACTGCACAAACTCGTTCAAGCCCTTTCTTTGACTGAATCTTCGGACCCAGCCTGCAGATTTCATAAGGGATCAATAAAATTACCGCAATTTTGGCAATCTCTGATGGCTGTAATGTCATGTTGGCAGGAAGCTGAAGCCATCTTCTTGATCCATATGCTTCTACTCCAAGCGGTGTTTTTACCAGCAGCATCAAAAACAAGGAAATATAATAAATCTGCCAGGAAAAAGCGCCATACACATGATAGTCTAATTTTGATACAAACAACATAAACACAAAACTAACCGCACTTATAATTGCCTGCTTTGAAAAATAGAACATATCATTTCCAAAATCCGCATTTGCACTATACGCACTTGTACTGTAAAGCATCACCAGTCCAAAACACATTAGAAAAACCAGAATCATTAATAAATCATAGTCAAAATATTGCGGATTCTGAACAAATAATTTAGACCATTGAAAGCTTTTCTTATTTGGTCTTACAGTTCCATTCTCCATATCAACATCCCCTGTTTATTCAAATTATCTTGCTGCCATTTCCGGATGAACCGGTTTGCCATGTTCAAAATATCTGTCATACCATACAAGGAAAATATAAACTGTCCAGATTTTTCTGCTATTGTCTGTTTTTTCATTTTTATTTTTTCCATTCTTGTGGTCATCTAACATCTTGATCAGAAGTTCTGTATTAAAGAATTTATTTGCTGCCTCTGACTGAAACATCTCTTTTACCCGGTTGTAATACTTATCTTCTTTTAACCAGACACGTGTTGGAATCGGGAATCCCAGTTTCTTCTTTTCTGCAGTCTTACTGCGGATCACTTTTTCTGCTGCTCCTCGCAGTGCTACTTTTGTCTTTGGTGCACGTACTTTATAATCTAATGGCAATGTTTCTGCAAGTTCCAGTACTTTTTTATCCAAAAATGGAACACGGACCTCCAGAGAATTTGCCATTCCCATCTTATCACCTTTCATCAAAATATCATGAACCAGCCAAAGATGCATATCAACATACTGCATTTTTGTCACCGGGTCTTTTCCCTGTACACGTTCATACAATGGTTTTGTCACTTTTTGAATCTGAGGTTCACATCCCTTCTTTAGAATTTTATTTGCTTCACGTTCCGTAAAAATATTCGTTGCATTTGCAAAATAACGCTCTTCCAAGGTTTTTCCGTGACGCATCAAAAAGCCTCTTCCCTTTGTTCCTCTAGGCAGGCAGTATTCTGCAAATTTGCCAAGTGCTCTTCGAATCGGCATTGGAATCTTGTTAAACCCTGTATGTTCCAATGGTTCACAATAAATATTATAACCTCCAAACAGCTCATCTGAACCTTCTCCTGAAAGTACAACCTTTACTTTTTTTGAAGCTTCCTCACTTAAGAAATATAATGCAATTGCTGCCGGATCTGCTACCGGCTCGTCCATATAATACTGAATATCAGATAATTTATCCCAATACTCTTCCGGACTGATTACTTTCGCATCGTTTTGCATATTAATACTTGCAGCAAATTCTTTTGCATCCTGGATCTCACTGTATTTTCCTTCATCAAAACCAACTGTAAATGTACGGTCAACCTGACCTAAATAGGTTAAATAGCTGGAGTCTACACCACTTGAAAGATAGGAAGCAACTTCTACATCACTGATTTTATGCATCTCTACAGATTCTTTCATCACTGCTTCAATATCATCTACGATTTCTTCAAATGATTTTGTCGTATCTCCTGTGAAATTTGGTTCAAAATAACGTGTAATCTCCATCTTTTCATTTTCATAAGTAAAGTAATGTCCCGGCTGTAAGCAGAAAACACCTTTAAAAAATGTCTCATTTGTCGGAACAAACTGGAATGACAAGTAATTTCCAAGTGCATCTTCATTAAAAATCTTATCAAATTTTGGATGCTCCATAAAAGATTTAATTTCTGAACCAAACATCAATGTTCCATTCATTTGTGCATAATACATTGGTTTAATACCAAAAATGTCTCTTGCCCCAAATAGTTTTTTCGTTTTTGTATCCCAGATTACAAACGCATACATACCTCTCAGACGTTCTACCAGGCTTTCTCCCCATTCTTCATAGCCATGTATCAATGTCTCGGAATCTGTATTCGACACAAATACATGTCCTGCTTCCACTAATTCTTTTCTCAGTTCCTGATAATTGTAGATTTCCCCATTAAATACAAGTACCTTACTTCTGTCTTCGTTATATAATGGCTGGTCGCCAACTTCAGAAAGGTCGATAATACTCAGACGTCGAAACCCCAGTGCCGCATCTTCATCCACATATTTTCCTTCGCTGTCCGGTCCTCTGTGAATGATTGTATTCATCATATTTTCCAGAACCTCTTCACGATTTTCAACCTCTCCTACAAATCCTGCAAATCCACACATATAGTCTTTGTCTCCTTTTGTTGTATCCTGTTTGCTCGTTGTTTCTTATTATTTTTACATATAATTCGTTCCTTATTATAGCTTTTTTTCTATCTAAAAACAACTTTTTTCTTTTTATGTCCCTATCTTCATTTCTTTTCACAAAACTTTTCATGAAAAAGGATACATTTTCTCCATGCAATAGGAAATTGTCTGCTCCACACTCAACCCATTTTCTATCGGTCTTTGTATAATAACTAATTTTGTACCTGTTTTTTGCGCAGCTTTAATCTTTTCATCAAAGCCACCTGCTTTTCCCGATTCTTTTGTCACCAGGTAAGATGCTTCCGTATAATGAAGCAAGGCAATATTCATTTCTGTTGAAAATGGTCCCTGCATTGCAATCAGATGTCTGCCTTCAAATCCTAGTTCAGCCGCATCTGTCATGGAGTTTTTTGTTGAAAGCACACGTGCATAACATCTGTCTTGATAGTTCTTAAGCTGAGTATACTTTTGAAGTTCTTTTCCACCTGTCGTAATCAATATGTTTCCTTTTGTCTCCTGCAAATAAGAAACTGCTTTATCAATATTCTCTACCCAGACACAATTCTCATTTTCAAACGCTTCATTCTCTGCTTCTCTGACGCAACGGATATATTTTATTTTTTCAGTCTCGCAGGCTTTCTGTATATTTTCTGTCACCACTCTTGCAAATGGATGGGTTGCATCGATCACAATATCTATTTTATATAGATTTAAAAATTCTTGAATTTCTTCACGATTCATTCTTCCTGCTATAATCTCAGCTTCGGACTGTTCTTCTGCAGACACTTTTCCATACTCAGTTGCAACACTGACATAAACCTTTGCCGGCAGTCTGCACACTGCTTTTGCGATTTGATTTCCTTCTGTTGTTCCGGAAAATATCAAAATCCTGCACATTTCCATTTCTTCTTTATTGTTCTTATCCACGCCAAAACCTGTTCTTTCTTAAAATAAAACTTCCATCTTTTTCTGTACAATAGCTACCGTCATACTATCCAATTTCAGCTTGTTTAATATCACCTTTCCATCCGGACAACAATATTTTGCAGCTCTCTCACATACATTATCCACACCGGTAACCGATGCCACAAATTCGGAGCTGCTGCTGACACACTCTACATTTTTCAGTTCTTCTGCTGAATATGTTAAAAATGGAATCTGATAGTTCTCCGACAGCTTTTGTATTGCCGGTTCTTCTTTCTTTAAATCAATACTTGCAAACGCTAAAATTTCAGCCAAATCTATTTTAACTTGTGCTAATGCTAACTGAAGGCCTTCTTCTAATTTTATATAAGGTATGTTTTTTCTACACCCGAGACCTATCACATATGTTTTCGCAAGCAAATATAATCTGTTCGATTTTTGATTTTCTTCTTTTTTTTGAGCTGTCACAACAATTCCATATTCAAATTTGTCCAATTCACTTTCTGATTTACAACACACAACTTCTCTTGGCACTTTTCCTTTGTAACCAAGTTCACTGTAAAATCCTATCTTTTTTTCTTCTAAAACAGCTGCCGAAATTTCTTTTGCCAGTTTTCTGTCTGTAATTTGCAGTCTGTTTTTCTTTGCAAACACATCTACCGCAAATTTCTTCTGCACATCTGTCGCTGTCGTAATAATTGGCATTGCACCCATACATTTTTCTATCATGTGTGCAAGCTCTATTCCCCCTCCGACATGACCGGATAGGACCGGTATACAATACTGCACTTTTTCATCCATCACCAACACCGCAGAATCCGAATATTTATCTTTCACCCACGGAGCGATCAAACGCACTGCAATCCCTATTGCACCAATAAAAATAAAATCTTCTTTTCCCCATTTTTTTCCAATCCATAAGGACAAGCATTCTGGCATGGGCTCCAAAGCATACTCCGCTGAAAAACGTTTTATTGTATATCCTATACAATCTTGCTCTTGTTCTGTGAAATAGCTGCACAGCTCTTTATTTTTTTGACTTCCCTTTTTTGTAAAACTTAATACGTTAATTTTCTTATCCATCTCTGTATATATTCTGAAAATCCTCCTTCTGCATACCATATGCAAAAGGAGGGTTTATTGTAAACATTCTATATTTTACTTACTTTATAAACATCGCATCCCCGAATGAGAAAAAGCGATATCTTTCTTTTACTGCTTCTTCGTAAGCCGCCATCACATGTTCTTTTCCGGCAAGTGCGGACACTAACATAATCAATGTTGATTCCGGCAGATGGAAATTTGTGATCAGACAATCTAACATTTTAAATTTATATCCCGGATAAATAAAAATTTCTGTCCATCCACTGCACGGCTTCAAATGTCCTGTTTCATCTGCTGCTGACTCAATTGTACGACAACTTGTTGTTCCTACGCATATAACGCGCCCTGCTCCATCTTTGGCACGATTAATTTTCTCAGCTGCTTCTTCATCTACCTGATAAAATTCTGAATGCATATGATGTTCTGTGACATCTTCCACTTTTACCGGACGGAATGTTCCAAGACCAACGTGTAAAGTCACACGTGCGATATCAACGCCTTTTTTCTGAATTGCATCCAGAAGCTCTGGTGTGAAATGCAATCCTGCAGTTGGAGCTGCTGCGGACCCCTCATTTTTTGCATATACGGTATTATAACGGTTACGATCTTTCAACTGATGTGTGATATATGGTGGCAGCGGCATCTCGCCAAGCTGATCCAGAACCTCTTCAAAAATTCCTTCATAATGGAATTTTATCAGTCGGTTTCCTTCCTCTACCACATCAATAACTTCACCTGTCAGCAATCCGCCACCAAAACTCACCTGCGCTCCGACTTTCATCTTTTTACCTGGTTTTACAAGAGTCTCCCAAACATCTTTCTCTTTACGTTTTAATAAGAGTACTTCTATCTTTGCTCCTGTACCAACCTTTTCACCGATCAATCTCGCCGGAATCACCTTTGTATCATTGATCACGAGACAATCTCCCGGATTCAGATAATCAATAATTTCTTTAAATATATGATGCTCTGTCTTACCTGTTTCTTTATCTAATATAAGCAGGCGAGAACTAGAACGATCCTCCAGAGGATCCTGAGCGATCAGTTCCTCTGGCAGATCATAATAAAAATCACTTGTTTTCAATGACTTGTCCCTTCTCTTTCTTATTTACGAAGTTCAATTCCCATTTCTTCCAGTGCTTTTAAGATTTTGTTCATTGCTGTTGTAATATCAGCCTCTTCCAAAGTCTTATCTTTTGCACGGAATACAATTGAATATGCAACAGACTTAAATCCTTCTTTAATCTGAGCACCTTCATACAGATCAAACAAAGCAAAGCTTTCCAGATAATTTCCACCTTTTTTAGCAATAACATCTTCAATCTGTCCAACCAGGATTTCTTTTGGTACTACCATACTCAAATCACGGGAAACTGCAGGATATTTTGCAATACCTGTATATTTTCTGTCAAATGTTGCATATTCCAGAACAACCGGCATATCGATCACTGCAACATATGCTCTTTCTCCGATTCCATAAGTATCAGCAACATCCGGGTGAACTTCTCCCAAATATCCAACTACTTTTCCATCATACAGAATATTTGCCTGTCTTCCTGGATGCAGATAAGGTTTTCCTGCATTTGGATCGTAGCTTTCGCGTCCCTTCATTCCAATCTTTTCAAAGAATTCTTCTACAACACCTTTCATATTGAAGAAATCTCCATCTCCATACATACCAAGAGTAAACTGCATTCTTTCATCCGGAAGTTCTGTAAGTGGAAGCTTTTCTGGAATATAAACATTTCCAAGCTCATACAGGCGGACATTTTTATTTCTTCTGTTATAGTTTGTAGCAAGTGAAGTTAACATTCCATTAAGAGATGTTGTTCTCATAATGCTATAATCTTCACCAAGTGGATTCATAATCTCGATTGCCTGACGCAATGGTGAATCTGCCGGAAGTAATAATTTATCAAACACCTTTGGACTTTCAAATGAATATGACATTCCCTGGCTAAATCCACAGAATTCTGCAATATCTCTTGCAACCTGTTCTACTCTCAGTTTAAATGTCAGCTTACCTGTTGTTGCCTCTCCATTTGGAAGTGTAGTAGGAATGTTATCATATCCATAAAATCTTGCCACTTCTTCTGCAAGGTCTGCAAGACGGAACAAATCATGACGGAATGTCGGTGCGATCACTTCGTTTGTATCTGCATCATATTCCAGATCAATCTTTGCAAAATATGCCAGCATATCTTCTTTTGAAATATCTGTTCCTAACATTCTGTTGATTTTATTTGCATCAAATGGTACACGAACAGGTTCTTTTTTCTTACTGTATACGTCCACTGTTCCACCTACAACTTCTCCTGCTCCCAATTCTTCAATCAACTGACACGCACGGTCAATTGCTGCTTTTGCATTATTTGGATCCAGTCCTTTTTCAAATTTTCCTGAAGCGTCTGTACGAAGTCCGACTCTCTTGCTTGATTTACGGATATTTACTCCGTCAAAACATGCAGCTTCGAAAAGCATTGTCTTCACATCATCTGTGATCATTGAGTTTTCTCCACCCATGATACCTGCAATACCTACTGCCTTCTCACCGTCACAAATCATAAGAACATCTTTATCCATCTGACGTTCCTGTCCGTCTAATGTAACAAATTTCTGTCCGTCTTCTGCGTTTTTCACAACAATCTCATGACCTGCAAGTGTTTCCAGATCATATGCATGCATCGGCTGACCATACTCTTCCATCACATAATTTGTGATATCTACAAGGTTATTAATCGGACGGATTCCAACTGATGCAAGTCTTCTCTGCATCCATTCTGGAGATGGTCCAATTTTAACATTTTTAACAACTCTTGCACAATAACGAGAACAAAGCTCTGTGTTTTCTACAGTTACCTTTACATAATCATTAACATCTTCCTGATTACCTGTCTCTGTTACAACCGGTGGTTTAAATTCTTTATTAAATGTTGCTGCTGCTTCTCTTGCGATACCAACAACACTGTAGCAATCTACACGATTTGATGTGATTTCATACTCAAATACGACATCATGAAGTCCGAGTACTTCTATTGCATCTGCTCCAACCTCTACATCATCTTTGAAAATATAAATTCCATTTTCCGGAGCTTCTGGATACATATCTTTTGTAGAACCAAGTTCTTCGATAGAACACATCATACCAAAACTTTCTACTCCACGGAGTTTTCCTTTTTTGATCTTAATTCCGCCTTCTACTCTCTGTCCAGGCTCGTGACCTCCTGCGACGCGTCCTCCATCAAGAACTACCGGTACCTTTGCACCTTCAAATACATTATGAGCGCCTGTTACGATCTGAACCTGTTCTGTTCCTACATTCACCTGGCAGATTATCAGTTTATCTGCATCCGGATGCTTTTCGATCTTATCAATCTGACCTACAACAATCTTATCCAGATCTGCATCTAATTTTTCAAATCCCTCTACCTTTGTTCCTGATAAAGTCATTGCGTCTGTATATTCCTGCGCTGTGACATCCAAATCTGGCACATACGCTTTAATCCATGATAATGAAGTATTCATGTTTTAAATCTCCTTTTTATTATTTCACTATTCGCTTATTCTTCTGTTCGCTAAATACAATTATTTCCTTTACTTACGCTTGTTTTGTCTGCTCACTAGAATTGTTTCAGGAAACGAATATCATTTTCATATAATAATCTCATGTCATCAATCTCGTATTTCAATAATGCGATACGTTCCAGACCTACACCGAAAGCAAATCCATTGTATTCTTCCGGATCAATCCCACACATTTCCAGTACGTGTGGATGAACCATTCCGCATCCAAGAATCTCAATCCATCCAGATCCTTTACAGAAACGACATCCTTTTCCACCGCATTTAAAACAGCTCACATCTACTTCTGCACTTGGCTCTGTAAATGGGAAATGATGTGGACGGAATTTTGTCTTTGTATCTGGTCCGAACAATTCTTTTGCAAATACTTCCAAAGTACCTTTTAAATCTGCAAATGAAACATTTTTATCAATCACAAGACCTTCAATCTGATGGAAAGATGGAGAGTGTGTCGCATCTACTTCATCAGAACGGAATACTCTTCCCGGTGCGATCATACGGATTGGAAGTTTTCCCTGTTCCATCACTCGTGCCTGTACCGGAGATGTCTGTGTACGAAGCACGATATCTTTATTAATATAGAATGTATCCTGTTCATCTTTTGCAGGATGATCTGCCGGAATATTCAATTTTTCGAAATTGTACAAATCGTACTCTACTTCCGGTCCTTCAACTACTTCATATCCCATTCCTACGAAAATTCGTTCTACTTCTTCCAATGCGATTGTGTTTGGATGTCTATGTCCCACACTATTTTTCTTAGATGGAAGTGTAACATCGATTACTTCTGCTTTCAGCTTTTCCTCGCGGATTGCTTTTTCCATCTTTGTTTTTGTTTCTTCCATGATCTGCTCGATTGCAGCTCTTGTCTCATTGACAAGCTGACCAACCTTTGGACGTTCTTCTGGTGCAACATCCTTCATACCTTTCAATACAGCTGTTAATTCACCTTTTTTTCCAAGGAATTTAACACGTACATCATTTAATTTTTCTGGAGCATCAGAAGCCTGAATTGCTTCAATTGCTTCTTTTTTGATCTGTTCCAATCTTTCTTTCATCATTTTTCTCCTTTCAAATGAAAAAAGCCCCATCCCCAAAAGGGACGAAGCTTATATTTTACTCGCGGTACCACCCTGTTTCCCAAAGTTATAACTTTTGGACACTCTGTTTGTGTAACGTACAACTTACGGTGTTCTCTACTTCATTTTTCAAAAACACAGCTAACGTGGGAAATTCAATTACTATCTGAACTTAAGAAAATTTTCAGCCGATGATTCTCTCTCTCTGATAGAAGATAGCTCTCTACTGTACACGGTCTTCGCTTTTATGTTCATTTTATTTTTCAAAATTACCCCTATATTCTATCATATTCATACTGTTTGTCAAGTTTGATTTTCTGATGATTCCTCTTCTTTCTCATGTGCAAACATCTTGATTGCCCTTTGTAACAGGGCATTTACTTCTCCTCCAAGTAAAATGACATACATACACATATAAAGCCAGAGCATAATTAGGATAATCATCGTAAGGCTTCCATACATTGTTGTAAATCCGGTAAATATATCAAGATAAATAGAGAATATAAATGAAATCACCTGCCATGCACATGCTGTAAATATTGCTCCCGGAAGTTGTTTCTTCATTGTTGTTTTCCCTATATTCTTTCTGTTCGGCAAATATTTATATACCGTATCCCAGAATAATGTAAGAATACCTAATGTAATCAATGTTCTGCCTCGAATAAGCACATCGATCATCCTAAGCAATACTGGAAAATGTTGATTTAACATAACAGCAATCCGATTACCAAATACAGATAAAACAAGTGACAAAATAATTGCCACCAAAAATATCACGGTATACAATGATGCTCTGATTCGTAAATATATATAATTACGTGTTTCTCTGCTTTCATATACGCAATTCAGTCCATTTGTAATTGACAGTACGCCTCTCCCTGCCGACCATAACGCTACTAAAACTGTGATTGGAATGATTGTGCCGGACTGGCTGTACACTTGATCCACTATAGATTCAATCAACCCTTCTACTGTCGTCGGAAATGCCTGCAGTACAGCATTCATAATATAATCCTTTGTTAATGAGGTAAACTGTACCATCGTTAACAATAACAATATGATTGGAATCATGGATAAAACGAAAAAATAAGCTGCCTGAGCAGCATAGGCTCCTGTATGATGTGAGCTCACCACATCCATAACACGAAACGCATATCCTTTTATTCGATTAAACTTTTCTTTCATATACTTCCTCATCTATCATTACATTTTATTGTAACAACTCTAACTCTCCTCGCAGCTATGTATTTTTAATCCACACCGCATTCAGTTTTAATAGAATAGCATACCCAATCAAAATATTCAAGTATATCATTTTAAGTACTGTTTTGTAGCTCTCTGCCAGATTTTGTGCCTAAAAAACGGGTTCAGTCAGCATGACCAAACCCGCTTTTATTATATTTAATATAGAAATAAAATTTTATTTATCGATTGTTGATTGCTGTAATCAATGCATCAATCGATGCGTGGATAATATCCGGGTCTACTCCCGCTCCCCATGCAAGCTTGCCACTTGGAGTCTGGATTCCCACATAAGCAATTGCCTGTGAACTTGAGCTTTGTTCCAGAGCATGTTCCTGGTAAGTTACCAATGAAAAATCCAAATTATAAGCTTTCTTTAACGCATTACTTACTGCATCCAATCGACCATTTCCAGTTGCTTCTGTTGTAATTGTTTTTCCTTCATATGTAGAAGTAACCTGAGTTGTAATTCCATCTTTCTGTTGGAAATGCACTTCGTTGATGCTATATGGTGATGTAACATTTTCAAATTTTTCTTTAAATAATTCAAAGATTTCTTCCGGCTGCAGTTCGGCATGCTTGTGGTCTGAAACACTCTTCGTTGCATAGCTCATTGCCTCACGCATCTTTGGTGGAAGGTTAAGTCCAAATCGAGTTTCCAAAATATAACCAACGCCGCCTTTACCTGACTGACTGTTGATTCGTATAACATCTGCATCATAGCTTCTTCCGACATCAGTAGGATCGATTGGAAGATATGGAACTGTCCAATGATTTGGATCTTTTTCGTCAATCCATTTCATTCCTTTTGCAATTGCATCTTGATGCGAACCAGAAAATGCGGCAAACACCAATGCTCCACTATAAGGACTTCTTTCCCCTACTGTCATACCTGTATATTCTTCGTACTGTTCTACGATCCCCGGCATATCAGAAAAGTCGAGTTCCGGATCAACGCCCTGTGCATACATATTCATTGCAACTGTAATAATATCCACATTGCCTGTACGTTCACCATTTCCAAACAACGTACCTTCTACACGATCTGCGCCTGCCAAAAGTCCAAGCTCTGTATCTGCAACTCCACATCCTCTGTCGTTATGTGCATGCTGTGATAAAATTACATTCTCTCTGTATTTCAAATTCTTTGACATGTATTCCACCTGACTTGCGTAAACATGTGGCAAAGATAATTGTACAGTTACCGGAATATTGATGATTGCTTTCCTTTCCGGTGTCGGCTGCCATACATCCAGCACTGCGTTACATACTTCTACTGCATAATCCATTTCTGTGCCTGTAAAGCTCTCCGGACTGTACTCAAAATAAAGATCCTGCCCTGCTTCATCTGCCAGTCTTTTTAACAATGCTGCTCCATCGATTGCAATCTGTTTTACTTCTTCTTTCGACTTACGGAATACTTGCTCTCTTTGTGCATAAGATGTTGAATTGTATACATGAACAATTGCTTTTTTTGCACCTTTGATTGCCTCAAATGTTTTCTTGATAATATGTTCTCTTGCCTGTGTCAACACCTGAATGGTCACATCATCCGGGATCAGATTCTGCTCGATCAAAGTACGGCAGAATTCATATTCTGTTTCAGATGCTGCCGGAAATCCGACTTCAATTTCTTTAAATCCAATCTTTACGAGTAATTTGAAGAATTCTACTTTCTGTTCAAGACTCATTGGAATCACCAATGCCTGATTGCCATCTCGTAAATCCACACTACACCAGATTGGAGCTTTATCGATATATTCTTTTTCTGTCCAATCCAGACATTTAGTTGGCGGCATATAATACTGTCTTTTGTACTTATTGTGATTCATCATGATTCATTTCCTCCTCGTTTTACATACCATTATATTTTTTATGCAAAAGAAAAAGTCCTCCGTCTCGCAAAAATCTTTGCAAGAGACGGAAGACTGCTATTTATCAAGTCCTACGCGGTACCACTCTTATTTATGAATGTTACTTCATACACTTATCAGATACAGGCTTTGTACACTCATATACAAAACGATATATCTACCCTAGATAACGGTTGGGTTCCGTCTGCGTCTACTCTTCCGACCTTATCTGTCAGAATTTGGGGCAGCCGCTCCGAGGCCAGTTCCATCTATTCTTTCAACTGCTTCGCACCAACCAGCAGCTCTCTGGATTCAGATATAAATGTAATAATCCTCTTCATAGCTTTTTTCTATTACATAGCACAAGATTACCATTATCTGGTATTCTTGTCAATATTTTTTCTGAATTTTTATGCATTACTTATAGCAAAAAGGCAGTCATTACTGACTGCCTCTTCTTTCGTATATCCCCAAAATGCCGTTCCCTGTCTTCTGACTCCTAGCTTCTGCTAGGTGGGCGTCCGCATCTGCTTTTCTGTCTTCCACTGCATAATGATGGCCTGACATATTACAGAGATTTGAGAGTCCCGTTTAAAGTAATGTAGGTTCAAAACAACAAGGTTATCGAACATCTCAGGTGATTTTTTCTCTGAGAGTATTATAACTCATTTACATACTTTTTACAACATCAAGATATTGGAAATTGTTGCAAATTATAACCACATCAGATTAAAAATACTGTTTTTTTAATTTTGTAGTATAAACCAAAAAACCAACAAGTACGATCAAGAATAAAATATTTGCAATTGTATCCACTATTCCAACTGGTTTGACAAATGAATTGATCATATCAATTACACCATATATTGTTGTAACTATACCAAACACAAGTACTGACGGAAGTGCCTTTTCCAGAAATGCTTTTTTATTTTTACATTTTTTTGCAACATAAGCATTTCCTAACAGAAGGATCTCATTGATCTCACCTGTTTTTTTCATTTTAATATATGCATATAATGTATATATACCACATCCTAATACGATTAGACTTACAAATCCAAATACGTCATTCATTTTTTACTCCTCTACACCGAGAATTTCTTTTACGGTCTCTTTCATTTTATCTGCATCGCACTCTTTTGTATGTCGAATCTGTGCGTTGCGAATTTCTTCAATTGCATTCGGAATCGCTACTCCTGAAACCTTCTCAAGTTCGTCGATCAATGCAAATTCTTCTAATTCATCATATTTCTCATCAATTGCTGTCATTACACTTCTTGCAAATTTATAAGGACTTGCTGTTGAAGCAACCAACATCTTTTTCTGATCCTTGCTTGCATCACGATATGCTCTGCTTACATGTGCTGCGACAGCAGTATGTGTATCCATCACATATCCTGTAGACTTATAAGTTCCACCGATTGTCTCTTTTGTCTCTTCTTCTGTAGAATATCCGCCTTCGAAATCAAATAATTTTTCTTTCATCTCAGGAGTGATTTCATATACCCCATCTTTTTTCAAAGCTTCCATCAACTCACTGTTTTTCTTAGCATCCTGTCCTGCAATTGTATAAATCAATCTTTCCAGATTGCTTGAGATCAAAATGTCCATAGATGGTGATGAAGTCAAAACAAACTCTCTGTTTCTATCATATTTTCCTGTCTTAAAGAAATCAAACAAAACTTTATTTTCATTAGAAGCACAGATTAATTTTGCAATCGGGACTCCCATCTGTTTTGCATAATAAGCAGCAAGAATATTTCCAAAGTTTCCTGTTGGAACTGTAACATTAATTTCTTCGCCATTTTCAATTTCTTCATTTTCAAGTAATTTTGCATAAGCATATACATAATAAACAACCTGAGGAACCAGACGTCCAATATTGATTGAATTTGCTGATGAGAACTGGTATCCCGCATCTGAGAGTTCTTTTTCTAACTCTTTATCCTCAAAAAGTGCTTTCACTCCACTCTGTGCATTATCAAAATTACCATGGATTGCAACAACAGAAGTATTATCCCCTTTCTGTGTCACCATCTGTAATTCCTGTACTTTGCTTACACCATTCTTTGGATAAAAAACAATAATCTTTGTTCCCGGCACATCTGCAAAGCCGGCAAGAGCAGCTTTTCCGGTATCACCTGAAGTAGCTGTTAAAATCACAATATCTTTTGTGACATTATTTTTCTTTGCAGCTGTTGTCAACAAATGTGGCAGGATAGATAATGCCATATCTTTAAATGCTATGGTTGCTCCGTGGAACAATTCCAAATGATATGTGTCGCCCACTTTTACAAGTGGAGCAATTACTTCTGTATCGAATTTAGAGTCGTATGCACTATTGATACAATGTTTCAACTCTTCTTCTGTAAAATCTGTTAAGAACTGTTTCATAACAGCATACGCTGTTTCCTGATAAGACATCGTTTTTAACTCATCCATTGTCACATCCAATTTTGGAAGTTCTGTTGGCACAAATAAACCGCCATCTTCTGCAAGACCTTTTAAAATTGCCTGAGAAGCTGTTACTGTCTTATCTGCGTTTCGTGTACTCTTATATAATAAGTTCATCTTTTCATCCTCACATATTATTTTCTACTATTTGTATAGTTTACAAGTCCGCCCGCTGCGATTAATTTCTGCATAAACTCTGGGAAAGCCTGTCCCTGAAATTCTGTTCCTTTTGTACGGTTATAAATTTTTCCACTGTCAAAATCTACTTCCACTTCATCTCCGGCCTCAATTCCTCTTGCCGCTTCCGGACATTCGATAATTGGAAGACCAATATTAATTGCATTACGATAGAAAATTCTTGCAAATGTTTCTGCGATAACACAGCTTACACCTGCTGTTTTTAAACAAAGTGGAGCATGCTCTCTGGATGATCCGCAGCCAAAGTTTTTATTTGCTACGATCAAATCTCCCGGCTGTACTTTTTTTACAAAATCCGGATCAATATCTACCATCGCATGGCTTGCCAGTTCCTGTGCATCAAATGAATTCAAATATCTTGCCGGAATAATAACATCTGTATCCACATTATCTCCATACTTAAATACATGTCCTTTTGCTTTCATTATTTGTCACCTACTTTCTCTGGATTCGCGATGCATCCTGCAATTGCACTTGCTGCTGCAACTTCAGGTGATGCCAGATAAATCAATGAATCAACATGTCCCATTCTACCTACAAAATTACGGTTTGTTGTTGAAACACATTTTTCTCCTGCTGCCATAACCCCCATATGACCTCCCATACAAGGTCCACAGCTTGGCGTATTCACAGCACATCCTGCATCTACAAAAATATCAAGAAGACCTTCTTTAATACATTGCTTATAAATCTTCTGTGTAGCTGGGATTACCATTACGCGCACATCCGGATGAACAGTGTGTCCTTTCAGAATTGCAGCTGCTTTTCTCATATCTTCCATACGTCCATTTGTACAAGATCCGATCACTACCTGGTCAATCTTAATTGGCTCCATTGCTTCAATCTCATCAATTGTCTTGGCATTTCCCGGTAAATGTGGAAATGCTACAGTCGGACGTACTTCTGCAAGATTGATTTCAACAACCTGCTCATACTGTGCATCTTCATCCGCTGTATACACTGTATACTCTTTCTTCGTATGCTCTTTCAAATACGCTTCTGTCTTATCATCTACAATGAAGATACCATTTTTAGCACCTGCTTCAATTGCCATGTTAGCCATTGTAAATCTGTCATCCATAGAGAGATTCTCAATTCCATCCCCTACGAATTCCATTGATTTATATAAAGCTCCATCTACACCAATTTTACCGATAATATGAATAATAATATCTTTACCGCTCACATATGGTCCTGGTTTTCCTGTCAATACAAATTTGATTGCCCCTGGTACCTTAAACCACAATTCACCTGTTGCCATACCAGTAGCAATATCTGTTGTACCCACACCTGTAGAGAATGCTCCTAAAGCTCCGTATGTACATGTATGAGAGTCTGCACCAATAATACACTCTCCGGCAGCCACTACACCGGCTTCTGGAAGAATTGCATGTTCAACACCCGATTTTCCTTGTTCAAAATACCATTTCAATCCCTGTTCTTTCGCAAACTCTCGGATTGCTTTTGAATTTTCTGCTGATTTAATATCTTTGTTTGGTGTAAAATGATCCGGTACAAATACAACCTTATCCTTATCAAACACATGATCTGACATCTGTTTTACAATTGGCAGAGCCATCGGTCCGGTGATATCATTCGCCATCACTACGTCTAATTTTGCCATGATCAGCTGTCCTGCCTCTACAGAGTCTAACCCTGCATGTGCTGCAAGAATCTTCTGTGTCATTGTCATTCCCATCGTGACAACCTCCTCTATTCCAAATATTTTCTTTTATTTTTTCTTTATATTCGTTAATACCTTCGGACAAAGATTGCCCGAAGGTGCTTTTTTGCAATTATTTTGCCTGAATATATCCCTTTGCTGTCAAAGCTTCTGCACAAAGGACAGCACCGCCTGCTGCACCTCTTACTGTATTGTGGGACAATCCGACAAATTTGTAATCAAACATACTGTCTTCTCTAAGTCGACCAATTGATACACCCATTCCGTTTTCATAATTTACGTCCTGTGTGATCTGTGGACGATTATCCTCTTCTAAATACTGGATAAACTGCTTTGGAGCACTTGGAAGGTTTGCTTCCTGTGGAAATCCTTTGAAATTCACAAGTTTTTCGATAAGCTGTTCTTTTGTAGGTTTCTTTTCAAAATTGATAAATACAGCTGCTGTATGTCCATTTAAAACAGGTACTCGGATACACTGACATGTAATCTTTGGAAGCTCGGCTTTCACAATCTGTCCATTTTCTACTTTACCAAGTACACGAAGTGGCTCCTGCTCACTCTTCTCTTCTTCTCCTCCGATAAATGGAATAATATTTCCAACCATTTCCGGCCAATCCTTAAATGTCTTTCCTGCTCCTGAAATTGCCTGATATGTTGTAGCAACAACTTCTTTTGGTCCAAATTCTTTCCATGCTGCCAGACAAGGTGCGTAACTCTGAATAGAACAGTTTGGTTTTACCGCAATAAATCCACGAGTTGTTCCAAGACGTTTTTTCTGATCTGCGATCACATCAAAATGCTCTGCATTAATCTCTGGTACTACCATTGGTACATCCGGTGTCCAACGGTGTGCGCTATTGTTAGAAACAACCGGAGTTTCTGTTTTAGCATAAGCCTCTTCAATTGCCTTGATTTCTTCTTTTGTCATATCTACTGCACTGAATACAAAGTCTACTGTAGATGCAACTTTTTCTACTTCATTTACATTCAATACAACCAGTTTTTTTACTGCTTCCGGCATTGGAGTATCCATTTTCCATCTGTCTCCAACTGCATCTTCATATGTCTTTCCTGCTGAACGTGGGCTTGCTGCTACTGTTACCACTTCAAACCATGGGTGATTTTCAAGAAGAGAAATAAATCTCTGTCCTACCATTCCTGTTGCTCCTAAGATACCAACTTTTAATTTCTGTTCCATTGTACATCTTCTCCTTTATCTAACTCTTCTATGATTTAACTGCATTATGATTATTCTGCAATCAAATATGCTTCTTCCTGTGCAATCACTTTTTCCATTGCGGCCTTTCCTGGCGCCCCAATCGTATTCCTCATCTCAACACAAGTTTTCATACTGATTGCTTCATAAATATCTTCTTCAAATACCGGTGAAATTGCTTTGAACTCTTCTAATGACATATCATCGAGTGCAATATTCTTATCAATACAATATAACACCAGTTGACCTACAATACCATGTGCATCACGGAATGGTACTCCATGGTTAACAAGATAATCTGCTGCATCTGTCGCATTTGTAAAGCCATTCTTAGCACTGTTTTCCATTCTTGTTTTATTGAATTTCATCGTACGAAGCATTCCGGTAAATAATGCCAGACATCCTTTGGTTGTGTCAATCGCATCAAAAACAAATTCTTTGTCTTCCTGCATATCCTTATTATATGCCAGTGGAATTCCTTTCATCGTTGTCAACATAGACATCAATGCTCCATATACTCTTCCTGTCTTACCACGAACCAGCTCTGCAATATCCGGATTCTTTTTCTGAGGCATAATACTGCTTCCTGTACTGTATGCATCATCAATATCTACGAACTGATATTCATTTGAATTCCAAATAATCACTTCTTCTGAAAATCTGCTCAAATGCATCATCACAGTCGACATTGCAGACAAAAGTTCAATTAAATAATCACGATCTGCGACAGAATCCATACTATTAAGTGTCGGTCCTTCAAAATCAAGCAACATCGCAGTATATTCACGATCCAATGGATATGTAGTTCCTGCCAGTGCCCCTGAACCTAATGGACAATAATTCATTCTTGCATAAATATCTTTCATCCGGGAGCGATCTCTTTTAAACATTTCAAAATATGCTCCCATATGATGTGCCAGTGTAATTGGCTGTGCTTTCTGAAGGTGGGTAAATCCAGGCATATAGGTTTCCGTATTCTCTTTCATGATTTTTAAGAGTACTTCCAATATATCCTTTAACAGCTTATCCAATTCCAGAATCTCATCTCGGGTATATAACTTCATGTCGAGTGCAACCTGATCATTTCTACTTCGCCCGGTGTGCAGCTTCTTCCCTGCATCTCCAATTCTGTCAATTAAATTTGCTTCCACAAAACTATGAATATCTTCATATTTGTCCGTAATCTCCAATGTCCCATTCTCGACATCTTGTTTGATTCCGTTTAATCCTTCAATAATCTGTTTCTTCTCATCTTCTGTCAGGATCCCCTGTTTTGCAAGCATTGTCACATGTGCAATACTTCCACGGATATCTTGCTCATAAAACTTCTTATCAAAGGAAATGGATGCATTAAAATTGTATACCAGCTGATCCGTTTCTTTTGTAAAACGGCCACCCCATAATTGTGCCATAGCCAATTTCCTCTCTTCTTTATTGTATTACTTTGCTCTGTAAGAATAAAATCCAGCCATATTCAGACTTTCTATATCTCCAGAGCGTTACTTTTGCACATTAGTTTAACATACTAAAGTGTTAATGTCTATCTTTTTTTCTATGAAAGCATCAAAAAATAGATTTCACTCTGTTTTTTATTCTGCCAACATAAAGAAATTGCACTTTATTTATTCTTCTTATTTTCCGCTTCTTTTCGTTCTTTCATCGAAAATACACAGCCACAATAATCCTGTCGGTACAATCCATATTGCTCAGACAATTCAACCGAACGTTTATATCCATTTTTCTTTTTAAAATCCGACAGCAGATATTCTATCCCATATTCTTCAGCCAGCAGCATCCCAATCTCGTTCAGTTTCTGGGCATTTTTTAAAGGGCTGATACTCAATGTCGTCGTAAAGAAATCATATTCCCCATTCTTTGCAATTTTAGCAGCTTCCCGCAATCTTAATTCATAACATTTGAAGCATCTTTCGCCACCTTCTTTTACATTCTCCAGCCCACGTGCCATATTATAGAATTTCTCCGAGTCATAATTTCCTGCAATAAATGTGACCGGATATTTAAAACGCATTTCTGATATCAGTTTTTGCTGTTCCAGCACTCTCTTTGTATATTCACTTTCTGGATATATATTCGGATTATAATAAAATACTGTAACTTCAAAATATTGCGACAAATATTCTAAAACATAACTGCTGCATGGTGCACAGCAGCTGTGAAGAAGAAGCCGTGGCACTTTTTCTTCTTTTTTTAATTCCAGAATTAATTTATCTAATTCTTTCTGATAATTTACTTTCTGCCCTGCTTTACTGCTCACTTTCCAATTCCATACACTCACGTTTTTTATTCCTCGTCTTTTCGTTTTCTATTATTCTTTTCTATCTTATATACTATCTCAATTATACACAGTTCGCAATTGTATCATCCAGCTTTTATACTTTTTTCACATACTCTTCATATTATTTTTCTTTATCTCTTCAATCGATTCTGATACCAATTTTCCACTGCATTGATCAATGCGTATAATAACATAGAAAAAACACATAAAATACAAATGCTCATCAACAGCCAATCCATTTTAAATACCTGACTCGAATAAATAATCAAATATCCAATTCCACTTCTTGCCGCAAGAAATTCTCCGATGATCACACCAACCAGACACAGTCCGATATTCACCTTCATATTACTGATAATTGCAGGAATTGACGACGGAAGCACAACCTTTGTCAAAGCCTGCTTCTTACTTCCATGCAGTGTATAAATAAGCCATAATTTTCCTTGATCTACAGATTCAAATGTTGTATATAAACTCAAAATACTTCCAAATATCGCAACTGACATTCCTGCCACAATAATCGTTGTCTTATTTGCTCCAAGCCATACAATCAACAGTGGAGCTAAAGCTGACTTTGGAAGACTGTTTAAAACGACAAAGTAAGGATCTAATATTTCCGATACTTTTTTGCTGTACCATAGTAATACTGCTATGCAGACACTGATCAATGTCACTAAGAAAAAGCTGACTATTGTTTCATAAAATGTCGTCCATAAATGAACAAAAATAAAACCATTTAATATCATATTCAAAAAGCAACGGATTACTTTAGAAGGGCTGCTGAATATAAATGAATCTATCAGGCCCGTTGTTGCCAAAACTTCCCACAGCAATAAAAATATCAGTAAAATTGCAATTCTTGACACTCGTACAATCCATCTATGCTTATTCTGCTGTTTTAAATAAGTTTTCTGTCCATCCGATAATTCATTCATAACCATTTAACTCCTCCCATATTAAATTGAAATAATTCTTAAATTCTGGTGCATTTCTTCGATGCATCGGTGTATCATTTTCCAATTCAAAGGAAATATCAACGATTTTAGAAATTGTAGCCGGACGTGGCGTCAAAATCAAAACTCGATCTGCCAGACTGACTGCTTCTGACAAATCATGTGTAACAAGAATCGCTGTTTTATGTTCATGCTTAAGAATCTGACCGATATCGTTTCCAACTGTAAGGCGAGTCTGGTAATCGAGTGCTGAAAATGGTTCATCAAGCAAAAGTAACTCTGGTTCCAGGACTAATGTTCTTATAAGTGCCACCCTTTGACGCATACCTCCAGACAATTGAGATGGTCTGGAATTTTTAAATTGCTGCAGGCCATATTGTTCTAATAATTCCAGTGCTTTCTTCCTTGTCTTTGCAGACAACATATGCCGGACTTCCAACCCTAATAAAACATTATGATAAACTGTACGCCATTCAAACAAATGGTCATGCTGTAGCATGTAGCCGATATTCGTTGTACTTTGTTTGAGATTTTTTCCATTCATTTTGATAAGCCCTTTTTCTGGCTTTAGGATTCCACAAATAATAGATAGAAGTGTTGATTTTCCACAACCGGAAGGACCAACAATCGCAATAAATTCTCCTTCTGAAACACTGAAAGAAACATCCTCTAAAGCTTTTGTCTCTCCTTCCGTTGTGTGATATGAATATGTGATGTGTTGCATTTCTAAAATCGGTTCCATTCAGACGCTCCATTTTTTCTATATTAATAGTGTATGACAGAACCTAAAATCAGTGAAAGAAACTCCTTTGTTTAAAAAATTGTTTCACTGAGATGTTTATATACCCGTTCACAACGGATGATATCATCAATATCCACCCATTCATCCGGCTGATGTGCACACTCCAGATTTCCCGGACCATAGGACATACAATTGTGATTGCCTAATTTTCCTGCTATCACAGCTGTATCTGTATATCCCGGAAATGGTGCAACCTCAGGCTCTTGTTTTGTAACAACCAGACAAGATTTTTTAAGTGCTGCAAGCAGCGGTGAATTATCATCTTTTTCTATATAAGGACGATCTCCTGTAATTGTGTATGTAACTGAAATTCCAGATACAACTTCTTTCGCTCTCTCAATTGCTTTTTCTAAAAGCTCTGTTGTTTTCTGCGTGTTTGTCGGCGGAACCAGTCTCAGATCAATCCATAATTTGCACGCATCCGGCACAACATACGGTCGGTATCCGCCTTGAATCTGCCCGAAAGTCACTGTCGATTTTCCAAGATCTGGGTGTGTTGGAACCTGTTCCATCTCTTTATGAAATGTATGTATAATCTCCGCCATAGCTGCAATGGCATCTGCTCCCTTCCATGGTGTGCTTGCATGTGCTGTATGTCCCTGCACATCTACTTCGTACCAGGTACGCCCCTTATGTGCCACCTGAATCATTCCATTTGTCGGCTCTGCATCAACAATCCAGTCATCTTTTCCTACCCATCCTGATTTAATGCATTGTTCCGATCCTCTCATAAAATCTTCTTCATCTACTGTACAGATTAATTTTAATGTACGTTTAGGTTTTTTATGTTTCTGCTGTGCTAATGCAGCTGCATGCACAAATGCCGTCGTACAGCATGCAAGACCGGATTTCATATCGCAGGCACCTCTGCCATAAATTTTATTATCCTGTTCTAATGCACGAAATGGTGGCAATGTCCACCCATCTCCTACAACCACGGTATCCATATGACAAATGAATATAAGAGCCGGCAATGTTTGATCTGTTCCTAAAAGCTCTGCACACAAATTAAATCTGCCCGGCAACACTTCCTCTTCTTTTAATTCTACTCCCGGTAATTTTAATATTTCTTTCAGATAATCTTTAATTTCTCTCTCATATGTACCTGGATCTGTACTTTCAATCTGCACAAGTTCTTTTGTTAATTGAACTGCCTGAATCTGTTTCATTTTACTTCCTCCCATTGAACGCCCTATTTTTATGTTCATAAGATAACTATAGAATCTTAAATAATAAAAGGCAAGAGGTTTTATCAAAATGCTGTCCGCTCATCTACAACCATGCAATTTACTACCAACCTTTCCGATGTTACTTCATATCCGATACAAGTCGCCAATGTCACGATCTGACCTTCTGATTCATCCCACTGCTTTTGAAAAATATCATTCGTATTTTCACAAACAAATACGTTTTCTACTTGAAGTTTTTTTGTTTTAGAAGGAGTATACAAATACAATTCGCGATTTGTTTCTGTAAAAACACTATTCTGAAATTCATGCAATCTGCCAAACATCTGCCCGGATGCAGTATTATGTCCAAACAGACAGATATGTTTATCCGTCAACATATCGTCTGTATATGCCCAGGTAAAAATAGAACCAAGCGGACTGTATTCTCCTTCAAAATTTCTCGTCAAATATATTGTATCATTTTCGCCTTTTAAAACCGGCGCATCTACTTCAATCTGCGGAATATAAATCCATCCTACAATGTCTTTGTTTATTTTTTTCAATGCTGCAAAATCTACCCTTCTTCTCATAGGACTTTCCGGTAATCCTGTATCAATTACATTTTGAACAATCTCTTCTTTTTTTATCATCTCTTCTATATACGGCTGATATTCCTTCACCGCAATGCTAAAAAACAAAAGACCGCCGACAAATAAAAGACCGATTATACTCATTGTAATTTTATTCCTCATTTTTCCTTTCTTTTCTCCATTCAACAGCTACGATAATTCCTGCTGAGATAAAACCTATTCCCAGTATAGCCCATTTCCATACTCCTGTTTTCAGTCCTGTCTGCGGTGCCATATCCTTTCCGACCTTTTCTATCGGTACATGCTTTGGCGACACCTTTATTTCATAAGACATTTTTCCTTCTGTTTCATCCCAACTTGGCAATGCTACGATCATCGGAGTAATTAAATCATATTCATTACTTTTTTCTGCCTGTATAAAATAAATTCCTTCATCTAATTGTTCAAATACCACTTTTCCTGTTGCATCTGTTTGTCTGTTTTGTTCCGGTTCTACCCCAAATGCTTCCAGATGTTTGGATACACGCTCTAACTCTAAAGATGTTTTTATGTTATTTAAATCAATTCCTGCTGACTCATATCCCGGGAGTATTTTATACCCTCCATTTTCAATCTCTCCGATTTTTGTACATCCAAAAACAATTCCTTCTCTTTTCATATTTATTTTCCAATCTTCCGGCAATGTCATCTGTATCATCCCAGTCTGCTCCTGTTCAAATGCCGCCAATACCGGAAATGACTGAAATACTGCAAATAACATCGCAATTCCTACCCCTAATATTTTCCTTTTGTGTTTCATCTGTTCTTCTCCCTCTTCTTTCTTCTCCTCTGTCTTCGATATGTCTGTATTCTATTTTTAATTTGTATTACTCCTACACTGGCCACAAACAGGATGGGAAATACTGTAATTATAATTTCCCGTACAGAAGGAAACTGTGGTTTAATTTTTATATATTCTTTTTCTTTGTAGTCTACCCTGTGTCCTGTGACGATCAACCTGTGACTGTTTATTCCAAAAGGCGTACACGTAACAAGCGATACCAGATCTTTTTCAGCTTTTATCTCCATCCATGCAGTGTCTTCTGGTTTTACAACCATAATTTCTTCTACCTTATACGCCATCACTTCTTTGTAGGTATGTATAAAAAATAAATCTCCGTTCTTCATTTCATCAAGACGAACCAGTAATTTCGAACTTGGAAGTCCTCTGTGTCCTGTCAATACACTATGTGTATTTTCTCCTCCTATCGGAAGACTTGTACCTTCCAGATGTCCGATTCCATTAGATAAAACTTCATCTGTAGTTCCATGATATATTGGAAGTTCTACTTGGATTTTGGGAATTTCAAGACTTCCCATAATATCTGTCCCATGAATATTTAATAACTCTTCATATTTCTTTTCTTCCGTTTCCTCTACAATTCCACCCTTTGCCTGAAACAACATTTCATTATATTCATTTGCCTGCCTCCACTTCTCTTCTATTTCTTTTTCATTCTCTTTTTCCATTGTCTGCCGATATGTTGCGACAGCATCCGCCTGATGCTGCCGCTCAACCACATTACTGATAATCGGAAATACACAGATTAAAAATCCAGCCCAAAACAGTAAGTTTCGAAGCCTCTTTCCTTTCTTTTCTGATTGTCTTTTTTTCTTTATCATATCTTATCGTTTTCGTTTGCTGCTTAATACTGCAACTGTCATTAAAATACTTCCACTTAAGACCATGATCAGAACAACTGGTGTTCCTGTAACCGGAAGCTTACTTCCAACCTGATTTATTACGGTCAGATTAATTGTTCCTTCTTCGGCATTTGTTTTCAATTCCTTCTCTTCACTATGTATAATACCACTGTAAAATGAATCTACTTTAGCCTTCACATTTAGACTTTTTAATACTGTATCATTTGCTCCGCTTCCCTTCACATAATGGTCTCTATCATCTGTAAATATTGCTTTTATCTCAAGCTTAACCGGATCCTTTAACAAGCGATAGCCTGCAGGTGCCTTTGTTTCTTTTAGGTAATACGTTCCAGAATCCAGACCGTAAATTTCAAATTGTCCATTTTCCGGTGAAACCATCTCGACAGCACGTTCAAATTTATTTCCACCGACATGATCCGTTCCTCCGACTGCATCTCGATTTACAACTGCGTACCCCTCTTTTTCCTTTCTTACATACACTTCATTTTGACAAGCTTCATCACTATATAAACGGAATTTTGCACCTGCCAATGTTTTCTGATAATTATTTACTTTTTGCACCTGCAATTTATATGTAAAACATACGACTGTATCCCATGGTGTAAATCCTCTGCTGCTTCCTCCATCGTTCGAATCCGGATTATTTGAAAATTCTAAACGGACATCATTTTCAATTCCCGGTCTTCCTATTTTCTGTACTGCCCTGTCATTTAATATTGCCTTATAACTCAGAGTTACTTTCTGATCATAAATATTTTCCTGTTCCGAATTAAATCTTGGAAATTCTCTATCTACAATACTTTTTATATCTGGTATTGAAATTTGAAACGTGTCGCCATTACTCGGCATTGTGTTGAGCAGATATTCAGATTCTTTTAATGTATATTCTTTTTTCCGGGTATCGGAAATGTTTCCTGAGATTGTGATTTTTACAGTGTCTTTAAGAAATGTTAATGCATCATCCATTCTGTCATGCCATGCATAATAGTATGTACGATAACCATTCATATTAGAAATATTAGATTCATATCGATATGGTACAAATTGACCGATTTCAAAATCCCCAATGTCATTCCATCGGTTTGGATCTTTTATATTTTCATTTGCCTCATCTTCCTGTACTTGTTTAGCAATTACCGGATAATCTGATTTAATTGATATGCTTGCTGTCGGATTTGCTGTATTAACCATGCATAATGAACTTGCTGAAGATGTATTACTCACATCTGTCACCTCATCAATAATGTAATACCCATATGCCATTCCTCTGATTTGAATAACATTATCCGGTCTCACCCCTCTTACTTCTACGCAATCTGAATTTACCGAAAGCTTCTCTAATTCATCTCTTAACTCTTCGACAAAATATCGAAATTCACTGTAGGTTCCTTCTTCTTTTTGTTCTGCCTTTGCTCCCTCTACTTGATTTGCATTTAATGACTGTATATAATCGATTGCCATATACTCTGTCACCTGTTCCGGGGTTGTTTTCTTTCCCTTTTTTGTTAATGCTTTTGCCGTCACATTTTTCAGTGCTGTCTCACAATTGGAATTCCATGTATAATTAACCGATTCTCCGTCTCTGGCGTTCTCTGCTAAAAATAACTGATATATACGGAATTTTTTTCCTACCAGGTTCTGCCCTTCATTTCCTTTTATCGTAATCACCGCTTCTCTGTTCCCTAGAACTGCAACTCCACCCTGGGTGTAAACTGGACTTTTATCCTCAGCCTTTACAATTGGAACCAGTTCCTGTAATGGCGTCCCCGGTATCACGGGCGCCATCCCGCTTAATAACATCACTCCTGCCATTCCTAGTACAATATTTTTACTCATCTTCATAATTTTTTATCTCACTTTCTTGTTTATCTTATTTTTTATAAGGCGTCTTCCACCATATCGCTCCTAACACACATGCGATACCTGCAGTCAAAATCAAAAGATTCCAATTACTTCCTGTTTTAGGCAATTTGTTCCCTTTATAATTTACAACTTCAATTGTTACAATTCGCTCCGCTTTTGTTCCTGATATAATGCTTTTACTATCCTCCAACTGATATATTTTCTGATCAATCTGACAGGTAAATATATTTTCCATTGGATTACTTGCTACTGATATTTCGTATATTTTATCACTTCCATCTAAATTCACTGGAATTCTGTAACCTTGTGGAGCCTTTGTCTCCTTTATAAAATATGTTTCTCCTACTGCAAGTCCTTCAAACTTTGCTTCCCCATTTTCATTGGTTTTACTACATGTAATTTTCTGTTTACATTCTTTATCCTGATACAAAGTGAATTCAGCATCTTTTAACTTTTTACCATCTTCATTTTTCTTATCTATCAAAAGCTTATATGGAGCACAAACATCTTCTACCCGTAATGCAGCTCCCATCACCGTCTTCTCAAACTGTATTTTTCCATTTTGTACTGTCGAAGTATTTTCCTTCAATTCAATTTGATTATTTCCTGAAATTTGAAATCTGATTTTTCCCGGATTCCTTGTATAACCATCTGGTACAAAAGATTCTTCTACCATATGTTCACCACGAGTCAATCCTTTTAATGCCGCCTTTCCTTGCCCATCCGTCGTTACTTCTTCTCTGCTTCCATCAGGCATTGTATGAACAAATTTTGCCCCGGCTATTGGTGTCATTGTTTCTTTTTGAATCTTAACGATATCCAATGTTAGAACCTGTTCCGAAATCTGAGCAGTCTGATAACTGTCTACGATTTCTTCTCCTTTATTCTCACTTGTTATTTTCCGTATGATTACTTCTGGATTGATCTGATATCCTTCCGGAGCAGCAATTTCCTGTATTACAACCGTTCCTAGTGGAAATGCAATTTCACCATTGTCCATTGTATAAAATTCATCGCCTGATTCCCGATATTCCTTCCGCAATTTTCCAATGCCTTCTGAATCTGTCCGTATTACCCAGGAACGGACAGGTTTCATTCCCTGTTGTTGCGGGTCTGATTCATAATTTCCAGCATAAAACTTCACATCAAACAATGCCCCTTCGAAAGTCCCATTGCCTTGTGGTACATTTTGCTGAGTCTCTGCATCCACCTTTTTCAATAAAATTTCAACTGGGTTCATCGTTGGTGCGTCTGACACTCTAACAACTGCTGTTTCTCCTGAACGAATTGTCACATTGTATACAGTATGATTCCAGGCATACCCTTCCGGCACTTTAATTTCTTTCACCCAATATGTATTTGCATCTAATTGTGCTACATTTGAATTTCCGTCTTTATCTGTAGTTAGAGTTGCCACTTGATTTGTACACGCCTGATCCGTATAAACCCCATAAACCGCACCGTTGAGACTATAGCAGGTATTCCCGTTTGTAATTCCCGGCTTTGTCGATGTCTTCAACACTCTTACATTTCCTTTTGGTGCACGCTCTACCCACACAATATCCTGCTGTGCATTGTAGGCAACATACGTTTTATATTCCGACATATATCTTTGCAAAGTCCCGTTTGTCGCCATCTGATTTTGGGTTACAGCAACCATGTTTTTAATTCCCTGTGCCATTGAAGCAGATAAACCTGTCAAACTGCCACAATACGCATACCCAACTGCCGCATGGCAATATGCATAGGTGTTTCTATCTCTTTCATTGAAAATATTTTTCCCTAGATTTTCATATAATTCTGGAATTACATAACATAAAATCAATGCTTTAATTATGTCACTGTTTAACTCTGATACACTGAATGTTCCACTTGGTGTCGTCGAATTTGGCTCTGCACAAAATCCAAGGTATGTCCCTGTTTGTGTCTTCACACTAAATTCACATGTCCCCCACGAGCCATACGAATGTCCTGCTCCCGGAGTAATCACTGCCGAAGACCCCACCGCAGACAATAACATAATTCCTTCTTCTGCTTCCTCTGGATTTTCTTCCTCCAAGTGACTTTCTTCCTGATCAATATATGCTTCTCCTATCACCTCGCCTTTTCCATATTTTCCTAATTCTTCTTCCGGGATCATCGACTCTAATTCCGTCTTAATGTTTTGTAAATCTTCTGATTCATCAATTGCTACGGCCGGAAGAATTGATTGCAGTAACAAGATAATCGTTCCTGTTATTGCGAATAGAACCTTTCCCTTCTTCATATATTTCCTCCTTCTTCAATCATTAAAACAGTAAGAAAGAGAATCTGACACTCATAGGCATTCCTCCTTTGTCTATTCGTTTTTAATCAAACATTGAAATAAGCTGGCGATCTGCCATAGATATTAGAATTTATTAGAATGTTTGAGTTGTGATTGCATCATAGCATAATAAAAAACATATCACAAGATGCTTTTTTATTTTTGTAAACAATTACTAAAAATCAGTAATTGTTTTGGTGTATGTTTAAGGAACAAAGAATGTACATCCTACTGGATGCTTTTTATTACATAGAAAAAAGGTGTAGATCTAACTTGAATCTACACCTCTATACAGCCGAAAATCGGACTTGAACCGACGACCCCTTCATTACGAGTGAAGTGCTCTACCAACTGAGCTATTTCGGCATTGGTTTTATAGCAACCTCGTATATTATATCGTCTTTTCTTAAGAATTTCAACTGTTTTTTATTCTTTTTCTTGCATATGCACAGTCAACTGGTTATATGGAATCTCAATTCCTTCTTCATCAAAGGTCAATTTTATCTGTTCCAGAAGTTCCCATCTTGTATCCCAGTATTTTTCCATCTTCACATAAGCACGGATTCCCAAAACTACGGAACTGTCTGCCAATGAGTCCACAAATACCTTCCAGTCTTCATTTGTCAATATATCTTTGTGACTAAGCAATAATCTTTCCAGAATTTCTTTTGCTTTCTTCAAATCTGATTCATATGAAATCCCAACCTTCAAATCCAGTCTTCGTTCATCACGCTCTGTCACATTTGTCAGACTGTTATTCATAAGTTTTCCATTTGGAATCACGATCACCTTGTTCTCAATCGTCATCAATTTTGTATAGAAAATTTTAATTTCTTTTACTGTACCTTCATTCTTATTCGTATCCTCGATAATGTAATCTCCGACAGTAAACGGTCTCAGCAACAAAATCATGATGCCACCTGCAAAATTTGTTATAAAATCCTGCAATGCCAGTGATACACCCACACCTGCTGATGCAAATAACACGGTTATTGATGATAATTCAATTCCCAGATTTCCTGCAATGATAATAATTAATAATATATATAATCCGAATTTTACCATAGAATCTACAAATGTTGCAATTCCGGCATCTGTTTCTTTTACCTGAAAGGAATAACGGATACTTTTACGAATCCATTTTATAATCACACGTCCTATCATAAATATGATGATTGCAATGATTATTTTTATACCTAAGTTTATCAAATTCGGTATATGTTCTTGTATATAGTTGCTGAACTGACTCATATTTTCTGTCACTTCATTTACGGATGCTTCCGCTGACTGCTGAAGCTCATCTGTCGTTGTCATATGCTGCCCTCCTGTCGCCTTATTCTTTTAATGCAAGAAATGCTGCCAGATTTCCTCTTCTGTCTCCACTTGTACGATGCGAATACAGAATCTCACTGTTACAGTGTGTACATACATTCGTCACAGCAATATGTTCTGGCAGTATTCCGGATTCTTTAAAAATGATTTCATTTGCTTTCCATAAATCCAGTTGATATTTTCCATTCTCTTTGCGATAAAACAAATCTTTCCAATATCTCTCTTCAAAGTTTTTCTGGAATTCTAAAATCACATCTTCGCTGACTTCATAACAATCCATACAGATAGACGGACCTACTGCCGCCAGAATATCCTTTGGATCAGACCCATATTGCTCTTCCATCTTACGAATTGTTTCTTTTCCGATTTTCCCCACTGTTCCACGCCAGCCGGAATGACTTAGTCCAATTGCCTTTTGAACCGGGTCTACAAAATATAACGGAACACAATCCGCATAAAATGTCACAAGACAAATCTCGGGAATATTTGTAACCATACCATCCACATCGGTATAATCCAAAGGTGTCACAACTCCCTTCCCTTTGTCTTTTTCCGTTACTACTCTTACATTCGTTGTATGTGTCTGTTGAGAAAGTACCATATTCTCGCATTTCACCCCGATTGATTTCGCGATTCTATAATAATTCTCACGTACTGCTGCTTCATCATCCCCTCTTGTAAAGCTCAGATTCATTGATGCATAACATCCTTGACTCACGCCGCCAAGTCTGGTTGAAAATCCATGATGCACAATTTTTGTATCTGCCAAGAGCGGATATTCCAAATAAGGTGCTTCCTTTTCTATCTCACGCAAAATTTGTCTCTCATCTTTATATCTTATTCCAAGACTCATCCTTATCTCCCTTATTCTATATGATCATTTTATAAGTTTTCACGCATTTATATTTTATCACAACTCTGTGTATTTTTTATGAATAAAAAGCAAATGCGTTCTGGATAACATTTATCCTGTTCTTCTCAATACCTACAACATCAAAACGATATGCCTGATCCACTCCTAGATTGTGTTCCATAATATAGAATAAGGCACAGCGACAGAGCACCCGCTGTTTCTTTTCATTCACAGCGTCTAATGCATTCCCTGTCCCTCTGCCTTTCCGATATTTCACTTCACAAAATACAATATACGAACCGTCTCTCGCAACAATATCAATCTCCCCTGCATGACAGCGATAATTATATTGTAAAATCTCATACCCCTGCTGTTCCAGATAGTAGCCTGCTGCCTGTTCATATACGCTTCCTATTTTTCTATTATTCATAATACCATGTCGCATGATACCACTTAAAACAACTTATTTTTTCAAGATAAGCTGTTTTTACTCATCTATAAAATTCTTGATAAATGTTTTTCTATGAATTGGTGTTGGTCCATATTTTTTCAATGCAGCAATATGTTCCTGCGAACCATACCCCTTATGCTTTGCAAACCCATATTCCGGCATAATTTCATCATATTGTACCATCAGGCGATCCCTCGTCACCTTCGCTAAAATGCTTGCAGCTGCAATAGATACACTCTTTGCATCTCCTTTGATGATCGGAACCTGAGCAATTGCAATATCTGGTATCGTAACTGCATCGTTGAGCAAAATTTCCGGCATGATTCCTAAATTATGAATCGCTTCCCTCATTGCTTCATATGTAGCCTGCAAAATATTAATCTCATCAATTCTTGCCGGAGATGCCATGCCAATTCCTGTCGCAATTGCTTTCTCCATAATTTCATCATACAATTCTTCTCTTTTTTTTGCAGAAAGCTTTTTAGAATCATTCAGATACAATATCTCACAATCTTCCGGAAGAATTACAGCCCCTGCTACAACCGGACCGGCCAAAGGTCCTCTGCCTGCTTCATCAATCCCACAAATCCATTTGCAGGCAGCATAGCAATGCTCATATTCTCGCATCTGCTCTAATCGCTGTCTCTCTTGCTCCAGCTTTTTTTCCTGTTTTTGATATTTACGAATCAGATTCTTAACTCCCGCACGGGAATCTGACTCATATTTTTTATATAATTCCGGATATTCATCCATTTTTGCCTGTTCAAATACAAGCTTTATATCACTGATCTTCTCACTCATGCTTGATCACTCCAAACTTATCAAACGGCCATATGCGAATCCATGCCCTTCCCATAATATCATCTCGATGAAGGACTCCCACCGATGGGTCACGACTGTCTGAACTGTGATTGCGATTGTCTCCCAGCACAAAATATTCATCTTCTCCCAGTGTGATCGGCTCTGCTGCGATTCCCGGATCATCCATAACTTCCAATCCATAATTTTCATCCAGCATTTCTCCATTGATATAAACATATCCATCTATCACCTGCACTGTTTCTCCTGGAAGACCAATGATTCGTTTAATGTAATAGGTATGTTCTTCATACTGAAATGGAAATACAATAATTTCAAATCTCTCCGGATCACGGAATCGGTAACTGATTTTATCTACGATCAGATTATCTCCATCTGACAGTGTCGTCTCCATAGAATGACCGCTCACTTTTGTCCTCTGACCAACAAATGTAATAATTCCTAATGACAAAATAACAACGATCACAATGTAGACAATCCAACTAAGCAACTCCCCTAAAATACTTCTTTCTTTCATTGTGCTCCCCTTTTATGCATCCATCTCATCCGGAAATTCTAATGTTATTCTTCCAAGTCTACCATTTCGGAAATCATCCAACATCAATTTTGCTGCCTTTTCTGTGTCATACTCATTTCCTTTTACAAGGCAATGTCTGCTCTTTGCAATTTCCTGCAACATCGCAAATCCGTCATCAGATTCCTCTATATCATACTTTTCTGCCAATATTCCCGAATATTTATCATTCAAAAACTCACATAATTTTGCAGCCAGTTCTTCTGTATTCAGAATTTCATCCTTGATCGAACCAATATATGCAAGCTTTAATCCCACACTCTGATCCTCAAATTTTGGCCACAAAATTCCAGGCGTATCTAATAATTCTACATTTTTATTCAAACGAATCCATTGTTTTCCTTTTGTAACACCCGGTTTATTTCCTGTTTTTGCACAGGCTTTTCCTGCAAGCGCATTAATAAATGTTGATTTACCTACATTTGGGATTCCAACAACCATTGCTCGTACCGGTCTGTTCAAAATTCCTCTTTTTCTGTCTCTTTCAATTTTTTCTTTACAAGCTTCCTGGATCACACCATGTATTGATTTAATCCCTCCACCTTTTTTTGAATTTACTTTTACAACAGAATATCCTTTTTTCTTAAAATATTCCATCCACGCATCATTGCATCGCTCTTCTGCTAAATCTGACTTATTCAGCAAGATCAGTCTCGCTTTATTTTTTCCTAATTCATCAATATCAGGATTACGACTGCTGACAGGAATTCTCGCATCAACCAATTCGATCACAAGATCAATCAATTTAATGTTCTCCTGCATCATTCTTCTTGCCTTTGTCATATGACCTGGATACCACTGAAAATGCATATCTTCCTCCTATTTTACAAACCCAAAATTCTTTCCTATATTTGTCACAAACCAAACTTTTCCACCGATATCTTCACGTTTCACATTCCCGATATCTGCAAGTCGGCTGTCATCACTGCCTGCACTATTATCTCCTAAAACAAAATATTCTGTCTCACCTAATGTAAGCTTTTTTTCTGCAATTCCTGCAAAATCCAGATCTGATGTGTAGATATCTTTCTTTTGTACTTTACCATCAATATAAATCTTTCCATCTTTGATCTGTATCGTTTCGCCTGGGAGTCCTACTACTCGCTTTATACAATAATGTGCATTTTCATTTCCATTTGGACGAAATGCTATAATTTCACCTCTTTTAGGCTTACGGGCATCATAAACAATCCGATTAATTAACACGACATCTCCATTTTTCAACACCGGGCTCATAGAGTCTCCGGCATTGCTTACCCGCTGTCCAAAAAAACTCACAAGCATCCATGCTAAAATACATACAACAATAATTTCTGTGCCCCATTCAATCGCTGTCTTGACTTTCTCTGTTTTCAGTGAGCGGTATTTTTTTCGGAAATATAATTTCCACTTTTTTCGATCTATCGTATAACTTTTCTTCTTTGCTCTTTTTTTCATCGCCTATCTCTTAATATATCATACCAACAGTTACTTTCATATAATGAAAAAGGGACAAACTACAAATCTGTACTTGTCCCTCTCATCGTTACTATTTTACTAATTCTTTAACTTTAGCTCTCTTACCTACACGTCCTCTTAAGTAGTTCAGTTTTGCTCTTCTTACTTTACCTCTACGAACAATCTCAACTCTTTCTACATGTGGAGAGTGTACTGGCCAAGTTTTCTCAACTCCAACTCCGTTAGATGATTTTCTTACTGTGAAAGTTTCTCTAACTCCGCCACCCTGTTTCTTTAAAACAGTTCCTTCGAAAACCTGAATTCTTTCACGGTTTCCTTCTTTGATCTTAGCGTATACTTTTACAGTATCTCCTACGTTAATTTCTGGAGCATTCTCTTTTAACTGCTCAGCTTCAATGTTTTTAATAATATCGTTCATTGTGTGACCTCCTTAATATTTGACGTTCTTAACACATTATTGTGCCAGAGGACCATCGCTCTTCTTTTCACAAACAACTGTTGTAGTTTATCATATTTTCGCTTGTTGTGCAAGTAGTTTTGCACTTTTTCTGTCAGCTTTTTGCCTTTTTATCTTACTTCTGCTTTTGAGCATCTACTTCTTCCAGCCATTTTTTCTCTTTTTTTGTCAGCTCACATTTTTCAAATAAATCGGGACGACGTTCTTTCGTTCGAAGAATAGACTGTTCACGTCTCCATTTTTCTATATTTGCATGATGTCCGGACAACAAAACAGCCGGTACTTTTTTCCCATGCCACTCTTCCGGTCTCGAGTACTGCGGATATTCAAGCAGGTTATCCTGGAATGATTCGAATTCAGCTGATACATCATTATGCAACACACCCGGAACCAGTCTGGAAATTGTATCAACCATGACCATAGCCGGAAGTTCTCCGCCTGTGAGTACATAATCTCCGATCGATACGTAATCTGTAACAATCTCCTCCAGCACACGTTCATCAATTCCCTCATAATGTCCGCATAAAAGGACGAGGTCTTCTTCCTGTGCTAATTCTTCTGCCATCTTCTGATTAAATGTATCTCCTTGCGGGGATAAATAAACGACTCTTGTTTTCTTTTTATCTAAATTGTTTTCTTCCTGTTCCTTCTCCGATGAAGTATTTTCAATCTGATTTTCCTTCTTTCTCCTTGCGATAGACTCTTCAATCGACTGATAAGCCAGATAAACAGGTTCCGCCTGCATCAGCATACCTGCCCCTCCTCCATATGGATAGTCATCTACGCTTTGATGTTTATTGAAAGCAAAATCACGAATATTAACAGCTTCTATGGACAATAAATCACGGGAAATCGCTCTTCCAATGATACTCGTATTCAATCCATTCATCACCATTTCCGGAAATAAAGTCATTATATGGAAGTTCATTATACCAACCCCTCCAACAAATGTACTTTCATGCTCATATTTTCTATATCCACATCTAAAATACAATCATGAATAGCCGGAATCAGCACCTCACCATACTTGTCAAATTCCACGACATACACTTCATTTGCACCGGTTTCGATAACATCTACCAGTTTTCCTTCTTCACCTTCGTCTGTTATAACATCCATACCGATCAAATCTGCAATATAATATTCATCTTCCTCTAATTCTACTGCATCTTCTCTTGTTACAAACAGACTTCTTCTTTTATATCTTTCAATATCATTTATATTATCGATACCTTTAAATTTCAGGATTACAAACTGCTTAAAAAATTTAACGCCCTGAATTTCCAACGGTATCTGTTCTTTTCCTGTGTCAAGTATTACATTTTTGAGGCTTTTGAATCGCTGCGGATCGTCTGTTGTAGGAAATACCTTTACTTCACCTCTTACTCCATGTGTAGATGAAATCACACCTACCTGTAATAACTGTTCCATAATCGAACTCCTTATCTAAAATAAAGGGGACAGTCTTAACGGCTGTCCCTCTCTTATCGCTAAGTATATTTCAAAATATTCTATAGCATTTCTTTACTGAACAATATCAACAACCACTCTCTTATTATCTTTTGTAGCTGCTGCTTTCACTACAGAACGGATTGCTTTCGCAATACGACCCTGTTTTCCGATCACCTTACCCATGTCTCCATCTGCAACGCGAACTTCTAACACTGTTGTCTTGCCTTCCTGACGTTCTGTAACAACAACTCCATCTGGGTTGTCCACCAATGCTCTTGCAATAACTTCTACCAGTTCTTTCATTTACGCGCACCTCCGCGAAAATATTGCGTCAAATAATTTTTAATTATTTTTCAATTCCAGCTGCTTTGAAGATTTTAGAAACAACTTCTGTTGGCTGAGCACCATTGTTGAGCCATTTTTTAGCTGCTTCTTCGTCTACTTTGATTGCGCTTGGATTACAGTTTGGATCATATGTTCCGATCTCATCGATGAATCTTCCATCTCTTGGAGATCTAGAATCTGCTACAATGATTCTATAAAAAGGAGCTTTCTTCTGTCCCATTCTTCTTAATCTGATTTTTACTGCCATGTTAAATACCTATCCTTTCTTTTTTACCTTCATAATTTCAGCGAACTATTCGCTTTGTTTTTTATCTATGTGTTAAAAAGGAAGCTTAAACTTTCCTTTTTTACCACCCATACCGCCCATGAGTCCCGGAAGCTTCTTCATCATCTTCCTTGTCTCATTAAACTGTTTTACCATGCGGTTCACTTCCGCAATATCTACACCTGCACCTTTTGCGATTCGGTGTTTTCTTGATGGATTCAGCAAATCTGGATTTCTTCTTTCTTCTACTGTCATCGACTGTATCATTGCTTCCATCCTTGCCATCTTCTTCTCATTCTCTTCCGAGTCGAGTTCCGGCATCTTCTTGTTGCCCATTCCTGGCATCCCCGGCAACATTCCCATTATGCTTGAAAGCCCGCCCATTTTTTTCATCTGTGACATACTGTCCAGATAATCTTCATAATCAAACTGAGCTTTCTTCATCTTCTCCATCGTCTTCTTGGCTTGTTCTTCATCTATCTCTGCGCCCGCCTTTTCAATCAGCGTCAGCACATCTCCCATACCAAGAATTCGTGATGCCATTCGGTCCGGGTAAAACTGTTCCAAATCAGAAAGCTTCTCACCCATACCTACATATAGAATCGGTTTTCCTGTCACTGCCTTAATTGACAATGCAGCACCGCCTCTTGTATCACCATCTAGCTTTGTTACAATGACGCCGTCAATTCCAATTTTATCATTGAAATTACTTGCTACGTTAACTGCATCCTGTCCTGTCATTGCATCAACAACCAGAATCGTCTGATGTACTGTAACTGCTTCTTTGATTTCTTGAAGCTCAGCCATCATCTCTTCATCAATATGAAGTCGTCCTGCTGTATCCAGAATCACGATATTATTCTTATTCTTTGCTGCATGTTCCATTGCAGCCTTTGCAATATCAGCAGGTTTGATCTTATCACCCATGGAAAATACTTCCACACCCTGCTTTTCACCATTGATTTCCAACTGCTTAATTGCAGCAGGTCTGTAAACATCACAAGCTACCAGAAGTGGCTTCTTACCTTTTAACTTGAACTTCCCGGCCAGCTTTGCAGTTGTCGTTGTCTTACCTGCACCTTGCAGACCAGCCATCATAATAACAGTGATTGCACTTCCCGGCTGAAGCTTGATCTCTGTTGTCTCAGATCCCATCAGCCTGATAAGTTCTTCATTAACAATCTTGATTACCATCTGTCCCGGATTCAGGCCGTTCATCACATCCTGACCGATTGCCCGTTCCTGAACTTCTTTAACGAAATTCTTCACAACTTTGAAGTTAACATCTGCCTCAAGAAGCGCCATCTTAACTTCTTTCAAAGCTGCTTTGACATCATCCTCGGTAAGTCGTCCTTTACTTCTTAAGTTTTTAAATACATTCTGAAGTTTTTCAGTCAAGCTATCAAATGCCATTCTACAACTCCTCTATAATCCGATTCGAAATCTGCCTTATCTGTGAAATCATCTCTTTTGTATCTCGTCCTGTCTCTTCATAAGTATCCAGCATTTCATCAATCTGTCCTACTTTTTCTTTAATAGACAAGAATTTCTCCACCAGATGAAGCTTTTCCTCATATCCTTCCAACGTCTTCTGACATCGTTTTACAAGATCATGTACTCCCTGTCTGCTGATTCCTTTTTCCTGAGCGATCTCACTCAGAGATAAATCATCCAACACAAACTGCTCATACACTTCCTTTTGATGATCATTCAGCAACTCGCCGTAAAAATCATACAATAATGATTGTTCTAATATTTCATTCACAATTATCACCTATGCTATCTTACACGAATTTTCGTATGGTGTCAAGTATTTTTTCTTGACACCTATTATATTTTTTATTTCATCAACTTTTTCATATTCAATTTCCCCCACCCCAACTCATCTTTTTCTTCTTTAGAACAACTTTCCCGCAATCTAAGCTTCACTTCCACATTTGTCATATCCGGATATTTTGACAAAAGACAGGCGATTGCCCCTGCCACTACCGGAGTTGACATAGACGTTCCACTCTTTGCAATATACGGCTTTTTCCAGCGGCGTGTATACTGTCCGTTACAGCTGATCACTTTCGTTCCCGGTGCTGTCAGATCCGGCTTGATCACGCATTGTTTTGTCGGTCCTCTCCCCGAATAATTCCATTCCTTTTGCGAATGGACATTTACAATTTGCGAGCCGCCTGTCACCCCTACTGTAATCACCTTTCTGCTACTCCCCGGAACAGCGATCGTTCCATCCTTTGGTCCGTAATTTCCTGCTGACACTACAACCACCAACCCTGCATCCCATAACATTTCCACAACGGATAACAAATTTCTTTCTTCTATATTATTTAGTTGTGGCTTTGCCCCTACTGAAATATTTACAATGCGGATATTTCTTTTCTTTTTCAATTCCAATATCCAACTAATCCCCTCTTCTACAGCCTGAATTGTTCCATTCCCCTGCTGATCTAATACTTTTCCTACAACCAACTCACTTCTTGGTGCCATCCCCTGGTATATGCCATCCGACATTTTCCCGCTTCCTGCGAGTATTCCCGCCACATGCGTACCATGACCGCTATCATCATATATCGCTTTCCGTTTCCCAACAAAATCTGAGAACTCTAAAATCCGCCTGTCAAAGTCCGGATGTAAAATGATCCCGGAATCCAATATAGCAATACAGATTCCTTGACCAAAATATTTTCCCATTTTCATATCTTCCGTCCAATATCCGATAGCTTCTTTTACTCGTTTCATAAAAAGAACCTTTTTCTTTCAATTTATTCACACTTTCTTATATTCGTTCATACTATAACATTGTAAATGATCAACTTTGGAGGATATATCGAATGAGTGATTTAACTGCTACAAACTGTGGATGTGGTTGCGACAACAATTGTGGAGGAAACTGGGAAAATAATTCTTGCCTGTGGATTATCCTGCTGCTTATCTGCTGTGGCGGATGCGGCAATAACAGAATCGGAAATGGCTGTGGATGTGGTGGAGACAGTTGTCTGTGGATCATCTTATTGCTTATCTTCTGTGGCGGATGTGGCAACAATGGATTTGGATGCGGCAACGGATTCGGCTGTGGCTGCTAAGGTTTATTCTTCTGTTTTCTCATACTAACTTCAAAAGGTGCTGTCGCAACTGACAGCACCTTCTCTAAATATCTATAAATCGAATTTTCAATTTATTTCAATTCTCCCAAAATAGATTTTCCAATTGTTCCTTCTGGCATCTTTACACCAAAGTTATCGGCGATTGTTGCTCCGATCACTGCAAATGTATCTGAATCCTGCAATTTTCCATAACCTTCCATAGATGGAGAATAAGCAAAAAATGGGACTTGCTCTCTCGTATGGTCTGTTCCTGTATGTGTCGGATCATTTCCATGATCTGCTGTAATGATCAAAAGATCATCCTCTTTTAACTCCTTTAAAAATTCTCCTAATTTCACATCGAATTTTTCGAGCTCTTCTGCATATCCTTTTACATTTCGGCGATGTCCCCACAACGCATCAAAATCTACCAGATTCACGAAACACAGCCCTTTAAATTCTCTCTTGGCTATATCGATCGTCTGCTCCATTCCATGAACAGAACTTTTTGACTTATTTGATTCCGTCAAACCTTCCCCATCGAAAATATCAAAAATTTTACCAACTGAAATCACATCATATCCGGCATCTTTCAATGCATTCAACGCAGTTCTTCCATATGGTTTCAGAGCATAATCATGTCTGTTACTTGTTCTCTTAAACTCGCCTTTTTTCTTTCCGACATATGGTCTTGCAATGACACGACCGACTTTCCACTCATCTTTCATTGTGATTTCACGTGCAATCTCACAACAACGATAAAGTTCATCTAACCCAAATGTCTCTTCATTTCCACAAATCTGCAATACAGAATCTGCTGATGTATAAACAATCATATGTCCTGTCGCAATTTCTTCCTCTGCAAGTTCATCTAAAATTGCCGTTCCGCTTGCACTCTTATTTCCAATCACCTTATGTCCTGTTCTTTTCTCAAGTTCATCTATTAATTCCTTTGGAAATCCTGTCTCAGTAAATGTTTTAAATGGCTTTGTAATATGAAGTCCCATCATTTCCCAATGCCCTGTCATTGTATCCTTCCCCGTACTTGCTTCTCTCAAGAAAGAATAATATCCCATCGGTCGTTCTACAGGAGCCACTTGCTTAAGCGGATGAAGATTTGCAATTCCAAGTTTTTGGAGATTTGGAATATGAAATTCCTCCACTGATTCAGAAATGTGTCCCATTGTGTCAGTTCCGGCATCCCCATAATCTGCCGCATCCGGCATTGCCCCTGCACCAAATGAATCAATTACAATTGTAAAAATTCGATTATATTTTTTCATTAACCTCACTCCATTACATGTTCACAATAACTTTTGTAACAAGTTCCTTAAATGATTTTGCTACGCGGTCAGCTGTCTCCTGCACCTCTTTATGATTCAATGCTTCTTTTGAAAGTCCTGCCGCCATATTTGTAATGCAGGAAATTCCACAAATTTCCATTCCCATGTGACGTGCTGCCATAGCTTCGCAGGCTGTACTCATTCCAACCGCATCTGCACCCCAGTTCTGCGCAAGTCTTATCTCTGCCGGAGTCTCATAGCTTGGTCCTGTAAACTGAACATAAACACCTTCTTGTAGCTCAATACCACATTCTGCTGCACATTTGCGGATCACATCGCGAAGACGCTTACTGTACACTTCACTCATATCCGGAAATCTCACTCCGAGTTCCTCAATATTTGGTCCGATCAATGGACTTGGCACCGCAGTTGTAATATGATCTGTGATCATCATAAAATCTCCTGGTTTATAAGAAGGATTACATCCGCCTGCTGCATTTGTAAGGAGAATTTTCTTTGCTCCAAGCATTCCCATAAGGCGTGTTGGAAGAACAACATCTGACATCGTGTATCCTTCATAATAATGAACACGTCCCTGCATAATCACAACAGGTGTATTCTCTACATATCCAAATACAAAACGTCCTTTATGACCTTTTACTGTAGAAACCGGAAAACCTTCTATTTCTGCATAATCAATTGTCTGCTCAATCTGAATTCCATCTGCAAAATCTCCAAGCCCGGAACCAAGGATCAATGCTACTTCCGGTTTAAAATCTATTTTCTTTTTTACACTTTCAAGACATGTCATTAATTTCTTATACATAATTTCCACTCCTTTTCACTCAATTTTAATATCCCGTTGCTTCCTCATTCTTCACAATCTTAATGATACGACTTGTGCCAAGACGATCTGCTCCAAGTTCAAGGAACTTCTCAGCATCTTCAATAGAAGAAATTCCGCCCGCTGCTTTCATCTTCACATTCGGACCGATATGCTCTGAGAACAGTTTGATATCTTCAAATGTCGCTCCTGCTCCGCCAAAACCTGTAGAGGTCTTAATGTAATCAGCACCTGCATTTGTTACGATTTCGCACATCTTAATCTTCTCTTCGTCAGTAAGGAAACATGTCTCAATGATAACTTTAAGAATTTTATCTTTGCAGACAGCTTTTAAAGCTCTAATCTCATTCTCGATCAAATCATACTTTTTATCCTTGAGCCATCCGATATTGATTACCATATCAATTTCAGAAGCACCATTCTCCAGTGCATCTTTTGTCTCAAATTCCTTTGCTTTAGTTGTCATATATCCGTTTGGGAATCCGATCACTGTACAGACCGCCATCTTATCGCCCATATATTCTGCAGCCTGTTTTACGTAGCTTGGTGCAATACAAACAGATGCGGTTTGATATTTCATTGCATCGTCACAAATCTGTTTGATTTCTTCCCAAGTAGCCCCCTGAAGAAGAAGTGTATGATCAACATGTTTTAAAATCTCTTTCATATCCAGTATATAGTCTTCCTTTCAATTTATAGTATATCATCTTTTTTACTATTTTTTTATTTATTTTCCTGATCTGCTTTAATTAATTTACGAATTGCTTCAACTGCCACCTGAATTGCCATATCTGTATCATGCGCAACCGGATTATCAAGACCAAGTTTTTCTCTCTCCTGATTTGCTACAACAAGGAAACAAGAACCAACTCTTGCTCTTAATTTAGATGCACAGATAAACAGTGCAGCAGACTCCATTTCTGATGCAAGACATCCCATCATCTTCCATGCTTCCCATTTATTGATAAGCTCATACCCTACCGGCATTGTCTCCGGCTCGTGCTGTCCATAAAATGCATCCTTACACTGAACAACACCTGTATAATGAGTAAAGTTTTTTTCTTTTGCGGCTGCAACCAACGCATTTGTAACATCAAGATCTGCCACTGCCGGATACTCGATCGGTGCATATTCTTTTGATGTTCCTTCCATACGGATTGCTCCTGTTGCAATTACAACATCCCCGCTTTTAATTTCTGTCTGCATTCCTCCACAAGTTCCAATTCTAACAAATGTATCTGCTCCGCATTTATATAATTCTTCCATTGCAATCGATGCTGAAGGTCCTCCAATTCCTGTAGATGTTACGCTTACTTTTACACCATCCAGTGTTCCTGTATATGTAACATATTCTCTGTTATCTGCTATCAAAACCGGATCATCAAAATACTGTGCGATTTTTGCACATCTCTTTGGATCACCCGGCATGATCACATAACGTCCGACTTCTCCCTTTGCTACCTGAATATGATATTGTCTGCTTTGATCTTCTGAATAATTTTTCATACCTTTTCCACCTTTCTGTCTTTATTTTGTGTCTTATCACTGTCCTTTATCGTATGGTATTCCTTCTGCCTTTAGTGCTCTTGAATTTTTTGATACAAATACAAGAACAACCAGTGAAATAATATAAGGGAACATATTACACAATGTACTTGGAAACTTTAACGTTACCAACGCCGGGAATCCTGTATATACATTTGAAAGGGCACGGAACTTTCAAACATTAACAAGGAATGCTTTTCTCTTCAGACCTCTATATTTCCAATTATGACATATGTCCCCTCCTTTTAATAGGACTACAGCCCCTTTCTCCTATTCTTTTTTGCATTTCATCTATTATTCACAGTTTTCTCATTTGTTTTTTGTTCACTTTGTCCATATTTTTATATCCCTTGCAAAGACATTTCTCCTTTTTTGTCTCCCAAGATTCATTTTTTCTTCTTTTGTCTCTCTGTTTGATTTTTCGCCAACTGTTCCTCTCTTTTTTCTTTTCCTTCATCCAATCGTTTTTTCAACATACAATCTTCATCTAATTCATACACAGCATTTCCATCAATAATTAATCTTCGTTTCATATTTTACTCCATTCTTTCCTTTCCTATATAATATGCTTCTTTTTTTATCTCGGGTTATTCCACCTGCATATTCTTCCCTGTCACACATATTTTTATTCGACACATCATATATATCAGATATGGAAAAGAAATCAACAACACCACTCTCACCCTTTGATGAACTAACCATTCCATCTGAATTGCAGCTTTTAAAACTCATTCTTCCATACACCCCTGTCACCAATCAGAAAATGCTCGGTATTTTAATTAAATTTCTCGAATTAGAATACACGATTGATTTTTTCCAACACTGTACCCTCAAACTCCACTCTCAGACAACTGATACCCCTGTTTCTTTCTCAAATATCATCAGCGAAATTGCACCTTATCTTTCCAAACGCGATTCGCAAATGCTAGCTTCTGTTCAAAACATTTTAAATATTCTGGAAATGATGCAAACCTTTCAAGATACTTCATCCGCTTCCCCTGCCGATTTATTTTCCGGAATGCTTTCTCCAGAACAACAAGAAATGTTCCAAATGTATCAAACCATGTTTCAACAGGAAGGAGACTCGCAAAATGAACGAATGGATGAATCATCCACTTCTAAAGAATATGAATCCGGTGAAATACAATCTCATTCAGATGGCTGCGACCAAAACAGCAGGAAAAACAGGAAAGGAATTGATGCCGATCATGATGGCTCTGATCACGAGTGCAAATAAACAGGGGATTCATTTCACCCCCGACGAAATCACTTTAATCTTAGATATTATTAAAGAAGGTAAAACACCGGAAGAAAAAGCTCAAATTGACAGCACTATTCAAATGGTCAAAACAGTCCTTTCTAAAAATTCCCATTCTTAAGTTCACCTGTTTTTTTACGAACAAAGAATGTGCTTTGCACATTCTTGCGCCTGCGGCGGTCGCTTGCGACACCTACATTGTACGCCGCAGTGCGCATCCTTAGCGGAGCGATTTTTATATATTAGGAAAGCACTTTCCTAATATATAAAAAAGATGCTGACATTACCGTCCGCATCTTTTTTAGTTCTTAAAATCCTTCTTTTCTTCTGAGTTCCCGCATCTCGCGTCGCTTTTGTGCAGCCTCCCATTCGCCTCTTTGCTCTTCTGTCTCAATAATCAGCCCTGGAACCTGAATCGGATGATCATTCTCATCTAATGCTACCATTGTCAGATATGCCCTGTTAATTGGGCGTCTCATCCCTTGCTTATCTTCCACATATGTATCCACTCGCACTTCCATCGAAGTATTCCCAACATAAGTCACTCGTCCGATAATTACAACATGTTCCCCCAGATATGCACCTCTTATAAATTTCAGATTATCGATAGATGCTGTAATACAATTCTCTCTTGTATGACGCATCGCCACAATACCTGCTGCTTCATCAATCCATTGAACCAACATTCCCCCAAATAATCTTCCTGCTGCATTCAAATGATTCGGACGAACAATGTATACTGTCTCAACCCGCGATTCTTCCATCCGTCTTTGTTCACGCACTTTTACATTTTCCTCCAATTTTTTTACATATTTTTACAGTTAGCTTCATTGTAACGCTTTATCCTATTGTTTAAAAGTATTCTTTTTTATGTTTTATATAAGATACAATTTATTTCATCTGGTAAATTTATTTCCTATCATGTATCATATAAGTACATATGAAAAGAGGATTGCTTATGAAAAACATAAAATTAACGATTCAATATGATGGCACGCGCTATCAAGGATGGCAGAAACCTGGAAAGAAAGGAAATTCTAATACCCTCTCTGGGAAACTGACCGAAGTGATTTCTCGAATCACTGATGATGAAATCACCTTATTTGCAGGTGCTAAAACAGACACTAACGTACACGCTGATGCACAAATTGTAAATTTCAAAACAAATACTACATTATCTGCATTAAAATTAAAGCAGGAATTGAACCACTATCTTCCACAGGATATTGCTATCATTTCTGCCGAAGAGGTTTCTGAACGTTTTCACGCTTCATTAAATGCACAAACAGTCACTTATCTTTATCGTGTAAGCTGTGCACCTGTTGCAGATGTATTTACAAGAAAATACAAATACCATCTACCGGATACATTAGATTTAAATGCTATGCAGCATGCCTCAGAACAATTGCTTGGAAAACATGATTTCAAGAATTTTTCTTCTGGAAAGACAAAAAAATCAACCGAAAAAGAATTGCTTTCCGTTGAAATTTTCAATGGATTTCATATTCCAAAAGATTTACTTCTAAAGTGCGAACAGCCATCTGATGCTGATTTTCTTTTTCTTCTAAAAGGAAATGATTTTCTACATCAAATGCCACTTTACTTAGTAGAAACGTTATTAGAAATAGGACTTGGCAGCCGAAGCGCCTCTTCCATTCCGCTCATATTTTCCGGGGAAGATACTGTTTCTAAACGTTGTCCTTCTCATGGTCTCTTTCTTCATGAGATTACATACCAATAAAACCTAAAAAGGAGGAGCTTCCATGCTATCATCAATGTCAATTTATTTTATATTACTATACTTTTTTGTATATGGTTTTTTAGGCTGGTGTACTGAAGTCGGTTTCGCAGCCTTCAAAACACATCACTTTGTAAACCGAGGATTCTTAAATGGTCCAATCTGTCCCATTTATGGAGTCGGAGTTACCGCTGTTATAACCGTTCTAACTCCTTATAAATCAGATATTATTGTTCTCTATATTCTCTCCGTCGTCCTGGTAACAGTATTGGAAGGACTTACCGGATGGGCTATGGATAAAATTTTTCATAATAAATGGTGGGATTATTCTGATATGCCATTAAACATCGGCGGATATGTATGTCTGTTGTTTTCTATTGTATGGGGATTTGCATGTTTGTTTATTATTTATTTTATACAGCCGCTTGTTCATGATGTGCTTGCGTTCATCCCAACAATTGTCGGAATTATTTTAATTGTAATACTTGGAATTATTTTAATCGCAGACTTATATGTGACAGCTTCTACAATATTTAAATTTAATCGCCGTCTGGCTGCTATGGAAAAAATTGCTGCTGAGATGCATGAAATCTCTGATCAGATTGGACAAGAAATTTTCGAAAAAACAATCCGTGCTTTGGATGCTCGCGAACGTTCACAGGAAATCAGTGAAGAACTGCGCAGCAGAATTGCATCTCTTCACGCTCGTTATCATGAATCAACGGATAAACCGGAACGTATTTCCCGCCGTCTGATGAACGCATTCCCGAAAATGGAATCTCGTCAGTACAAGGAATCTCTTGAAGTATTAAAGAAACGCTGGAAACGATAATACGTATTATCTCAAAAAAGACAGGATGCAAATTAATTGCTTCCTGTCTTTTTTATGAAATAATCCTATTGATTTCTACATTTAAGAAAACATCTTATCTTCCATATAACACTGTCATTTGTTTCATCTGCTCCACAAGTTCATCTGTCAGTGCATCTTTATCCATTCTCCATACCCAGTTTCCACCTAGTGTAGATGGTGTATTGATTCTTGCACGCTCATCAAGACAGAGGTAATCCTGCATTGGAATCACGCACAAATCAGCAACACTTCCCATTGCCATTGCAATAAAATCCCAGGAAAGAGTATCTTCATCTAATGCAAGCTTATGTAAATATTCTTTTGCATAAGTTCTACATTCTTTCGATACTTCATGATACCATGCTCTTGTAGTAGTATTATCATGTGTTCCTGTATATACAACACAATTTGTTGGATACGTATGAGGAAGGTAATTTCCAGACTCTCTGGAATCAAATGCAAACTGAAGTACTTTCATTCCCGGATATCCTGAATCTTTCAATAACTGCAATACCGAATCTGTCAAAAAGCCAAGATCCTCTGCAATAATTTTTAATTCGCCAAGCTTTTCATTGATCGTATTGAACAGATCCATTCCCGGTCCCGGCTGCCAGCAGCCATTCTCTGCTGTTTTACTTCCATAAGGAATTGCATAGTACTCATCAAAACCACGGAAATGATCAATTCGTACTACATCGTATAACCGGAAACAATGTGTAATTCGTTTCAACCACCATGTATACCCTGTCTCTTTGTGATATTCCCAATTATATAATGGATTTCCCCACAACTGTCCTGTTGCTGAGAATCCATCCGGTGGGCATCCTGCTACTGCTGTTGGAAGATTTTCTTCATCAAACTGGAATAATTTTGGATTTGCCCAAGTGTCCGCACTGTCAAACGCAACATAAATCGGAATATCTCCAATAATTTCAATTCCTTTTTCATTGGCATAATCATGTAGTTTCTTCCATTGGCATGCAAATTCATATTGCTGGAACTGATAAAATCCAATTTCTTCTTTCAACTCTTCTGCTGCTTTTTTCATATACTCCGGAAGACGGTTACGATAACCTTCCTCCCACTCAATCCAGCTTACTCCACCCTGCCAATCCTTGATTGCCATGTACAGACAGTAATCTGTCAGCCATTCTTCATTTTCTTTTATAAATTTTTCATATTCCTTATCCGGGCTAAAACGTTCATACGCTTTTCGAAGCAGTTTAAAACGATTAAAATACATTTTTTCATAATCGATTTCATCAGCCTTGTTTCCAAAATCTGCTGCATCGCATTCAGCCTCTGTCAACAGACCTTCTTTGATCAGACTTTCCAGATCAATAAAATATGGATTTCCCGCAAATGTTGAAAAAGACTGGTACGGAGAGTCGCCATATCCCGTAGGACCAAGTGGCAGAATCTGCCACTTTTTTTGTCCTGCTTCTTTCAACTGATCCACAAAAGTATATGCTTCTTTTGAAAAACAACCGATCCCATATTTTGACGGAAGAGAAAATATTGGTAATAACACTCCACTTTCTCGCATTTTGTTTCCTCTTTTCTTTCTTGCTTCTGTTTATTTTACAAACAATATGATTTACTGTACATGCCAAATATCATTGTTATACTCTGCAATTGTACGGTCAGATGAGAAATATCCTGCTTTCGAGATATTTACTACCATCTTCTCGGCCCATGCTTTACGATCTTCGTATGCTTTCAATGCTTCTTCTTTCTTTGCTGCATAAGCTTTGAAATCAAGAAGTGTCATGAACCAGTCTTTATTTAACAACTCGTTTTTCAATCTTGTCAAATTCTCTTCATGTCCGATTGCAAGTAATTGCTCTGATGTGATAAAGTCTACTGCAGCCTTGATGTCCGCATCTTCCTCATAGAATTTCTTTGACACATAATCAGCTTTTGCATAATGTTCAATAACTTCTTCACTTGAAGCACCAAATACAAAAATGTTATCATCTCCAACAAGCTCATGGATTTCCACATTTGCCCCGTCTTCTGTTCCAAGTGTCAGTGCTCCATTTAACATAAATTTCATATTACCTGTTCCACTTGCTTCTTTTGATGCCAGTGAAATCTGTTCAGAAATGTCACAAGCCGGAATCAGTTTTTCTGCTTTTGTCACGTTGTAGTTTTCTACCATAACAACCTTCAGATATGGACTTACTTCTGGATCATTGTTGATCAATTCCTGAAGACATAAGATCAAATGAATAATATCTTTTGCAATAACATATGCAGGAGCTGCTTTTGCCCCAAAAATAACTGTTATTGGTGTAGATGGTTTCTTTCCAGCTTTAATTTCCAGATATTTATGGATTACATACAGTGCATTCATCTGCTGACGTTTGTACTCATGCAGACGTTTAATCTGAATATCAAAAATTGACTCTGGATTTAATTCTACACCCTGTGTTTTCTTCAAATATTCGCAAAGTGCTTTTTTATTTTCTTTTTTCACTTCAAGTAACTGATCTAATACATCTGCATCTTCTTTGTATGCCAGTAATTTTTCCAGTCCATTTGCATCATTTCGATATTCTTTTCCAATTACCTTATCAAGCAGTTCTGTCAGTCCTGGATTGCAGTGAATCAACCAGCGACGGAATGTAATTCCATTTGTCTTATTGTTAAATTTTTCTGGATAAATCTGGTAAAATGGATTCAATTCTGTCTCTTTGAGGATCTCTGTATGCAAAGATGCAACTCCATTTACACTAAATCCATAATGAATATCAATGTGTGCCATATGAACTACATCATTTTTATCGATGATTACAACTCTTTCATCATCAAATTTTCTTCTTACTTTATCATCTAAAATTTCAATGATTGGAACAAGCTGTGGGACAACTTTGTTCAAGTAAGCGATTGGCCATTTTTCCAATGCTTCTGCAAGAATTGTATGATTTGTATATGCACATGTATTTGATACAATTTCAATTGCCTCATCCATTGCAATTCCACGTTCTACCAATAAACGGATTAATTCTGGAATTACCATTGTAGGATGTGTATCATTAATCTGAATTACTGCATAGTCTGCTAAATCATGTAAATTGCATCCACGGGCAACACACTCGTCCAAAATCAGCTGTGCACCATTGCTTACCATGAAATACTGCTGATAAATACGGAGAAGACGACCATTATCATCACTGTCATCCGGATATAAGAATAATGTCAGATTCTTTGCAATATCTTCTTTGTCAAATGTAATTCCATCTTTTACGATTGTTTCATCTACAGAATCTATATCAAATAAATGAAGTTTATTTGTCTGATTATTGTATCCTGTAACTTCAATGTCATACATTCTTGACTGTAATTTTAAATCACCAAATGCAACCGGATATGTCACATCTGTTTTTGTAAGCCAGCTTTCTTTTTCAATCCATGGATTTGGTACTGTTTTCTGCAATTCGTTTTCAAATTCCTGTTTGAATAATCCCAAATGATAATTCAAACCGATTCCGTCTCCACTAATTCCCAAAGTTGCGATTGAATCAAGAAAACATGCTGCCAGTCTTCCAAGTCCGCCGTTTCCAAGAGATGGTTCTGGCTCTACCTCTTCAATTTCGCAAATATCTTTTCCATTTGCTGCAAGCAACTCTCTTACTTCGTCATAAATTCCAAGGTTGATCATGTTATTAGAAAGCAATTTTCCAATCAAAAACTCTGCTGAAATGTAATAAATTTTTTTCTTTGTAGACGGAGCTTCTTTTTCTTTTGCCATTTCCTGCACAACACTTAAAAGTGCATAATAAATTTCTGTATTCGAAGCCATATCCACTGATTTCCCAAGTTTCTGCTGCAATAATTCCTGAATCTTCATAAATGTGATTCTCCTTTCAAACATTTGCTCGTTTTTATTTTATATATGTATTTTAATATGATTCTATTTGTTTTTCTTGCAAAATGCTCTTATTTTATAGTACAATACTATCAATTTTATGAATAATCGTTTTTAACAGTTCAATCTTTTATGTTTGATAACATTTTTTACCAAATGAAGGGAGCCCTATTATGAATATGAATGAATATCAAAATTATCATGAATCCAAATCGCATACTAACATAGAATTTCCTTACAACACTTATCTCTGCTGTATTCCTGTAGATTTTAATCAGGTTCCTCTTCATTGGCATGAAGAACTGGAATTTATCGTGATCACGAAAGGATGTGGGACTATCTCTGTAGATTTCCATTCTCAATTAGTCTCCGCCGGTGACATTGTATTTGTACGCCCGGGGCAATTACATTCTATAGAACAAAAAGAACATTTTCGCATGGAATATGAAAATATTCTTCTTGATCCTGCCATGTTAATAAGTGGAGAGCAGGATTTATGTGCACAACAGTTTATCCTTCCACTTTTAAACAACAACATTCGAACCGAAACATTTTTTACTCCTGCGCTTTCTTATTATTCAGAAATCGCATCCTGCATCCGGGAAATCGATCAGTTGTGTGATATACGCCCTAAAGGCTATCAATTAGGTGTAAAAGGAAGACTTTTTCAACTCATGTATCTTCTTATATCTAACCAGATAAGTAAAAAAAATATTTCAAGCGCCCGCTTAAAATCACTGGACAAATTAAAAATGATTTTAAAATATGTAGAAGAGCATTACGATGAACCAACCAGCATTGATGACATGGCTGACCTGACTCATTATAGTAAGTCGCATTTTATGAAATTTTTCAAATCGCATATGGGAATGGGTTTTATTGAATATTTGAATGATTACCGGCTCACTATTGCCGCACGCCAGCTCGTGTCTTCCGATGAATCCATCCTTACAATTGCATCCCTTTCCGGATTTGATAATCTTTCTTATTTTAACAGATTGTTTCGAAGAAAATATCATGTTACTCCTGGGGCATATCGTAAGAAAACAGCTTCTGACGAATAATTCCTCATAACCAAAACACGGAACCTTTTTGTCGTATGCATGACAAAAAAAGATGACACGCCTCTAAAAAGCATGTCATCTTTTTTATCAGTCTTATTCCTTGCCTTGCAAGTACAATTCAATTGGATCGATTGGGTCAAACGGATTCTCCTCTTCCATCTTGGAATTTCTTCCATGCCTCCTTAGGAGTTCTCCACTCTTATTGTAGACCCAGAATGAATATGCCAGAATCTTATTGATCTTTCCCATCTTTTCTTTTGTTGTCTTCGTATAGAATGTACCACCGACCTGAAATTTTGTCTTTTTGTGAATCATAGAAATCAATTCTGTCTCACACGTTACCGGCTCAGGCAAAATAGTATATGCTTTTCCGATACAATCTGTCTTATGAGAATCACTTCCTCCTACTTTCACTTTTCCATATTTTTCTGCAAGCTTCATTGCACCATCATTCGACTCGGGAGACTCACAACAATTAAATGCCTCAACAAAATCAAATCGCTTCATTAATTCCGGAGACTTGTAAAAACGTTTTGTATTCGTAAAACTTAAATACTTTTCACCACATGGATGTGCCGGTCCCAACACACCGCCATTACGATGTACCAGATCAATCAACACCGGTGCCGGCATTCCACGAAGCTCCAGAAGCTTCATCTTCACACCTTCCGGCATAATCACAAGAATATGTCCTGCATCCCTCGTATCATACTCGATTCCTTTTAACACCACAAAATCTGTGTGTCGTTTTCCTTTGATATGTTCTTTCCAATAACGATATCCGTTATACGTGTTATGGTCTGTTATGACCATTCCCTGAAATCCTTTTTCTTTTAAAATCGTAATATATTCTTCTACACTGACTCTACTGTCAACAGAGCCTTCTTTTACGTGGCAGTGCATATCAATTTTCATACGAAGCATCCCCTTTGCCTTTTCTTACTGTCTGCTATCTATCCAGTACAGTTATATTACTCATCATCATCTGTAATAATAATAAAATCGTCATCATCTTCCAGATCATCTAAATCTGTATAATCATCTGGATTGTAGCCGTCAATATAATCACTTTCTTCTTCGTCTTCATATTCTTCGTCATCCAAATCGATCTCATCCAGATAACTCAAATCTGGTTTTTTCTTCGGTTTGTCATCCGGTTTATCATCTGATTCATCATCCAGTTTATCATCTAACTTATCATCCGGCTCGTCATCCAACAAAATGGCATCATCAAACATAGCTCTTGCTTTTTCTACCTCATTCTCTGTAGAGTTCTGTTCTCTTATCTCAGCTGCTTTTTTCAAATTCTTCTTTTTACGCTTACCGGATTCCAGTGTAAATTGAATCATACCACCGACAATTGCAATCAGTACCATGATTCCATATCGAAAAATGGGATTATCAAGCTCCGCTAATGTAGCAATTGCATCTCCTGCGAGCACTCCACCGATTATACTTGTCACAACAATCATGATTGGTTCTACAAACTTCAGTGCCAGCAATGCGATGACAAGACCAATTGCCAGACATACGCCCAGGAAAATCCAATCCTGTGGATTCACAAACAGTATCGCAATGTATGTTCCTGCCAGAAGTGCCAGCAAAAATATTCCAAAACGATAAAAAAATCCTGACAGAAATGCCAATACAATTCCGCCTCCAATGGTTGCCCCTATCACAATCATCGGCTCTAATCCTGCTAATTCTGTCACAGCAAAACCAATTCCGGCACCTGCAGTAAGTCCAAGAAGTGCACTCCACAAACGAATCAGTTTTAACCCAAACATACTCAAAAGTATACCTATCACAGTTGTAACAATCAGTGCGATCATCATATTTTCACTTACGATCTGATTCACTGTATCTGAATTTGCACTCTTAAGAAATTGATATACTTGATCAGCTATTGTACTTATGTCCATCTTAATCTCTCCTCTTTTATACTTATAGTTCCCCGTATGTTTCTGTATCTTTTTCTTTTGATACTATCCTTATTTTATCAATTTTTACAACGTTATACAAGTAAATCAAACTAAGTTCACAAGATGTACACGAAAAAATTTTTTCTCTTTAAAACCCTCAAATAGCATTTTCTTTCGTATAAAAAAACAAAAAGTAAGAGCCGATACGATTTTTCATCCGATTCATATCAGCCCTTACTTTATATGTAATTTTTTATTCATTTAATATGCTGGTGGTCTATACCTCCTATTCTTTTCTATTCTTACGATTCGTTCTCTGATGAGAATCACGTTCGAAATAGATTTTACTTCTCTCATAACTTTCTCGTCATTATGATCTTTCTCTATCTCTTCTCACCCAATATCGAGAATCCTTCATAAGTGGAACTTACTGAATATTTTTTGAAGAAGACCTTTTTCCATCTCTTTCAATGATTTTTACTTTTCTTTTTATCTTAGCTAATAAGATTTATTTATCACTCTTTCAGATGTTTTTGTCTGTTCAATTGTATTCGTTCAGTTCTTTTTGTTGACTTTATATTAACATTCATTTTTACTTTTGTCAATATATTTTCTGCTTTATTTTATATTTTTATTTAATTGTCAGTTTTTTATTGCTTTTCTTCTTATTTATCTGTCTTGTATTATTTGATTTCTATTACCATTTTTACTATTTATAAAAATGTACTTGAAACACATTTATTGACTTTTTTTTTAAGAATCAGTACAATAGGTATATTCTTTCATAAGAGTTGAATTTTTAATCGTCTCTTATAATCATAGATAAAGGAGTTTAAAGTATGGAACATTTAACAATTCCTGAAGGCTACTCGTCTCCTCTTACAATTCGCGAGACAGAAGTTGCTATCAAAGAAGTAAAAGACTATTTTGAACGTGCACTTGCGAAATCCTTGCATTTGACACGCGTTTCCGCCCCACTATTTGTCCGCCCGGAATCCGGACTGAATGATAATTTAAATGGAGTAGAAAGACCTGTTTCTTTCGGTATCAAAGAGCAGGACGATGCACCTGCAGAAATCGTTCATTCACTGGCCAAATGGAAACGATATGCATTAAAGCATTATAATTTTCATTCTGGAGAAGGACTCTACACCGACATGAGTGCCATTCGTCGTGATGAGGATACTGATAATATTCATTCTATTTATGTCGATCAATGGGATTGGGAAAAAGTCATTTCCAAAGAAGAACGTAATACAGAAACTTTGGAATATACAGTAAGAAAAGTATTCAGTGCATTAAAAGAAACAGAAAACTATATTTCCAGACGTTATAATTACATTGAGCCATTGTTGCCTGATGATATTTTCTTTGTAACTTCTCAGGAATTAGAGGATATGTATCCTGACAAAACACCAAAACAGCGTGAATATCTGATCGCAAAAGCAAAAAAAGCGGTGTTTATCTCTCAGATTGGTAAAGAACTTGCTTCCGGAGAAAAACACGATGGACGTGCTCCTGACTATGATGACTGGGATTTAAATGGTGACATCATCGTTTATTATCCGGTTTTGGATATTGCACTAGAGCTTTCTTCTATGGGAATTCGTGTTGATGAAGATTCACTTGCCCGCCAGCTTAAGCTTGCTGATTGTGAGGAACGTGCCAACCTTCCATTCCAGAAATCTCTTCTTAACAAAGAACTTCCTTACACTGTCGGTGGCGGTATCGGGCAGTCACGTATTTGTATGTATTACTTAAGAAAAGCACATATCGGTGAAGTACAGTCTTCTATCTGGCCTGAAGAAGTACTTCAATGTGCAAGAGAACATGGCATTCAGTTATTGTAATCTCTGTCATAATCGATACTTGCTTTGACTGATACAATAAAAAATGGTAGGCAACACTTTTTGAAGTGTTATCTACCATTTTTATTATCTTATATTATTTAAAATTCTTTGTAATTTTAGAATAATAATTTAACACATCCGTACATACCTGCATCATTTCCAAGTGTTGCAAGTGTCACTTTTGTCTCACGACATGCCTGGAATACTATTTCAGAATATTTTTTCTGGATTCCTTCAATAAGAATGTCTCCCGCTCTTGAAACACCTCCACCGATTACGAAAACCTCTGGGTCTACTACACCTGCTACATTTGCCAAAGCAGTTCCAAGCACTGTACAAAGCTTGTCAACCAGCTCTAACGCTACTTCATCTCCTTCTTTTGCTACATCAAAAATGTCTTTTGCTGTCAATGGATCAAAAGCTGTCAATTTTGTTGTTCTTGTCTCGGTCTGAAGTTTCTTCTTTGCCATACGTACAATTCCTGTAGCAGATGCATACTGTTCCAGACATCCCTTTCTTCCACAACCACAGCATTCTGTTTCCTCATCATCCATATGGATATGGCCAAGCTCTCCTCCGGCTCCATTAGCTCCTGCAATAATTTTACCGCCAACGATGATTCCACCGCCCACACCTGTTCCAAGTGTGACCATAACAACATTCTGATATCCTTTTCCGCCACCTTGCCACATCTCACCAAGTGCAGCTACATTCGCATCATTTCCTGCCTTTACAAGAAGCCCTGTCTTCTCTTCCAGTTCTTTCTCAACATTTACAACATCCCAGCCAAGGTTTACACATTTATGTACTACACCTTCATTGTCAACCGGTCCCGGCACACCAAGTCCGATTCCCTGAACATCTTCTTTGTCAATGTTCTTTTCTTCCATCTTACCGAGTACAGATGCTGCAACATCATCCAAAATAGATGCTCCGTTATTCTCTGTATTTGTTTTGATCTCCCATTTTTCAAGAATCACACCGCTCATATCAAACAGACCAATTTTACAAGTAGTTCCCCCTACATCTACACCAAATCCATATTTTTTCATGCCTTTACCTCGCTGAATCTCTTTCAGTTTCCTTTCTTATTTTTTATTTATATTTTACCTAATTTGTTATATTTTCGTCAACCAATAACTTTGCTATCATTTAACTATATTTTTGTTCTCATGCTCCTGTTTTTCGCGATCTACAAACATCATGATAAATGCAACAAATAAAATAGCCGAACAAATTAAAATAGCTCTTTCTTTCATTAGAATTACGAATTTATTTCCAATGATAGCACCCATCACAAAGCATAAAATCACCCCATAATACAAAAGGCTTTTTTGCAAACAGCTTCTTTTTCTTGTTCTAAAAAAATCTGTCAGGTTCTGTGTTGCGCTTCGCAAATTACCAATGCACATAGTTGTCGCGATTCCATTGCCATGAATCTTACGAAAGCTTTCTACTTGAATTCCGCATGCAAAAGATGTAAGACTGTTCGCCAGCGTATTCATATCCTGCGAAATAAAGCTTACACCTATAAGCACGATAGCCTCTGCCAATACAGAAAATTGCCTCCAGTGAAACAAACCTTCTTCATTACTCTTGTAACGAATCACTTCAGCCAGTGCAATTCCGATTGCAAATGCCATTACCGGAAAGAAATAATGTGCCGCCAGCCCCCATTCTTTCTGCGATAAATGAATTCCAAGCAAAAGCATATTTCCTGTCTGTGCATTTGCAAATACTTCGTCCCTGCACATATAGGAATATGCATCCATAAATCCTCCTGCAACTGCAAGCACAATACCCAGTCGAATGGATTCCGACATTTGTTTCGAATGTTTCATTTCTCTACACTTCTCTCTTAATTTTCTCGTTTTGTTCCCCAGAAAAACAATGCAACCGTTCCCGGGCCTGTATGACTTCCAATCGTGGTTCCAATGTCATTAATCATAACATTTCCTTTCAGATTCGGGAAATGCTCTTCAATCATGTCTGCAACTTTTCTTGCATCTTCATAACATGCTGACTGGGACATAAAGCATTTGTCTGCATATTCTAATCCGTTCACGGCAAATTGCTCCATTTTCTTCACTGTTTCTTTGCTGACTTTTTTCTTTCCACGTATCTTAAATCTTGGAATTAATTTTCCCTCATTGCTTACATTTAACAATGGACAAATATCTAACGCTGTTCCAAACCATCCTGAAACTTTAGATATTCTTCCCCCTTTAATAAAAAATGTAAGGTCTGTTGTGAAAAACCAATGATGTACTTCCAGCTTATGTTCTTCAGCCCATGCAGCAACCTCATCGATGGATTTTCCTTCATCTCGCAAATCTGCCAGCTTATCCATCAAAAGTCCATATCCGGAAGATGCTGCAAGCGAATCAATAATATAAATCTTGCGGTCCGGATATTCTTCTTCGAGCATCTCTTTTGCTGTGCGTGCTGAATTCAATACTCCTGAAATTCCTGATGACAATGTCACATGTAAAATGTCTTTTCCCTCTTCAAGAAATGGCCGGAAATATTCAACAAACTCGCCTACATTGATCTGTGAAGTTTTGGTATCAGCACCGTCCTGCATCTTTTTATAAAACTGCTTGAATGGCATAGACTGTCCAAAATCATCCGGATACTCTACTCCATCCATAAAATAGTGAAAACAAACATATGATATCTTTCGTTCTTCAAAAAATTCTTTTGGCATATCTGCCGTAGAACAACAACTTAAAATATACTCTCCCATCTGCTACTTCCTCCATGTTATCACTTACGTTGTTTCCTATTATAAAGCATTTACCATAAAAGACAATTCCTTTTTTCTTTCTCTTTTAAGTTCGTATAAACTGACCTTGTGAAAAACACAACGTTAAAATTTTATCGTTACATTGCATAAAATTTAACAAACTATTTTTTAGATTTTTGTGCATTTTTCTTGCTTTTTTTTAGATTATCGCATAAAATAAACTTAATCAAGTTTACGTGTTACATATTATGCGTATATACATTTGTAATTTATTTATGAAAAGGAGAATTTGATATGAGTAGATTAGAAATCCCTACCCCTATCCGGGCTCAGGTCGTTGTTGAAGGACTCTATCGTGATCTGGAACGTCGAATCGAATCCAGCCCTCCAGGACTTTGTCCTGTAGATATGACTCGTGCCTTTCTTGAAATGTGTCACACTCAATCCTGTGGAAAATGTGTCCCTTGCCGTGTCGGTCTCTGGCAATTAAAAAACCTCTTGACAGATGTTTTAAATGGCGAAGCTACCATGCAGACATTAGATGAAATGATGGAGCTTGCTACTTCTATTATGGAAAGTGCTGACTGTCCGATTGGATACGAAGCTGCTCATATGGTCTACAAAAGTTTATTAGGCTGTCGTGAAGATTATGAAGAGCATATTCGTCAGGGAAGATGTACATGCCAGTATACTCAGCCGGTTCCTTGTGTATCGCTTTGTCCTGCACATGTTGACATTCCTGGTTATATCGCACTTGTAAAAGCAGGTCGTTACGCAGATGCTATCCGCTTAATCAGAAAGGATAACCCATTCCCTACAACCTGCGGTTTTATCTGCGAGCATCCTTGTGAAGCACGTTGCCGCCGTAATATTGTTGACGATGCTGTCAATATCCGCGGTCTCAAGCGTGTAGCAGCTGACTTTGCAGGCGAAGTTCCACCTCCGGTCTGTTCACCATCCACAGGTAAACGAATTGCTGTTGTAGGTGGAGGTCCGGTTGGACTAAGTGCTGCATATTTTCTGCAATTAATGGGACATCAGACACATGTATTTGAGATGCTTCCAAAATTAGGTGGTATGCTTCGCTATGGTATCCCTAATTATCGTCTTCCTAAAGACCGTCTGGATGATGATATTAATGCAATCTTAAAAACAGGTGTCGAAGTTGAATATGGTAAACGAATCGGTAAAGATATGACTATCCAGAGTCTTCGTGAAGATTATGACGCTGTCCTGATTGCAATCGGAGCAAGTACAGATAAAAAACTTGGTATCGAAGGTGAGAATGCAGACGGAGTCCTCTCCGCAGTTCGTTTCCTCCGTGATGTCGGGGAAGGAACACCTGCAAATCTTGAGGGACAGGAAGTTGCTGTTATTGGTGGCGGTAATGTATCTATGGATGCAGTCCGCACTGCAAAACGTCTCGGTGCCAAAAAGGTAAGCATTGTATATCGTCGTCGTACAGCTGATATGACAGCTCTTGCAGCTGAAATTGAAGGGGCTATCGCTGAAGGAATTGAAGTGCAGACTTTGATGGCTCCATCCAAAATCCAGGTAGATGACAATAATCATGTAACCGGTATTTATGTTACTCCGCAAATGATCAGCAAGATTAAAGACGGACGTGCAAGTGTACGACCGACAGGAGAAGAAGACGTATTTATTCCTTGTCAGACACTGATCGTTGCCATCGGACAAGATATCGAATTTCAGCATTTTGAAGAAGCTGGTGTACCTGTTCAGCGCGGTAAAATTCAGACTGCAACATCCGGTGGATTTGATAATATTCCTGGCGTATTTGCCGGTGGAGACTGTGCATCCGGTCCTGCAACTGTAATCAAAGCAATTGCAGCTGCTAAAGTAGTCGCAGCAAACATTGATGAATATCTTGGATATCATCATATCATCAGCTGTGATGTTGAGATTCCGGAACCAGAACTTTGTGATCGTAAACCTTGCGGAAGAGTAAACTTAACGGAACGTGAAGCAGGTGAACGCGTCTGCGACTTTGATGGTGTTGAAAACTGTATGTCCAAAGCTGAGGCAGATCAAGAAGCCGAACGTTGTCTGCGCTGTGATCACTTCGGTTATGGAAGCTTCAAAGGAGGTCGAGAAACATTATGGTAAATATTACGATTGATAACCAAAAAATCTCCGTACCGGAAGGTACAACCATTATGGAAGCGGCTGCATCCATCGGCATCCAGATTCCAAAACTTTGCTATTTAAAAGGCATTAACGATATCGCAGCCTGTCGTGTCTGTGTTGTCGAGCGCGAAGGAATGGATCGTCTTATGACCTCCTGCAATAACGTTGCGATAGAAGGCATGGTTATTTACACAAACAGTCCTAAAGTGCGTGATGCCCGTAAAAAAACGGTACAGCTTATCTTATCTCAGCATGATTGCCAGTGTGCAACTTGTGTCAGAAGCGGAAACTGTACATTACAGAAAATCGCAAATGATTTGAACATCCTTGATGTTCCATACAAACAAAGACTGGAAGATTTTCCATGGGAAAAGGATTTCCCTTTCATCCGCGATTCAAAAAAATGTATTAAATGTATGCGCTGCATCCAGATTTGTGATAAAATTCAGGATTTACATATCTGGGATGTGACAAGTACCGGTTCTAGAACAACAGTAAATGTAAGAGGAAACAAAAAGATTTCTGATGTATCTTGTTCACTTTGTGGACAGTGCATTACACATTGCCCTGTTGGTGCACTTCACGAAAGAGACGATACAGAAAAAGTATTCCGTGCCATTGCCGATCCAAATAAGGTAGTTGTTGCACAGGTTGCTCCTGCCGTACGTGCCGCATGGGGTGAAGCTCTCGGATTATCTCGTGAAGAGGCAACTGTAGGAAAAATCATGGATTCACTCAAACGTCTTGGTGTAGATTATGTATTTGATACAACATTCTCTGCTGACCTGACCATTATGGAAGAAGGAAATGAATTCCTGCAGAGATTTACAAAAGGCGAATTAAAATTACGTCCAATGTTTACATCCTGCTGCCCTGGATGGGTTCGATTTATCAAATCGCAATACCCTCATCTGGTTCCACAGTTGTCAACTGCAAAATCTCCACAGCAGATGTTTGGTGCAGTCATGAAAACTTATTTTGCTGAATCAATTGGCGTAAAACCGGAAAATATTTACACACTTTCCATCATGCCTTGCGTTGCTAAAAAAGGCGAACGCAACATGGAACTGTTCTATAAAGAATATGCCGGAAATGATATTGATGCGGTTCTTACAACACGTGAACTTACACGTATGATCCGTTCTTCACACATTTCACCTTCTACATTAGTAGACCGTGAATGCGACCCACTTATGAAAGAAGGAAGCGGTGCCGGTGTAATCTTTGGTGCAACCGGAGGTGTTATGGAGGCAGCTCTTCGTTCTGCCCACTATCTTGTGACAGGTAAAAACCCAGAACCGGATGCGTTTAAAATTGTACGAAGCCCATCTTTTGAAACAGGTGTTATAGAGGCTGTGGTACAACTTGGCAGTGCAACTGTAAAAGCTGCTGTTGTCAGCGGACTCGGCAATACACGTAAATTACTCGAAGCAATCGAACACGGCGAAGTACACTATGACTTCGTAGAAGTTATGGCATGTCCTGGCGGATGCGTTGGAGGTGGCGGTCAGCCAATCCATGACGGAGAAGAACTTGCCCATGAACGTGGTGAAAATCTCTACTTCCTGGATGCTAATGCACCACTTCGTTTCTCTCATGAGAATCCGGATGTATTGAAGCTGTATGCTGATTATATGGAGAAACCATTATCTCACAAATCACACATGCTTCTTCATACAGACCATAATGCATGGGAAATGCCAAAAGCTTAAATAACTTTTTAACACAATATTAATTTTTAAACCAAATCTAACCCTTCATATTTATAAAAAAGAGGCGCATATCCGTTTCAATAACGGCTGCGTCTCTTTTTATGACTCTTTATTTATTTCCTTTTATTCTACTCTTCATCATATGTATCTAAGAAATGATGCTTCACACCATGCTCTTTATATGCCACAATTGTACTTAAATTCACATTCTCGACACTTTTAAAAATATTTCCTTCAACATATTTGTTTGTCTTTTTCAATTCCTGGATAAGTGCCTTGATTTCCATTCTCTTTGACTGATTTTCTTCGTTATTACATGTTGTGCATGTATCCGTAAATTTGCAGGCACACTGAATAAAATGCAAATTATTATAATCTCTCCACGCTTTAATACTATCCTCTCGAACCAGATATAACGGACGAATCAATTCCATTCCCTCAAAATTTGTACTGTGAAGCTTCGGCATCATCGTCTGAACCTGTGCCCCGTACAACATTCCCATCAAAATTGTCTCGATAACATCGTCATAATGATGCCCCAGAGCAATTTTATTGCATCCTAATTCTTTTGCATAACTGTACAAATGTCCTCTTCTCATTCGTGCACACAAATAGCATGGTGATTTTTCTATATTGTATACAGAATCAAAAATGTCTGATTCGAACACCGTGATCGGCACTTTCAGCTTTCTTGCATTTTCCTCAATAACCTGTCTGTTTGCAGGACTGTATCCCGGATCCATAACAAGAAATTTTACATCAAACTGAAACTTATTATGTCTCTTCAATTCCTGAAACAACTTTGCCATTAGCATGGAATCCTTACCACCAGAAATACAAACTGCGATTCGATCGCCTTCTTTTACCAATTCGTACTGATTGATTGCTTTTGTAAATTTGCTCCAGATTGGTTTATGAAATTTCTTTCGGATACTCTGCTCCACATCTGCACAGATGTCATCTGCTTCCTGCTGCTTCATCGTATCCAATAACCATGCAATGTAACCTCCTTGAAGACTCACCGCATCATATCCTTCTTCGCACAATGCTTCTGCTACATCGACACTAACACGTCCTCTCGCACAGCATATTACAAGTTTTTTCTCTCTTGAGAATACTCCTTCTGTCTGATTCTCTATCACTTTTTCTATCTCTTCTGCTGACATATGAACCGCATTCGGAATACATCCATGCGATATCTCAGTCTCATCTCGCATATCAATAATCTGATAACTGTCTTGATTCAGATTTCTTAACTCCTGTACTGTAATTTCCATCTTTATAATTCCTTCTCTATATGATGTCTTCTATCAAATATACCTTTAACATCCTACCATGTTTTGAGGATTACGGCAACTGTGGGTTTGCTATTTAGTTCACGACAGCCTCCAAACAAAAAAAGAGTATGCTCTCCTGCTCAGCTTCGTCGGGCAAGCCCGACTCCAATTTTCTGGATTGCATAGTCTTTTCTTTCTTGGAGGTATACCGTAATTGAAATAGGTGGAGGGATGAGGTGATTTACTTTTCTGGTATCTGATGTATCTATATCCTGGGTTTATTTGCTGTCGCAGATGCTTTTCAACCTACCTGTCATGTACAATTGCATCTACATCCCACATTTTCTATGACATAAGGATGCTTCCTTCGTAAATTTTTCCCACTGACGGAGTCTGAATAGAAATTCATATCCAATATTTTTCTCAGAGACGCTTATCCAACTTAATGAACTAAATAGAAAACACCACTGTTACCCTCAGCGACTTCCCATCCTCCGTCTCTGCACTGATTTTCCCTTTATGTGCCCTCACGGTTGCAGATGCAATAGATAATCCAAGTCCGTATCCTCCGGTTTCGGAATTTCTCGATGCATCTGTTCGATAAAATCGATCAAAAAGATGGGCTATCTGTTCTTTACTTATCTGTTCAGTTGTATTCCAAACAGACAGATGAATATGGTTCTTCTGTTTTTTCAACGTCAATGAAATTTTTCCCTCTTCTCCTGAATATTTCACCGCATTATCCAGTAAAATCGTGATCAATCTTCGGATTGCTTTCTCGTCACCTTTAAGCGAAAGCATCGGTTCAATCTCACTGGTCAATGTTTTATTCTGTACTTTTGCCAGTGCCTGGAACGTCTCCACCGTTTCTTCCACCATATCCGATATCGGGAATTCTAACATTGGGTTCTTTGTCTGCTCTTCTTCCATTTTTGCAAGGAATATCAAACTATTGGTTAGTTCTGCCAAACGTTTGGTCTGATTTTGAATATCGCTGAGCCATTCATTTTCACCATAATCCATCTCAAGAATTTCTGCATCTGCATCAATGATTGTCAATGGTGTTTTCAGTTCATGTCCGGCATCCGTTATGAATCTTTTCTGTTTTTCGTAGTTTTCGGAAAATGGTTTCACAATTCGAGCAGACAACAAGATTAATAATACCAGCACTGCCAAAAGACCTACCACAGAAACTCCGATTCCGGTAATAATAAAACTTTGAAATGTATTAAAATTTCTTCTACAATCCAAAAATATAACTCTCGTTCCCTCATCGGTTATACTGATACAATAACGATAATCACCTATGATTCCCTTTTCTTTCTCGCTCTCCCACACTTGTTTTGCATATTTTATCGCAGTCTCGGTATTAATCATAGCAATTTTCCCTGTATCACAAAATACCACATTTCCATCCTCGTTTAATACAACCGAAAAATATCGTGATTCATATGGAAGTTCCGGTGACAAAAGCCGGTCATCTTTTTTGGGTTCTTCCTGTTCTTTTGGCGTATCCGGATGTGCAAAAGAATCCGGAAATCTGCCATCATTTTCAACCAGAATTGCCAGAACTTTATCTGCATCAGATATAATTTTATGATAATTTAAAATGCTCATCGTCCCTAGGATTGTTACCAACACAAGCAAAAGCGAAACCATGGAAGCTACTATCAATTTTACACGTAGTTTTTTTATCATTATTTTTCCTCCAGTGAATAACCCACATTTCTTGTCGCCTTAATCTGAATATCCGCATTCAATGCGGTTAACTTTTTACGCAAATAAGAAATGTATACCCACACTACATTGATTTCCGCCTCACTGTCATATCCCCATATTTTCTCCATAAAACGCTCGGTAGAAATGATATTAGATGGATTGCTCATCATTAATTCCATCATTTGAAATTCTTTTCCTGCAAGACGATAGCTTCCGTTCGGCGTAGATAATTCGTAGGATGCTCTGTCCAGTGTTACATTTCCAACCTGTAACTTTGAACTCGCCTGTGCAACCTGCGTTCTTGTCATTGCACGAATCCTCGCCAGCAATTCTTTTGCATGAAATGGCTTCGCAAGATAATCATTTGCCCCGGCATCCAAACCTTCTACCTTATCATCAACTTCTGTTTTAGCTGTGAGAAGCAGCACAGGGATTAAATTTCCTTTGCTTCGAATGGTCTTCAAAACCGTCAATCCATCCACTTTCGGCATCATAATATCCAGAATCACTCCATCATAATTATCTGCTTCCAGATATTCCAGTGCTGCCTGTCCATCATAAACTGCATCCACCGCATAATTACTACGCTCTAATATTGTAACCAAGGCTTTCGATAATGCCTTTTCATCTTCTGCTAATAATAATCGCACTTTGCTGCCCCCTCTGTTTTTTACATTATTCCGCAAAATAAAGACCTATGAAAAGGAATCGATGACTCCGATATCCAATAAGCGAAATCTCACCACAGATTACTTCCTGATTATCATAATAATACATAAAGTCTAACTCGTCACTATCATTTCCAAGAATTCGCTTCGTTAATTCATATATGTTCTCCTTTATTTTCTTTTATTGGATTTAATATAAAGGAGATACCTTAAATGAACTTTAAAATACTTAATGTTGCTAATTCAAGACAGCTCCAAGCAAAAAAGACTATGCGCTCCTGCTCAGCTTCGTCGGAAAATCCCGACTCCAATTCGCTGAATTGCATAGTCTTTTCTTGCTTTGTTGTATATCGTGGTTGAAATAGGCAATTTACTTTTCTGGTATCTGATGTATCTATATCCTCGGTTTATTCGCTTCCACAGATGCTTTTTTAGATTAATTTTTTGTAAGTAACATATAGACATCTATATATTTCACTTACGTTTATTTAAACAGTTTCACATACGGATGTTCCCCCGTATAACTCTCCCAATTTTCTTCTAACCTCTGTCCACCTCCATTCGGATTCCCTGTCTTCATGAAATTCGTCCAGCATGTCACCATCTCTTCACTCAACTCATAATCATGTTCTGTCATCGGTCTCCAACATCTGCCCAGTGTACCGAAAGTATACCACAACTCGGATGAATGGAATGCTCCCCAGTCATCTCCTGGGAGTCTGCGTGCAAAATGGTAGAGATATGCAGGCGTTCCAATCTTTTCTCGTACACTTGCCCAGCGTTTGCATTCTTCCAGTAAAATGCCTGGTTTATCTGTTTTTACATCCTCCGGCTTTGCTCCAAGGTCATCTGTCACTGCTCCACACATATACGGAATATCTTTCATTTCTACATCTTTCCATATCTGTTTTACTGTTTTTTCTAACAAATATCCATCCACATTCGGTACAAGCATCAATCCTCTTCCTGACTCAAACAACGCTTCCGTCAGTTTGCACTCTACTTCGAATATTTCTTTCGCAGACATTTCACGTAATTCTTCCAAAGAGTTTTTGCCCGATAAAGTGACAAATTCCTCTCCGATTTTCTCCTCTTCTTCCAACGTTGGTGTAGCTAATATTTCTTCCTCACAACTAATTCCGCTCTGCAAAATTGCCTTTGCCGGAATATCTTCTGTCAATTTACTGGAGCAGAGAACCTGTGTACTCATACTTCCTGCCGACTGTCCAAATACCGTAATATTTTTGTTGTCGCCACCAAAGTTTTCAATATTATTGTGAACCCATTTTAATGCAGCAATCTGATCTAGAATTCCATAATTTCCTGAAATATGTCTTTCGTTTTCTGCATCCAGCCAAGGATGTGCGAAGAATCCAAAAATATTAACACGATAGTTAATCGTAACAAGAATTACTCTTTTTTTGCAAAATGCTTCTCCGTCAAACTCCAACTCACTACCATATCCGCCACTAAATCCGCCACCATGTATCCAAAATGCAACTGGAAGTTTTTCTCCTTCTTTATGCTCTGGCATCCAAATATTTAAATATAGACAATCTTCTCCCATACCTGGAACAAATTCTGGATTATTGTAAAACTCTTTGTGGAAACGTCCCATAAACGGGTGCCCTGCTTTTGGCAGTTCTTGTATGCACATGTTTGGGAATGTATCAGCTTTGTACGTACCTTTCCACGCATCCATTTCCTGCGGAGCTTTCCATCTCAATTCTCCTACCGGAGCCTTGGCATATGGAATTCCTTTAAATACCACATATCCTTTTTCTTCCACACCTTCGATGTTACCTTTTTGTGTTTTTACGATTCGATTCATAGTTATCAATCTCCTTCTATAACTGTATAGCTTCATTGTAGTTCTTTTCTGATTCAATCTCGACAATTACTAATCAATTTTGTTTAGAGATTATTTGTTGCCGTGTTTGCTTAGAAAAGCAACACCATATTGCAAAATACAATAAACAAATATTTTTTACACTATCCCAACAAACTTGAAGTTATCGAACTACTTCAATTTTTCATTTTCACAACTACATTTCCAGCGTGTTCTACATCACCTGCTGTCCGGATTGCCTGTTCCAGCTTATCCAATGGAAACTCATGAGTGATGATACTCTCTAACTCCCATTTTCCACTTGCCATGATTTTTTGTACATCCCATACATCCTCTGGCATATAGCCGCCAGAACCAATAATGCTCT
>CAKSAJ010000006.1 GCA_934435195.1 uncultured Schaedlerella sp.
AGCATAGCGAATGATAGTTGCAACGGTATTTGGAAAGATTATTTCTATTTTTATTATTATGATTGTAGGCGTGATCTGTTGTAAGATGGGAATCATTGATGATTATACAAAACAGCGTTTGTCCAGACTGAGTACACTGGTTGTGAATCCTATTTTGATTTTTACTTCCTTTCAGATGGAGTATGATAGTGAGTTGCTGAAAAAAATGGGCCTTCTTTTTGTGTTGGCCGTCATCAGTTATCTGATTTCCATTATGATTGGTCATTTCCTTTTGCATGAGAGAGAAGTGTATGATCTGTCAATTGAGAAGTTTGCAGTGACCTATGATAACTGTGGATTTATAGGGGTTCCGCTTGGTTATGCGCTTTTTGGAAATATCGGTGTTATTTATGCAACCGTGTTTGTCGCTGCTTTTCATATTTTCTGCTGGACACATGGCATCATGCTGTTGGATAAAGGCGGTTTTCAGCTGAAGAAGCTGATTAATCCATGCCTCATTGCGGTCATCGCAGGTATGGTATTCTTTATTTTTCAGATTCGTCTGCCGGAAAGTATTGATTTTGCAATGGGTGCCATTGGCGATATGAATACGCCGCTGGCGATGCTTTTGTCCGGCGCGATTATGACACAGCTGAATTTTAAGGAGGTTTTGATAAAAAGAAGACTCTTTTTCGTGGCGTTACTGCGCCTGATCGTTTCGGCAGGTCTGTTCTGTTTGTTACTGAGATTTCTGCCGATTGATGATCAGATGCGGACAGTAGCCGCAGTGACTGCAGCGTGTCCGGCCGGTGCCATGACGATTACGATGGCGATTATGTATGAGCATGATGATCATTATGCGACAGAGCTTTTTACAGTGACAACGTTGCTTTCAATCCTGACAATGCCACTGTGTATGCTGATTGCCGGATAGGGCACTGCGCAGCAATTTTACATGCGAATACGTCATGATGAAAATCAAACTAAATCATAAGCATTTCTTGGTGTGCCGTCGGCAACATGGATAATTCCGCAGTAGCGGAAGCCATAACTGTCGATGGCATTTTGCATGGCTCGTAGTGTTCACAAATTCTTCACAAAAAATTAGCACTCGCCTCTTGACACTGCTAATAATAGGTGCTATAGTACAACTAGAACAAAGGAAGAGGGAAATAAAAGAGAAAGCCTCAGATCCGAAAGTTCAAGAACACAACATTTTTGATAATCAAAAGTGCTAACATATATGGATTCAAAAAAAGGAGAGATGACTTATGTTAAGACCTAATATTTTTGGAGAAAGCTTTTTAAATGATTGGAACGATTGGGATAACTGGATGAATTTTTCATTCCCGGATGTAGAGAAAAAGTTGTATGGAAAACATGCAGCACATGTAATGAAAACAGATATTAAAGAACATGATGATGGATATGAACTGGTAGTAGATTTACCGGGATTCAAGAAAGATCAGGTTCAGGTAGAATTGAAAGATGGTTATTTGACTATCAGCGCAGAGAAAGGTCTTGAGAAAGACGATAAAGAGAAGAAAGGAAAATACCTCAGACAGGAACGTTATTCAGGAAGCACAAGCCGTACATTCTATGTAGGCGAAGGCGTTACAGAGAATGACATTCATGGAAAATTTGAGAATGGTATTTTGACACTCGATATCCCGAAGAAAGAGGAGAAGAAAGAAGTGGAAACGAACCACTTTGTAACCATTGAGGGATAGGATAAAAAGAGCTCCCTGGGAAGTCCTGGGGAGCTTTTTCTAAATAAGCGAAAAACTTTACGTGTTGTTGATTTGAAATAAGTTGATAGATGCTGTTAAAGAAATGCTTTGAACAATATCAGGAGGTGATATTAATGGCAAAGAGGGATTATTATGATGTATTAGGGGTTAGTAGAAGTGCAAGTGCCTCAGAGATCAAGAAAGCTTATAGGAAGCTTGCAAAAAAATATCATCCTGATACGAATGCGGGAAATAAAGAAGCAGAACAGAAATTCAAAGAAGTTACAGAAGCATACAATGTATTAAGTGACGAAGAAAAGAAAAAAATGTATGATCAGTTTGGTCATGCGGCATTTGACGGAAGTGCACCAAATGGAGCATATCAAGGTAATACAGGAAATTATGGTTCTGGTTTTGGCGGCTCTTACAGTGGAGCATATCAAGATGCAAATGGCGGTTATCATGAATATCATTTCAATGGTAGCAACATGGATGATATTTTTGGAGATATGTTTGGAAATATGTTCCATGGCGGTGAAAGTGGCAAAGGTTTTGGCAGTTTCCGAAGTGGAAGTACAGGTGGATTTAGTGGATTTGGAAGTGGAGGAAGCAAAGGCTTTGGCGGCTTTGGAAATAGTGGAAGCCAGGGCTTTGGCGGGCAATATTATCAAAATGCACCACAAAAAGGTTCAGATATCCACGCAGATGTGACAGTTGGATTTGATGAGGCAGCATTTGGCTGTGATAAGATAATTACATTACAAAATCCGTCGGATGGAAGCAGTCAGTCATTAAAAGTACACATTCCGGCAGGTATTGATACCGGAAAAAGTGTACGGCTTCGTGGTAAAGGTCAGCCGGGATATCAGGGCGGCGAAGCCGGAGATTTGTTCTTAAAAGTGACAGTTGCCAATAAGCCGGGATATGAAAGAAAAGGTTCTGATGTTTATACAACGATACAAATTCCATATACAACAGCAGTATTCGGCGGCGAAGCAAGAGTACACACATTGTATGGCGATGTGATGTGCAAGATTAAAGAAGGAACACAGTCAGGAAGTAAGATTCGATTAAGAGGCAAAGGAATTGTTTCTATGAAAAATGCATCCGTGCATGGAGATCAGTATGTCACAGTGGAAATCCAAGTGCCGAAATATTTGAATCAGGAAGCAAAAGAAAAATTAAAAGAATATCAGAGAGCGTGTGCGTGATAAAAATAGTGCACGCTGATAATAGAAAGAGACTTTACACTATGCTATAATATTTACGATAAAGGCAGAGAGTGTAAAGTCTTTTTTACTTTATACAAAAGCCTTTCTATTTTACACAAAGGAAATAAAAAAATGTCGAATGTAAATGAGTATAATTGGGATAAGTTGTTAAAAATAAAAACAAGTGGCAGGGATGATACGAAAGCAGACCAATATTGTTATCCGTATGAGCCTACGCCATATTGTGTACTTGAGAGACTGGCAAACAGCGGATATATTAAGAAAAATAATCGTGTGATCGATTATGGCTGCGGAAAGGGCAGGGTTGATTTTTTCTTATCTTATCAGACAAGATGTAAAAGTGTCGGAATAGAATATGATGAACGGATTTACAAAGATGCCTGCAATAATCAAAACACTGCCGTTTCCGGTTCAAGAACCGAATTTTTGCTTCAAAAAGCAGAAACATATTCATTAGAAAAACAAGAAGACAGAATGTTTTTCTTCAATCCATTTTCAATAGAAATATTGAGAAATGTAATAGCTCGAATTGTTCAGTCATATTATACAGAACCAAGACAAATGTTGTTATTTTTCTACTATCCATCAGATGAGTATATCGCATATCTGATGACGGTAGATGAATTGACATTTGTTGACGAGATCGAGTGTATGGATTTGTTTGAAGGAAACAATAAACGTGAACGCATTATGATTTTCGAGATAGGAAATGAGTAGAAAAATAATGGATTTGTGTTGAAAATCGTAATTTGTGTTGAAAATGTTGCCGGAAATTGTAAAGCATGTGGATATTTGTTATAATAAAAAATATTTGCAATTCAAAGGGGAAAATACAAGTAGAAAGGAATAGAGAAATGAAAGAAAAAATTCATGCATTGACAGAAGAAATGTTGGAAAATATGGGGAAACTGGTAGCAATTGATTCTCAGTTGGGGACACCAGAGGAAGGAAAACCATTTGGCGAGGGACCTGCAAAAGCTCTGGAAGAAGGACTTAAGATTGCGGAAGAGCTTGGATTTAAGACAGTAAATCTGGACAATTATTGTGGATATGCAGAGATGGGAGAGGGCAAAGAAATCATTGGAATCGCAGGACATCTTGATATTGTTCCGGTAGGTGGAGATTGGACTTATGACCCATTTAAGCTTACAAGAGATGGAGATTATGTATATGGACGTGGAACAACGGATGACAAAGGTCCGGTTATAGAGGCGCTTTATGCGATGAAATTGTTGCGTGATTCTGGAATTAAAATGAATAAACGCGTCCGTCTCATTATGGGCTGTAACGAGGAGACAGGATCAAAATGTATGGAGCACTATAATGAAGTCGCAGAAGAATTATCCTGCGGATTTACTCCGGACGCAAGCTATCCATGTATTCATGGTGAAAAAGGACACATGGCTATGATGGCGTATTCTAAAAATACAAAAATCATTTCCATGAATGGTGGATTTGTTTCAAATGCTGTATGTGATACGTGTACAACAGTGATTCCAAGTGAAGCTGGTCTGAAAGAAAAACTTGAGAAAACATTTGCTGAAACAAAACTTCAGGAATATAAATTGACAGAAGAAAATGGAGAAATCAGCATTTATGCAAAAGGAGTACCGGCACATGCAAGTACCCCGACTCTTGGTGTAAATGCAGCAGGCGTGACATGTGAATGTCTTGAAAAAGCAGGCTTTGAAGATGATTTTGTAAAATTCTATAATACACATATCGGCACTGCATGTGATGGCGCAGGTGTAGGACTGAAAATTGCGGATCAATATGGTGATCTGACATTTTGTAATGGAATAGTTAAGACAGAAGACGGTGTTATTTCATGCACAATTGATATCCGAGTACCGGTGACATTGAAGGCAGAAGATGTCCGCAAAATGTGCGAAGACAAATTAGAAGATGAGAATGGCCGTATTGAGATATTAGAAATCGGAGATCCATTATTCTATCCAAGAGAATCCCCACTTGTAAATGCTTTATATAAGGCATATGTAGAGGTAACAGGAGATACAGAGAATGAGCCAATGGTAATCGGCGGTGGAACTTATGCGAAATCATTGAAAAATATAATTGCATTTGGACCGGAGAAGGTTGGTATGGATTATCGTATTCATGGTGCGGATGAATTTATTCTTGTTTCTGAGATGGAGGAAACTGTGCTGATTTATATGGAGGCAATTAAGAATTTGCTTGCTATTTAGTTCATTAAGTTGGATAAGCGTCCAATATTTTTTCTCAGTACGTTATCGCACGCTTGATGAATTAAAGAGCAGAAATTTGTGGTGTATCGTAATAGAAACCGGTAGATGAGCAAGATAGATTTACCTATTTCAATCACGGTACACCTCCAGGAAAGAAAAGACTATGCAATCCAGCGAATTGGAGTCGGGCTTGCCCGACGAAGCTGAGCAGGAGTGCATAGTCTTTTCTTGCTTAGAGGCTGTCGTGAACTAAATAGCAATCTAATGAACCAAAGCAGCTTGTCCCCTCTTGACAATACAAAAATAATTGTGGTAAACTTGTTTACGGATAAACAGTTCAATAATGAACAATTCAAAAACAAACAGTTCTGTGTTGAACAAATAAATTGATTAAAACTTGAACGAAAGGTGGAGAGACATTTGTGTGAAGAACAAATCCATGTTGGTCAACAAATACACAAAATGGACAGGACAATATCAAAATTGTTAGAGACGCGTGTAAAGGACGAAGGGCTGGATGAGGCTACACTGATGCATGGATGGATATTGCGTTATCTGTACGAGCATCAGGAACAGGATATTTATCAGAAAGATATTGAGAAATATTTCGGAATATGTCGTTCGGCGGTGACGAATATCATTCAGGCTTTGGAAAAGAAAGGACAGGTGTACCGTGCTTCGGTAGAAACTGATGCCAGATTAAAGAAAGTTATGTTGACAGAAAAGGGCAAGTTAAGTCATGAAAAACTGGGAGAGATTTTCCAAAAGATGGATGCAGATCTTGAAGAAGGAATTTCAGAAGAAGAAAGCCAGGCATTTATGAATGTAATCAATAAAGTTTATTGTAATATTGAAAAAATGAAAGGAGAGAATCTATGATTCGTACTTTATTAAAAGAAGTAAAAGAGTATAAGGCAGCATCGATCGCGACACCAATTTTTATGATTCTGGAAGTATTGTTTGAAACATTGATTCCATTTTTAATGGCGTCGATCATCGATAAAGGTGTTAATACTGGAGACATCAACCATATTTATAAGGTTGGCGGAATTATGATCGTTGCGGCTGCATTAGGATTGATTGCGGGAATGGCCGGAGGACGTTATGGAGCGAAGGCTTCTACCGGATTTGCAAAGAATTTGAGAAATACGATGTTTGATCATATTCAGACATTTTCATTTGCAAATATTGATCATTTCAGCACAGCAGGATTGGTTACGCGTCTGACAACAGATGTGACAAACGTACAAAATGCATATCAGATGGTTCTGCGTATGATGATGAGGGCACCGGCGAGTATGATTTGCGCCATGGTCATGGCATTTGCAATCAATGCAAGACTGGCAAGTATTTATCTTGTTGCTGTTATAATTCTGGGAATCATTTTATTTTTCCTTATCCGTCATGCAACAGCCTATTTCCAGCAGGCATTTCCGAAATACGATGCATTGAATGAATCTGTTCAGGAAAATGTATCTGCAATTCGTGTTGTAAAAGCATATGTAAGAGAAGAACAGGAGACAAGCAAATTTCAGCGTGCGAGCAAAAACATTTATGACATTTTTGTAAAGGCAGAAAAGAACGTTGTGTGGAATGCTCCAATTATGATGTTTACTGTATATACCTGCATCATTCTGATTAGTTGGTTTGGAGCAAAAATGATAGTAGTTGATTCTCTGACAACAGGAGAATTGATGAGTCTTCTTGCATATTGTATGAATATTTTGATGAGTTTAATGATGCTGTCTATGGTGTTCGTTATGATTTCCATGAGTATGGCCAGCATGCGCCGTATCGCAGAAGTGTTAAATGAAACAACAGATATTCACAATCCGGAAAATCCGGTTTACGAAGTTTCGGATGGAAGCATTGAATTTAAAAATGTAGATTTTTCTTATAAAAAAGACAGTGCAGAAAAAGTTTTGAAAAATATTAATCTGGACATTCATTCAGGTGAAACAATCGGAATCATCGGAGGTACCGGTAGTGCAAAGACGAGCCTTGTCAATTTGATCAGCCGTCTGTACGACGTGTCAGATGGAGAGATTCTGGTTGGCGGAAAAAATGTAAAAGAATACGATTTGGAAGTACTGCGAAATCAGGTTTCGGTTGTGCTTCAGAATAATGTATTATTTACCGGAAGTATTTTAGACAACCTTCGCTGGGGAAATAAAGAGGCTTCGGATGAGGAATGCATTCAGGCATGTAAACTGGCATGTGCCGATGAATTTATCGAGCGTTTTCCACAGAAATACAATACACACATTGAGCAAGGTGGAAATAACGTATCCGGTGGTCAGAAGCAGAGACTTTGTATTGCAAGAGCATTGCTGAAAAAACCGAAGATATTAATTTTGGATGACAGTACGAGTGCTGTCGATACAGCGACAGATGCAAAGATACGCCGTGCATTTAGAGAGGAAATTCCGGACACAACAAAGCTTATCATTGCACAGCGTGTATCCAGTGTACAGGATGCAGACCGTATCATTGTTATGGATGAAGGCCAGATCAATGGATTTGGTACGCATGAAGAATTACTCAAGACAAATGAGATTTATCGTGAGGTATATGAATCACAGACACAAGGCGGCGGAGATTTTGACGAAAATGGAGGTGAAGCATAATGCCAAGACCAATGGGAAAACCACAGAATAAAGTTAAAAATCCGGGGAAATTACTCATGCGACTGATGAATTACATTTTTCGGGATTATAAATTTCATTGTATTGCAGTATTCATTCTCATTTTTGTAGGCGTTATTGCAAATGTACAAGGAACGATGTTTACAAGAGATTTGATCGATAAATACATAACACCATTTCTTTTGTCCAGCGATACACCGAATTTTTCACCACTCGCGCATGCAATTGCAAGAGTCGCAGTATTTTATGGAATTGGAATTGTAGCAACATATGCATACAATCGTATTATGATAAATGTTACTCAGGGTATGATGATGAATATGCGAAATGAAATGTTTGAGCATATGGAAAAGCTTCCTATCAAATATTTTGACACGCATGCACATGGCGATATTATGTCAATCTATACAAATGATATTGATACGTTGCGCCAGATGGTCAGCCAGAGTATCCCACAGATTATCAATAGTGGATTTACAATTATCAGTGTATTTATCAGTATGTTGATTTTAAATATTCCATTGACGATCGTGACACTTATCATGGTTGCAATTATGATTTGGGGAACAAAGAAATCTGCCGGACAGAGTGGAAAATATTTCCTGGAACAGCAGAGAAATCTTGGTAAAGTAAATGGATATATCGAAGAGATGATGAATGGTCAGAAGGTTGTAAAAGTATTCTGCCACGAAGAAGAAAGTAAAAAAGAGTTTAAAGAATTAAATGAAGCTTTGTTTGTAAGTGCAGACCGTGCAAATACATTTGCAAACTTCCTTGGACCTATGAATGCACAAATCGGAAATATCAGTTATGTAATCTGTGCAATCGTCGGAGGAGCACTTGCATTAAATAGTGTCGGCGGATTTACGTTGGGAGGACTTGCAAGTTTCCTGACATTTAATAAGAGCTTCAGCATGCCAATCAACCAGGTCAGCCAGCAGATGAATGCGATTGTAATGGCACTTGCCGGAGCGGAACGTATCTTTACATTGCTGGATGAGAAGGTGGAAGTAGATGATGGTTACGTTACATTAGTAAATGCAAAAGAGGAAAATGGAAAGCTTGTAGAGAGTGAAAAACGTACGGGACGCTGGGCTTGGAAGCATATTCATCAGGCAGATGGCTCCGTAGATTATGTTGAACTTCATGGAAATGTTGTCTTTGACGGAGTAGATTTCGGATACAATGATGACAAGATCGTGCTTCACGATGTGAAATTGTATGCAGAGCCGGGGCAGAAGATTGCGTTCGTTGGTTCTACAGGAGCAGGAAAAACAACCATTACAAACCTGATCAACCGATTCTACGATATCCAGGATGGTAAGATCCGATACGATGGAATCAACATTAACAAGATAAAAAAAGCAGACCTGCGTCATTCACTTGGAATTGTATTGCAGGATACACATTTATTTACAGGAACAGTAAAAGAAAATATTCGTTTTGGAAAACTGGATGCCACAGATGAAGAAATCATTGCAGCAGCAAAACTTGCAAATGCAGATGGATTTATCCGCAGACTTCCGGACGGATACGATACAATGATCACCGGCGACGGAGCAAACCTAAGTCAGGGACAAAGACAGTTGTTAGCAATTGCCAGAGCTGCTGTGGCAGATCCACCGGTATTGATTTTGGATGAGGCGACAAGCTCAATTGATACACGTACAGAGCGTATCATTCAGGAAAGTATGGACAGATTGATGCATGGACGTACAACATTTGTTATTGCACATCGTCTGTCAACAGTCCGTAACTCTGATTGTATCATGGTTCTCGAACAAGGTAGAATTATTGAAAGAGGTACACATGATCAGTTGATTGAAGAGAAAGGGAAATATTATCAGTTGTATACGGGGAATGCGATTTCGGCGTAGGGGATATTTAGTTCATTAAGTGGCGATATGGTCCTACGCGAAAATAAATTGGATACATTTCTGTTCAGATTTAAGTCGGAGGGAAATACATAAAGGCGTAGATTTTGGCTAAATACAATAAACTTGAACTCAAACTCACTGCTTCGCAGTTCAAACACGTTCGTTCAAGTTTATTAACCACAAAATCTACGCCTTAAGTATTTCCAACTCCTCTATCATATTCACTGAAATGTATCCAATTTGTTTTCGGCTTGTACGTTATCGCATGCTTGATGAATTAAATAGTAGAATTTTACTGGACGAGCGTTGCGGATATATCTGCGATAGTGGATTTTTGAAAATTGAGGATGCACAATTTCTGCGCGGAATCTGCAAGTTATAGAGAGGGCAAATTGAGGATGCAAAATTTCAATGAGAAGTATCCTCATGTTATCGAAAATGTGGAATGTAGATGCAAAATTTGCGAAGAGAGTATCCTCAAATCCAAGAAAAGGCAAGATGTAGATGCAATTGTACATGACAGGTGGGGTGAAAAGTATCTGCAAGTTCAAAGAAAAGCAAGGTGCAGATACGTTGGTCCCAAAAAGAGCATCTGCAACAGTGAATATCAAAGTCTTGCAGATACATCGGTCTAAAAAAGAGCATCTGCAATGGCGAATAAACAGAGAATATAGATACATCAGATACCAGAAAATTGAATCTACTCATCCCTCCATCTATTTTAATCACGGTACACCTCCAAGAAAGAAAAGACTATGCACTCCAGCGAATTGGAGTCGGGCTTGCCCGACGAAGCTGAGCAGGAGAGCATAGTCTTTTTCTTGCTTGGAGGCTGTCGTGAATTAAATATGTAAATAGCAACTTCCCCTTGACATTTGCAAAACACAGCGTTATTATGAACATATGAACAGATGCTCATACATTAAAAAGAAGGAGGACACAAAAATGGCGATACACGATGTAGAATGTTGTGAAGAATGTCAGACCCACGAAGACTTATTAAAGCTTGTCCATGAGCAGATGCCGGATGAAGATGAGTTATATGATCTGGCAGAGTTATTTAAGGTCTTTGGAGATTCGACAAGAATCCGGATTTTATTTGTGCTATTTGAAGCAGAAGTGTGTGTGTGTGACCTGGCAGAAGCATTGAATATGACGCAGTCAGCAATTTCACATCAGCTTCGAATTTTGAAACAGTCAAAATTGGTAACGAGCAGAAGAGATGGAAAGCAAGTGTTTTACTCACTGGCGGATGGTCATGTAAGAACGATCATCGCACAGGGGAGAGAACATATAGAAGAATAAGAGAAAGGAAGTCAATTATTATGAAGAAAAAATTCAAATTACAGGATCTGGATTGTGCAAACTGTGCAGCTAAAATGGAGGAAGCTATCAAAAAAATCGATGGTGTGAATGATGCAAGCGTAAGCTTTATGATGCAAAAGATGACAATCGATGCAGATGATGCAAGATTTGATGAGATTGTAAAAGAAGCGGTTGCTATCTGTGCAAAAGTTGAGCCGGATTGTAAAGTGATACTGTAATTATTCAGATTCTATGTTATATAATCGTTACTGTTCACTCCCGTGTCAATCACTACGCTGATTGGCACGGAGGATGCACGTTTTATCTTGAACGGCATCTCGCCCATCGCCAAAGGCGATTTAAAATGGCGAGATGTGTTGCTGGTCACAGGTACTGTGAACAGTAACATAAAATCCAGCATAGTTGTGAATTGATAAAAGAAAGATCAGATTTTAGGAGGAATTATGACAAAGAAACAAAAAAAGATGCTATATCGTATCATCATAACATTTATTTTATTTTTAATATTGATGGTCGCAGAGCATTTAGGAATGTTGGAAAAATTTAATACAATTGTGTTATTTATCATTTACTTAATTCCTTATCTGGTTATTGGATATGATATTGTATGGAAGGCAGCCCGAAATATCAAAAATGGACAGATATTTGATGAGAACTTTTTGATGATGATTGCAACTTTCGGTGCTTTCGGAGTGCAGGAATATTCAGAAGCAGTAGCGGTTATGCTGTTCTATCAGGTAGGCGAATTATTTCAGGGATATGCGGTCGGTAAATCACGCCAGTCTATTTCAGCCATGATGGACATCTGTCCGGAATATGCAAATGTGGAAGAAGACGGGAATCTTGTTCAGGTAGACCCGGATGACGTGGAGATCGGAACCGTGATCGTGATAAAGCCGGGTGAGCGTATTCCACTGGATGGCGTTGTTGTAGAAGGTGAATCCATGATTGATACTGCGGCATTGACAGGAGAATCTGTTCCGAGAAGGGCAGTTGCCGGTGATGAGATTATCAGTGGTTGTGTCAATGGAAGCGGTACTTTGAAAGTTCGCACGACAAAAGAATTTGATGATTCTACAGTTGCAAAGATTTTAGAGCTTGTTGAAAATGCAAGCAGTAAGAAATCAAAAACAGAAAATTTCATTACGAGATTTGCGAAATATTATACACCGGTTGTAACGATCGGTGCAGTTATCCTGGCAGTTCTGCCACCATTAATCCTCGGCGGAGGTTGGGGAGACTGGATTCAGAGAGCATGCATTTTCCTTGTTATCTCATGCCCATGTGCACTTGTTATTTCCGTACCGCTTGGATTTTTCGGTGGAATCGGAGCAGCATCTAAGATCGGTGTACTTGTAAAAGGAAGTAACTACTTAGAAGCCGTTGCGGAGATGACAACGATTGTATTTGACAAAACAGGTACATTGACAAAAGGCGAATTCAAAGTATCCGAACTGAAACCAGCCAATTGTACAGAAGCGGAATTGTTGGAGCTTGCGGCATTGAGTGAAGGGTATTCTACACATCCAATTGCAAATTCTATCAAAGAAGCATATGCACAAAATATTGATATGAATCGTGTGTCAGATGCGGAAGAAGAAGCCGGACACGGTGTAAATGTCAAGATTGACGGTCAGGAAGTACTGATTGGTAACGAGAAATTGATGAAAGCACATCAGGTTGAATATGTGCCATGTGAGAGTGCAGGAACAATCGTATATGTTGCAAAAGCAGGAACATTTGCAGGAGCGATTGTAATTTCCGATACGATTAAAGAAGGTGCCAAAGAGGCAATTCATGATATGAAACAGGTCGGCGTAAAGAAATGTGTTATGTTGACAGGTGACCGTCAGGCAGCAGCACAGGCAGTTGCAGACGAATTAGCTCTGGATGAAGTTCACGCAGAGCTGCTTCCGGGAGACAAAGTATCACAAGTCGAAACTTTGTTATCATGTCAGGAAAACAAAGAAAAATTAGCATTTGTCGGAGATGGAATCAATGATGCGCCGGTACTTTCCAGAGCAGACATCGGTATTGCAATGGGAAGCATGGGCTCGGATGCAGCAATCGAAGCGGCAGATGTTGTATTGATGGATGATGATGTGAGAAAGATCGCATCGGTTGTAAAAATTGCAAGAAAAACACTTCGCATTGTAAAACAGAACATTGTATTTGCACTTGCAGTCAAGGCATTGGTATTAATCTTGGGTGCGCTAGGTATGGCAAATATGTGGGAAGCTGTATTTGCAGACGTTGGAGTATCAGTGATTGCAATTTTGAATTCCATGAGAGCGTTGAAATAGAACCACAGGGACGGGGATAACTGGCTTTTTTGCGAGCAAAAGAGCCAGTTATCCCCGTCCCTGTGGTTCATTCCAAAAAAGTAAAGTATTCCGATTGCGAAGAATCCACAAATGAGATAGTATATAGGTACAACTGTAAACAATATATAAGCGAATTAAGAAGCAGGTTGAAAAATATGACAAGAGTATATCATGGTTCTGACCATATCATTCAATATCCGCAATATTTAGGTGGAAAAAAAGACAATGATTATGGCAATGGATTTTATACAACTGAATATGAGGACAGAGCAAGAAGCTGGGCGGGATTGAATGGTACTCCGGAGAAGGCGATTGTAAATGTCTATGACTTACAGCTTGATAAGTTGAATATAGTAGATTTGAACGAACAAGGTGTACTTGCATGGATTGCAGAAGTTGTATCAAATCGGGGAATCAGTGAAGAAAATGCAGCAATTGTGGGAGAACATCTGATGGAATTGTACAAACCAGATACAACACAAGCTGATATTATCAAAGGATATCGTGCGGATGATAGCTATACTCAGGTAATAGAAGCATTTCTACTAAATCAAATTAATTTGTATGAAGTAGAACGATTGTTTTACAAAGGTTCTCTTGGTAATCAAATTTTCTTAAAATCAGAAAAAGCATTTGAAGAGATTCGATGGATAGAATCCTATACGGCAACGCTGACAAAAGAAGATAAAGAGAATGATATTTATGCAAGAAGAGAAGTGAGTAAATTCCTGGGAGAACGGATGAAATCAATTTTACTGGATGGATTTCAAGTGCCTGGAATTACAGCACGATATGCAATACAAAATAAGTTAAGATATCAAGGAGATGGAATCTATGATCACACCAGCATACGATGAATGTTATTTGGACAGTATGATAAAGAAGCACCGATATCTTTTTAAGTTGATCGGGCGCTATTGTGAGCACAATGCATTCGATATAATTGACCAGTATTTATGCTGTGAATACAGAAAGCGAATGGATGAGGGAAACCCATTATATCTCAATAAGACACCAAAGCAGATTCTGGGAGAAATGGGAATCGAGGTCGGTCTTGTATCGGATATCAGCGAGGTATACGATGAATTCATTTTAGCTTGGATGGCAGATATCTATACTTATATGCAGTGGAAATATGCAATCGCATCTGCTAAGATTGGAGAAAAGATAAAAGCGAAAGATTTGTATCATAAGTATAATCCACTACATGAAGCTTCACTGGAAAATGCGGTGGAGAAATTAAAGAAGATATATGATTTGTAACATTCTGTGCAAGAAGAGGTGTCTCATTCAGGCAATGCTTTCAGTAGATAGAGGTTATGGGGGAGTGAACCACAGGGACGGGGATAACTGGCTCTTTTGCTTGCAAAAAAGCCAGTTATCCCCGTCCCTGTGGTTCATTCATCCTTGTTTGGCCTATTGGCATTTACGATATAAATTCCGGCACATACTAAAATTAATGCCATCAGACTTCCAATATTGAATGCCTGTTTTACCTCTCCGAGTATCAGCGCTGATAAAATTACACTGCAAAGAGGATTTACAAATCCAAAAATCGCAACTTTGGAAACATCATTCCATGCAAGAAGTATTGACCAGAGTGTGTATGCTACAGCTGAAACCATTGCAAGATAAAATATTATTGCCAGACCTGCTGCAGTCATATTTCCCAGGTGTCCGCCCATTCCAAATCCGATTAAAGTAAGAACAATTCCGCCCATTGTGAATTGGCTTCCGCTCAATACTACAGGTGATACTTTTTTAGAAAAAAGATTGATCAACACAGTAGACATTCCATAAGATAATTGTGCAATCAGGATAAATCCCTCTCCAATTAGTTTAAATCCCATATCCAGGGAATTTCCCATCAGATTAATTATTACTACTCCGGCAAAGCCGAGAACACATCCTGCAAGTTTTCTACCTGTCATCCGTTCATTTCGAAATATCAGACAAGACAATAAAATTGCGATAAAATTTCCAAGACCGGTGATGATTCCACCCTTTACTCCGGATGTGTGTGCAACACCAATATAGAAAAAGAAGTATTGTCCGACTGTCTGAGCAAGACACACGGGAATGGCATATTTGAGAAGTTTCCTATCAGGAAGCATCACTTTCTTTTCCTTGATTGATGCAAAAATTAATACCAGAATACCAGCCAGCGTAAAGCGGATTCCGGCAAAGACGATCTGGCTTGCAGTGTCTGAAGAATCGACTTGCAAGATGTGATACCCTGTTTTAATCACGGGGATTGCACTTCCCCATAGGATACAGCATACACAGGCAAGAAGTGCTACTATACCAGTTTGAGTTAATTTGTTTTGTTTTTGTGACATTTTCATAATTCTCTTTTCATTTAAATTTCGTTATTCCGATTCTTTTTGGAAAATAAATTTTGATATTTGATATTCTTTGCATAACGTTCATAAATAACATTATCATAGATATAAGACAAATGAAAGAGAAAGTGCCAAACAGGGATGGGGATGAATGAACCACAGGGACGGGGATTAATGGCTCTTTTGCTCGCAAAAGAGCCATTAATCCCCGTCCCTGTGGTTCTAGAATACCTGCATATCTTCAGGCAGTGGCGCAATAAAGTCCATATGCTCCCCAGTAATCGGATGGGTAAACTGCATACGATAGGAATGCAGAGCCTGTCTGGTCATGAACTCCATGTCCGGATTGTAGAGATAATCCCCAATTAATGGAAAACCAAGATATTTCATATGAATACGAATCTGATGGGTACGGCCCGTCTCCAGATGAAGGGAGACAAGACTGTGCCCGTTTTTCTCTTCTAATACCTGATAATGTGTCACAGCTCGTTCGCCATGCTCAAAGTCGACGGTACGCTCAATGATAGAACCTGGCTTTCGGGAAAGCGGAGCATCAATCGTACCGGAAGGCGGTGTTACCGAACCTCGGACGATAGCGCGATATTCTCTTGAAATGCTATGTTCTCTTACCATTTGAGAGAGGATACTTGAGCTGACCATATGTTTTGCGATGATTGTCAGACCGGAAGTGTCGCGGTCCAGGCGGTTGGTACAGCGGAAGATAAATGGTTTTCCCTGCTGCTCGTAATACCAGGCCAATGCATTTGCAAGAGAGTTGTAGTAATTATTCTGAGATGGATGGATTGGCATGCCGGCAGGTTTATTGATGACAAGAATATCCTCATCTTCGTAAATGATATTTAGCGGAAGTTCTGTTGGTGGAATTTTCTCGGAACATTCGGTTTCCTGAATACGGATAGTAAGTGTGTCATCTGTATGAAGGTGTTCATTTAGATGAAGCCAGACTCCATTTACAAGAATGCTTTCGTGCATCTTCTTTAACTCCGTAAGATTCTGGCGAGAGTAACCCCGGCGGCGTAAAAACTGTTCGATGCGAAGCCCGGAATCAGATTCGGATATATGGTAAGTGATTGTGCGGTTCATGTTATTGTGATAGTTCCTTTCGTGAAAAATGTAGTCGATATTGCTTTCGGATTTCTGTTGGTGTAGCTTGAAAATGTTCATGAAACATCCGGCGGAATAATTTGTAATTACTAAATCCATGTCTCTCCAGAATATCATGAATTGAATCATCAGTGGAGAGGATGTCCTGATAAATATAGGAAAGCCGCAGTTCATTTTGATATTCCAAAAAGGTGATTCCCATACATTTCTTGAAAAAGCGACAGAAATATCCTGACTGGAGATAAGCTACATTTGCAATTTCATCAATGCTGATAGGACGATTATAATTATCCTTTATATATCCCAGAATATTGTCCAGCCGCACGCGGTCTTTATTGCGCTGGGATTGGTCGCTTAGAACAACACGGACACTGAAATTGTGAAGCAATTGGAATAATATTTCAAACAATAAACTGTTGAAACGAAGAATAAATCCTTCCGGTCGGATGTCATTTGCAATCTGCATCTGAACAAGCGTATTTTTGAAAACATCCAATTTTGTTCGATAGACAGCTGTATCTGTTTCATTGTCCAGTGTAAAAACAAGCTGTTCAGCATCAAAAATATACATTTTCATAAAATCCAGAGGTATTTGAAACAAAATTGCTTTGTTTGGAGTGGTACATTTTGTAGAATGAATAACATCGGCATTTACAAGAATGCAATCTCCGGCGTGATATTCTCGAGTGGAAGCTTCACAAGAGACAGTAAGGGAGCCTTCCAGCAGATAAATGATCTCAATTGCATGATGCCAGTGAGGTGGAATATAACTTCCGGAATCAATGGAAGTTCGAAAATGGACACCGGTTGTTTCGGTTGTTGGTATCACTTCATATGTAAATCCAGAATCCGAATTATTTTTTTCGGAAGGAGTAAAACGCAGGTGAGAAGATTCAATTGACAGCATAAGCTTTGGTCCTTTCTACACATTAAATCGGTATATCAGATGTGAGATGACTCCCACATCTGATATAGCCTCCGGCAGGATTGCAGAGATGCGCAGAAGAAGTATGTCATGCATTGCATGACGCGCATCTCGCAGCAAGAATGCCTCTGCATTCTTGAAACATGTCTTTATTTTAGCATAGCTTTTTCTCTCTGCAAACCTGAAATCCAGAAAAAATCACAAAATTAAAAATTAAAAAGAGAATATCGACCTATATTTTGGCTAGCATATGACCTATGTTATTGCTTTCTGATATGATAGAATATTAGTGTAAACAAAGAGATGTTCAATGCGCGTAGAACAGGACGAGTGAAATGAGAGAGGAATTTTGTTATGGAAACAAAGAATAAATTGACCTTATCAAAAGTGGTAGAACGTTTTTCTTATGGATGTGGAGATTTTGGATGTAACATTATTTATACTGCAATGTCAGCATTTTTACTATTACACTTCCATTGGTAGAAAAGTTCGGAAATGACGCATCTGCATTGAAATCAATTGAAATCTGTTTCGTCTGGATTCCAATTGCAGTATATGCAATCGGTCTTGTAATTATGAAATTCTGGTATTTAGATAAAGAGTTCCCTGAGATTATTGCAGATCTGAAAGCTCGCAAATAAGAGGTATAGTGATATGAAAGTCAAAGGTGTAAATTTAGGAAACTGGCTTGTATTAGAGAAATGGATGAGTCCGGCATTATTTGCAGGAACGACGGCAGAAGATGAATATTATCTTCCGAGACAACTGTCAAAGGAAGTATATGAAGCAAGAATTAAGATACATCGCTCTGAATATATTACAGAACGCGATTTCGTGACAATTAAAGCAAAAGGGATGGAGGCAGTCAGAATTCCTGTTCCATATTTTATATTTGGGGACAGAGAACCATTTCTTGGCTGCATCGAAGAACTGGATAAAGCATTTTGTTGGGCAAAACGATATGACTTGAAGGTGTTGATTGATCTTCATACAGCTCCGCTTGGACAAAATGGATTTGAACTGAAAGCATGGAAAGACTTCATGCAGGAGGAGAAATACAAAAATGTGGTATTAGATACGCATCAGTATATAATGTTGGCGGAAGCAGATGGATGTGAGCAAAATGTTGAGGCGTATAAAACATATGTGAAAGAGCATTTCAAAAAAGAAATTCAGGAGATGGAAGCATATTTTCCGGTTATCTGCGGAGAATGGTGTCTGTTTAATTCGCTGGCATGCGGCTGGGACAGCTGGGACTTTGGAAGATGTGCGGATTTCGGCTGGTTTCCGGAAGTGTAAGCAAAAAAGGCGAAAAGGTAAATACATTTGTTATAAGAAGCAATGGTATAGATATAAGTAGGAGGAGCAATTATGATACAGAATCCAATTATTCCGGGATTTAATCCGGACCCATGTATTTGCAGAAAAGGTGATGATTATTATCTGGCAGTTTCTACATTTGAATGGTTTCCGGGAATTCCGATTTATCATTCAAGAGATTTAAAAAACTGGGAATTATATACCCATGTATTAACGGATGATAAAAAAGTAGATTTGAAAAAGCTGCCAAGTGCGAAAGGAATCTGGGCACCATGTCTGACTTATTGTGAAGAGGAAGATTTGTTTTATGTAATATATGGTGTGATGAATTCTATGAATGCAAGATATTTTGATGTAGATAATTTTTTAATCACGGCAAAAGATATCAAGGGACCATGGAGTGAACCTGTATATCTGCATTCAGCCGGATTTGATGCATCAATTTTACATGATGATGACGGAAGAAAATATATTGTATCACTTGAATGGGAAACCAGAGAAGGGTATGAAAAACCAGGGGCAATCTGCATGGTGGAATACTCTACAGAGAAGCAAGAAGTAATAGGATACCCGAAACGTATCTGGAATGGCGGAACAGACAGAGGATGTATTGAGGCTCCGCATTTGACAAAGCGTGGCGAGTATTACTATATCATGTGTGCAGAAGGTGGAACGGGATATAATCATTGTGTGACAATGGGACGTTCAAAAGAAGTGTGGGGGCCTTATGAGAAAGATCCGATGAATCCAATCGTAACATCAGTTCCGGGATATTCTAACGAACGTCAAGATCCGGATCATTTAAAACCAAAATATTATAATCCGGATTCCATTTTGCAGAAATCCGGTCATGGAAGTTATGTGGAAACTCAGGATGGGGAAGTGTATCTTGTACATCTGACCGCACGTCCGTTTGTGCCGGAACTTCGGTGCACGTTGGGGCGTGAGACAGCAATCCAGAAAATGTGCTGGACGGATGATAACTGGCTTCGCATGGCAGATGGAAGCAATCTTGCCAAGATGGAAGTACCGGAGAGCTCACTTCCGGAGTGCCCGCTTCCAAAAGTTCCGGATATGGATGATTTTGATTCGGGAGAGCTTGGGAACTGGTATTATGCACCACGTATCATGCCACAGAGTTTTGCAGATGTAAAAGCAAGACCGGGATATGTGAGAATACGAGGACAGGAATCGAGAACATCATTAAATAAAGTTAGTATACTGGCAAGAAAATTGACGAGTGTACATGCACGGATCACAACAAAGATGGAATTTAAGCCAGAAGTACATCAGCACAGTGCAGGACTTATTTTATATTATGATAATATGAACTACATTAATTTGAGAAAATACTATAGTCAGACATTAGGGCAGAGTGCGATTTCAATCATACATTTGGAAAATGGAGAGAAGACAGAATTTTTAAATACAAGGATTCCGGTGGATGAGTGTCCGATTTATATGAGATTATATATTGAAGGCAGAAAATCATGGTTTGAATGGAGCTATGATGGTGAAAATTATCAGAAAATCGGACGAGTATTTGATACAACAAAATTCTCAGATGAATATTGTAAATATGGTGAGTTTACTGGGACGATGGTTGGACTGACTTGTGCAGATAGAGTATTTCATCGTCATTATGCAGATTTTGATTTCTTTGAATATAAGGAATAGAACCACAGGGACGGGGATTAATGGCTCTTTTGCTCGCAAAAGAGCCATTAATCCCCGTCCCTGTGGTTCATCCCCGCCCCTATGGTTCATTCGGTTCTACTTGTCAACTATACTCTCAATTGTGTATAATAGAAAAGTCAGAAAAACACTGAATATGATTTACGAGAGGTAAAAGGCATGGACATTAATCAGAGATTAACAGAAGAACTCCAGGTAAAACGCTGGCAGGTTGATGCAGCGGTAAAATTAATAGATGAGGGAAATACAATTCCGTTTATTTCACGATATAGAAAAGAAGCAACTGGTTCATTAAATGATGAGCAGTTGAGAAAGTTATATGAGAGACTTGTGTATCTTCGCAATCTGGAAGAGAAGAAGGAACAGGTGTTATCAAGCATTGAAGAACAGGGCAAGCTGACAGAAGAGCTTAAAGCACAAATTCTTGCGGCCGAAACGCTTGTTGTTGTGGAGGATTTGTATCGTCCATATCGTCCGAAGAGAAGAACGCGTGCGACGATCGCGAAGGAAAAAGGACTGGAGCCTCTGGCGGCATTGATCACATTGCAGCAGACGAAGGTTGCACTGGAAGAGGAAGCACAAAAATATATATCAGAAGAAAAAGATGTGAAGACAGTGGATGATGCCATCGCAGGAGCAAAAGATATCATTGCAGAATCCATTTCGGATGAGGCGGACTATCGCAGCTGGATTCGTAAGCAGACAATGAAAAAAGGTAAGCTGGTGTCAACAGCAAAAGATGCCGAGGCAGAGTCTGTCTATGAGATGTATTATGAATTTGAAGAAGCTTTGAGCAAGCTGGCAGGACACCGTATACTTGCTCTGAACCGTGGAGAGAAAGAAAAATTTCTGACAGTGAAGATTGAGGCGCCGGAAGACGATATTTTGCGTTACTTAGAAAAGCAGGTGATACACCAGGATAATCCATATACGACACCGGTTTTAAAAGAGGTCGTGGAAGACAGTTATAAACGTCTGATCGCACCGGCGATTGAGCGTGAGATTCGAAGCGAACTGACAGAGACGGCAGAAGATGGCGCAATTGAAGTGTTTGGCAAAAATCTTCACCAGCTTTTGATGCAGCCACCGATCACAGGTCAGGTCGTGCTCGGCTGGGACCCGGCATTTCGTACAGGATGTAAACTGGCGGTAGTAGATGCGACCGGAAAAGTAATCGGCACAACAGTCATTTACCCGACAGCACCGACTACTCCGGCAAAGATTAAGGCATCGAAGGATTTGCTTAAGAAAATTATTCCAAAGTACCATGTGTCATTAATTTCTCTTGGAAATGGAACGGCTTCACGTGAGTCTGAGCAGTTTATCGTAGAGTTATTAAAAGAGATGCCGGATCAGCATGTGCAGTATGTAATCGTAAATGAGGCAGGAGCTTCGGTATATTCGGCAAGTAAGCTGGCAAGCGAAGAATTTCCAAAGTTTGATGTTGGACAGAGAAGCGCGGCATCGATCGCACGCCGTTTGCAGGACCCACTGGCAGAGCTTGTTAAGATCGATCCAAAATCCATTGGTGTTGGTCAGTATCAGCATGATATGAATCAGAAGAAATTGGGCGAATCCTTGAATGGAGTAGTAGAAGATTGTGTAAATAAAGTAGGTGTGGATTTAAATACAGCATCGGCCCCATTATTATCTTATATTTCAGGTATTTCCAGTGCCATTGCGAAAAACATTGTTGCATATCGTGAGGAAAACGGAACATTTGCAGACCGTAAACAATTATTAAAGGTTGCAAAACTCGGACCGAAAGCATTTGAGCAGTGTGCGGGATTTATGAGAATCCAGGGCGGAAAGAATCCTTTGGATGCCACAGGTGTACATCCGGAATCTTACGAGGCAGCAGCAAAGCTTCTTGAAAAACAGGGCTTTTCACTGGACGATATCAGAAATGGTAATCTGACCGGATTGTCATTGACGATCAAGGATTACAAGAAACTGGCAGAAGAACTGGAAATTGGAGAAATTACATTACGAGATATTGTAAAAGAACTGGAAAAACCGGCAAGAGATCCGCGTGATGAGATGCCAAAACCAATCCTCCGCACAGACGTACTGGAGATGAAAGACCTGAAAGAAGGCATGGTTTTAAAAGGAACTGTGCGAAATGTAATCGATTTTGGCGTATTTGTTGATATCGGAGTACATCAGGATGGGCTTGTACACATTTCACAGATTACAGATAAATATATCAAACACCCATTGGAAGCAGTCAGTGTAGGCGACATTGTAGATGTTAAGGTGATGAGTGTGGATTTGAAGAAAAAGAGAATCCAGCTTACAATGCGTGGAATTTCACAATAAAATAAGTAGAAAAAATGAAATAATGTTTTTATGCGAAAACAATTGTTAACTTTAAATGAAAATAGGTTGACAATTGTTTTCTTTTTCTTTATACTGTCAACGTATTGTTGTTCGCTAAAGATTAGTTAAAGCAATATATTCATGAATGAAGTGGATGAATAGTTATTACGAATGGGAGGCATAAAAACATGCAAAAATCAAAAATTTCAGTTCAGGATATCTGTAGTATTGCGATCATGACAGCGATTACTGTAGTGATGGCACAGATTTCAATTCCAATGCCAATGGGTGTACCAATGACAATGCAGACATTTGCTATTACACTGGCCGGAGTTATTCTCGGTTCGAAAAAGGGCGGTCTGTCAATCCTTGTTTACGTTTTACTCGGAGCAATCGGTGTGCCGGTATTTGCAGGATTTTCAGGTGGAGTTCAGAACCTGATCGGACCTACAGGCGGATTTATTATTTCATTTCCAATCATGGCTTATGTCATTGGTCTTGGTGTTGAACACCGTAAGAAAAAAGGAATGTTCGTATTGATGCTTATCCTTGGAACAGTTTTGAATTATGTAATTGGTGTAGCAATGTTCTGTATTATCATGAACAGCTCAGTTATGACAGGAATTACAGCCTGTGTACTTCCATTTATTCCAACTGCGATTATTAAAGCTGTTGTTGCAGCACTTTTAGGATTGCAGATCCGTTCGAGATTAGGAGCAGCATTACAATGGGCATAAAATTAAGACCACACCATTTATTGTGTACGCAAGGGTATAGCGGAAAAGGATATAGTGAGGAATTTGTAGAGCATATGAATGAGGTTGTGGCGATGCTTCGAAGAGAAGAGCCGACCTTGATCGATCTGACATTTTCAACAGATACATTGTGCGGCGCCTGTCCAAATATGAAGGCTGTCGACAATTGTGAGACAAATGAAAAAGTAAAACGATATGACCGAAAGGTAGTAGAATATTTTCAATTAGAAGAGAAAGAATATGTTTATCAGGATCTTGTGAAACAGATTCGGGAACAGATCACTCCTAAGATGCTGGAAGATATCTGCGACGGATGTAGCTGGTATCCGATCAGTGCCTGTCGAAAAAAGATATTATGCAATTATCTCAGTCGGAGATTGGACTCCGACTGAGATAAACGCTCCGCGAGGATGCGCAGTGATTCTGTAAAGAATGTGTCAGCTTACGCTGACCAGAATCACGCGCCAAGTCTCGCGGCTGCTCGACTTGAATTACAGGGGTTAGATAAAGCAGAGTAATCACTGAAAATTGAAGATACTAATATTGTAAAGGAGCATTTTGATGTTCTGTATATAAAAATGATAATTGGCTTCATAAGGAGGTCAGTTATCATTTTTTTATTCAAATTTCCTTGACATCTCCTGTAAAACACAGCACAATATTAGTTAGACTATACAAAAAATGTACGTAATTACAAAAAAGAAATGGGGAAAGAACATGAAGAGTTTAATTAAAAACGGTATGATCGTTTCTGATTCAGAAACTTATCAGGCAGACATTTTGATTGAGGATGAAAAAGTAAAATGGATTGGAACAGATTTGCCAGAGACAGATGTAGACACAGTGATCGATGCAGAAGGAAAATATGTAATTCCGGGAGCTATTGATGTGCACACGCATATGGATATTGATGTTGGGATTGCAAGAGCAGTAGACGATTTTTATGACGGAACAGTAGCGGCGGCATGTGGAGGTACAACTTCGATCGTGGATCATATGGGATTTGGTCCGGCAGGAGTTCCGCTTCATTATCAGTTTAATGAGTATAAGAAACTGACAGAAGGGAAGGCTGTCATTGACTATGGATTCCATGGTGTTGCACAGCATGTGGATGGTGATATTATCGCAGAGCTTGAAACAATGGCAGAGGATGGAATTCCAAGTGTGAAAGCGTATTTGACTTATGGATTTAAGCTGAATGACGCAGAAGTGCTCCAGATATTGAAAAAGATGAAAGAGATTGGCGGAGTGACAGCATTTCACTGTGAGAACCATGAATTAGTAGAATACATGAGAAAAGAACTGGTAGAGGAAGGGAAAACAGCACCGATTTACCATGCGAAGAGCCGTCCGAATCTGGTAGAAGCAGAAGCAGTAGAGAGAGTATTGAAGCTTGCACGTCTTGCGGGAGACGCACCGGTTTACATTGTTCATTTGTCATGTAAAGAAAGTCTGGAAGCAGTTCGTGAAGCAAGAAGAAACGGACAGAAGAACATTTTTGTAGAGACATGCCCACAGTATCTGCTGTTGACAGAAGAATGTTATGAAAGAGAAGACGGTTTGAAATATATCATGTCGCCACCGCTTCGTACACAGGCAGACTGCGATGCACTTTGGGAAGGTCTGGCAGATGGAACAATCCAGGTTGTGGCAACGGACCATTGTCCATTTAACTATGGAATTGAAAAACAGATGGGTAAAGATGATTTTACAAAATGTCCAAACGGTGCACCGGGAGTTGAGGAACGCTTGATGCTTCTTTATTCAGAAGGTGTTGTAAAAAATAGAATTTCATTCCAGAAGCTTGTTGAGACTCTTTGTACAAATCCGGCTAAGATTTATGGATTATGTCCACAAAAGGGGGTATTGCAGCCGGGAGCGGACGGAGATCTGGTAGTGATCGATCCGAAGAAAGAGTCTGTTATTACAAAGAGCAGAATGCATGGGGCAGCAGATTATACAGGATATGAAGGATGGAATATAAACGGTGAGATCGATATGGTTATGCAGCGTGGACGCGTGATCGTAAAAGAGAATGATTTCGTAGGGGAAAAAGGTGCAGGACAGTTTATCCACCGTCACACATTAAAGGCAGAAGATATAAAGTAAGGGCTGTAAAAACAGTTATGAGCAGGAGAACAGTATGGCAATCAATCAGGCAGCAAAAAGAATTTTAAAAGCATTATCATTTGATGGCGTAGAAGTAGAAGCGTTCCGTCATATGGCGGATTTAAAACGTTTAGATCCGATGAAGATATTTTATAAGAAGATAGATGAAAAAATATATAATGGAAGTCATGAGGTACCGGTCCGTATTTTCTTCCCGAATGAAAAGAGCTTTCAGGAGAGTGAAGATAAGCGGCATGACAGTAAAGATAAAAAGCTGCTTTTGTTCATACATGGAGGCGGCTGGGTGACAGAGAGTATTGATAATTATGAAAGAATCTGTGCAAGACTTGCAGATGCAACCGGGCAGTATGTTGTTGCGGTTGAATACAGACTGGCACCGGAAGATAAGTTTCCATCTGGATTAGAGGATTGTTATGCGGTTGCAAAAGCATTATATCGCGGAGAATTTGTGTTAAATGTAAAACCGGAAAATATTACATTGATCGGGGACAGTGCGGGCGGCAATCTCTGTGCGGCACTGTCTTTGATGGCACGGGACCGCGGTGAATTTATGCCGGGCAGACAGATTTTAATCTATCCGGCTACCTATAATGATTATACAGAGAATTCGCCATTTCCGTCTGTGAAGGAAAATGGGACAGACTATCTTTTGACAGCGGGGAAAATGCAGGATTACATCGATCTTTATGCAAGAGATGAAGAAGATAAAAAGAATCCATATTTTGCACCATACGTGGCAGAAGATGTAAGCAATCAGCCGGATACACTGATACTTACATCCGAATTCGATCCGCTTCGAGATGAAGGTGAGGCATATGGAAAACGTTTGGAAGAGGCCGGTAACCGTGTGGAGATCCATCGTATCAAAGATGCACTTCACGGATATTTTGCACTGGGTATCAAGCAGTTGCATGTGCAGGAAAGTTTCACCTATATCAATGCATTTTTGAAGGGAGAAACATTGTGAATCAAAAAAAAGCGCGCTGGAGAAAACTAGATAATGCAGCAAAATTATATTCTGCAGCCAGCAACAAAAAAGATACAAGAGTATTCCGATTTTACTGTGAACTAAAAGAAGAGGTTGAACCAATACTTTTACAAAAAGCACTGGACCAGACGATGGAAACATTTCCAATGTTTCTTATGGTACTTAGGAAAGGCTTGTTCTGGCATTATCTTGAACCTTGTAATTTGCATCCGATTGTAAAAGAAGAATACAAAGAGCCTTGCAGCAGGCTTTATATAAAAGACAAAAAAAACCTGCTTTTTGAGGTGACATATTATAAAAAAAGAATCAATTTTGAAGTGTTCCATGTATTGACGGACGGAACCGGAGCAACCGAATTTTTAAAAGAGCTGGTGACCAATTATTTGTATCTGGGGCATAAAGATGAGGGATTGGAGCAGGTTTCAATGCTTCCGGAAGATATGACCGTGCAGGATCAAGAGGATGACAGCTTTTTGAAATATTATTCAAAAGACCAGCGCCGTCCAAAAGAAAAGAAAATACATGCATTTCAAATTCGAAAGAAAAAGAAGGACGGGCATCACCTGCATGTTCATGAAAGTGTAGTTCCGGTGCAGGCTGTGCTGAAACGAAGCAGGGAGCTTGGGGTGTCTATGACCGTATTTTTGACAGCGGTATATTTGATGGCAATCCATGAAGAGATGTCAAAGATGCAGGAAAAAAGGCCGGTAGTATTGATGGTGCCTGTAAATTTGAGAAAATTTTTCCCATCTACTTCGATGCTGAATTTCTTCAACTGGATTGAGCCGGGATATGATTTTACAAAACAGGACAACAGTTTTGAGGCTGTGTTGGAATATACGAAAGAATTTTTTAAAGAGCAGCTGACAAAAGAAAAAATGTCGGCACATATAAGTGAATTGCTTGCATTGGAGCTTCATCCGATTTTGAGACTTGCTCCGTTGGAATTGAAAAATCTGTGTATTCATGCAGGAGCAAAATTTTCTGAGAAAAATGTGACGGCAATCTTTTCGAATATGAGTGTAGTCAAGATGCCGGAGAGCTATGTACCATATATAGAGCGGTTTGGTGTGTATACCAATACTCCGAAATTAGAACTGTGTCTGTGTTCATTTCAGGATAAATTGTCATTTGCATTTACATCCAGATATGACACAGAAAATATTGAGAGAAATTTTTACCGCATGCTAAAAGAACAGGGGATTTCATCAGAAGAAGTTAAGCCGGTATTTCCAAAACCGCACGTGCCAAGCGAACAGGAAATGAAAGTATATAAAATATATAGTTTTCTGTGTATCGCACTTGTGGCAGTGATGCTTGTTACTGACTGGAATTTTCATCCGCAGGTCCGCTGGACGCTGTTTACTGCAGGCGGCGTAGCAACAATGTGGATTGCTTCGTCAATCGGATTTTTCAAGCGGTATAACTTATTGAAAAATGTGATGTGGCAGCTTTTTATCGGGACAATTATTTGCTTTCTATGGGATGTTTTGACCGGATGGCACAGCTGGTCGGTAGATCTTGTACTGCCGATCATGAGTGTGGCTACGCTTGCGGCAATGTTTGTGATCGCAAAAGTGCAAAAAAGTCCGGTGAGAGAATATCTTATATATGAAATTATGGCGGCCGGATATGGGCTGATACTGCCTGTGCTCCTGCTTTTATGCAAGGCAGTGAAAAATCCGACAGTGAGTATGTTTGGAGCACTGACCTGTTTTTTATTCCTTGTCGGTGTGATTTTATTTAAAGGAAAAGAATTTAAAGAAGAGATGCATAAAAATTTGCATGTATAAAAATAGAATCGTTGCATTTTTGAAGGTGAAGAGTAAGATTTTTTGTTGCTGGTTCCAGTTACTGTGAACAGTAACGATTTTTCACAAAGAAAGTGCAGCGATTTTTTTTAGAATCTTGAACAGAGTCATACCTTTATGGTAAGATAAACATAATTATGGAAATATAACGTTTTTGAGGAGGAAAATCATGATTAATAAACTTATTGAGAACATTAAAAAGACAAATGCACCAATCGTAGTAGGACTGGACCCAATGTTGAATTACATTCCGGAGCATGTACAGAAAAAAGCGTTTGCTGAATATGGGGAAACTTTAGAGGGTGCCGCAGAAGCAATCTGGCAGTTCAATAAGGAAATCGTGGATAAGACATATGATTTGATTCCAGCTGTAAAGCCACAGATCGCAATGTACGAGCAGTTTGGTATTCCTGGACTTCAGGCATTCAAAAAGACAGTAGATTACTGTAAATCAAAAGGACTGGTTGTAATCGGAGACATCAAACGTGGAGATATCGGTTCTACTTCAGCTGCATATGCAGTAGGACATATCGGTAAAGTTAAAGTTGGAAGCAAAGAATTCACTCCATTTGATGAAGATTTTGTAACAGTTAATCCATATCTTGGATCTGACGGAGTAAAACCTTTCGTTGAAGTATGTAAGGAAGAGAAGAAAGGTCTCTTTATCCTTGTTAAAACTTCAAATCCATCCAGCGGAGAATTCCAGGATCGTCTTGTAGACGGACGTCCGCTCTATGAACTGGTAGGCGAAAAAGTAGCAGAGTGGGGAGCTGACTGCATGGGTGATGAGTACAGCTATATCGGAGCTGTTGTCGGAGCAACATATCCGGAGATGGGTAAAGCACTTCGTAAAGTAATGCCAAAATCTTACATCCTTGTACCTGGATACGGTGCACAGGGCGGACAGGGAAAAGACCTTGTACATTTCTTTAATGAAGATGGACTTGGCGCGATCGTAAACTCTTCTCGTGGAATTATTGCAGCTTACAAACAGGAAGCATATGCAAAATTCGGAGCTGAAAACTTTGGTGATGCATCCCGTGCAGCAGTAGAAGCAATGGTTGCTGATATCCAGGGAGCACTTGCGAACAGATAAGGAGAGTTAAGATGACAAAGCAGAAAGAACAGGCATTGGTAGTATCACAGGAGCAGCTTGCAGACGGAATCTTTAGTATGTGGATTCAGACAAAAGCGGCTGATACAGCAAAGCCGGGACAGTTTATTTCAATGTATACAAACGATGGAAGCAAGCTGCTTCCTCGTCCAATCAGTATCTGTGAGATCGATGCGGTAAATGGACGTCTTCGTGTTGTATATCGTGTAACAGGAGAGAATACAGGAACAGAGCAGTTTTCAAAGCTGGAAGCAGGAGATACAATTCCAGTTGTCGGACCTTTGGGAAATGGATTTCCTTATGAGAAGGCAGCCGGCAAGAAAGTATTTCTTATGGGTGGAGGAATCGGAGTTCCGCCGATCCTTGAACTTGCAAAACAGATGGAATGTGAGAAAAAACAGATTGTAGTAGGATATCGTGATGCACAGACATTTTTAAAAGAAGAGTTTGAGCAAAACGGAGAAGTTTATATTTCCACAGAAGACGGAAGTGTAGGAACAAAAGGGAATGTTATGGATGCAATCCGAGAGAATGCTCTCAATGCGGACATGATCTATGCCTGTGGACCGACACCGATGCTTCGCGCGATCAAGGCATATGCAGAAGAAAACAATATCGAATGTTACATTTCGCTGGAAGAGCGCATGGCATGTGGAATCGGAGCATGTCTCGCATGTGTATGTAAGTCAAAAGAGAAAGATCATCACAGCAATGTAAATAACAAACGAATCTGTAAGGATGGTCCGGTATTCTTATCTACGGAGGTGGAAATCTAATGAATATGAAAGTGAATATTGCAGGTGTAGAATGGAAGAATCCGGTTACAGTTGCATCCGGAACATTTGGTTCAGGAGCAGAGTATTCTGATTTTGTAGATTTGAATAAGCTGGGAGCTGTCACAACAAAAGGTGTGGCAAATGTTCCTTGGGCGGGAAATGCAACTCCGAGAGTAGCAGAGACTCCAAGCGGAATGATGAATGCGATCGGTCTGCAGAATCCGGGTATCGAATTATTCTGTGAAAGAGATATCCCATATCTTAAGCAGTTTGATACAAAGATTATTGTCAACGTTTGTGGACATGCACCGGAAGAATATCTGGCAGTTGTAGAGCGTCTGGCAGATGAACCGATCGATATGATGGAAATCAATATCTCATGTCCAAACGTTAACGCAGGTTTCCTTGCTTTTGGACAGGATGCACGTAATGTGGAAGAGCTGACAGCACAGATCAAAAAACTTGCAAAACAGCCGGTTATTATGAAACTGACTCCAAACGTAACAGATATTACAGAGATTGCAAAGGCAGCAGAAGCCGGTGGAGCAGACGCAGTATCACTGATCAATACACTGACAGGTATGAAGATTGATATCAATCGAAAAACATTTGCGGTAGCAAATAAAACAGGCGGTGTATCAGGTCCTGCAGTACATCCAATCGCAGTGCGTATGGTATATCAGGTTGCTCAGGCAGTTCAGATTCCGATCATCGGAATGGGCGGTATTGCATCAGCAGAAGATGCAATTGAGATGATTCTCGCAGGTGCAAGTGCAGTATCTGTGGGAACAGCAAACTTCTACAATCCGACAATTACAATGGATGTTGTAGACGGCATCGAGCAGTACATGAAGAAAAATGGATTCGAGTCCGTAGCAGATATGGTAGGAATTGTAAAATAGAACCAATTGGTAGAACGTAGAAAAGTGTTATTGTTCACAGGTACTGTGAACAGTAACACTTTTCTACGTCCCTTTTGGCTTTTTTTAAAAGAATACTTGCAAATTTATACAAAAATATGTATACTAAATGCAATTTAACAAACCTACCGAAATGGTATGAAAATAGAATCTGGAGGACATAACATGGGAAGAGAGATAGAGACAAAATGTATTCATTTAGAATCGGAAGAAGACTGTATAAAGAATTATGGTGCGATCAGTTATCCGATTTACCAGACAGCAACCTATGCACATCCGGGGGTGGAACAAAGTACAGGATATGATTACAGCAGACTTCAGAACCCGACAAGGGAACATCTGGAGAAAATTATTGCAACACTGGAAAATGGAAACGATGCATTTGCATTTTCATCCGGAATGGCAGCAATTACGATGGCAATGGAGCTGTTCAAACCGGGAGACCACCTGATCGTCGATTCAGATTTGTATGGCGGAAGTATTCGGCTGTTTCGCAATGTATCAGAAAAAAACGGAATTACATTTTCCGGAGTAGACTGCTACAAAGAAGACGTAGAAGCTTATGTTCAGGATAATACAAAGGCAATTTATATAGAAACTCCGACCAATCCAATGATGAATGTAACCGATATTCGAAAGATGGCAGAGATTGCAAAAAAATACAAGCTATTATTAATCGTTGACAATACATTTTTATCTCCGTATTTCCAAAATCCGTTGGAGCTGGGAGCAGATATTGTAATTCACAGTGGGACAAAATATCTTGGCGGACATAATGATACGCTGGCAGGATTTCTTGTGACAAAGAGTGAAGAAATCAGTGAAAGATTCCGTTTTTTAATTAAAACAACCGGAGCAGGACTGGCACCATTTGACTGTTGGCTGATTTTAAGAGGGGTAAAGACACTTGGAATCCGTATGGAACGGGCACAGGAAAATGCGATTGAAATTGCAAAATGGTTAAAGACGCAGCCGGTGGTTACGAAAGTCATTTATCCGGGGTTAGAGGAGCATCCGGGACATGAAATTATGAAAAAGCAGGCGAGAGGATTTGGCGCAATGCTGACATTCCAGCTTAGAAGCAAAGAGGACGCATTTGCAATATTAGAAAAGGTACGATTGATCCAGTATGCAGAAAGCCTCGGAGGAGTAGAAACCTTGATCACATATCCGACAACACAGACTCATGCAGATGTACCGGAGGAAATCCGCATAAAAAACGGAATTACCGATGCAACACTTCGTTTGTCTGTCGGAATTGAGAATATCAAAGATTTGCTGGAAGAGCTGGAGCGTGTGTTTGGGGAGCTGTGAGCAGATAAAATGATTGAAAGAAAAGGGATGGTAGATATTATGGCAGAAAGAAATTTGAATTTTGACAAAATAATAGACCGAAGAAATACAAGATGCTTAAAATATGATTTTGCAGTTGAGCGGAACATGCCTGCGGATGTGTTACCTCTTTGGGTAGCAGATATGGACTTTGAGACATCTTCTTATATAGAAGATGCTATAATCGAACGTGCAAAACATGCAATTTACGGATATAGCGAAGTGAAGACGCCATATTTTGATATTTTGAAAAAGTGGATGCAGAAACATCACGATTGGGATATTCAAAGAAAATGGCTCGTCAAAACGCCGGGAGTCGTATTTGCACTGGCAATGGCTGTAAAAGCTTATACAGAACCGGGAGATGCTGTTTTAATTCAGCAGCCGGTCTATTATCCGTTTTCAGAAGTGATTAAAGATAACGGAAGAAATGTTGTAAGTAATACTTTGTATCTTGGAGAAGATAACCGTTATCATATTGATTTCGAAGATTTCGAACAGAAAATCGTGGATCACAAAATCAAATTATTCCTCTTGTGTAATCCGCATAATCCGGTGGGAAGAGTCTGGACAAAAGAAGAACTTACAAGACTTGGAGATATTTGCGTCAAACATCATGTAACTGTTGTAAGTGACGAAATCCATGAAGATTTTGTATTCAAAGGGAAACATCAGGTTTTTGCAAATATCAAGAAAGAATATGAAGAGATTACAGTAACCTGTACTGCGCCGAGCAAGACATTTAACATTGCCAGTCTGATGATATCTAATATTCTGATTCCAAATCCGGAATTAAAAAGAAAATTTAAACATCAAATGGATGCAGCAGGTATCAGCCAGCTAAATGTATTAGGGCTGGTGGCGTGTGAAGCAGCCTACGATCATGGTGAAGAATGGTATCAGGCAATGAAGGCTTATGTAAAAGAAAATATCGAGTTTGTAAAGCAGTATGTGGAAGAACAGCTTCCAGGTGTAAATATGGTGGAGCATGAAGGAACTTATCTTGTATGGCTCGACTTCAGAGAAACAGGACTTAGTGTGGAAGAACTGGATGATAAGATTATCAATCAGGCAAAGCTGTGGCTGGATAGCGGGAAGATATTCGGAAGCTGCGGAGAAGGATTCCAGAGGATTAATGTGGCATGTCCGCGGAAGGTGCTGGAGGAGGCATTGGAGAGGATTAAGAATGCGGTGGGGTAAGGAGGGAGCAGGTTGCTGTTTCATTCACAACAGCCCAAAGCAAGAAAAGACTATACTCTCCTGCTCAGCTTCGTCGGGCAAGCCCGACTCCAATTCGCTGGATTGCATAGTCTTTTCTTGCTTTTTGGTGTACCGTGATTGAAATATGTGGAACGATGAGGAGCTGATATCTAATGCATCTCTATCCTCGGTTTGTTCGCTATCGCAGATGTTCTTTTGACAGCCGATGTATCTGCACTGCCTTGATATTCGCCGTTGCAGATGCTCTTTTTTAGGTCAATGCATCTGCAATTTGCTTTTCTTTGAACTTGTAGATGCTTTTCAGCCTGCCTGGCATGTATAATTGCATCTGCATCTTGCCTTTTTTATGGCTTGCGGATACTTCCTTCTCAAATTTTGCATCTACATCCCACGTTTTCTATGACCTGCGGATGCTTCTCATTGAAATTATACATCCTTAACGTGCTCTTTCAGTGTCTTGCAGATGCCTCCCGCAGAAATTTTACATCTTCAATCCCCGAAAATTCATTAGCGCAGATATCACCGCAAAAATTGCATCCTCGACGTTTGTCCAGCAAAGTTCTGCTCTTTCGTTCATCAAGCATGCGATAACGTACAAACCGAAAACCAATAGAATACATTTCAGTGAATATGATAGAGGAGTTGGAAATACTTAAGGCGTAGATTTTTGGATTAATAAACTTGAACGAACGTGTTTGAGCTGCGAAGCAGTGAGTTTGAGTTCAAGTTTATTGTATTTAGCCAAAATCTACGCTTTTATGTATTTCCCTCCGATTTAAATCTGAACAGAAATGTATCCTATTTGTTTTCGCGTGTTGCCTTATCACTATCTAATGAAACTAAATAGCAAGCGTAAAACTTTTTGAAAAAAATATATAAAACCTATTGACATAGTAGGTATAGGGGTATATAATTCGTACCATCAACAAAAAAAGGAGAGAGAAAACATGAAAAACTTGAAAAAAACATTAGCACTGACATTAGCATTTACATTAGCAGTTGGAGCAACTGCTTGTGGTAGTTCCAAAGATTCAGCTGATTCATCGGATAAAGCATCTTCAGGGAAAGAAGTGTATCGTACACTCGATGAGATCAAAGAATCTGGAGAGATTAACATCGGAGTATTCTCAGACAAAAACCCATTTGGTTATGTAGATGAGAATGGAGAATATCAAGGATATGATATTTATTTCGCAAATAGACTGGGAGAGGATTTAGGAGTTGATGTAAACTTTGTATCCACAGAGGCAGCCAACCGAATTGAATATCTTCAGACAGGTAAGGTTGATGTGATTCTGGCAAACTTTACAGTAACAGATGAACGTGCAGAAGAAGTTGACTTTGCACTTCCATACATGAACGTATCACTCGGTGTTGTATCAAGAGATGACAACGTAATCGAGAGCCTGGATAACTGGAATGAAGACGACTCCATCATCGTAATTTCCGGAACAACAGCAGAGACATATTTACATGAGAATTATCCGGACATCCCACTTCAGAAATTTGATTCTTATGCAACAGCAAAAGAAGCATTTGAAAATGGTACATCAGTAGCTTGGGCAAATGATAACACAGAGGTTATCGCATTTGCACTTCAGAATAAAGGCTACACAGTAGGAATTCCAAATCTTGGAAGCGCAGACAGTATCGCACCTGCTGTAACAAAAGGAAATGACACATTATTAGATTGGATCAACGGAGAAATCGAATCATTAGGTGAAGAGAATTTCTTCCATGCAGATTATGAAGCAACATTGAAAGATACTTATGGTACGGACTATGAGGACAGCTTAGTTGTAGAAGGTGGAAAGACAGAGTAATATCTAACATAATATAGTAAAAAACATAGCAGAAAACTGTGCAAATCTGTTCTTGTGCATCAATTTTGAGAATGGTAGAATAAAAAAATGCAAATATCAATGAAAGGAGAACACGATTTCATGAATTGGGAATTTATTATGAAGTATATTCCTTTATATGAAAAGGCTGCAAAATTGACAGTCAAGATAGGAGTAATCGGAATTGTCTTAGCAATTTTAATCGGATTGATATGTGCAATGATTCAATATCACAAAATTCCTGTAGCAAGGCAGATTGTAGCAGTTTATATTGAACTTAGTAGAAATACCCCCTTGTTAGTACAGCTTTTCTTCATATATTATGGATTTCCAAAGATTGGTCTGCAGCTCGATGCAGAAGTTTGTGGAGCAATCGGACTTGCGTTTTTAGGCGGAAGTTATATGGCAGAAACATTTCGCAGTGGACTGGAAACCATAGAACCAATCCAGCGAGAAAGTGCAGTCAGTTTGGGATTAAGCAATCGCCAGACAATGCAATATGTCATTTTGCCGCAGGCAATGTCGGTCAGCGTACCGGCCTTTGTGGCAAATGTAATATTTTTGTTGAAGGAGACGAGTGTGTTCAGTGCCATCAGTTTGATGGATTTGATGTTTACAGCCAAAGATTTAATTGGTCTGTATTACAAAACAACAGAGAGTCTGTTTTTGCTCGTCGTCTTTTACCTGATCATTCTGCTTCCAGTGTCAATTCTGGGCAGTCTGTTGGAAAGGAGGCTGCGCCATGCCGGATTTGGGGCTTGATGTATTATTAAAAGGAAACAACATGATTCGTCTGCTGCAAGGTATGTGGGTAGCACTGCAAATCAGTCTCATTTCTATTGTGATCAGCATGCCACTTGGAATTCTTGTTGGAGCACTGATGACAATGAAAAATAAAATCGTGCGTGCGATTTTTAGAATTTATCTGGAGATTATCCGTATTATGCCACAGCTGGTGCTTTTGTTCATCGTATATTTTGGAAGTACAAGAGCATTTGGATGGAGTTTGTCGGGAGAAGTTGCTTCCATTATCGTATTTGTACTGTGGGGAACCGCAGAAATGGGAGACTTGGTAAGAGGCGCGCTGATCAGCATTCCAAAGCATCAATACGAGAGCAGTGAGGCGCTAGGCCTTACAAAAACGCAGACATATCGCTATATCATTATTCCGCAGACCGTCAGACGACTGGTACCGCTTGCTATCAATCTAATCACACGAATGATCAAGACGACCAGCCTTGTGCTTATGATTGGAGTTGTGGAAATGTTGAAAGTGGCACAGCAGATTATCGAGGCAAACCGTATGACAAGTCCGAATGCAGCATTTGGAGTATTCCTTGTTGTATTCTTGCTTTACTTCATTGCATGCTGGCCAATTAGTATGCTTGCCAGATATCTGGAAAGAAAATGGGGGTGATGCTCATGGCAGAAACATTATTGAATGTAAAAAATCTTACAAAGAAATTTGAAGGCCATACGATATTAGATGGTATGGATTTGGAAATAAAACAAGGTGAAGTGGTAGTCGTAGTTGGTCCAAGTGGATGTGGAAAGAGTACATTGCTTCGCTGTATCAATGCATTGGAGCCAATTCAGGGAGGAGAAATTCGTCTCCAGGGAGATTTGGTTGAGTATGGCAGCAAGAATCTGGCGTTGCTTCGTCAGAAGATAGGAATGGTATTCCAGAGCTATGAATTATTTCCTCATTTGACAGTGATGGATAATATTACATTGGCACCGACAAAAGTACAGAAACGTAAAAAAGAAGAAGTAAAAAAAGAGGCAATGCAGCTTCTTGAAAGAGTCGGTTTGGCAGATAAGGCAAATAGTTATCCAAGACAGTTGTCCGGTGGACAAAAACAACGAGTGGCAATCGTTCGTGCACTGTGTATGCATCCGGAGATTCTGCTATTCGATGAGGTAACGGCAGCACTTGACCCGGAGATGGTTCGAGAAGTATTAGATGTAATGCTCGACCTTGCAAAGCAGGGAAGAACAATGATCATCGTAACACATGAGATGCAGTTCGCAAAAGCTGTTGCAGACCGCGTGATATTCTTGGATCAGGGCAAGATTGTGGAAGAAGATGCACCAGAAGTGTTCTTCGAGAATCCCAAGACAGAAAGAGCAAAACAGTTTTTGAATGTGTTTACATTTGATAAAGCAAGATAGGGACGGAGTTTTCCGGCTTTTTTGCAAGCACAAAAAGCCGGAAAACCCCGTCCTTTTTTGTCTCCCTGGCTGGGCTCTGCTGGATTGATTCATCTTGCCATTTCATTAATGCAATGTTAAAATCGAATTACATGAAATAAAGCTTCAAATGTAGGATATGATGTCAGAAAGGTGCGTGTAGGGAGTGGGAAGATTTGTAAATTCCAAAACAAGTGCATTTCAAGATGCGTTAAATTCAGAAATATACGTAGATAAGACCGGACTATTGGAATATACCAACCGAGTGATTGATACTACAGCAAAATTTATATGCAATAGCAGACCGAGAAGGTTTGGAAAATCCATTACCGCAGATATGCTGACGGCATATTACAGTAAAGGATGCAATTCGGAAGATATGTTTTCAAATTTGGAAATCAGTAAAAGTGCTGATTATAGAAAACATCTGAATCAATATGATGTCATTCATTTGGATATTCAGTGGTGCATGGAGCCGGCTGGCGGTGCAGAAAATGTGATTTCATATATTACTGAGAATACAATTAGTGAATTAAAAGAGTATTATCCGAATATATTACCGGAACAAATTCATTCATTGCCGGAAGCACTATCAAGAATTCATGAAGCAATCGGAAATAAATTTATTATAATCATTGATGAATGGGATGTTTTGATACGAGATGAAGCATTGAATCAGACAATACAGGATGAATATATTAGTTTTCTTCGAGGACTATTTAAAGGAAACGAACCATCTAAATATATTCATTTGGCTTATTTGACTGGGATTCTTCCGATTAAGAAAGTACAGACACAATCCGCACTGAATAATTTTGCGGAGTTTACAATGTTGGATGCGAAGATATTTGCGAAATATATTGGATTTACGGAAGAAGAAGTAAAAAGTCTTTGCAATCAATATGGTAGGGATTTTACCGAAGTGAAGCGTTGGTATAATGGTTATCTGCTAAATAATTATCAAGTTTACAATCCCAAAGCGGTTGTTGAAAGTTTGCGATGGAACCAATATAAAAGTTACTGGTCGCAAACAGGCACGTACGAAGCAATCGTTCCGTTGATTAACATGAATTTTGATGGATTAAAAACAGCAATTATAGAGATGCTTTCCGGTGCATCAGTCGAGGTTGATGTATCATCGTTCCAGAATGATATGACAAGTTTTTCGAATAAAGATGATGTACTTACGTATTTGATTCATTTGGGATATTTAGCATATAATCAGACAACAGAGACTGCGTTTATTCCAAATGAAGAGATTCGGCAAGAACTTATAAAAGCGACAAAGCGTAAGAAATGGGATGAATTAGTTGCGTTCCAACGGGAGTCAGTAGAATTCGATGGATTATCCCGTATTAATAGTGGAATTAAAGTGGAATAAAAACGTTGAGACAGCAATTGAACAAATCAGAACAAAGAAATATCCGGCATCTATTGAGCAATATACTGGTGAAATTTTGTTGGTAGGTATCAATTATGATAAGAAAACGAAAAAACATCAATGTAAGATTGAAAAATATAATAAATGAGAAATAGGGACGGAGAAAAGTGGCTTTTGAGAGCCACTTTTCTCCGTCCCTGTCTGGTTCACGTTTCTGTCCATCTCAACCAAAGGTTACCATTTTTGGCGTATGCCCAAGTGCCGGAATGATATGCTCCATAAGATCGGTTGTTTTGAATTTTAAGCTTGATGTATTTACACAAGGATGGCATCCAAAATATTCTTTTTTCAAAATATCTTCATCAATCAGAAGTTGTATTTTATGCTCTATATCATTCATCAATCCCATAACACTGACGGAGCCGGGAATGATGTCTAAATATTGTTCCATAAATTCAGGCTTGGCAAATGATAATCTGGAACTTCCAATTTGTGCAGATAATTCTTTGGTTTTAAATGGTTTGTTTCCCGGCATAAGAAGTAGATAAAAATCAGTTGCCTGTCGGTTACATAAAAATAGATTTTTACAAATCGAGGTGTTATCACCGAGTACTCGATCAATTTCTTCACAAGCTTCCATTGTCATAGCTGCTTCATGGTCAACTCGCTGATAAGATATATTGAGGGTATCTAAAAAATCATATACGCGTATTTCTTTTGGCAATCTGCCGGTTAAATCTGTTGGTCTTCCGTCTTGTAATTTCATGTCTGTCTCTCCAAATTAAGAATTAAAATAATGTGTAACATAGGAATATATTAGAACGAGGGTGGAAGAAAATCAAGGTGGAGTTGCTATTTAGTTCACTAAGCAGCAATAAGGTAACGCGCGAAAACAAATGGAATACATTTCTGTTCAGATTTAAATCGGAGGGAAATACATAAAGACGTAGATTTTGGCTAAATACAATAAACTTGAACTCAAACTCACTGCTATGCAGTTCAAACACGTTCGTTCAAGTTTATTAACTCCAAAATCTACGCCTTAAGTATTTCCAACTCCTCTATCATATTCACTGAAATGTATTCCATTTGTTTTCGGCTTGTACGTTATCGCATGCTTGATGAATTAAAGAGCAGAACTTTGCTGGAAAGGTGGTGTGGATGCAAAATTTTGATGAGGAGTATCTGCAAGTTATAGAAAAAGCAAGTTGCAGATGCATGATTTCAATGAGAAGCATCCTTAGGTCATAGAAAATGTGGGATGTAGATGCAAAATTTGTGAAGGAAGTATCCTCAAGTACTAGAAAAGGCAAGATGTAGATGCAATTTATACATGACAGGTGGGCTGAAAAGCATCTGTAAGTTCAAAGAAAAGCAAGTTGCAGATACATTGAACTGAAAAAGAGCATCTACAATAGCGAATATCAAGGCAGTGAGGATATAGTGGTTGCCACAAAGACATCTGCAACGGCAAATAACCGAGACGTGTAGATACACCACAAAGCAAGAAAAGACTATGCAATCCAGCGAATTGGAGTCGGGCTTGCCCGACGAAGCTGAGCAGGAGTGCATAGTCTTTTTCTTGTTGGGGATGTTTTAAACGAAACCGTAAAATCCCCTCTTGCAATTCATTCCTACTCTATGTTAAAGTAGGAAAAAGCATGTTTCTATACGAAATCTAAGGTACGTCGTACCATCTATATTCTAATAACATTTCAGAAATCTATGCTTTAATACCAAACATTATGAAAAAAGCAGAAGAGGACTGGGAGTGATTGAAGATAGAGGAAGTTCCTTCTGCAAAAGGAGGAAAAATGAATACTGAGTTGAAAAATGCTGTATTAGCGACTGACCTTAAAGCACAGTATGATGCTTGTGCAAAAAAGCTGCTTGGATACAAAGATATACTGGCACGAATTTTGATAGAGGCAGTAGAAGAATTTCGGGGTATGTCACCGGAAGAAGTGAAGCCATTGATTGAAGATGATATACATATCGGGAAGATCCCTATTGACCCAGGGCTTACTAACAAAGTTATTGGAGTGGATGAAAACGGAAAAGAAATCATAGGAATGAATACGGTAAATGAAGAGATGAATGCAGGCTACATTTTGTTTGATATTATTTTTTACGTGCACTTGAAAGAGGGACGCTCGAAGATTATCATAAATGTAGAGGCACAGAGAAAAGAACCAACAGAATATGACATTCTTAACCGGGCCATTTTTTACGTTAGCAGAGAAATCTCATCCCAGAAAAACAGGGAGTTTGTGAATAGTAATTATAACGATATTAAGAAAGTTTATTCCATTTGGATATGCATGAACATGTCAGAGAACAGTATGAATCACATTCATTTGCAAAATGATACGATTATAGGAAACCAAAATTGGAAAGGAAGAGAAGACTTGGTAAATATCGTTATGATAGGGTTAACAAAAGAAGTATCTCCCAGAGAAGAGAAACATGAACTACACCGGCTTCTAGGAGCACTATTGTCAGAAACACTAAGAGAAGAGGAAAAATTGAATATACTCAAAAACGAATATCATATACCAATGGAAAAATCAATAGAGGAGGATGTGAAAGTAATGTGTAATTTAAGTGAAGGAATAGAAGAACGTGGAATAATGAAAGGAAAAGCAGAAGGAAGAACAGAGCACCTCAAACAACAAGTCCAAAAGAAACTTGCAAAAGGTAAGAGCGTTGAAGTAATCGCAGATGAGCTGGAAGAGAGTGTATCTGCAATTGAAAATGTGCTTGAAGAATTAAGAAAGAATGCATAGTCAGTATTTGTCTCAGGAGGGTGTCATGTCATTACAATTTATTTTTGGAAATTCAGGTGCAGGAAAATCGCATCATTTATATAAAGAAGTTGTCACAGAATCATTGGCTCATCCGGACACAAATTATATTGTATTGGTACCGGAGCAGTTTACAATGCAGACGCAAAAGGATCTGTGTATGGCACATCCGAACAAGGGAATCATGAATATTGATGTGCTAAGTTTTATTCGTTTATCACATCGTATATTTGAAGAGACTGGCAGAGAAACAAAGCGTGTTTTAGATGATGAAGGAAAGAATTTAATCCTGCGGAAGATTGCCGGACAGTATGAGTCGGAGTTGAAGGTATTGCGAGGCAATTTGAAAAAACAGGGATATATCAGTGAAGTGAAATCGGTGATTTCTGAGTTTACGCAATATGGCATCGGATTTGATGAACTGGATGAAATGATTGATTCGCTTGGTGAGGAAAGCTATCTTTCTTATAAATTGCGGGATATTCGTACGGTATACGGAGGCTTTGAAAATTATCTTGCAGACAAATATATTACAAAAGAAGAATTGCTGGATGTGTTGAGTGATGCGGTTCCTGAATCGAAAATATTGAAGGACAGTGTTGTCGTCCTGGATGGATATACTGGATTTACCCCGGTTCAGAACAGGCTTTTAGGGGAGCTTCTGAAGGTCTGTAAAAAAGTTATGATAACCGTAGAAATGGATCAAAGGGAGAATCCATTTGTTTACAAACACCCATATCAACTATTTGCACTTAGCAAGCAAATGGTTACTTCGCTTGTCGAAATTGCAGGAGAAAATCGTATTCCGGTGGATGAACCGGTATATTTATACGAAAAAATACCTTACCGTTTTCGCAAAAATCCGGCGATGGCTTTTCTGGAAAATGAGTTGTTCCGCTATAAATGCGGTCATTATACCGAAGAACAGAATGCAATATCATTACATGTAACTCGAAATCCAAAAGAAGAGGCGAATTTTGTTGCGGCGCAAATACGTCGGCTTGCGAGAGAAGAAGGAATCCGTTATCGGGAAATGGGCGTGATCGTCAGTGAGATGGGAACATATGCGAATCATTTAGAAAAAGCCTGTGAAGAGTATCAGATTCCGATTTTTATGGACCACAAGAAGAGCATTTTGTTAAATGCATTTGTAGAATATTTACGAAGTCTGCTGGCAATGGAAGAAGAAAATTTTTCATACGAAAGTGTTTTTCGCTTTTTGCGGACAGGTATGTCGGGATTTACGCGGGAAGAAGTGGATCGCATGGAAAATTATGTGATTGCACTGGGATTGCGTGGATATAGTAAGTGGTTAGATAAGTGGGTGAGGACTACTTATGAAATGAAAAGAAAAGATGCAGCAGAACAAAAAGAGCTGGCTGCAAGTGCACAGGCATTGGATTCGTTGAATCGATTGAGAGAACGGTTTGTAAAGAAAATAGAAACACTTACAAAGGTATTAAAAAAGCGAAAAAAGACAGTTAAGGAAATAACAATTGCAGTACATGAATTCTTGCTTCAAGAAAAGATGCAGGAAAATGTGCAGGAGATGGAAAACTATTTTCAAGAGCAGGGAGAGCTTGCACTGGCAAAAGAATATTCGCAGGTCTATCGCATTGTAATGGAGCTGTTTGATAAGTTTGTGGAACTTCTCGGAGACGAGGAGATTTCATTAAAGGAATATAATGAGTTATTAGATGCTGGTTTGGAGGAGGCAAAGGTCGGAGTTATTCCACCAAGTCTGGACCAGGTTGTGATCGGTGATATGGAGCGTACTCGTCTGAATCATTTGAAAGTGTTGTTTTTTGTCGGGGCAAATGATGTTTTTCTTCCGGGAAATTTGGGACAGGGCGGTTTGTTATCTGACAGAGACCGAGAGCAGTTTGCAGAACAAAAATTCTCATTATCACCGGGAGCAAAAGAAAAAACATACACACAGAAATTTTATTTGTATATGAATCTGACAAAACCATCGGAGAAGCTCTATCTCTCTTATTCAAAAACATCTGCCGACGGAAAAGGATTGAGACCGGCGTATTTAATCCAGGATTTGAAGAGGATGTATCCGAATCTGGAAGTGATTGAGGAAGAGAAAAAATCATTGTCAGAAAAAGAAATGACATGGATGCAGGGGGCTGAATACCTGGTAGATGGACTGGCAGAACGTCAATACGGCTTAAGCGACGAGTGGAAGGAATTGTATTCGTGGTATTTTGAACAAGAAAAGAATCAAGAGAATCCACTTGTGTTGCAAAGAATATTAGACGCAGCATTTTACAAGAAAGAAAAAGAGCAATTAAAAAAAGAGACTGCAAAGGATTTATATGGAAATACAGAGCGCGTCAGTGTGACCAGACTGGAGCGGTTTTCTTCGTGTGCGTATGCACATTTTCTGACATATGGGCTTCGTCTTTCAGAGCGGGAACGCTATCAGTTTGAGGCGATGGATTTGGGAAATATAGCGCACCAGTCTATGGAAAGATTTGCAAGAAAAGCAGATGATATACAGGTAGAATGGACGGCTATGACGGAAGAAGTAAAGGACCGATTTATTCAGGAAAGTGTGGAAGAAAGTATTCTTGAATACGGAAATACAGTATTGTACAGTACAGCAAGAAATGAGTATACGATCACAAGAATCAAGAAGTTAATCCAGCGTTCTGTATGGGCATTGACAAAGCAAATGGCAGAGAGCGATTTTCGCCCGAGTCTGTATGAATTTAATTTTGGAAGCGGAAAGATTGACCGAATTGATACATGTGAAGATGAAAATGGAGTATATGTAAAGGTTACGGACTATAAGACCGGGATGAAAGCATTTGATATTACAGCATTTTATCACGGATTGCAGATACAGCTTCCGGTTTATCTAAATGCGGCGCTGGATGTGGAGCAGAAGAGACATAAAGGGAAAGAGATTATTCCAGCCGGAATTTTCTATTATCGTATGCAAGATCCAATCGTGGATAAAGAAGAGGACGATGAAGTGCTTGAGGGTAAGATTTTAAAAGAGCTTCGTCTGGATGGTCTGGTAAATGCGGACGAAATCGTTGTGGAACATTTGCAGCATAATCTTGAAGGAACATCAAATTATATTCCGGTTTCAAAAACGAAAAGCGGAGCATTAAGTAAAACCTCGAAAGCTCTGTATCCGGATGAATTTTTGGAATTTCTTGATTATACGAAAAAATTAGAAGCGAAGCTGAAAGGTAAAATAGCAGATGGCGAGGTGCAGGCAGAACCATATGAAATGGGCGGGGCGACCGGATGTGATTATTGTGCCTATCGTGCAATCTGCGGATTTGATACAAGAATTGAAGGATATGAATATCGCAGACTTGAGAAATATTCCAAAGAGGATGTGTTGGAAAAGATTCATATTGCTGCACAGGAGGAAAGATAAATGGGTGTGAAATGGACAGAAGAACAGCAGAAAGTCATAGATCTGCGTGACCGGAATATTCTTGTATCTGCAGCAGCAGGGTCTGGAAAAACGGCAGTTTTGGTAGAGCGTATTATACAAATGTTGACAGACGAGAAATATCTGATAGATGTGGACCGTCTGTTGATCGTGACATTTACAGAGGCGGCGGCCGCTGAAATGAAGGAGCGTGTAAGAAATGCAATCGAAAAGTCATTAGAAGAAAATCCGGAGAATACACATTTACAAAGACAGGCAACATTAATCCACAGCGCCTCAATTACAACAATCCACAGCTTTTGCCTGTCCGTTATAAGAGAACATTTTCATGTGATAAATCTTGATCCGGGATTTCGTATTGCAGAAGAAGGCGAGTTGAAGCTTCTCTCCCAGGACGTATTAGGAGAAGTTCTGGAATCGTGTTATGAGGAGGCGGATGAGACATTTTTAAAGCTGGTCGAAAAGCTTGGAAGCGGACGAAATGATAAACGCTTAGAGTCATTTATTTTACAGGTGTATGAGTATTCAAGGAGTTATCCACAACCGGAAAAATGGCTTTTACAATGTGTTGATAACTATGCCGTAAATGAACAGGATGGGGCATGTTTTATTTTTGAGATGGCAGCAAAGCAGACAAAATACTATGTAGAAGATATGCTTGGTATCCTGGATGAGGCACTTGCAATTTGCGAAGAAGCAGACGGTCCATACATGTATGCAGAAATGCTGGAAATGGATATAGAAATGTTGTCAAATCTCAATCGAGAGCAAAATGAATATGAACAGTTATATCAAGAGCTGACATCTATAAAGTGGAAAGCGCTGTCCAGAAAGAAGGACGAAAGTGTTTCAGAGGAAAAGAAAGAAAAAGTAAAACAGCTTCGTGATGAGGTCAAAAAGCAGGTGAAAGATTTGATCGCAGCTTATTACTATGAAAAGCCGGAAGAAATGCTGAAAGATATGGAGGCATCCCACGATACAATGCAGGCATTTGTCGCTTTGGTCCAACTGTTTGCGGATGCATTTGCGGAGAAAAAAAGAACACGAAATCTGATTGATTTCAATGATATGGAGCAGTTTGCCTTGCAGATTCTAACAGAAGAAAAAGAAGGAAAACTGGTTCCGTCAATCGTTGCACAAGAATATCAGGAACAGTTTGCAGAAGTTATGATTGATGAATATCAGGACAGTAACTTAATCCAGGAAGCAATTTTGACAAGCGTCTCAACGATAAGTAAAGGCAAATACAACGTGTTTATGGTTGGAGATGTCAAGCAGAGTATATATCGTTTCCGTTTATCGCGTCCGGAACTATTTATGGAAAAATACGAGAATTACAGTCTGGAAGATGGAGAAAAGCAGCGTATTGATCTGCATAAGAATTTCCGAAGCCGTGCAGAAGTGCTCGATAGTACAAATTTTATTTTCGAGCGGATTATGAGAAGAGAGCTTGGAGGAGTAGAGTACGACGAGAATGCAGCACTTTATCTTGGTGCGGATTATGAAACCTTGGTGCGTGAAGATGGCAGTTTGGAAAATGAAGCTGAATTATTGCTTTTAGACACATCCGATGCAGAAATCCCGGATGATCTGGAAGAGGGAACAGAATTTCTTGACGGAACAGGAAAACAATTAGAAGCGCAGATGGTTGCAAAGCGGATTAAAGAACTGGTCGGAAAAGCAATGGTGAAGGATAAGGAAACCGGCGAGTATAGACCGGCCCAATATCGGGATATTGTAATCTTATCGAGAAGTGCAAAAGGGTGGTCGGATGTATTTTCAACGATATTGAATGAAGAAGGAATCCCGGCATATGCAGGCAGCCGAGAAGGATATTTTGAAACATATGAAGTGAGCGTTTTACTAGATTATCTGCAGCTTTTAGATAATCAGAGACAGGACGTTCCGTTGGCAGCAGTATTGACATCTCCATTTGTCGGATTATCCGCACAAGAACTTGCCGAAATCCGAAACTCAAAAGAAAACAGCACATTTTACGAGGCGGCAGAACAAAGCGAAAGACTGCAGGAATTTTACCGGCAGCTGGAACATTTCCGCAAATTAATCCCATACACATCCATTCACGAATTATTGTGGAAAATATTAGAAGAAACAGGGTACGGCGGGTATATCTCGGCAATGCCGGGAGGTGCCCAGAGAAAGGCAAACCTGGAAATGCTAATTGAAAAAGCATGTGCATTCGAAGGAACCAGCTATAAAGGTTTGTTTAACTTTGTGCGATATATCGAGCAGCTTAAAAAATATGATGTAGATTACGGGGAAGCGAATATTATAGATGAACAGGCAGATACTGTGCGGATCATGACAATCCATAAAAGCAAAGGATTGGAATTTCCAATTGTATTTGTAGTAGGAATGGGAAAACGTTTCAATATGCAGGATGTAAACGGAAGTATGATCATTCATCCGGAGCTTGGCGTAGGAATCGATCAGATTGACTTGGAGAGACGTACAAAAATCCCGACATTTTTAAAGAAAATGATACAGCAGCAGACAAAATTGGAAACCTTAGGGGAAGAGCTTCGAGTACTTTACGTTGCGTTGACCAGAGCAAAAGAAAAATTGATCATGACAGGGCAGCTAAAAGATGCTCAGAATCTTGTGCACCAATATGAAAATGCTGCGGTTGAAAATGCACTGAAAGGCAGTATGTCGTTTTCAAAATTAGCATCCGCACACAAATATTTAGACTGGGTACTTCCGGTGGTTGCACAGCCAGATGCACCGATTTCGATTAAAGTGTGGGATTACTGGGATGCTGCGATACTCGACAAAAGAGAAGAACAGGCCGAGCTGGTAGCAAAGGATATATTAGAGCATTGGAATCTGGAAAATGTATATGATAATGAATTAAAAGAACATTTGAATGAGCAGTTTTCATATCATTATCCGTATCAGCAAATGCAAAAATGGAAACTGAAATTTACTGTATCTGAGCTGAAAAAACGCACATATCTAAGTGAAGAAAGCAGTGGAGAAAATGGTGAGGAAATGATAGAAGAAGCACCGGTAGTTCCTCTTTTGCCTAAATTTTTACAAGAAGAGGAAGAGATAAAGGGTGCTTCGAGAGGAAGTGTATACCACAAAGTATTAGAACTGCTTGATTTTACACAAGAATACAATACCACATCCCTAAAAGAAGCAATCAGGCAGATGGAACAAGATAAAATCATTACAAAAGAGATGACAAAGTGCATCCGAATAAAAGATATACAGAACTTCTTGCATAGTAATATCGGAAAAAGAATGCAGAAAGCTGCAAAAAGCAAGCTGCTAAAAACAGAACAGCCATTTGTACTTGGAGTAGATGCAGGAGAAATTTATCGAGAAGAAATAAAGGATGCCTGCCAGGCAGCAATGGAAGATATGAGTCAGAAAGAAGTAGAAGATGTTTGTCAATCAGATATGAAGAATGAAATGATATTGGTACAAGGAATCATTGATGTTTATTTCGAAGAAGATGGAGAAATTGTACTGCTCGATTATAAAACCGACAGGGTTCAAAATGGTGCAGAATTGAAAGAGAGATATCATGCACAGTTGGATTATTATGCGAAGGCACTCGAGCAGCTGCTTGGGAAGAAAGTGAAGGAGAAAGAGATTTATTCGTTCTGCCTGGGGGAGGAGATTGCGGTTTAGTTGCTGTTTAGGTTGTTAAGCGGCGATAAGGTAACACGTGAAAACAAATTGAATACATTTCTGTTCAGATTTAAATCGGAGGGAAATACATAAAGGCGTAGATTTTGGCTAAATACAATAAACTTGAACTCAAACTCACTGCTTTGCAGTTCAAACACGTTCGTTCAAGTTTATTAATCCCAAAATCTACGCCTTAAGTATTTCCAACTCCTCTATCATATTCACTGAAATGTATTCAATTTGTTTTCAGTTTGTACGTTATCGCATGCTTGACGGATTAAACAGAAGAACTTTGCCGGATCGGCGGTGCGGATGTAATTTTTGTGGGGGATATCTGCGATAGCGGATTTTCGGGGATTGAAGATGCAAAATTTCTGCGGGGAGTATCTGCAAAGTATAGAAAGAGCAGGTTGAGGATGCAAAAATTTCTGCGGGGAGTATCTACAAGGCATAGAAAACGTGGGATGTAGATGTAAAATTTGTGAAGGAAGTATCCTCAAATCCCAGAAAAGGCAAGATGTAGATATAATTATACATGCCAGGCAGGTTGAAAAGCATCTGCAAGTTCAAAGAAAAGTAAGTTGCAGATGCATTGGTCCCAAAAAGAGTATCTACAACAGCGAATATCAAGACCTTGCAGATACAACGGTTACAAAAAAATCATCTACCTGTTTCAATCATGGTACACCACAGAGCGCTGCTCTTTAATTCATTAGATTTACGATAACGTACTGTAAGAAAACATCGGATATGAATTTCAGTGAATACAGAGGAAGCGATTGGAAATACTTAAAGACCAGAATTTTACGTTAGAGCTTAGAAACTTGCTGTTTGAGGGCATAGCCCGAGTTGCTAGTTTCTAAGCTCTGTTTTTAGTAATAATTCTGGTCTTCTTCTAGTATTTCCCGCTGACGGAGTCTGAGCAGAAATTCATACCGATGTTTCTTATAGGACCATATAGCCATCTAATGAACTAACCAGCAACCTCAAACGCCACCCCATTCTTAGTAAAAAACCTCTGCACCATCTCATCCCACGCTTTCTCAAGTGACTTATCCAACGTAAATGTATTTAAAGATGTTCCGGTGACGCAGGTCAACCCTTGCTCATTAAATTGAATATTCAGGTAAAGTCCCTGTACGGTATTTGGCTGAAAGTCCAGATTCTGTTTGGCAATTAATTTTGCGATATTTGCCGGTGAAAGGCGGAACACAAACTTGAAGCAAAGTGGTGTCCGTTTGCCCTTGATCAAAGAAAAACAATATTCGCGTACTTGTTTCCAGTAAGAATACTCTGGAAGTGCCTCAGAATCGGAGAAAGAGGAAGCAGAAGAAAAAAGTTCTTCGGGTGGGAATTCAGCATAAAAATCCTTTTGAATATAACCATCAATGTGGAAGCTGTTAAAGGTGACAATATCACCTTCAATGAAAAGAAAATGGTCAAAAAGCTCTGATAAAAGAAGCTGAGACATAAATTTTTTTGTTTCTGTTAATTTTAAAGAAATCATGTATAAAAAACCTCCGAAAAAGTACAAAAATTACAGTATAAAATATCATACCATACTTGTTGACTTTTAGGGGTAAAAAAAGTATTATTAAATAAGGAAAATTGTGAATGAAAGTTCATGGTTATTCTTATATGAAAAAACAATTAGAACAGTGAAAATAGATGTTTGGGAAAGGCACGAACGAAGAAATTGAAACAGTATAACAGAAAGAATAGAAGAAAAATAGAAGTATATAGTAGAATTGCTGCTACAGGTGTTGTGGCAGCAATTCTTGTCGTAATTGGAGTTCGATTATCGAATAAACATGAGAACGCAGAGATAAGTGCGGGGATTAAATACATTGAGACGAATGAGAAAAAAGATGTCGCTTCGGTCGAGACAAAGATAGAACGTGTTGAGGCAAAAGAGAAGGAAGAAGCGTATAAGGCAGGTACGATCAGCTTAAAAGAGATGTTTGCAAGTACGGTCGTGATGGGAGATTCCATTACGGAGGGATTTACGGCATATGATGTTTTGAATGCGAACAGCGTCGTATCAAAAATAGGTGCATCACTTACTGATCTGGATGACCAGTGTGAAAAGCTAAAAGAGATTAATCCACAGATGGTCTTCATCTCGTATGGAATGAATGATGTGATCAATACGAATGGAGATACAGATACATTTATCAAACAATATAAAGAGTTGATCGCAAAGATTCAAAAAGAAGTACCGGATACAAAGATTTTGATAAATTCAATATTTCCGGTGCAGCAAAGTGCAATAGCCGAGAAACCGGCATTGGCAAACATTTCAAAATACAACGAAGCATTACAGAAGATGTGTGATGAATTACAGATTGCGTATGTGGACAATACAGATCTTGTAAAAGATGAATATTACGACGAGGACGGAATTCATTTTGTATCTGATTTTTATCCAATATGGGCAGATCACATGGTGGAGGTGTCTTTATCATGACGAACAGGGGAAGTATTACAAGAACAGAACTTTTTAAATACATAACAGTTGCAGCAATTTTAGTCTTTGTGATTCTGATGCTGATTTTCGCAAGTGGAAGTACAAAAGCATTTGATGAAGTTGCAAAAGGCGTGGAGGCATCATTGGATACAGAGAACCTTGTGAAGCAGGACAGTCAGGCGCTGAAGCGGTACTATGGTCTTAACAGTGCAGAGTATGATGGTGTGTTATTTTATTCTTCTGCATCAAGCATGTCAGCAGAAGAAGTGCTTATGATCAAGGTAAAAGACGAAAGCCAGATGCAGGGCGTTCGCGATGCGATTGATCGGCGTCTCGAAAACAGAAAGAATGACTTTGACGGTTATGCACCAAAACAGGTACAGTTGTTAGATTCAGCACAGCTGAAGGTGAGAGGAGATTATATATTCCTTGCAGTAGCTCCGAAGGCGGATGAATATCGCGCAGCATTTTCGAAGAGTCTGTAAGGTGGAGGGAGAAACATATGCTATTTAGCAGCATTACATTTTTATTTATATTTTTACCACTGACATTGCTTTTGTATTATCTTGTTCCAGTTAGGATGAAGAACTATGTGATGTTGGCGGCGAGTTTGATTTTTTATGCATGGGGCGAACCTGTTTATATTATTTTAATGATTCTCTCCATCATATTGAATTATTTTTGTGGACAGGATATTTACGAAAAACGGGATAATGCAAGGGCTATGAAGATGAGCCTTATGTTTGGAGTGGTAATGAATCTGTTGATTCTTGGATTCTTCAAATATTATGGGCTGCTTATGGATACGATCAATGCAATTTTGCCAATCGACATTCCGTATCGTGTGCTGGCTTTGCCAATCGGAATTTCATTTTATACATTCCAGGCAATGTCCTATTTGATCGATGTATATCGAAAAGAAGTAAAACCACAGGAAAATATTTTATACTTCGCATTGTATATTTCAATGTTTCCACAGTTGATAGCAGGACCGATCGTCCGCTATATTGACATCGAAGAGCAGTTAAAGGAACGTAGTATCAACTCGACTAAGTTTGGCGAGGGTGCAATGTATTTTATCCGGGGATTAGCAAAGAAAGTAGTTCTGGCAAATACATTCGGATCGGTATATGAACAGGTTGCTGCGATGCAGATGGGTTCATTTTCAACCTTGACAGCGTGGGTAGGAGCAATCGCGTATGCATTCCAGATTTATTTCGACTTCGGCGGTTATTCGGATATGGCAATTGGTCTTGGCAAGATGTTCGGGTTTGAATTTTTGCCAAACTTTAATTATCCGTATATTGCCAAAAGCATTACAGATTTCTGGAGAAGATGGCACATTTCACTGAGCACATGGTTCCGTGAATATGTATATATTCCGCTCGGAGGAAATCGCTGTACTCCATCGAGACATATCCTAAATCTGTTGATCGTATGGATGTTAACCGGATTATGGCATGGAGCACAATGGAACTTTATGTTCTGGGGATTATATTACGGAGTGATTCTTATTTTAGAAAAATATCTCTGGGGAAGTAAGATTGAGAAGCTTCCATCAGCAGTCCAGCACATTTATGCATTTGTATTGGTTTTGTTTGGATGGGTATTTTTCTTCAGCCCGACATTGGGATATGCAGGTCAGTATCTGAAAGTGATGTTTGGTATTGGTGCAAAAGGAATTTTTGATAAGCAGGGATTCTTTATGATTTTTACAAACTGGTTGTTGATCGTAATAGCAATTCTGGCATCTGCACCAAGAGGATACAAGCTGTTGAAGAAGATAACAGGATGCTGGCAAAGCGAAGAAGTAAGATCTATCGTAACTTGTGCAGTTTATATTGCAATGTTCTTACTTTGTATTGCATTCCTTGTAACAGAGACATATAATCCATTTTTATATTTTAGATTCTAGGTGAAAAAATGCAGAATAGTAGAAAGAGAAAAAGAAGTGGCTGGAAAATAGAACATATAATAGGAACAGCATTTGTTGTATGTATCGTATTTTTCCTTGTATTAAATATTATCGTTCCGAATAAAGAAATGTCGGAAGAGGAGAATCGAATGTTGGCGGGCAGACCGAAGCTGACATTTGAGAGTCTGGTTTCCGGAGATTTTATGGACAAATTTGAAACCTATCAGGCAGATCAGTTCGTGGGAAGGAATGCCTGGAGAAAATTAAAGACGACTTTAGACAGAATTGGCGGAAGCAAAGAAGAGAATGGCGTTTTAATTGGGAAAAAAGGCCAGCTGATGGAAGAAATCGCAACACCGGATCAGGAACAGTTGAATGCGAATCTGAAAGCTATGAAATCATTTGCGAAATCTTATCCGGATATCAATACATCAGTAATGCTTGTTCCGGATGCTGCAAATGTATTGAAAAACCGTTTGCCGGCACTGGCAACAGTTGCAGATCAAAATCGTATGTTTTCACAGGCAAAACGAGAACTTGGAGAGTCAATCAACTGGATCGATGTGACAAGTTCACTTAAGAAGCATACAGACGAGAAGATTTTCTATAAGACAGATCATCACTGGACAAGCCTTGGAGCATTTTATGCATTTGGAGATGCTGTGGAGTCATTGAATATCAAATCGGACGCAGTAAGTAACTTCGTGGCATATCCAATATCAACCACATTTAACGGAACCTTGTCCGCAAAGGCAGGATGCAGATTAGGCGAGAAGGAACAGATTGATATCTATGTTCCGAAAGATTCGGACGCAGATATTTTGGTAAGTTATATTGATGAACAGAAAAAAACAGCATCCTTATATGATTCTTCAAAATTAAAGACAAGAGATCAGTATGGTGTATTTTTAGGTGGTAACACATCGGTTATTGATATTAAAACAACATCCGAGGAGTCACGGAGAATTTTAATCATAAAAGATTCGTTTGCAAATAGTTTCATTCCGTTTTTGACACCATATTTTAGAGAAATCGTAGTCGTAGACCCGAGATATTATAGTGGAACGATTCAGGACATCATGGATTCTTATCGAATTACAGATGCGTTATTCTTATACAGCGGAAATACATTTTTCCAGGATAATAACATTAGTGGAATGTTAGGAGCAGGTGAAAGTGAGTAATCAGATTAAAAAAGAATTTCAGCAGAAAAATGAACCTGTCCGCTTGAACAAATATTTAAGCGAGGCAGGTGTATGTTCAAGAAGAAATGCGGATAAACTGATTGAGAGCGGAACAGTAACCATAGATGGAAAAAAAGCGACTATGGGGATGAAGGTGCTGCCGGGGCAGGTTGTAAAGGTCGGAAAGAAGACAGTTTCCAGAACAGATGAGATGGTGGTTTTAGCAGTAAATAAGCCGGTCGGTATCGTCTGTACAGAAGAGCGCAGGGAGCGCAATAGCATTGTCCGATTCTTAAATTATCCGATTCGTGTGACATACATCGGCAGATTGGATAAAGATTCGCATGGTCTTTTACTTATGACAAATAACGGGGATATCATTAATAAAATGATGAGAGCCGGAAATCAGCATGAGAAAGAATATAAAGTGACAGTAGACAAAGAAATTACACCTGAATTTATAAAACAAATGTCGACAGGAGTTCCGATTTTGGATACTGTGACAAGACCTTGCAAGGTGACACAGATTGGAAAATATACATTTACAATTGTGCTTACACAGGGATTGAATCGACAAATCCGCAGGATGTGCGAGGCACTTGGGTATCAGGTGAAAGATTTGTTCCGCACTCGGGTTATGAATATAGAGTTGAATGGATTAAAAGACGGAGCATATCGGAAGTTGACCGATGCGGAGTTGAATGAATTATATGAACTGATCAAAGATTCTTCAAATGAGACAGTTCGATGGGAATAAAAAGAACATAAACGTATAGTAGGGGTTGCTTTTAAAGTAACTATGGAGAGGAAAAAAGATGGAAGATAAGAAACAGCGAATGCTGCAACTTGTGGAAATTTTGAATCAGGCTCGCCGTGCTTATGAGCAGGAAGACAGAGAGATCATGAGCAATTACGAGTACGATAAACTGTACGATGAGTTATTGGGACTGGAGCAGGAATTAGGAATGACGCTTGCTTCCAGTCCCACAATTCATGTTGGATATGAAGTGTTAAGTGAGTTGCCAAAAGAGCGTCATGAGAAACCGATGCTCTCATTGGATAAGACGAAAGAGGTTTCGCGTCTGAAAGAATTCTTAGGAAGTCAGAAGGCAATGCTGTCCTGGAAGATGGATGGACTTACAATTGTCCTCACATATCGTGGCGGAGAACTGGAAAAAGCAGTTACCCGAGGAAATGGAGAAGTAGGAGAGGTTATCACAAACAATGCAAAAGTATTTAAAAATGTACCGCTCCACATTCCGTATAAAGGAGAACTGATCCTGCGAGGAGAAGCGATTATCGGATATCATGATTTTGAAAAGATCAATGCCAAGATAGAGGATGTTGATGCGAAATATAAGAATCCAAGAAACTTGTGCAGTGGTTCAGTACGACAGTTGAACAATGAAATTACAGCAAAGAGAAATGTAAAATTCTACGCATTTACATTGGTAAAAGCAGATGATGTAGAGTTTCAAAATTCCAGAATAAAGCAGATGGACTGGCTGAAAGGACAGGGATTTGAAGTGGTAGAGCATCATCTTGTAGATGCATCTACAATTGAAGATGAGGTTTCGTGGTTTGCAGAGCATATTGCGGAAAATGATTTTCCATCAGATGGACTGGTGCTTGTGTATGATGACATTGCATACGGACAGTCTCTGGGAACAACAGCAAAATTTCCGAGAGATTCTTTTGCATTTAAATGGGCAGATGAAATCCGAGAGACAACACTTCGTGAAATTGAGTGGAGCGCATCAAGAACAGGGCTTATTAATCCGGTAGCAATATTTGATCCGGTCGAACTGGAAGGTACGACAGTGAGCAGGGCAAGTGTTCACAATGTCAGTATTATGGAGGAGCTTCAGCTGGGAATTGGAGATACCATACAGGTATATAAGGCGAATATGATCATTCCTCAGATTGCAGAAAATCTGACACGGAGTGGTAATTGCGTTCCACCGAAGACATGTCCGGTCTGTGGTGGAGCAACAAAAATTTCCATGGATAACGATACAAAAACATTGTATTGTACAAATCCAACGTGTCAGGCAAAACAGGTGAAATCATTTACGCTATTTGTCAGCAGAGATGCGATGAATATTGAAGGCTTGTCGGAAGCAACCTTGGAAAAATTAATCGACAGGGGATTTATTAAAGATTTCTCAGACATTTTTCACGTAGAGCGTTATAAAGAAGAGATTCAGAAGATGGAAGGTTTTGGAGAAAAATCCTACGATAATCTGATGAAAAGCATCGAGCAGGCAAGAACTACGACACTTCCGAAATTAGTATACAGTCTCGGAATTGCAAATATCGGACTGGCGAACGCAAAGGTAATCTGCCGGGCATTTGATCAGAATCCGGAAAAAGTGATGAATGCAACAGAAGAAGAATTAGGTGCGATTTCCGGAGTGGGAGATGTGATCGCAAAAGCTTACGTTGATTATTTTGCAGATGAGAAACATCGAGAATTATTTGAAAAGCTCTTGTTGGAAGTGACAATCCCAAAAGAAGAACAGACAACAGAGCAAAAGTTCACAGGTATAAATTTTGTTATTACAGGAAGCGTACACCATTTTGCAAATCGTGCAGAGGTAAAAGAAGAAATCGAAAAACGCGGCGGAAAAGTGACAGGTTCGGTTACATCGAAAACAAATTATCTGATCAACAATGATGTAGAATCCACTTCTTCAAAAAATAAGAAAGCAAGAGAGCTCGGTGTTCCGATCATATCAGAAGATGAATTTGTAGAAATGTTAAAATAAAGAGCTTGTTTACAAAAACTTCATTTGAAGTAAGAGCAATATTCCGTTATAATGAGGAATGGTATATAGATACAAAAGAACGGAGGATTTGTAAGATGTCAGATCACGACACAATAATTATAGATGAAGATCAGAATCAGGATTTCAGAGAAGTAGATCTGGAAACAGTGGAAGATCCGAAGGAAGAAGTAGTAACAGTGGAAGATTCCCAGGACGATAAAGAAGATGATTATGAGAAAGTCTGCTTTATCTGCCATCGCCCGGAAAGTGTAGCGGGTAAGATGATGGAATTTCCGAACAATATTACAGTATGTCAGGACTGTCTGCAGAAGAGTTTTGATGCAATGTCAAATATGCCGACAGATCTGAATAAGATGATGAATATGCCGGGAGTTCAGTTTTTGAATTTATCCGATTTGGACAATCTGTTTCCACAGCAGCCAAAGATTAAGAAAAAGAAGAAAAAATCAACGAAAAAATATAAAAAATTAGATATCAAAGATATTCCGGCACCACATAAGATCAAAGAGCAGTTAGATCAATATGTAGTTGGTCAGGAATATGCTAAAAAAGCAATGTCAGTGGCAGTATACAATCACTATAAAAGGGTTGCTACAGACACGATGGATGATATTGAGATTGAAAAATCCAATATGCTGATGATCGGACCAACAGGATGCGGAAAAACATTTTTGGTAAAGACATTGGCAAAATTATTAGATGTGCCGTTGGCCATTACAGATGCAACATCTCTGACAGAGGCAGGCTATATCGGAGATGATATTGAAAGTGTTGTTTCTAAGCTTCTGGCAGCAGCGGATAATGATGTAGAGCGTGCTGAACAGGGAATCATTTTCATTGATGAGATTGATAAGATAGCGAAAAAGAAAACATCCAGTCAGCGTGATGTAAGCGGAGAATCAGTACAGCAGGGAATGTTAAAGCTTCTTGAAGGTAGTGAAGTGGAAGTGCCTGTTGGAGCAAACAGTAAAAATGCAATGGTTCCGCTCACAACAGTAAATACAAAAAACATTCTTTTTATCTGTGGCGGTGCATTCCCGGATTTGGAAGAAATCATTAAAGAAAGACTGACAAAGAAAAGTTCAATGGGATTTAATGCTGAGCTGAAAGATAAATATGATGATGACAAAGATTTGATCAGTAAGGTGACAGTAGAAGATTTAAGAAAATTCGGAATGATTCCGGAGTTTATCGGTCGTCTTCCTATTATTTTCACATTGAAAGGTCTGGATAAAGACATGCTTGTGAAAATCTTAAAAGAGCCAAAGAATGCGATATTGAAACAGTATCAGAAATTACTTGCATTAGACGAAGTAAATCTTATCTTTGATGATAGTGCACTTGAGGCAATTGCTGAAAAAGCAATGCAAAAGGATACCGGAGCCAGAGCGCTTCGTGCGATCATTGAAGAGTTTATGCTTGACATTATGTATGAAATACCGAAGGATGATAACATCGGACAGGTGACGATCACCCGTGAATATATTGAAGGAACCGGGGGACCGATCATTGAATTGAGAGGCCAGCAGGTACCACGACTTAGTTAGAAAAGTTATCGTTCATAGCTATACTATGAACGGGTATGGAAAAGGGTTCTAAAAAATATATAAGATGTCACACGTAAGTTATTGGGGGATAACGAAGTGAAAATGACAACATAGGAGGAGCATAATGAACAGCTATAGTTATCTATTGGATCTGGCAATCATACTTCTTGGCACAAAAGTATTGGGTCTTTTGACAAAGAGAGTACAGATGCCGCAGGTAGTGGGTGCACTTTTGGCAGGACTGCTTTTGGGTCCGGTGGGATTAGGAGTGTTAAGCGAAACTGCCTTTATTCATGAAATTGCGGAAATTGGTGTAATTGTACTGATGTTCTGTGCCGGAATGGAGACAGATATCAAAGAACTCAAAGCAAGTGGAAAAGCGTCATTTGTGATTGCACTTTGCGGTGTAATCGTGCCACTGATCGGAGGATATTTCTGTGCGTTTATATTCAACAGACCAGGAATGATTCCGTCTTATGCAAGTGCAAGCACATTTTTACAGAATATTTTTATTGGAGTAATCCTCACAGCAACGTCTGTAAGTATTACAGTTGAAACATTAAAGGAACTGGGGAAATTAAAAACACGTTCAGGAAATGCAATCCTTGGAGCAGCAATTATTGATGACATTCTTGGTATTATTGCACTTACAATTGTTACAAGTATGGCAGATGACAGTGTAAATATTGCGATTGTTCTGATTAAAGTAGTGGCATTCTTTGTATTTGCAGCAGTTGTAGGATTTGTTTTTTATAAATTTTATAAGAAATGGGTCGACGGAGCAAAAAAAGAATTACATCGTCACACAATCGTTGCGTTTGTATTCTGTTTATTAATGTCATACATTGCAGAAGCAGTATTTGGCGTAGCAGATATCACAGGTGCATTTATCGCAGGTCTGATTATTTCTAACATAGAACGTTCAGAATATTTGCAGACTAAATTTGATACAATTTCATACATGCTGCTTTCACCGGTATTTTTTGCAAGTATTGGACTGAAGGTTGTATTACCAAAAATGAATTTTACGATTGTTGCATTTGCAGTAGTACTTACAATTGTTGCAATTCTGACAAAAATCATTGGTTGTGGTATCGGTGCAAAAATGTGTGGATACAAGAATTATCAGGCAAAACGTATTGGTATCGGTATGATCTCGCGTGGTGAGGTGGCATTGATCGTTGCCAGCAAAGGTTCCACACTTGGATTGTTGGGAATCGCATTTTTAGGACCTGTCATCATCGTGGTTGTAATTACGACAATTATCACACCGATTCTTCTGAAAATTGTATTCCGTGATGGAACAAAACCGACAGAGCCAATTGCTGCCGGAGAAGAAATCAAGAGTTACTATGAGAATGTAGAAGAGATTCGTCGTGGTGAAAAGCGCGAATAACAATAATAGAAATTAATAAAAAGAGAAACATTGTAAGAGAAAATCCTGCAATGTTTCTTTTTTTATTGCCAGGTATATGGAAAAAGCTTAGGAAAACTTTTTTAGTAATTTCGTAATTCCTCAAATGTGTGAAATAAATTCAATTGTCCATATCCCCATTCAGGATTTGGAAATGTCATATTTGAAGGTCTGGTGGCACCGATGATAAAAAGGCTTTTAATTTGTGTGGAATCTACACTTTCCATGCCAAGATGGAACAAAATCCATTCCAGAAGGAGGGCACATGCGCCGGCGGTAATGGCAACGGACAGACTTGAGCCGGAGCGCACTGCAAACCGATTGTTTGGTAACGAACCAAGAATAGAAATGCCGGGGGCAGTGAAATCAGGATGAATTCCATCGTAGCGGTCATATCCTCGTCCGGAATCCAAAGCAATCGCATTTGTATTTCCATCGTAATAAGAAACACAAATCGGTCGGGAAGCATTTCCGGGATTTGTGATTGTATAATAAGGATTCGAATTCAAAAAGAACACTTCCCCTTGGATGAAACTGCTTAACGGAAGCCACATATGAAATAGCCCGTCGATTATGCGAAGTGGCGAAATGATGATTTTCCATATACCGGGAGAAGGTTTTTGAAAGCGAAAGAAAATCAGCTCCTGATTGGTTCGCTCTACCAATAATTTATAATCAACAATAGCTGTTGTGCCTTCTAGTAAAAACTGAAATTCATCACGTTCTGTAGTGCGGATTGTATTTCGTCCACGGATTTCACCGGAAGGAGAAACGATGGAAAAAGCAAGAATATTAGGAATACTGTTCCAAAGCTCCAACGTAAATCCGGGAACTCCTTCACCCACACGGATTTCCACAGTTGCACTATCAGCAATATTTTTTAGAGTATATTGAAAATGATGTCTTCCATTTGCTTCATTTCCTACGCCGGTGACAGGAATGATATTTGCCTTGGATGCATACAGATCCAGAAGATTGGATAATGGGAGTAAACCGAGATGTCCACCGGAATTTGTGCCGAGTGCAATGCAGAGAATAAGCGGAAGTTTATATTTTGCAGCAAGGTCAGATAAATATTTTATAGCAAGCAAAATGTCAGTCTCCTGATAAGCTGTTGCAGAATCAGCAATAAAATAATAGTCGCGGAGATATTGTTTGGCAGGTTTTAATTTTACAACAGCAAGAGTCGCTTCCGGGGCAGCCCCCAGAAAGTTTGCCTGCGGGGCACCGCCACCACATGCAAGACCGGCAACAAAAGTCCCATGTCCTTCGACATCTTGTGAAGGAACAATGTTCAGTGGTTGCTCTGATGCAAGCGCATCATTAATCTGGGTTTGTGTATATTCAGAGCCATAATAAAAATTGTCAGGAGGAGTTCCGGTCTGAATCGTCTGATCCCATATAGAAAGAACCCGGGTCGAACCGTCCAGATTACGAAAAAGAGGGCTTAAATAATCAATTCCACTGTCTAAAAAACCAATCAAGACACCCTTGCCTTTCAATTGTAGAGTAGGATAATTCTGGATTGAGAGAATACCGGTCTGGTTTAGAGTTTCCATACTAATAGGGGCATAGCATTTAGGAATAGAAGCGTAAGGAAATTGCTTTAATGTGATAGGTTCAGCCTGAATGGCAGAAATATAAACACAGCGATAATTAAAATCCGCATTTTGTATACAGGAATTTTGCAAGGCAATGTCAGAGAGAAAAGAAGTCTGAATGCCATCGAGGATGAAGTCACGATAGTCTTCGGAAAGAATGCGTTCTTTGCAGAGAGAATTAGACATGGCGGGACCTCGTTTTTTATTAGTATATGCAGGGGATGCGCCTGCAATGATGTAGAATAAGGAAGTTGTAGATATTTTGTTACTTTTCATTTTTACGATTTTCAGGTAAGGACATGCCTAACTGGCTCTTAAAAAAGTAAAATGAAAAGTTGACACAGCCGTACGGCTAATAATATAATAATGTCATATTATTTAGTCGTACGGCATATAAAGGAGGAGATATGAAAATAACAGATTCAAAATCATTAGGTCAAGCTATTCGTGAAAGAAGAAAAGAATTAAGCTATACGCAAGTTTACTTATCGGATTTCACAGGCCTTTCTGTGACTTTTATTTCTGATGTGGAACGTGGAAAACCAACAGCTGAGATTGAAAAAACTATCCAGTTGATAAACATTTTGGGATTAGATTTATTAGTAGAGCGACGAGGATAAGAAAGGAGACACCATAAATGTTAGTATGTGATTATATAGTAGAATCAATTGACGGAGATTACGCCAACTTAAGAAGAGTGGACAAACCAGAAGAAGAGTTAAAATTAGTTGCGAGAGCATTATTGCCGGAAAATATTGTAGAAGGCGGAAGACTGCATTACGAGATGTTGCAGTATACAATTGTGTAAAGAAGAGGTGTAGCATGTATAAAATATTAATTGTGGAGGATGATACGACTATTGCAAACGGTTTAAAGAATCATCTTGAAAAATGGGATTATGAGGTGGAGTGTATCACGGATTTCAAAAATATTATGGATAGCTTTACAAAAAATGAACCACAATTGGTATTGCTGGATATCGTATTGCCATTTTTTAATGGATTTCACTGGTGCCAGGAAATCAGAAAGATTTCAAAAGTTCCAATTATTTTCCTCTCATCGGCGAATGATAATATGAATATTGTGATGGCAATGAATATGGGCGGGGATGAATTTATCGAAAAACCATTTGATTTTGCGGTGGTAACGGCGAAGGTGCAGGCTGTTTTGCGAAGAACATATGAATTCAGAGGAAACACCAACATGTTGGAATGGCATGGCGCATATTTGAATCTTTCAGATGCAACACTTCAATATCAAGAGCAGAAAACGGAGTTGACCAAAAATGAGTTCCGCATTTTACAGATGCTTATAGAAAATGCCGGGAAGATTATATCCAGAGACAATATCATTACAAGGCTCTGGGAGAGCGACGAATTTATAGATGATAATACATTGACGGTCAATGTTGCAAGACTTCGAAGAAAGTTGGAAAAGATGGGATTGGAAAATGTGATTCTTACAAAAAAAGGTATTGGATATATGGTGGAAGCATGATAAAAATGTTTTTGAAATCAAAACAGAACGAGTTGCTGTGTTATATCGGAAGCATGCTATTATTTGTTACAGTACTATTCTTGTATGATGTAAGGACTGATGCAATTCAATATGGGTTATTACTTTCAACTGTTTTATTCCTGCTCCATTTAACAGCACAGTTTTTCAAATTCCAAAAACGTTTATCTGAACAGGATTATCAGAATATTATAAAAAATCTGAAGGAACAAAACAGTGAATTAAAATCTCAGGAACGCATTTTCAAACAGGAAATGTCAGACTACTATAGTATGTGGGTACATCAGATTAAGACACCGATTGCTGCCATGCATGTATTGCAGCAGACATTAGAGGAAGAATATCCGGAACAAAAGTATATAAAAGAAATCAAACTGGAATTATTTAAAATTGAGCAATATGTAGAAATGGTGCTGACATATCTTAGAATGGGAGAAATGTCAGGAGATTTGAAGTTTGAGAAATATTCATTGGATGCCATAGTAAGGCAGGTTATCCGGAAATACTCACAGATGTTTATTTTGCGGAAAATACATTTGCAGTATGCAAAAACTTCGCAGTGCATTGTCACAGACGAGAAATGGCTGCAGTTTGTGCTGGAGCAGGTTCTCTCCAACGCACTAAAATATACGAAAGATGGCGGAATGATTTTTATTTACACAGAAGAAAAAGAAAATAAAAAATGTCTTGTGATTGAAGATTCCGGAATCGGCATTCAGGCAGAAGATTTGCCAAGAGTATTTGAAAAAGGCTTCACAGGTTATAATGGAAGAGCCGACAAGAAATCAACAGGAATAGGATTGTATATGTGTAAGAAGATTATGGAACGGCTGAACCATCAAATTTGGATTGAGTCGGAGCTAGATAAGGGGACAAAGGTATATCTGGCTCTTACAAGAGAAGAATGGACGATTGAATAAGCATGAATGAGTATGAATAAGCAATCTTACAATAATGTAAGATATGAGAGGAAAATGTAATCTATTTCGATGGAAACACATTTTCCTTTTTTCTATAATAAGCCTTGTAAAAAAGAAAAACGTTGGGAAAGGATGGAAAAAATGGCATTACTGGAAGTAAAAAACGTAAAGAAAATATATACGACAAGGTTTGGGAACAATCAGGTAGAGGCTTTGAAAAATGTGAATTTTTCAGTAGAATCCGGAGAGTATGTCGCAATTATGGGAGAGTCCGGTTCGGGAAAAACAACGCTTTTAAATATACTGGCAGCACTGGATAAACCGACAGAAGGAAAAGTATATTTGAAGGGAAATGATCTGGGAAACTTAAAAGAAAAAGATATTGCAGCATTTCGCAGGCAAAATATGGGATTTGTATTTCAGGATTTTAATCTGTTAGATACATTTTCATTAAAAGATAATATTTATTTACCGCTTGTATTGTCCGGAGCAAAATATAATACGATGGAGAAACGGCTGGCTCCGATCGCAGAAAAGCTGGGAATTGCACAGATTTTAGATAAATATCCGTATGAGGTGTCAGGCGGTCAAAAACAGCGGGCGGCAATAGCAAGAGCCTTGATTACAAAACCACAGCTGATTTTGGCAGATGAACCGTCTGGCGCATTGGACTCAAAGGCGGCAGACAGTCTCATGAATTTATTTACTACGATCAATCAGGACGGGCAGACCATATTAATGGTAACTCACAGCGTAAAAGCGGCAAGCAGTGCAAACAGGATCTTATTTATCAAAGATGGAGAAGTATTTCATCAGATTTACAGAGGAAATCTCACCAGTGAACAGCTGTATCAGAAAATCGCAGATACACTTACAGTGTTGACAACAGGAGGTGAGGAGAGTGAATAATACACTTTATCCGAAACTTGCAGTTACAAATTTGAAAAATAATAGAAAGACATATGTCCCATACATTTTCACGGCAGTATTATGCGTCATGATGTTTTACATGATTGACGCACTTAGCAGAAGCGAAAGTGTCGAAGAAGTTACGATGCAAATATGTTTACGTTATGCAGTCGCAGTGGTGATGATTTTTTCTTTGATCTTTTTATTTTATACAAATAGTTTTTTGATTAAAAGAAGAAAAAAAGAAATCGGAGTATATCACATTTTAGGAATGGGAAAATCGCATATATCGAAAATGATGTTGATAGAAATGCTCATAACAGCCGGAGTTAGCATTGTAGCCGGAATCGTATTTGGCGTGATATTCGGAAAACTGATGTATCTTATTTTATTAAAAATCCTGCACAGCAAAGTGTCGATGGCATTCGCAATCAGCCTGAGCTCAGTGAGAGATACAGTATTGCTATTTGTTGTGATTTTTTCACTTTCATTTCTGTATAATTTATTGCAGATTAAATTATCAAATCCAATCGAACTTTTACATGGAGGAAATCAAGGAGAAAAAGAGCCAAAAACAAAGTGGTTTTTAACACTGATCGGAGTGGCAGCACTCGGGACAGGGTACTATCTTGCTATTACAACAGAGCACCCGCTTGATGCCCTTTCTCACTTTTTTGTTGCAGTTGTCTGCGTAATCGTGGGAACTTATGCACTTTTTACAGCAGGCAGTATTGCAATCTTGAAAATGTTGAAGAAGAATAAAAAATTTTACTATCAGCCAAAGCATTTCACAACAATATCCGGCATGATATACCGCATGAAGCAAAATGCGGTTGGACTTGCGAATATTTGCATTTTAAGTACAATGGTGCTGATCATGGTTTCGACAACAGTGTCACTTTATGCCGGAATGGAAGATATTTTAAAGGCAAGATTTCCGCAGGATTCTAGCATTACGATGCAGTCTCAGGATGAAAAAACGAAAGTGCTGATAAATGAGCTGATTGATAAAACAGAAAAAGAGGGGGTAAAGATTTCATCCAGATTTGAATACGATTATGGAGCATTATCAGGGACCCAGAATGGTGACACATTAAATTTAACTCCAGTGACAAATTACGGAAGAGCAAATTTATTTATTGTAAATCTAATTCCGGTCGAAGATTATAATCGGATAGAAAAGAAACAGGTTTTATTGGAAGATGATGAAGTGATGATTTATCGGACAAACGGAACCTATGGAGAAAATAGTGTAAAAATAAATGGCCGGACTTATAAAATAGCGCAGGAATTAAATGAATTAAAAGTCGAGCCGAAAAATAACGCAGGTGTATTCGGAACCTATTATATTATTTGCTCAAGTAAAGAGCAGGTTCAGAAAATGCTGTATGAGATTGTGTCAAACACAAAAGGAATAGAACCAGAATATATAGATGTTTTAGCTACACTGAATCATACTATACGTTTTAATATGTCAGGTGATGTAAATAAGTACGAAAACGTAATCTATAATATGCAAAATGAATATCCAGAGCTTTCTAATGTTGAGTTTCAAAACAGACAAATGAGTGAAAATTCATTTTATGAACTTTATGGAAGTCTCTTGTTTATCGGAATTTACATGGGATTTTTATTTGTTGTAGCAACAGTCTTGATCATTTATTACAAGCAAATATCCGAAGGCTACGATGACCGAGAACGATTCCAGATTATGCAGAAAGTAGGGATGAGTAAAAAAGAAGTGAAACATTCTATTAAAAATCAGGTGTTAAGCGTATTTTTCCTTCCACTTATCACAGCGGTGATTCATGTGATGGTCGCATTTCCTGTTGTGATGAAATTACTGGCATTGTTGAATCTGGCAAACAAGACACTGTTTATGCTTTGCACAGGTGTGACAATAATAGTGTTTGCAGGATTCTATGCAGTTGTGTATGGCGTGACGGCAAGAGAGTACTATAAGATTGTGAATTAAGAAAGCATCAGCAATGACCTGGCTTTCGAAACACTAAAAAAACAAAAACTGACTATGCCCTCCTGCTCAGCTTCGTCGGGCAGGCCCGACTCCAATTCGCTGGATTGCATAGTCAGTTCTTGTTTTTGGTGTTTCGCCCTTGTTGAGAATGAGACATTTATATGTCCGGTTTGGTAATTGAAATCTTTTTCCCACGTTCGGTTATAGTGATAGTTGTGATTACTTTGTACGCACCAGATTCGTTTACTTCTTTTCTGGCATCTGTCTCCGATAAATTCTCTTCGCACATTTTTTGCAATACTTGTTGGTCTGTATCATATTTACTTTCATCCCATTGAATTTTGACTACTTCTTTAGATTGCATGTCTAAATAAAATTTCAGATATACAATCGTATCTAAAGTTGCTTTATTGTTACTGTTCACTCCCGTGTCAATCACTACGCTGATTGGCACGGAGGATGCACGTTTTATCTTGAACGGCATCTCGCCCATCGCCAAAGGCGATTTAAAATGGCGAGATGCGTTGCTGGTCACAGGTACTGTGAACAGTAACGCTTTATTTTCAGAATCTGTATTGGATTCATAGCTGACTTGTGTATTATAAGAAGATGTATATAATGCAACATTTTTTCCATTTAACTTTTCTTTTCCTTCATATTTGTAATTTAAATCAGGAGCAGTATACATCTGATTTAATTTTACACCTTTACTTTTTGGAGTCCATAAATATTGTCCACTGCCGGTTTCACCGGATTGAATTTGCATACGTTGATATATTGCTCCATTCTCTTCATAAGAATAGATTTTACTTAATGCAGATCCATTAGAAACACATGTCTCTATTCCAACGTATGGTTCAGCGGTGATTGTTCCCTCCCAAATTATTTCAGCTTTTTCATTGTTAAATTCGGACGAAACAGTTTTGGTATACATGTAGTTTTCGCTTGCAAGGGTATTAATTATTTCTTTGGCGGCACTGTTTTGTACTTGTACCTTAATAAAGTAAAGAAGGATTATGCTAATTATAATTATAGCGATAGTTATAATAATTCTTTTTTTCTTCATAAGCCACTTCCCTTCCAACGGAATAAATCAATTATATGTTTATAAGACTGTAAATGATACACTTACTTTACCTCGGTCAGCTTTAGAAATCAATCTGAAAGTTCCATTTGAATATGACATATGATAATATTCTGCATCTCCATATACTTCTGCTGGTTTGGAACTGGATACTTGTTTCTGTAGTACATAATTTGAAGAGCGAGCACTAAAATATCCTTGTTGAATCCCACCATATACATTTACGGAAGATAGTTTTGAAATAGTGCTATATCCTGATCCAGAGGAGACAGTGAATGTATAAGAAAATCCCTGCTGAACTCCAATATCAAACATGTTATAATATGCTTTATAAGTTGAACCAGTTATTGAATATCCGGGGCCTGTGGATGTACGAGATATTGGGCTATCTAGTATTTGTTCTATGCCATATGTGGAGTAAGAACCATCTGAATATATATTCAAATTACATGTACCATTAATATAATCAGCAGTATGTGTTTCGGTAAGCTGTTTTGTTTGAGAGTCAGAATAAGCTGAGATGTTATCGGTGTAATCATCAATAAACCCATCCTCTCTTAATGCAATATCAGGAAACAAACGTTGTAATTGAGTGAAATCTACGCCGTCATCAGTCAAAATAGAAACAATGGATTTATCATCTGTTTGAGCATATGCTGGAATAGTTAGGCATGTCATTAAAAGAATAGCGAACAATAAACTTATGGCTTTTTTCATACTTATTCCTCCTTTGAACAGAAAAGAGTCATATATTCACTAAGATTCGAAGTAGTAGCGATTGTTAGACGTTTTACTACTTCATTTGGCATAGCGAATTGCTTATTAGTTACTTATTATATAAATATGCTAATTTTGTTATCAATATTTTTAGCAACAGTTATGCGATTATTTTTTTGTTACATGTTTAGCTAATAATTTACATTGATAGTAGAATATATCCTTATAACTTCATTGGAATCACCACTTTCATTGAGTATATAGATAAGATGTTTATAGTTTTATTATTTATAAATTATAACATAGAATTTCCTAATTATGTTAAGAACATGTATAAAAATTTTAGGAGCATTTGATGATGAAACCGCAATTGTTGCACTTATGGATACATATCCCAGACAGGCAAAGGAATTATAGGTAGCACATCGGAATACAAAGAAATGGAAGAAAAGCAGAAGAATCGTACTGAGGAAGATGAGAAAATCTTAGTAGATAGATTCATGCTTTTATCTATTAAGAAAGAAGGCTGATTATGAATACAGATATTATAAAGCAAATAGAAATGGTGCTGTACAGAACCGAAGATAATAACGTAACAGTCAGTGCCTTAATAAAAGATGAAACGATATGGCTGACACAAAAAGCCATGGCTGAATTGTTTGGTATTGACAAGTCGGGCATCAGCCGCCATTTAGCAAAAATTTTTGAATCCGGTGAACTGGATGAGGAAGTGGTTGTTGCAAAAATTGCAACAACCACTCAGCACGGAGCAATGCAGGATAAAACGCAGACTATTCCTACCAATTATTACAATCTGGACGCCATTATTTCCGTTGGTTACAGAGTAAACTCCATTCAGGCAACCAGGTTACAGGATATTTTGATAAGATAGTGAAAGGATTAGCAAAGAAAAAATAATTACTTTTTGGATTAAGTGACTTTGATACAAGTAAGGAAAATAGTTTTTTATGAATTTGACAAATCGAAAAAGGCAAAGTCGATTTTGTAAAATTTGTGGAAGTTACCATGACAGCTTCACTTTCGAAACACTAAAAACTAGAACTGACTATGCAATCCAGCGAATTGGAGTCGGGCATGCCCGACGAAGCTGAGCAGGAGAGCATAGTCAGTTCTAGTTTTTGATGTTTCACAAAGTTTTCTGAGCAGGAGAGCATAGTCAGTTCTTGTTTTGAGACGATTTCTTCAAGTTCACCTTAAGCCGCCACAACCCAATAGACAACCCAGTAAACCACCCCCAGCGCCCAACTTGTAACCACGCCATACAGCAGTACAGGTCCGGCAATTGTAAAAATCTTCGCCCCGATTCCAAACACCTGACCTTCTTTCTTATATTCAATCGCCGGGGCGGCAACAGAATTGGCAAATCCGGTTATTGGGACAAGTGCCCCGGCACCACCCCAATTTGCAATCTTGGAATACACGTTCAGTCCGGTTAGGATAACACTGAACAGAACAAGAACTATAGCAGTCCAGGCACCACAATCTTTTTCAGATAAGCCCAGAGTTTTACAATAGTTTGAAATCAGCTGTCCGAGGGTGCAGATGCTCCCACCGGTTACAAAGGCTTTGAGCATATTTGTCCAGACATTATGGACGGGGGTATGTTGTTTTACATAATCCTGATATTGCTTTTCTTTTATCTGTTTTTCTAATGGAGTCATAAAGAAGTCCTTCTTTCTAATAAATTTCTAAATGATATTCTTACCAATAATCTTTTGAGTGTCATTCTTCTAATAACTGTTTCTGAAACAATCCTCAATAAACAATTTTAAGATAACCATAGCATTTACAAATCCAAACAATTCTATGCATGAATATATTTTGCAGAAGAGAGGAAAACTAAGGCAAAAAAACAAAATGAAGTGAATAACTTCAGGAAACGAGGGTGACGATTTGGAGAAAGAAATGTTGATTTGTGGAAAGCAGAGCATCCGTTTTCGGAAAGCACCTTATATTATAAGTGCGGCATCTGTAGTCGGCTCGAAAGAATTTGCAGGTCCACTTGGAAAACGCTTTGATTTTCATGCGGAGGATGATTTGTTTGGAGGAAAAACATGGGAAGAAGCGGAGAGTAATATGCAGCGGAAGGCTTGTATACTTGCTTTGCAAAAGGTAAATATGAATGAATCGCAGATACGATATTTGTATGGTGGAGATTTGCTAAGACAGGGGATTGCCACTTCGATGGGAACAGAAAGTCTGCAGATTCCTACATTTGGATTGTATGGAGCATGTTCTACATCGGGGGAAGCACTGGCGCTCAGTTCAATGGCGGTGGCAGCAGGATACGGAGAGGCCATGCTGGCTGTAACCTCGAGTCATTTTGGAAGTGCAGAAAAAGAATTTCGTTTTCCGCTTGGGTATGCAAGTCAAAGACCATTGTCTGCACATTGGACTGTGACAGGGAGCGGCGCTTTTATTGTTGCCAAAGATACATCCATAAGTCATGTGCGGATCAGTGGCGTGACGATTGGAAAAATTGTAGATTATGGATTGAAAGATTCACAGAATATGGGAGCGTGCATGGCTCCGGCAGCCATGGATACAATCTTAATGAATCTAAAGGATTTTGATCGGCAGGAAGAAGATTACGACCGGATCATTACAGGTGATTTAGGAGCTGTGGGACAAAAGCTATTGTTAGATATGATTTATAAAAAAGGTATCGATCTGCAGGAAAAACATTTGGACTGTGGGATGCTTATATTTGATGCAAAGGAGCAGGATACACACGCAGGAGGAAGCGGGTGTGGATGTGCGGCAGTCACGCTTGCGTCCTATATTTTACCAAAGATAGAAAAAGGAGAATGGAAACGAATCCTATTCGTACCGACAGGAGCATTGATGTCGACAGTCAGTTTTAATGAAGGCGCAAGTGTGCCGGGAATTGCACATGGAATTGTATTGGAGCATTGTAATTAAAAAAGCGAGGAGAAAAGATATGGACTATATTAACGCATTCTGGGTAGGAGGCGCAATCTGCGCATTGGTTCAAATATTGATGGACCGCACGAAAATGATGCCGGGAAGGATTATGGTACTTTTAGTCTGCAGTGGTGCAGTACTTGGATTTTGTAATCTATATGAACCATTCCAAACATTTGCCGGGGCCGGGGCAAGCGTTCCGCTGCTAGGATTTGGAAATACGTTGTGGCAAGGTGTAAAAGAGGCTGTCGAAAAAAACGGACTGCTTGGATGTTTCCAGGGAGGATTTACCGCAGGGGCGGCAGGTACAGCGGCGGCTCTGATATTTGGATACATTGCATCATGGATTTTTGAGCCTAAGATGAAAAAGTAAAACATTTTTACACAGATTTAACAGACATCCATTTTTACATTTTACAAGACCCCCGTATGATACAACTTGTAAACAAAATATAGCTTAAAAAACAAGGAGATATTTGTAAAAATGAAAATGAAAAAATTAGTTGCAGTATTAGCAGTAGTAGGAATGACAGGAGTTATGATGGCAGGATGCGGAAGCAGTTCGGCTGCAGCAAATACAGATTCTGATGTAGCATCACAGGATCAGGCAAGTGACTGGGACAGCTCAAATGATATTTCAATCGTATCAAGAGAAGATGGTTCAGGTACAAGAGGAGCATTTATCGAGTTATTTGGAATTGAAGAAAAACAAGGTGATCAGAAAGTTGATATGACAACAGAAGATGCACAGATCACAAACAATACATCCGTTATGTTGACAACAGTTGCAAAAGATGATTATGCGATTGGATATGTATCACTTGGTTCTTTGGATGACAGTGTAAAGGCATTGAAAATTGATGGAGCTGAAGCAACAGAAGAAAACATCAAGGATGGCAGCTACAAAGTATCAAGACCATTTAACATTGCAACAAAAGGTGACCCGACAAATGAAGTTGCAAAAGATTTTATTGACTATATCCTGAGCAAAGACGGACAGCAGGTAATCTCAGACAACGGTTACATTTCAAACGATGATGCAGCAGATTATGCAGGAACAGCTCCTTCAGGAAAATGTGTAGTAGGTGGTTCTTCATCTGTATCACCGGTAATGGAAAAACTGATTGAGGCTTACAAAAAAGTAAATCCAAATGCAGAAATCGAACTTCAGACATCAGATTCTACAACAGGTATGACATCTACAATCGAGGGAAGCTATGACATCGGTATGGCATCTCGTGAACTGAAAGATTCAGAGACATCAGAAGGATTGAAAGCAACAGTAATCGCAACAGATGGTATTGCAGTAATCGTAAACAACAATAACCCAACAGATGAACTGTCAAGTGACCAGGTAAAAGAAATCTACACAGGTTCATACACAACATGGGATGAGGTCGCAGAATAATATGAAATCAAAAGCATGGATTGAGAAATTCATGCAGGGAGTGTTCTTTGTTGCCGCTTGTGCTTCGGTGCTGGCGGTAGCACTCATTTGTATCTTTCTTTTCGCAAATGGTATCCCTGCAATGAAGGAAATCGGATTTGGTAAATTCATAAGCGGAACAATGTGGAAACCGAAAAATGAAATATTTGGAATCTTCCCAATGATCATCGGAAGTATTTATGTAACTGCCGGTGCGATCATTATCGGTGTTCCGATTGGAATTCTGACATCTGTATTTATGGCAAAATATTGTCCGAAACAAATTTACAGACCATTGAAAATGGCAACAGAGCTTCTGGCAGGAATCCCGTCCGTTGTATATGGATTTTTCGGAATGGTAGTATTGGTTCCGCTGATTCGAGATTTCGGAAGAGCACTGAAAGGTGCAGGAGCGGTTCAGTCATCCGGAAATGGAAGCAGTATTTTGACTGCATCAATCCTTCTTGGAATGATGATTCTTCCAACGATTATCGGAACAACAGAAGCTGCGATCAGAGCAGTACCATCACAGTATTATGAAGGTTCCCTTGCTTTGGGAGCGACAAAAGAGAGAAGTATTTTCAGAGTTATGATCCCGGCTGCTAAATCCGGTGTCATCGCAGGAATTGTCCTTGGTATCGGACGTGCGATCGGTGAGACAATGGCGGTTATCATGGTAGCAGGAAATCAGGCGAGAATGCCGGAAGGAGTTCTCAAAGGAGTGCGAACCTTGACAGCAAACATTGTAATCGAAATGGGATATGCCACAGATCTTCACAGAGAGGCATTGATCGCGACAGGCGTTGTACTTTTCGTATTTATTTTGATCATTAACTTTAGTGTAGCATTGTTGAATAGGGGGAAAGATCGTGAGTAAAGAAGCTAATAACACAACATTTGCGGATAAGCTGAAGATGTATCTGGCACATCCGGGTTCTATGATTCTGATGCTTCTTGTTATGCTCTCAGCAATTATCACATTCGCAGTATTGATTTTCCTGATAGCATATATTTTGGTTCATGGAGTCCCTTATATTAAACCTTCACTGTTTTCACTGCATTACACATCGGAAAACGCATCTTTGATGCCGGCACTTATCAATACTATTATTATGACATTTCTTTCATTACTGATCGCAGTGCCGTTTGGAATTTTTGCAGCAGTATTCTTGGTCGAATATGCAAAACGTGGAAATAAATTTATGGACGTGATCCGACTGACGACAGAGACATTATCAGGTATTCCATCTATCGTTTACGGACTGTTCGGAATGTTATTTTTTGTAAATACATTAGGCTGGGGATTCTCATTGATCGCAGGAGCATTTACATTAGCAATTATGATTCTTCCATTGATCATGCGTCAGACAGAAGAGTCGTTAAAATCGGTACCGGACTCATTTCGCGAAGGAAGCTTTGGTTTAGGTGCAGGAAAACTTCGTACCGTGTTCCGTATCGTACTTCCGTCAGCCGTTCCGGGAATACTGGCAGGTGTGATTCTGGCAATCGGCCGTATTGTAGGTGAGACCGCAGCGCTTATGTATACTGCCGGAACAGTGGCAAAAGTGCCAAACAGTATCTTTGGCTCAGGACGTACACTGGCTGTACATATGTACAACTTGTCAAGTGAAGGCCTGTATATGAATCAGGCATATGCGACAGCAGTAATCTTGCTGATACTGGTAGTCGGTATCAATACATTATCAGGCGTGATCGCAAAACGTCTTGCGAAAGCATAAGAAAGGAAAGAACAATGTCAAAATTAAGTATTCAGAATATTGATCTATATTACGGCGATTTTAAAGCACTTAAGAATATCAATATGGAAATCGAAGAAAATAAAATCACCGCATTTATCGGACCAAGCGGATGCGGTAAGTCTACACTGCTCAAATCCATCAACAGAATGAATGATCTGGTAGAGGGATGCAGAATTGAAGGAGATATCCTCTTAGATGGAAAGAGCGTATTTAAAGGAATGGACGTCAACCTTTTAAGACGCCGTGTCGGGATGGTATTTCAGAAACCAAATCCATTTCCAATGAGCATTTACGACAATATTGCGTATGGTCCTCGTACTCATGGAATCCGTTCAAAAGCAAAGCTTGATGATATCGTGGAAAAATCATTGAGAAATGCGGCAATCTGGGATGAGTGTAAAGACAGATTAAAGAAAAGTGCACTTGGTATGTCCGGTGGACAGCAGCAGAGATTGTGTATTGCCAGAGCATTGGCAGTAGAGCCGGAAGTCCTTCTGATGGACGAACCTACTTCAGCACTGGACCCGATTTCTACATCTAAGATTGAAGACCTTGCACTGGAATTGAAAAAAGATTATACTATCGTTATGGTAACGCATAATATGCAACAGGCAGTACGTATATCAGATAACACTGCATTTTTCCTTCTTGGAGAAGTTGTAGAATACAATGAGACAGAAAAATTATTCTCTATTCCGTCGGATAAGAGAACAGAAGATTATATTACAGGGAGGTTTGGTTGATTTATGCGTAATCGATTTGACAGACAGTTACAATTATTGGATGAAGAACTTACTCACATGGGTGAGCTTTGTGAGGTTGCTATCGCCAATGCAACAAATGCATTGACAGAAGGTGATTTGGAGCAGGCACAGGCAGTGATCGAAGCTGATGAAGAAATCGATCAGCTGGAAAAAGAGATTGAAAACCTGTGTATGAAATTATTGCTTCAGCAGCAGCCGGTAGCAAGAGACCTGCGTAGAATTTCAGCAGCGCTTAAGATGATCACAGATATGGAGAGAATCGGAGACCAGACTTCTGATATCGCAGAGATTGTAATCTCAACAAGAAGAAATACCCCAACGCAGTTGAAGAAGTTAAACGAGATGTCTGTAGCAGCAAGTAAGATGGTGCGTGACAGCGTAACCGCTTATGTTGAGAAAGACCTTGAGCTTGCAAGAGAAGTAATGCTTGAAGATGATACAGTAGACCAGTATTTTGATGAGATCCGCGAAGAGATGATAGCATTCATCAAAGAAGAACAAGGAAACAAAGGTAAAGAAATTTTTGATCTGATCATGATTGCAAAATATTTGGAGCGAATTGGAGATCATGCAACCAATATTGCAGAGTGGGTTGAATTTTCTATTACAGGAAGCCATAGAAGCGAGGTTGTTTAGAAGAAGGGGACGGGGTGAGCCATTGGGGACGGGGGTGCCGGTGGGGACGGGGTTTAGTGGCTCTTTTGGGCTTGCCCAAAAGAGCCACTAAACCCCGTCCCCAACCGGCACCCCCCGTCCCCAATGGCTCACCCAACGGCACCCCCGCCCAAACAGTCAAAAAAAGAAAGGGAGCTTGCGATGATTTATTGCGTAGAAGATGATGATAACATTCGCGAACTGGTAGTCTATACATTGGAATCAACAGGATTGGAAGCAAAAGGGTTTGCAGAGGGCAGATCCTTTTTGGAGGCTCTGGCGTTTGATACACCAGAGCTCGTTTTGCTAGATATCATGCTTCCGGGAGAAGATGGAATGCAGATCCTGCGTAGACTGAAAAGTTCGTCAAAAACAAAAGATATTCCGGTCATTATGGTGACTGCGAAAGGAACGGAATACGACAAGGTAATAGGACTTGATTCCGGAGCGGACGATTATGTGACAAAACCATTTGGCATGATGGAACTTGTCTCAAGAATCAAAGCTGTCCTGCGCCGTACCGGAAGAACAAAGACAGATACTTCTGAACTTGAGATAAATGGAGTGAAGATGGATCTGAAAAAACATGAAGTTACAGCAGATGGTAAGACCATCGTTCTTACATTAAAAGAATTTGAGCTGTTAGAGAAATTGATGAAGAATCAAAATATCGTGCTGACCAGAGATCAGCTTCTCACAGATATCTGGGGGTATGATTTTGATGGCGAGACAAGAACGGTAGACGTACATATTCGAACACTCAGACAGAAGCTTGGAGAGTATGGAACGATGATAGAAACAATTCGAGGAGTGGGATATCGCATTGGAGAAACGAATGAGAGATAAGATTCAAAAAAGTATGATTTTTATCTTGGCAATAACCATTATTATTTCATATGGATTTGTTTCCTTTTTTGTATATAGTCAAAGTCTGAGTATTTTGGAAGCAGATGTGTGCCAGGAAGCGAAGTACATTGAAAAAGCAATAGAGATCACCGGGACACAATATCTGGAAGAACTCGATGGAGTAGATGCAAGGACCCGTATAACAAGGATTGCACAAGACGGAAAGGTGCTTTACGATTCCAGAGGTGATGAGAGTACACTGGATAATCACAAAGACAGGGTGGAAGTACGTGAAGCGTTGAAAAATGGAACCGGTGAGGATATCCGTATGTCCGATACCGTTGGAAAAGAACTCTATTATTATGCAGTTCTTTTAGACGATGGCACAGTCCTTCGCGTGGCAAGAAATATGAACAGTCTGATAAGCACGGCAATTCAGATATTTCCTGCGATGGCAGTGATCGCGGCAATCGTGCTTGCATTTGTATATATACTCGGCAGATGGCAGACAGCAAGACTCATTCGTCCGATCAATGAGCTGGATATAGAGCATCCTCTGGATAATGAAATTTATGAGGAGTTGGACCCACTCTTAGAGGCGATCGATAAACAAAACAAAGAAAAAGATGCAGTGGCAAATATGAGAAAAGAATTCTCGGCAAATGTTTCCCATGAGCTAAAGACACCGCTGACCTCGATATCCGGTTATGCAGAAATTATGAAAAATGGCCTTGTAAAACCGGAAGATATCCAGAAATTTTCCGAGCGCATTTACAAAGAAGCAAGAAGGCTTATCACTCTTGTAGAAGATATCATTAAACTGTCAAAACTTGATGAAGAATCGGTAGAACTGGAGAAAGAAGAAGTCAATCTGTATGATATGACGAGGGAAATTGTAAGCCGCCTTTCTATGCAGTCATCAGCAAAGCATGTCCGGGTGATTTTGGAAGGCGAGTCAGTGACTTATACAGGTATCCGTCAGATATTAGATGAGATGATTTATAACATTTGCGAGAATGCGATAAAATACAATCGTCCCGGAGGCAGCGTGAGTATTTGGGTTGGTAATACATTGGAAGGTCCAAAGGTAAGCGTAACGGATACAGGAATCGGAATACCGAAGGAACATCTGGAGAGAATTTTCGAAAGATTTTACCGGGTTGACAAAAGCCATTCCAAAGAAATCGGTGGAACGGGACTGGGGCTTTCTATTGTAAAACATGGAGCATTGCTTCACCAGGCAAAGGTATCCGTGGACAGTACAGTAGGGGAAGGAACCCGCATTTCCATACTGTTTTCTAAGAATAAATAAGTTTCTGGAAATTCATGTTTATGTGGATATACGATTCTTGCGGAAGATATCATAGGGAAATGAACAAATCGCAAGTTTTAATTTGACAATTTACTATATCAAAGTTATAATAACGAAGAACAAGGGCGTTTTCTAAAGGTAGAGAACGCCCATTTTTCACTTTATAAGAAATTCGAAGCGGACTTGTCCGTTTCATTTCTAATATTGAAGTATGTTTGGAGGGTTCGATAATGCACAACTATACACGTGAAGATATTCTGAAAATGGTAGAAGAAGAGGATGTAGGGTTTATCCGTCTGCAGTTTACAGATATTTATGGAACGATAAAAAACATGGCAGTCACTGTCAGTCAGTTGGAAAAAGCATTGGATAACAGATGCGTATTTGATGGTTCATCGGTGGAAGGATTTGCTGAACTCGGTGAAGCAGATATGTATTTATATCCGGATCTGAATACATTTGAGATTTTCCCATGGAGACCACAACAAGGAAAAGTTGCACGTATGATTTGTGATGTGCATTATCCGGATGGAAGACCATTTGAACTGGATCCGCGTTATATATTGAAAAAGGTTATAAAAGAAGCCGAAGAAATGGGGTATACGCTGAAAGCAAGTCCGGAGTGCGAATTTTTCCTCTTCCACACAGACGAGGATGGAATTCCGACAACGATCACACATGAGCAGGGAAGTTCATTTGATGTGGGACCTCTTGATCTTGGAGAAAATGCAAGACGAGACATGGTTTTGACATTAGAAGATATGGGATTTAACGTGGAAACATCACATCATGAGCTGGCTCCGGCACAGCATGAAATTGATTTTCATTATGATGATGCACTTTCAACAGCTGACAATATCGTAACATTTCGTATGGTAGTAAAAACCATTGCAAAGAGACATGGCCTGCATGCGACATTTATGCCGAAGCCAAAAATCGAGACAGCCGGTTCAGGAATGCATATGAATCTGTCACTCTGGAAAGATGGCAAAAACATTTTCAGGGATGATACAGATAAAAATGGTATGAGTCAGGAAGGATATCAGTTTATGGGCGGAATTCTGGAGCATATCAAGGCAATCACATGCATCACCAATCCGACGGTTAATTCTTACAAACGTTTTGTGCCGGGGTATGAAGCACCGGTCTATATTACCTGGTCAGGCAAATCACGTTCACCGCTGATCCGGATTCCGGCTATGCGAGGAGAACATACGAGACTGGAGCTTAGAAGCCCGGATCCGTCAGCAAATCCTTATCTGACACTGGCAGTACTTCTGGCAGCAGGTCTGGATGGAATTAAAAATAGTATTAAGCCGATGGGAAGCATTGATCTGAATGCACAGAAAATGACAGATGAGCAACGCGCTTCACTGCACATTGATATGCTGCCTCAGAGTCTTCCGGAAGCGGTAAATGAACTGGAACAGGATTCATTTATCAAAGATGTGCTTGGAAGAGAATTATCAACAAAGATGATCGATTCACATAAAAAAGCATATCATGAATATTGTATGCAAGTTACAGATTGGGAAATCGCGAATTATTTACACAAAATCTGATCCTACTTTCAAAAGTAACGAAGTAGTACTGTTTAGTACAGTATGGGATGCAGGAGGTGTAGAATATGAACGAAATTATTGTAGCATTTCCTAAAAAAGAAATTGCAATTAATATTCGAAATATCCTTGTGCGTGGTGGAATGGATGTATATGGAGTATGCACAACTGGGGCGCAGGTACTTCATATAGCAGATACTTTGGATGAGGGAATCATAATCTGCGGATACCGTATGCAGGATATGATGTACACAGATATCCGAGAGTATCTTCCGAAAGAATTTGAAATATTGTTGGTGACATCTCCCGATAAATGGAGTGATGGGAGTGTACAGGGTGTTATCGGATTATCAATGCCGATAAAAGTACATGATTTAATAAATACGGTGGAAATGATGCTGCAAAATATGCGGAGACGAAGAAAAAAACGTCATGAAGCTGCAAAACAGCGCAGCCCGGAAGAAAAAGCATTAATTGCGAAGGCAAAGTCTCTTTTGATGGATCGAAATAATATGACAGAAGAAGAGGCACACCGGTATTTACAAAAAAGCAGTATGGATAGCGGGACCAATATGTTGGAAACCGCGCAGATGGTTTTAACAATTATGGATGAATAAGAGAGGTAACTGGTTATGGAATTTACAAAAATGCAAGGGTTAGGCAATGATTATGTCTATGTAAATTGCTTTAAAGAAAAAGTAGAAAACCCATCTGAGATGGCAGTCAAAGTAAGCGACCGTCATTTCGGAATCGGCTCAGACGGACTGATTTTGATCAAACCATCCGATGTAGCTGATTTTGAGATGGAAATGTACAATGCAGATGGGTCACGTGGGGAAATGTGTGGAAATGGAATCCGCTGTGTAGCAAAATATGTCTACGACTATGGTCTGACAGATAAAACAAGCATTTCAGTAGAGACGCTTGGCGGAATAAAATACCTTGACCTGACAGTAGAACATGGAAAAGTTACACTTGTAAAAGTCGATATGGGAACTCCGATTTTAAAACCGGAGCTGATTCCAATCGTTGCAAAAGGCGAGACTGTGATCGACGAACCAATCATGGTTGGAGGGAAAGAATACCATATGACAGGAGTATCTATGGGAAATCCTCATGATGTGGTATTTATGGATGATATAAAAAATCTGGAAATAGAAAAGATAGGACCATTATTTGAAAATCATGAAAGATTTCCAAATCGAATAAATACAGAATTTGTAAATGTAATAGACCGTCATACAGCTCAAATGCGAGTATGGGAAAGAGGCTCGGGAGAAACACTGGCATGCGGAACAGGTGCCTGCGCAGTTGCAGTTGCCTGCATCTTAAATGGACTGACAGAAAATACTGTGACAGTAAAATTGTTAGGCGGAGACCTTCAAATTGAATGGGACCGCGAAAAAAATACTGTTTACATGACCGGTCCTGCAGAAGTCTCATTTGACGGAGTGTGGAAAGAAAAATAGGGAGGAACCCAATGTTTAAAGTAAATGAAAATTATTTAAAATTACCAGGAAGTTATCTGTTTTCAACAATAGGAAAAAAAGTTGCTGCATTTAGCGAGGCAAATCCGGATAAATCAATCATCCGACTTGGAATTGGTGATGTCACACAGCCACTTGCACCGGCAATCATCGATTCTCTTCATAAAGCAGTAGATGAAATGGCACATGCAGAGACATTTCACGGATACGCACCAGATCTCGGATACGAATTTTTAAGAAGTGCGATGGCAAAAAATGATTATCAGGCTCGCGGATGCGATATCGCAGCTGACGAAGTATTTATTTCTGACGGAGCAAAATGTGATTCCGGAAACATTCAGGAAATCTTCAGCATCGACAATAAAATCGCAGTGTGTGACCCGGTATATCCTGTATATGTGGATACAAATGTTATGGCAGGAAGAACAGGAGTCTATGATCCAACAAAGGAAACATGGAGTGATGTAATTTATATGCCATGTACTAAAGCGACAAACTTTGCACCAGAGCTTCCAAAAGAAACACCGGATATCATTTATCTTTGTTTCCCAAATAATCCGACAGGCTCTACAATCACAAAAGCACAGCTGCAGGAATGGGTTGACTATGCAAATAAAGTAGGTGCAGTTATCATCTACGATGCAGCTTATGAAGCATACATTTCAGAAGATGACGTGCCACATACAATCTACGAATGCGAAGGCGCAAGAACATGTGCGATCGAGCTTCGAAGCTTTTCAAAAAATGCCGGATTTACAGGAGTACGTCTCGGTGCAACTATTATTCCAAAAGATGTAAAATGCGGCGATGTGACATTACATTCACTGTGGGCAAGACGTCATGGAACAAAATATAACGGTGCTCCATACATTGTGCAGAGAGCCGGTGAAGCTGTATATTCTGAAGAAGGAAAGGCACAGCTTAAAGCACAGATTGCATATTATATGAACAATGCAAAAGTAATTTCACAGGGATTAAAAGATGCAGGATATACTGTATCAGGCGGTGTAAATGCTCCATATATCTGGCTGAAAACACCGGATAATATGACTTCATGGGAATTCTTTGATTATCTTCTTGAAAATGCAAATGTAGTCGGAACTCCGGGTTCAGGCTTCGGACCAAGCGGAGAAGGATACTTCAGACTGACTGCGTTTGGAAGCTATGAGAATACAGTGGCTGCGATTGAGCGGATTAAGAAGATGTAAGGGCTGATTAGTTCGTTGGGTGGCGATAGGTCCTATACAAAAAATTGATATAAGAATTCTTGCTCAGATTCTATGAGCGGGTGACACATAAGAGCGTAAATTTTTGTTAAAAGCAAATGGATTTGAACTCAAACTTGCTGCTACGCAGCTTCAAACACGTTCGTTCAAATCCATTAACGCAAAAATTTACGCTCTAAGTGTCACCAACGCTCATTCCATATTCGCTCAAATTTCTTATATCAATTTTTTTGTAAGGAACGTATCGGCACAGGCCATGGAGTAAATAGGGCTCAAAGAATATTGGGCAACGATATCTGCGATAGTGGATTTTCTGGAAGTGAGGATGCAAAATTTCAGTTGGGAGTATCTGCAAGGTGTAGAAAGGGCAAGTTGAGGATGCAAAATTTTTGCAGGGAGTATCCTCAGGTTATAGAAAAGGCAAGATGCAGATGCAATTGTACATGACAGGCAGTGTAAAAAGCATCTGTAAGTTCAAAGAAAAGCAAGTTGCAGATACATTAGTCTAAAAAAGAGCATCTGCACAAGCGAATAAACCGAGGATATAGATACATCAGATACCAGAAAAGTAAAACCTTCATCACTTCACCTATTTCAATCACGATACGGCACAAAGCAAGAAAAAGACTATGCAATCCAGCGAATTGGAGTCGGGCTTGCCCGACGAAGCTGAGCAGGAGTGCATAGTCTTTTTCTTGCTTGTGGGCTGTCATGAATTAAATAGCCATAAAAAACATAAAATTTCTCGAAACAACATTGAAGTTCCCCCATAATAGGTTATAATGAAACTATGATTTTAACCGGCGGGGAAAGGAGACTTATATTATGAAGACATTTTTTGAAGATTTAACAAAGAGACTTGGAGAGACAGCGGAACTCGTAGGGAATAAAGCGAATGAAGCAATGGAAGTTCAGAAATTGAAAAATCAGATTCGTACATTAGAGAGAAATAACGAAGATGATTTAGTAGAATTGGGCAGAGTCTTATACGAAAAGTTCCTAAATGGGGAAGAATTAGAAGCAGAAGAAGAGGCACTGTGCGAGGCAATTCAGAATCGTGAAGAAAGTATCGAAGAATACAATGAACAGATTGCTGAACTTAAAGGTGATACAAATTGTGCAGTATGCGGTAAGAGTATTGCGAAAGGTATGGCATACTGTCCATATTGCGGAGAGAAAGTTTCAACAGATGTTCCGACAGATGCGGATTTTGTAGATGAGGAAGAAGATATTATTGTAGATGTCAAAGAGACTGTTGATGAAGTAAAAGAAGAGCCAACAGCAACGCAGGAAAAAGAAGAACCAGAAGACAAGCCACAAGTTCAGGAAGAAGAGTTAAAAGAAGAGCCGGAAGCTCAGACAGAAGAAAGTTTGACAGAATCACCGGAAGAATAGAGGTGAGAAGAGAATGGGAATCTTGGTATTAATCAGTGTGACAGCAGTGCTGGCTATGCTTGATATCACTATCAAATCCTGTATAGAGAACGGCATCACGAGAAAAGAAGAGAGGGAAGCCTTTAAAGGAAAAGTAATCTTACGAAAAGTATATAATCGTGGATTCGGATTGAATGTATTGCAGAACGATCCGGATACGGTAAAATATGTATCTTCTTTTGCTACGATAATTTTGACAATCACACAGCTGATTCAGCTGATGCGTAAAAAAGGAAGCAAGATGAAGAAGATAGGTTTGTCACTTATGACAGCAGGGGCATGGAGTAATACATTTGACCGTTGGCTTCGAGGATATGTGATTGACTATATTGGATTTGAAAATAAAAATAAAAAAATCGAAAAGATTACATGGAATCTGGGAGATTTCTTTTTGATCGCAGGAGGAATTATTGTTTCTCTTGGTTCATTGCTTCATAAAAAGAAATAATAAAATATTGCTTCACAAGAAGATGTAACAAAAAGCTGCTTCATAAGAAGAAATAACAAAATGTTGCTTCATAGTAAGGTTCACAGGAAAAGAAGATAGAATGAAGCAGACGAATACTTAACAGAAACAGAGGAATAAATAGATGATACAGGATATCGCACCACATCAGTACAATAATGCATATAAACCGGTGCCGCCAAAGAAAGACAGCTTTGCTCTTTATTATGAAAAGAGAACGTGTCTGATGAAAAAAAGCGAAGAGGGGATGACATTTCCGACATTTGCAGATTTAGAACGGTTGAACGAAGACATTTACGAGAATTACACATATTTATTTTCCATTGATGATAAGCCTTTTTATCTTGTAAATGATATCAATCGTGAGAGGATATCTGCTTATACTATGGAGAATACGGAAGTATTTCGGACGATACAGCCAAGATATCTGGCATTTGCCGGAATCACAGGATATCAGCTGTATTCCTGGTATCAAAGCCACAAATTTTGTGGAAGATGCGGATCTCCGACTAAAAAAGACGAGAAAGAGCGCATGCTTTATTGTGAAAAATGTGGTTCTATGGAATTTCCAAAAATTTGTCCGGCAACGATTATTGCTGTACGAGACGGGAATCGTCTTCTCCTTTCAAAGTATGCAGGAAGAGCTTACAAAAAGTATGCCCTGCTTGCAGGATACACAGAGATTGGCGAGACAATAGAAGAAACGGTGAAGCGTGAGGTTATGGAAGAAGTTGGCTTGAAAGTAAAGAATATTCAATACTATAAAAGCCAGCCGTGGTCATTTTCAGATACATTATTGATGGGATTTTATTGCGATCTTGACGGGGAAGACAAGATTACATTAGATCAGGATGAGCTTGCTCTGGCAGAATGGTTTGAGCGAGAAGATTTACCGGAGGTAACATCAGATGAAAGCTTAACAAATGAGATGATACAGATGTTTAAGCGAGGGGAAATATAATTTATATTGCCTGAGATTCTGAAAATACTATAAAGTATAAAAAGAAGAGCATTTGCGGATTATAATTGATATGATTTGCAAATGATCTTCTTTTTTTCAGGAATTCAAGTCGAGCAGCCGCGAGACTTGGCGCGTGATTCGGGTCAGCGTAAGCTGACACATTCTTTACAGAATCACTGCGCATCCTCGCGGAGCGTTTATCTCAGTCGGAGATTGGACTCCCACTGAGACAAATTTGCTGTTACTCACCACCTGAAAGAGGTGGGAGTCTTCTCGACTGAGATAAAAATAGATGTAAGGTAGGGATTACACAATGAAAAGTAACTGGAATATAAAAAAATTTGCATATGATATTTTTATAGATATCGTGGGAGGTGTTTTGATCGGTCTTGGAATTTACAATTTTGCTGCAAATGCAGAATTTCCATTGGCCGGAGTATCAGGACTTGCGTTGATTTTATATCGGTTGTTCAATATTCCAATCGGATGGGGAACAATTGCATTAAATATACCGATTGTAATTATATGTTTTAAGACATTGGGAAAAGAGTTTTTTGCACGTTCCATACGCTCGCTCATTATTTCGTCTTTGATCACAGACTATGTCGTTACATTGTTGCCGGTATATTCCGGCGACCGTATGCTTGCCGCATTATGCACCGGCATTTTTTCCGGACTTGGATACGCATTGATATTTATGAATCATTCCTCAACAGCCGGAATGGATTTCGTATGTGTGGCAATCCACTCGAAACACCCACATATTTCATTGGGTAAAATTGTATTCGCAATCGACTGTGCGGTTGTATTATTAGGCGGAGCAATATTTAAAGACGTAGACGCCACGATTTACGGTTTGATCATTTCCTATTTTCTGACAGTTGTAATTGATAAGATCACATATGGCATCAATTCGGGTAAGATTGCATTGATCGTGACGGATGAAGGGCAAAAAGTAGCAAATATGATAGACGAACATGTAGGGCGAGGCTCAACAATTTTAAGAGGATGCGGAAGTTATACAGGCGTTGAGAAAGATATTGTAATGTGTGCAAGTAATAATAAGGAAATGTATGCGATTCGCGAAATGGCCAGAAAGGCTGACGAGAAAGCATTTGTGATTATAATGGAGTCAAATGAAGTGCTTGGAGAAGGATTCGGAGAAGAAATTCAGTAGAACAGAAGTGCCGGTGGGGGGTGCCGGTGGGGACGGGGTTTATGGCTCTTTTTCCTGTGAAAAAGAGCCATAAACCCCGTCCCCACCGGCACCTCGTCAACTTTCACCTATCTAATCTTGGTAAACTATCTTTCCACGGCAGATGGTGTATTTGATTTTTCCGTATAATTCTTTTCCTGTGAATGGGCTGTTGGATGATTTGGATGCGTATTCTGTCGGTATCCATGTTTCATCTGGATTGAAAAGTACAAAATCGGCAGCAGCACCTTCTTCAATCGTGCCGTAAGGCAGATGATAAAGTCTGGCCGGATTGATCGTCATTTTCTCTAATAATTCCATCATAGTCAAGTGTCCCGGACGGACAAGTGATGTAATGCCAAGTGAAAGGGATGTTTCCAGCCCGATGATTCCGCTAGGAGCTTCTGTCAATGGTTTTGCTTTTTCTTCGGCACTGTGAGGTGCATGGTCTGTTGCGATTAAATCAATCGTTCCGTCTTTTAAACCTTCAATGATTGCCAGACGGTCTGCTTCAGTACGAAGCGGTGGATTCATTTTTGCAAGCGTTCCATGCTCTAATAACGCCTCATCGGTCAATGTGAAATGATGCGGTGTAGCTTCGGCGTGAAGTTTTGCACCTTGCGCTTTGAACATGCGAACCAGTTCAACGGAACGTCCGGAGCTGATGTGTTGGATAACAACGTCTGCGCCGGAGCGAAGAGCAAGCATACAATCGCGGGCAACCAAAGATTCTTCAGCAATAGAAGGAGAGCCATATACGCCCAGTTTTTCAGATACATCACCATGATTGATTCCGTTGTTCGTAATAAATGCCGGGTCTTCTTCGTGAAGGCTTACTGGAACATTCAAAGCGGCAGCTTCTTCCATAGCTTTATAGCAGAACGCAGCATTTTTTAAAGGAATACCATCATCGGTAAATCCACATGCTCCGGCCTCTTTTAACGCCTTCATATCAGTCAGGGTTTCACCCTTTAGAGAATGTGAAATAGAAGCAGCCTGATAAATACGAATATCTTCAGCCTTGGCACGCTGTAAAATGTCCTCAAGTACAGGAACATTATCTACAGTCGGAGAAGTATTTGCCATGCAGATAACAGTTGTAACTCCTCCATGTGCAGCAGAAAGCGAACCGGTATGGATATCTTCTTTATAAGTAAATCCAGGGTCGCGGAAATGAATGTGAGTATCGATCAGACCTGGAGCAATGACCAGTCCGGAAGCATCAATGACCTCTTCTGATTCCGATGGAGTGATCGACTCAGCAATTTTAATAATCTTATCATCTTCAATAAGAATGTCACCAGAAATAATTGTTTGTGTGGCAGGATTCATAATCGTACCATTTTTAATAATCATGAGAAAAACCTCCTTAAAATTTATTATATCGCGAACCCGCGTTTACGCGCTCTATCATTTGCTTCGCAGACTGTTCGCTCATTATATAATGTGAATATCTCTTTTATTATCTCATAAATGTGTTGATAACATGAAGAATTCCGTCGTCATCATTCGAATGAGTAATAAAATCCGCATGCTCCTTTACAATTGGCTGAGCATTTTCCATAGCAACACCAAGTCCGGCGTATTCAATCATAGAAACATCGTTAAAGCCGTCACCACAGCATATCATAGAGTTGGCGGTCAGACCGATACTGTTGAGCAATTTCTGCAGAGAGTTTGCCTTGTCAATTTTCTGTGGCATAATCTCTAAGAAAAATGGTTCCGAACGGTAAATGTTTAAAAGTGAATGGAATTTACGCTTTAATTCCGGCATTAATTTCTCCAAAACAGCCGGTTCACCCGGAATCAGCATCTTGTTCACTGGGAAATCCAAATATTCAACAAAGTTGTCGACCTCTTTCACGGGCATTTTATTGATAAACATTTCTTTTTCTGTATATTCATTAACCTTAATTCCGGAAATGACACAATCATTTTCATAAGAAATAATATCCAGACCGGGATAATTTTTGGTATATTCAAAAATCGGTGCAATAACTTCACGAGGCAGAGTTTTATTATAGACCGGTCTATTTGTTGCACAGTCGATAATAAGTGCACCGTTAAAAGAAAGAATATAGCTTCCAAAACGGTCAAGTTCTAATTCTTTTGCAAGTGGTACAACACCACATGTCGGACGTCCACTGGCAAGAACCACCTTTTTTCCTGCTTCCTGAATTTCTATAAGAGCCTGCTTTGTGGCAGGGGTGATTTCTTTCCTTGAATTTGTGAGGGTTCCGTCCAAGTCAAGGACAAGCATTTCATACTTCATAAACAACTCCTAAATTAAAATTGATAGTACACGTATTTCGTGAATATTTACAGTATAAATTCTTTGAAAAATCTTGTCAATTGAATAGGAAAAATAGGTTGGCTCTTGGGCAACAAAAATATTTCTTGAAAAATTTTAAAAAAGTACTTGCTTTTTCTCTCAGAGTCTGTTATATTAATGGAGTTGCAGCTGATAAGCAACAAACTTAATAACTGATGCGGAATGGTGTAATTGGCAGCACAGCAGACTCTGACTCTGTTAGTAGGGGTTCAAGTCCCTTTTCCGTAGCTATGGTGTGTTACTGCACGGCAGGCATTAACCAAACATGAATATTACGAGAGTATATTTGTGTGGGTTAATGTCTTTTTTGTTTGTTATCAACATTAAAATTAAAAAATCTCTTATCAATTATCAATAATAAAAACACTCTTTGGTAATTAATAAAAAAAGACAATTCTCTCAAAATAATATAGAACGTGATATTTATGGATCTTAAAAAAGAACAAAAGGAGAGAAATGTCATGAAAGACAAAATTTTTGGTGTCCTGCAGAGAGTAGGACGAAGCTTTATGCTTCCAATCGCGATTCTTCCGGTAGCAGGTTTGTTGCTTGGACTTGGAAGCTCATTTACAAATGAAACAACAATCGCAACATACCATCTTCAAAAAGTATTGGGAGACGGAACTGTGCTCCATGCTTTGCTGACAATTATGAATAAAGTCGGCAGTGCGATTTTTGATAACCTGCCACTGATCTTTGCGGTAGGTGTTGCAATTGGTATGGCAAAGAAAGAAAAGGAAGTTGCAGCGTTATCTTCTATGATCGCATTCTTTGTTATGCATGTATCCATTAGTGCGATGCTTTCAATTAATGGAGAGATTCTTGCAGACGGTTCGATTGCGAAAGATGTGCTGGAAGGAACAGTTGCATCAGTTTGTGGAATCCAGAGCCTGCAAATGGGTGTGTTTGGAGGAATTATTGTAGGTCTTGGTGTTGCGGCACTTCATAATCGATTCCATAAAATCGTATTGCCAAATGCATTATCATTTTTCGGCGGTTCAAGATTTGTGCCGATCATTTCTACAATTGTTTATATGTTTGTCGGAATATTGATGTATTTTGTATGGCCGGCAGTTCAGAATGGTATTTATGCACTGGGAGGACTTGTAACAGGAACAGGATATTTCGGAACACTGATTTTCGGTATTATTAAGAGAGCTTTGATTCCGTTTGGACTGCACCATGTGTTCTATATGCCATTTTGGCAGACTGCAGTTGGTGGAACAATGGAAGTTGCAGGACAGATGGTTCAGGGAGGACAGAATATCTTCTTTGCACAGCTTGCAGATTCCGCTAATATCACACATTTTAGTGCCGATGCTACAAGATATTTCTCAGGAGAATTCATTTTCATGATCTTCGGACTTCCGGGAGCAGCACTCGCTATGTATCGCTGTGCAAAACCGGAAAAGAAGAAACAGGCAGGCGGACTTTTATTATCTGCAGCACTTGCAAGTATGCTGACAGGTATTACAGAGCCAATTGAATTTTCTTTCTTATTTGTAGCTCCAATGTTATTTGCAGTACAGGTTGTATTGGCCGGAGCCGCTTATATGATCGCACATATGTTAAATATTGCGGTAGGTCTGACATTCTCAGGCGGATTTCTTGATTTGTTCCTGTTTGGTATTTTACAGGGAAATGCAAAGACAAGCTGGGTAAGAATCATTCCGGTTGGTATTATTTACTTCATCTTATATTATGTGATCTTCACATTTTTAATTAAAAAATTCGATCTGAAGACTCCGGGACGTGAGGACGATGATGTAGAAACAAAATTATATACAAAGGCCGATGTAAATGCCAGAAAAGAAGGTCAGAAAACTTCTGAGACAGGCTCAAAGGATGCCATCAGTGAGATGATCACAGAAGGTCTTGGCGGCAAGAAAAATATCAGTGATGTTGACTGTTGTGCAACAAGACTTCGTATTACAGTATACGATACTGAACGTGTAAATGATGAAATTTTGAAACAGACAGGTTCCAGAGGAATTGTGAAAAAAGGACAGGGAGTTCAGATTATTTACGGACCACATGTAACAGTGATCAAATCAAATCTGGAAGATTATCTGGAAACAGCACCTGACACATATGCAGAAACAACAGTTCTGGAAAATACAGAAACTAAAACAGAAGAAACAACAGTTTCAGAAAATGCGGAAAATGAAACAAAAGCAAAAAGCACAATCATCATTTCCAGCCCTATCACAGGAAATGCAGCAGATCTTTCAGCAGTACCTGATGAAGCATTTGCAGGACGTATGATGGGAGATGGAGCAGCAGTTACTCCAACAGATGCAATCATTACAGCACCGGAAGATGGAGAAGTAGCATTTGTATTTGATACAAAACACGCAATTGGATTTGAGACAGAAAGCGGTGTTGAACTTTTGATCCATGTAGGAGTTGATACAGTATCACTCAATGGAGAAGGTTTTGAGGTGTTTGTAGAAAATGGTCAGAAGGTGAAAAAGGGAGAACCAATGATGAAAATCAATATCCCATATCTGACTGAGCATGCCCCATCTTTATGCTCACCGGTATTATGCACAGATTTAGATGACAATCAGAAAATCCGTTTACTCGCAAAAGGCGAGATCAAAGCAGGAGAGCCGCTGTTTGCAATAGATGTATATTAGGCGATTAAAATGACGAGATGTGTTGCTGTTTACAAGTACTTATGAACAGCTGACAATAAACTATCTACCTCGGCCAAATTAGGTCGAGGTACTTTACATTTTGGCTAGATTTTGTTACGCTGTTTTTAGTTGTTAGGAAATGAAATGGTCAGGGGGAATATTTATATGTATCGGGTGAGTAAAGTACTCAATAACAATGGTGTTATCGCAATAGAGATGGAAGAAAATCAAGAGTATGTTTTGCTTGGAAAAGGAATTGGATTCGGAAAGAAAGTCAGTCAACGATTTGAAGCACCTTCTGACTGTACAAGATATTCATTAAAAAATGATACAGAACGAGGCAGTGCGGCATCGCTTGTTAAAAGTGTAGACCCTGTATTTTTGGAAATCGCAAATGAAGTGCTCAGAGAAGCAGAGCGTACTTTTGGGAATATTGACAAGAGAATCCTATTTCCTCTGGCGGACCATATTTCCTTCGCCGTTGCACGAATGAAAAATGGAGAGCAGATCAGTAATCCCTTGACAGGTGATATACATGCTCTATTTTATAAGGAATTTCAGGTTGCATCTGTATTGAAGAAGATTTTATCAGACAGAATGCAGGTAGAGATTGGAGACGATGAGATTGGGTACGTAGCCTTGCATGTCCATTCTGCGATAGAAGATGAAAAAGTATCGGTGGCAATGCAGATGGCACGGACTGTTCGTGAATGTGTAAGCATTATAGAGGCAGAAACGGGCAAAAAAATTGATGTTATGACGTTGGATTATAATCGTTTGATGAACCATGTGAAATATATGGCAGCAAGACTTTTGCGCGGGGAAGAACTTAAGATTAATATCAATGATTATATAGAAATAAAATTCCCAAAAGCATTTGCAATCGCGACAACAGTCTGCGACCATTTGGGTGAGAATATCGGCGTTCAGCCGGGGGAACGAGAAATCGGATATCTGGCAATGCATATTGAGAGGGTATACAACGCAGGTGAAAATAACTAAAAATCCTCGCTTATTAATTGACAATATATGCAAAATGTGATAATCTGAAAAAAGATTAGAGAAGCAAAAAAAGAGTTTGGCAACCTTTCCTGAAAAGGCTGACAAGCTCTTTTTTGAAATTAATTTTTTTTACTATGCGATTAGTAAAAAAATAACAAACGACATATTAAAAGGGGAAAGATTATGAAATTAATGAAGACAGAGGATGCAGTAGGTCAGATTTTATGCCATGATATCACACAGATTATCAAAGGTGTAACCAAAGATGCTGTATTTCGCAAAGGGCATATTATCCGGGAAGAGGACGTTCCGGTATTGCTAAGTGTCGGAAAGGACCACATTTATATCTGGGAGAATAATGAAAATATGCTTCATGAAAATGATGCGGCACTGGTACTTTATGATATGTGTAAGAATGAGAACATGTCTCCATCTCAGATCAAAGAAGGAAAGATCGAACTGATCGCAGAATGTGATGGCGTGTTAAAAGTAGATACAGAAAAATTAAATCGCATTAACAGTCTCGGTGAAATGATGATTGCCAGCAGACATGGCAATTTTCCGGTGAAGAAAGGCGATAAGCTTGCAGGAATGCGTATTATCCCGCTTGTGATCGAGAAAGAAAAGATGGAGCGAGCAAAAGAAGCTGGCGGCGAGGGACAGATTTTTGAGCTGCGTAAATATTTGCACAAAAAAGTGGGAATCGTAACAACCGGAAACGAAGTGTATCATGGCCGAATCGAAGATACATTTACACCGGTTATCAAAGAAAAATTAGCAGAATTTGATACCGAGATCATCGGACATCGTGTAAGTGACGATAACCCGGAACGTATTACAGGTTATATCCGCGAATTGCTCGATGAAGGAGCAGACATGATCATCTGTACGGGCGGAATGAGCGTAGATCCGGACGACAAGACACCATTGGCAATCCGTAATTCAGGTGCAAAGGTCGAGACTTACGGAGCACCGGTATTACCGGGAGCAATGTTTTTGCTTTCTTATTATAACGAGACTATTCCTGTACTTGGACTTCCAGGATGCGTAATGTACGCAAAGCGAACCATATTTGACCTTGTATTACCAAGACTGATGACAGGCGAGAAAGTAACAAAAGAAGATATAGACACACTTGGCGAAGGCGGATTGTGCCTGTCTTGTCCGGTCTGTACATTTCCAAATTGCGGATTCGGAAAATAAAGGGAATGTAGACAAGTAAGAAGCAGGTTGCCGACACGAAGACAAGAGATGTGTAGAAGGGGAAGGACAATGATTGACGGATATGGACGAACAATTGAATATATGAGAATATCCATTACTGACCGTTGCAATCTTCGCTGCCGATACTGTATGCCGGATGGGGTTGAGCTGGTGTCTATGTCAGATCTTCTTTCCTTTGAAGAAATAGAAGAAATTTGTTGTGCGGCGGCAGAACTGGGAATTAAAAAAATAAAAATTACCGGCGGAGAGCCGTTGGTGCGCAGGGGATGTACTGCACTCGTTGGCCGGATAAAACAAATACCGGGAATTGAAGAGGTGACATTGACAACGAATGGAATACTTTTGGCACAGCAGATGTCAGCGCTTTGCGAAAAAGGGCTGGATGCGGTGAACATCAGTCTTGATACGTTGAGCAGATGTAATTATGAAGAAATTACAGGAAAAGATAAATTAGAGAGTGTGCTAGAAGGAATTCAGGCAGCAGTAGAAGCAGGAATACGGGTTAAGATTAACAGCGTATTACAAAAAGATCAAAACGATGCGGAATGGGGGCAGTTGATCGGCTTGGCGAAAGACCAGCCAATTGATGTACGTTTTATCGAGATGATGCCAATTGGTTACGGGAAACAATTTGAAACAATATATAATGAAGATATCCAGAAAAAAATCAGGGAAATATACCCGGATTTAGAAGAGGATACAAGGGTTCATGGAAATGGACCGGCAACATATTATCACATACCGGGATTTAAAGGAAGCATTGGATTTATCAGTGCGATACATGGGAAATTTTGTGATAAATGCAACAGAATACGTCTGACATCACAGGGGATGATTAAGCCGTGTTTATGTTATGGAAAATCTTATAATCTAAAAGAAGTCCTAAGAGATTCCGGAGAAAAAATCGGAACAGAAGATATGAAGAGAATGCTGAAGCAAAGACTAGAGACAGCAATATTAGAAAAACCAGAACAACATTGTTTTGAGCATTTGGATGATATTACAGAAAAGAAAGATATGATACAAATAGGTGGTTGAAAATGGGAAAGATAATTGCAATTTGCATTAGTGAAAAAAAGGGAACGCAGAAGCACAGTATCGAATCTGCAGTCTTAAAAGAAAACTGGGGAATTGAGGGAGATGCACATGCAGGAAAATGGCATCGTCAAGTAAGCCTGCTTTCATTTGAAAAGTTCGATGAGTTCCAGAAAAAGGGCGCAGAAATTGATTACGGTGCCTTTGGAGAAAATATTCTTGTAGAAGGATTTGATCTTCGAACAATCCCGGTCGGAACAAGATTTCAGATAGGAGAAGCAATTTTAGAGTTAACACAGATAGGAAAAGATTGCCATAGTCATTGTGAAATTTACAAAAAGATGGGCGATTGCATTATGCCGCGTGAAGGCGTATTTACAGAAGTTATAAAAGGCGGCGTGATAAAACCAGGCGATGAAGTCATTCAGTTACCACTTCCAAAAGACAGACCATTTACCGCAGCAATCGTTACATTAAGTGATAAAGGTTATGCAGGAGAGCGCGAAGATAAAAGCGGTCCGATGATTCAGCAGATATTAGAAGAATATACAGACTCTAAATATCAGATTATAGAAAAAATGATTTTGCCGGATGAAAAAGCAAAGATAGAAAGACAGCTTTGCAGACTGGCAGACCAAAGACAGATCAATGTAGTATTTACAACAGGTGGAACCGGATTTGCAGAAAGAGACGTAACACCAGAAGCAACAATCGCTGTCTGCGACAAGATGGCACCGGGTATTGCTGAGGCGATGAGATACTATTCTTTAAGTATTACAAATCGCGCAATGCTTAGCCGAGCCGTAGCCGGAATCAGAAAAAAAACATTGATCATCAACCTGCCGGGAAGCCCAAAAGCAGTAAAAGAAAGCTTAGAATACATCCTTCCGGCACTGGGGCACGGACTCGGAATCCTTCGTGGAACAGATGGGGAATGCGGTAACGCTTAGCGAGGTCTTTTCGAGCTTAGCGTTACCGTACACTACGACAGCAGGCGAGGTACTTTCGAGCCGCTGCTCGGAGTGTTACCGCGTGATTAACGCTTAGCGAGGTCTGAATAGAATGATTGTAAACAGAAGCAGCTCCCTAACTGCTTTCTATTTTACATAGCGAATAGTTTTGAAAAAATATTCGCGTGCAACAAATATTTACACAAAGTCATCAAGGAGGAACAAGATGAAAAAAAGAATTTTAGCAATGATGCTTGCGTCAGCAATGGTAGTAGGACTTGTAGGATGTGGAGGAAGCTCAGATTCGAAAGATACGAAAGAAGAAACAAAAACAGAAGAGACAGCAAAAACAGATGATGCCGAAGAAACAGAAATCCAGGTATTTATCGCAGCCAGCTTAAACACAGTTATGACAGAGCTTGCAGAAGAATACAACAAAGAACATCCAGAAGTAAAAATTACATATAACGCAGACAGTTCAGGAACACTGCTGACACAGATTGAAGAAGGTTATGAATGTGATATTTTCTTCTCAGCAGCTCAGAAACAGATGGATCAGTTGGAAAAAGACGGGCTTGTAGTAGATGGAACTCGTGCAAATGTTGTAAACAACCAGGTAGTTGTAGTATCATTAAAAGACAGTGGTACAAAGGTTACAGGACTTGAGAACTTAAACGAAGCAAGCAGCATCGCTCTGGCAGGCGGAAGTGTTCCGGTTGGAAAATATACTCGTCAGGCACTTGTAAACCTCGGAACATTAAATAAAGTAGATGACGTATCCACAATCACAACACAGGAAATCTCGGATGCTTTAGGCGGAGTCGAGATCAGCGAGCAGGATAACGTAAGTAAAGTGCTTTCGGCAGTTGTAGAGGGTTCTTGCGAAGTGGGAACAACATATTACTCAGATACATATGGATATGAAGATAAACTGGATATCCTTCAGAAAGTAAGCTATGATCTGACAGGAAATGTAATCTATCCAATCGCATGCGTTCAGAATGATGAAGCAGATGAAGCACAGAACAAAGCAGCGGATGATTTTATCAAATTTATCACATCAGATGCAGCAAAAGCAGTATTTGATTCATACTATTTCGATACAAACGTAGAATAAGCAGTACATTTTAATCAGAAGAAGAAACAGTAATCAGAAAAAAGAGGGCATTTGCGGATAGCGGATGCCCGTCAGAAAGGAAAAAAACATGGAAGCAGTGATAGAAGTCATCAAGACATTAGATTGGAGTCCATTATGGATTTCATTAAAAACAGGAATCGTAGCAACAATCTTCTCCTTCTTTTTAGGAATTTTTGCTGCACGTAAAATTGTAAAAGCATCACCTGGAGTAAAAGCAGTGTTGGATGGCATTCTGACTCTTCCAATGGTTTTACCTCCGACAGTAGCAGGATTTTTCTTGCTACTTATATTTAGCAGACGTCGTCCGTTTGGAATCTTCTTATATGAAACGTTTGATATTAAAGTTGTTCAGAGCTGGCTTGGTTGCATAATTGCAGCGACAGTGATCGCATTTCCATTGATGTATCGAAACGCAAGAGCAGCCTTTGAACAAATCGACGTAAATCTTGTTTACGCCGGAAGAACACTTGGAATGTCCGATTTGAAAATATTTTGGAAGGTAGTCATTCCGACTGCCGGCCCGGGAATTGCATCCGGAACAATCCTTACATTTGCAAGGGCATTGGGAGAATATGGCGCAACATCTATGCTTGCCGGAAATATTCCCGGAAAGACAGGAACCATCTCACAGAAGATCGCAATGGTTATTCAAGACGGTGATTATCTGACAGCCGGAGTGTGGGTTGCAATTGTAATGGCAATTGCATTTGGCATTGTTGTGTTAATGAATATATTTGCAGGCAAGAAAATGAAACAGGTCAAACGCTGGTAAACACAAGTGAAAATTGAAATAAATCAGACGCTAATTAAAAAGGAGATAAAAAAATGGCAATAAGTGTAGATGTTCAGAAAAAGCTCGGGGAGTTTGAGCTGAATGTAAAGTTTGAAAGCGCATCAAAAAGAATAGGAATTCTGGGTGCTTCCGGATGCGGAAAAAGTATGACATTGAAAAGTATTGCCGGGATTGAAACTCCGACAGAAGGAAAAATCCAGATTGGCGAACATGTACTATTTGATTCTAAAAATAAAGTGAATTTAAAACCGCAGAAAAGAAAAATCGGATATTTATTTCAAAACTATGCATTATTTCCGACGATGACGGTAGCTCAAAATATTGCGACGGGATTAAAAGGAAGTAAGCAGGAAAAAGAAAAACGAGTCAGGGAGATGGCAGAAAAATTCCAGATTCAGGAATTGTTAAAACGTCTGCCCGGTCAACTTTCAGGCGGACAACAGCAAAGGGTTGCACTGGCAAGAATCATGGCATACAGCCCGGATGTGATACTGTTAGACGAACCATTTTCCGCATTGGACGTATTTTTGAAAGACCATTTGCAACAGGAACTTGAAGAGCTGTTGAAGGATTACGAAGGAACAGTAATTATGGTTTCTCATAGCCGCGACGAAGTATATCGCTTTTGTGAAGAGCTGCTGATTTTGGATCAGGGAAGTGTAATCACAGCCGGAAAGACAAAAGAAATCTTTAGTAACCCTCAATATCGCGCAGCAGCAAAATTGACCGGATGTAAAAATTTTGCTGAAATGCAATATACAGAATCTCCGAACAAAATCCTTTTGCCGGATTGGGGAGTTACATTACAACTGAAAGAAGAAGTGCCAAAAGGATGTACCTGCATCGGATATCGTGCACATGATTTTGTGCCGGTATGGGGAGAGAAAAGAGAAAATTGTATAGAAGTACGATTAAAAAGCATGTCAGAGCTTCCGTTTGAAAATCAGTATTATTTAAATCCTGCAAATCCGAAGAAACCTTCTATCTGCTGGTTTGTGCAGAGAGAGAAGGAAAATATGGTTGAGACAAATGGAATACCGGACTATCTTCAAATCGAAGAAGAAAGAATAATGTTTCTAAAATAACATTTTTGATACAAAAAACAAGCGAAAAGTTCTCTTTTGGAAAGGATGAAAACCATTTTCCGAAAGAGAACTTTTTGTATAGAATGGAAGTTAACATGAATTATTATAGCTCATCTAACATATTTTCAAAAACATCTTGTGGGACCGGCTTGGAATAATAATACCCCTGTATAAAATCGCAGTTTACAGATTTTAAGAAGTTTACCTGCTCGTCTGTTTCAGCACCTTCGGCAATGACCTTGATGCCAAGTTCATGAGCCATGGAAATGATGGTGCGCAGGACAGATTCAATTTTCGGATTCTTCCCAATAGAACGTATAAATTCCATATCCAGTTTTAAAATGTTAAAATCATAGTCTGTAATCGTGCTGAAAGAAGAAAATCCACTTCCAAAGTCATCTAATAAAATTCTTACATTTTGATTCTGAATCTGTTTCAAAGGATGCAGATCCAGACTGTTAATAGAAATATAAGCACTTTCAGTAAGCTCTAACATCTTATGTGAACAGAGAAATTCATCGTTTGAAAACTCTTCTACAAGTGCATTTAACATATCAGGATCATAAAAATCCATCCGCGAAATATTCATAGAAATCGGAACTACCTTTTTACCGGCATCATGACGCCTGTGTAGAAAGAGTGAAATCATGTCAGATACAAATTTATCCAACACCGAAATATGACCATTTTTTTCAAGCGTAGGAATGAAAACACCTGGGGAAACCATCCCTTTCTCCGGGTGAATCCAGCGAATCAGAGCTTCTGCACCGACAATCTTGTCTGTTGCAGCACTAAAGATTGGCTGATAATATACCTGCAATTCATTATTTTCCAAAGCCTGTCCGATATTGCGTCGAATCTGGGACTGCGCCATATAGATCTCCTTCATCTTCAAATCATAGATGGCATAAGGCTGTAAATATTCATTCTCAATATGCTGACAAGCCAGATGGGCACGGTCACACATACCACTTACAGAAACATGCCGGTCATGAATATGATAAATACCACATTTCGCAAAAATAAGAATATTTTTATCATGATATGTGAAGGATTGCCTCAAAAGCTGTGGCAATTGTTCATAATCCAGATATTTACGTTCTACAAGACAGACAAAATGATCGGAAGTCAGTCTTGCAGCAGCAATTGGATTCAAGAAGCAATTCTGAAGCTCATTATGAAAATGATGGAGAAATGCATCACCACCCTCAAATCCGAGAATCTCATTCAATGCTTTAAATTCCTTGAAGTCAATAAAAAGAAGAGAAAACTTGTCAGTATGAGGGTCATTTTTAATAATATTTGAAACGATGTGGTAAAATCCAATACGATTCAGATCACCGGTTAAAAAATCCTGATAAGCAAGATAGCTGATATCCTGGATCGTGCTTAAAACAAGCTGTTGCTCTTTATCAAAATAAACAAAATTATACCGCACAATCTGTGTTTTATCATCTTTCACATGATGCAGGGTATAATAATAATTGCCCTGTGTATCCAAAGCGTGTTTGATTTTTGGCAGAGGATTATGAGAATCAAAATAATCATAATCTGCCGGGGAAATATAAAGACGCTTCATCAATTCACAAATCCGTTCGTAAGAATCAGTGGAAGTAAGAAAATCTTCACCGGATTTAGCATCAAGACGACATCTGCTAATCGTATGATGATTAAGGTCAATTAAACCGACAAAAGAATATTCGGTTTGATACAAAAGTTCAGGAACACGAGAAGCGGCAAGTTTTTTTAAATCGTTCCGACTAGGATTGAGTGTTTTCATGATGTACATTCCCCCTTATACTCTGATTTTCAGAATAAAAAAATGAGCTGCTGTTTACAGAGTATCTGTAAAATTTATCTCAGTCGAGAAGACTCCCACCTCTTTCAAGTGGTAAGTAGCTGCTCGACTTGAAGAATAATAGAACTGTTAATTTATTATAACCCAGATTCAAAAGAAAAGCTATAGAGAAAAAGAAAGCACAAAAGAAAAATTATGCGAAAATTTATGTAAAAATAAATAGAAGTTCCTTGACAGAAAATGCATTGGATTTTATCATGAAAGATACGTGAATTACGCAGGATGAAGGAGAAAAAATATGGATTATATATTATTGATCATTGGATTTGTATTGTTGATCAAAGGGGCAGACTTTTTCGTAGACGGAAGCTCCAGCGTGGCAAAAATATTGAAGGTGCCGACAATTATCATCGGTCTTACAGTCGTAGCATTTGGAACAAGTATGCCGGAGCTCTCGGTCAGTGTGACGGCAGCACTTCGGGGAAGCAACGACCTGGCAGTCAGCAACGTGCTAGGTTCCAATATTTTTAACCTGCTGGTTGTCTTAGGATGTTGTGCATTGGTAAAACCCGTAGCGGCAAAATGGTCTCTACTTAAAAAAGAGTTTCCATTTTCAATCTTGATTACAATTATTTTACTGCTTGTAGATTCTGACTTTTCTATTATGAAAATATTGGACGGAAACCAGGGATTTGTCCTGGGAAGATGGGCAGGACTACTGTTTTTGATTTTGTTTGTTCTTTATATATATGCAACTGTAAAATCCGCACTTCGCTCCAGAGCAGAAGCGAAAGATATGGAAGAGGAAGAGTATAAGACGATGAGCCCGCTAAAGAGCGGCATTTATATCGTAATCGGATTAATCGGAATTGTGTGGGGCGGTAATCTGGTCGTAGACAGCGCATCGAATATCGCATTGACATTTGGATGGAGCCAGACATTTATCGGTCTTACAATCGTAGCACTTGGAACATCGCTTCCAGAGCTGGTTACATCCGTTGTAGCAGCAAGAAAAGGTGAAAATGACCTTGCAGTAGGGAATGTTGTCGGTTCCAACATTTTCAACATCCTATTGATACTGGGAGTGTCTTCCTTTATCACACCAATCACACTCGATGTGACAGCCGTGTATGATACGATTATTTTAATCATAGCAAGTATCATCGTGTATGTATCAGCAATCAGCAAACGCGAGATTCAAAGAAAAGAAGGAATTCTCTTTTTAGTTTGCTATTTTGCATTTTTCCTTTACGTGTTTATGAGATAGAAACAATTCAAGTCGAGCAGTCGCGAGACTTGGCGCGTGATTCTGGTCAGCGTAAGCTGACACATTCTTTACAGAATCACTGCGCATCCTCGCGGAGCGTTTATCTCAGTCTTCTCGACTGAGATAAGATATTTCATAAGGAATAGAGTTATAAAAAAGAAAAATCGTAGTCGACAGATTACAAAAGAAGGGAGAGGACAATGGATAAGAAAAAAATTATTGAATTCCGTAACATTGTAAAAAATTTTGATGGACAGATTGTATTAAAAGGTATCAATCTGGATATTTATGAAAATGAATTTGTGACCCTGTTGGGACCAAGTGGATGCGGTAAAACTACATTGCTTCGAATTCTGGGAGGTTTCCTGGATGCAGACGAGGGAAGCGTGATGTTTGATGGAGAAGAAATCAGTCAAAAACCCCCATATGAACGTGAGTTGAATACAGTATTCCAGAAATACGCATTATTTCCACATTTAAGCGTTTATGAAAATATTGCGTTTGGTCTCAAGATAAAAAAGATGAGTAAGGATATCATTGACCAGAAGGTTATGAAGATGCTCAAACTCATCGGTCTGGAAGGGTATGAAGATAAAAATACAACCCTGCTTTCCGGAGGACAGCAGCAGAGAGTAGCGATTGCCCGCGCCCTTGTAAATGAGCCGAAGGTCTTATTATTAGACGAACCATTGGCGGCACTGGATTTGAAGCTGCGCAAAGAGATGCAGTATGAGTTAAAACGTATACAGCAGGAAGTAGGAATCACATTTATTTTTGTAACACATGATCAGGAAGAAGCACTGACAATGTCAGACAAGATCGTTGTTATGAAAGGCGGAGAAATCCAGCAGGTCGGAACACCGGAAGAAATCTACAACGAGCCGGCAAACGTATATGTAGCCAATTTCATCGGTGAGAGCAACATCATTTCCGGAAGAATGCTCGAAGATTACAAGGTACGATTTGATGATGTAACATTTGACTGTGTAGATTTTGGATTTAAGAAAGACGAACCGGTAGATGTAGTATTACGTCCGGAAGATATCGATATCGTCGATGTCAAAGACGGAAAACTTACCGGAGAAGTACAGAGCGTACTCTTTAAAGGAGTCCACTACGAGATTATTGTTGAGACTGTACCGGGAACAAGTGTGACCGTAAACATGCGAGTAGTACATAACCGTGATGTGACAAGCGAAGACGGAACAGAAAAAATCAGTGCCAGCGATTTCTACGTCGATGTGGAAGATGTGGAAGCACTTGATGATAAAGAAATTATCGCTTTCTCAAATGCACAGGCATGGGATCCAAAGACAGACGAGTACATTTCCATCGCAAGAATTGATTATGATTTGAAGCCGGAAGAAGGAGAATATCCGGTTACCTTCTCAACATCGAAAGGAACAAGTGTACAAAGAAATATTTTTGTTGTCAATCAGTCTTTCGTTAAAAATGAGAGAGCAAATGAAGGTGTTATGGCATTTAACTTCTCAAAGACAGTGGATGAAATCATAGAATCCCAGGCACTGGATACAGATTTGAAGACATGGGCAAATGCACAAGGCTGGAAGCTGACAGACGAAGACCAGAGTGTAGATTTAAGTGTCGATTACGATTTTGAGCCGGAAAATGTAAAAGAAGGTGTATATAAGATCACATTCTCAACGACAGGTCGTGAGTTTAAAATCCACACAACAGACTATTCCGAGGAAGGTCAGGAAGTCGGGCTGACATTCTTCCCGGAAGATATCCATGTTATGTCGAAGGTGGTATTCTAATATGAAGAAATTTTCACAGTTAGCAATCCCATATATCGTGTGGGCGGTGCTGATGCTCGTGCTTCCGATGGCACTGATTTTCCTTTACTCTATCACAGAGCCTGGAAACAGCATCATATCCTTCTCGATAACACTGGATCAGTACATCAAATTCTTTACCGACAAAGATTTCTTACTGATTCTGTGGCGCTCACTTGCAATTGCAATCAAGACAACCATCATCTGTCTGCTGCTTGGATATCCGATTGCATATTACATTGCAAGAACAAAAGAAAAAACACAGAACATGTTAATCTTATGCATTACAATTCCAATGTGGATCAACATGCTTGTGCGTACTTATGCATGGATCGGCCTCTTAAGTGATGGCGGATTGATTCAGAAAATATTAAGCCTCGTAGGTCTTGGACACATAAAGCTCCTTTACACAGAAGGTGCCGTATTGCTTGGTATGGTATACAACTTCCTGCCATTTATGATTTTGCAGATTCAGACATCCCTGTGTAAAATGGATACTTCCTTATTAGAAGCAAGCGCAGATTTGGGGGCAAGTCCGGCGCAGACATTTAGACGCGTTACCCTGCCATTATCATTGCCGGGAGTGATCAACGGAATTACATTAGTATTTTTGCCGGCAGTAAGCTCATTCTTCATTCCAAAACTGTTAGGAGGAGGTCAGTATTTCCTTATTGGAAATATGATTGAAAACCAGTTTATTACAGTAGGAGAGTGGAACTTCGGAAGTGCCATCTCTATGATCATGGCAGTTATCATGATGCTACTTATGATGGCAGTGCGTAAAACTGAAAAACGAAATGCAGGTGGAAAGGAGGCATGATCCAATGAAAAAAAATAAGCATCCATTTGGTAAGATACTTCTGATTTTGACGATCATGTTCTTCTATCTTCCAATTATATATATGGTTATTTTTTCATTCAATGATGGAAAATCATTGACAAAATTTACCGGATTCTCATTGCGCTGGTATCAGCATATGATGGATTCCGGAGATATGATGAGCGCATTATCCACAACATTTAGCGTGGCAATCATCGCAACAATCATTTCAACAATTATCGGAACAATCACGGCAATCGGTTTAAGCAAGTCCAAAAAGGTCATCCGAGATCTGATGGAACAGGTAAACAATCTGCCGATGATGAATCCGGAAATCGTAACAGCGATTGGATTTATGCTGCTGTTCATTACATTTAAAATAGAAAAAGGCTATGTGACAATGCTTCTGGCACATATCGCATTTTGTATACCATATGTAATTTTGTCGGTCATGCCAAAAATCCGTTCACTCGATCCAAACATCGCAGATGCGGCAATGGATTTGGGAGCGACACCGTGGCAGGCATTGACAAAAGCCATTGTGCCGCAGATCACACCGGGAATTGTTTCTGGAGCACTGATTGCATTTACCATGTCAATAGACGATTTTATTATTTCATACTTCGTGACAGGACGCGGCGTAAAAAACTTAAGCATTGTAGTTTATACGATGAGTAAACGTGTAAATCCAAGTATCAATGCAGTGTCAACACTTGTTGTTGTCATTATTACAATAGCGCTGGTAATCATTAACATTGCACCGGTCGTAGCTTCAAAACGTGCAAAAAAAGAAAATGTAGGCCGAAGAAAATTCGTTTACCCGGCAACGGCAGCAGTATGTGCATTGTTAGCAATTGTGGCTTTTGTAAATGTATCCGGAAACAAAGCGGCATCAAAGCCGTTTGAAGGCCAGACCTTGCACATTTACAACTGGGGCGAATATACCGGTGAAAATATCATCAACGATTTCCAGAAAGAGACTGGGGCAACCGTTGTTATGGAAAATTTTGATTCCAATGAACAAATGTATATCAAAGTCGCAAATGGAGAATCCTACGATATTCTTGTTCCAAGTGATTACATGATCCAGAGATTGATAGGCGAAGGGTATTTGCAAAAATTAGATCACTCAAAACTAGATTGCCTTGATAAGCTCGATGATGGCGTAAAAGATCTGGCATACGATCCGGGAAATGAATACTCAATCCCATATTTCTGGGGAACAGTCGGAATCATTTACGACAAAACTAAGGTAGATATCGAAGATTTGAAAAAAGAAGGCTACAACATTTTCCTTGATGAAAAATATAAAGGAGATATCTATCTCTACGATTCAGAGCGAGATTCCTTTATGATGGCGTTGAAAGCATTGGGATATTCCATGAATACAACGAACGAAAAAGAAATCCAGGAGGCTTATGACTGGCTCCTTCAGTGCGTGCAGACGATGGAACCGGAAATCGTTATGGACGAGATCATTGACAACATGGCACAGGGCCGAAAAGCATTAGGACTGATTTATTCAGGAGATGCAACCTATGTCATGGCAGAAAATGAAAACATGGGTTATTATTTACCGGAAAGCGGAACAAACCTCTGGTCTGACGCGATGGTCATTCCGAAAAATGCAAAAAATCCGGACCTCGCATATGCATTTATCAACTATGCAAGCGACTATGACGGAGCTTATGATAACTCAAGCTATATAGGGTACACTGCAGCAAATAAAGAAGTTATGGATGATCTCTCCGGAGCAGGCGGAGAATTCGAAGGAATCAATGCGTACATTCCAAGAAGTGATAATCCGAACGATGAAATATTTGAATATAATGAAGAAACAAAGAAGATCATCAGTGATCTGTGGAGCAGAGTAAAAATTGCAGCAAGTAATGCGAAGTAAGAAAAGGGTGCGAAAGCGCCCTTTTTCTTATGTGGCGAAAGTAAGTGTTTCTCATTTTATGGAACCATAGATGAGAGCGTGCGAAAGCAGATTGGTATCTGAAAAGAGACATGAAAATAAAAATTAGCACTCACCTTTAAAAAGTGCTAACAAAAGTGTTGACAAACAAAAAAAGCAGTGGTATTGTTATAGAGTAAATAGAACAAGAAAGATTCGTGGTAGCTTTTAGAACGCTTTTAAAAACTACCATTTAGCAACCAATTTTTATAAAAAAGGGGGTTTGTATTATGAACATTAATAAATTTACACAGAATTCATTGCAGGCAGTTCAGTCTTGTGAGAAGGTTGCCTATGATTATGGCAATCAGGAGATCGCACAGGAACATTTACTCTACGCACTGATCACACAGGATGACAGCCTGATTTTAAAATTATTAGAGAAGATGAACGTTCAAGGCACATTGTTTATCAATCGTGTAGAAGAAGCAATCAATAAAAGACCAAAGGTGCAAGGAGGACAGGTGTTTGTCGGACAGGATCTGAATAATGTATTGATCCATGCAGAAGACGAGGCCAAACAGATGGGAGACGAATACGTTTCAGTTGAGCATTTGTTCCTTGCATTGTTAAAACATGCAAGCAGAGAGATGAAAGCACTGTTTCGAGAGTTCGGAATCGACCGCAATTCATTTCTCCAGGCATTGTCCAGTGTCAGAGGTAATCAGAAAGTAACAAGTGATAATCCAGAGGCAACTTACGATGCACTTGCAAAATATGGTACCGATTTGGTTGAGCGTGCAAGAGAGCAGAAGCTGGATCCGGTTATCGGACGAGATGCTGAGATTCGTAATGTAATCCGAATCCTTTCACGTAAGACAAAGAACAATCCGGTTCTAATCGGTGAACCAGGTGTTGGTAAAACGGCAGCAGTAGAAGGTCTTGCACAGCGAATTGTAAGAGGAGATGTGCCGGAAGGCCTGAAAGATAAGATCATTTTCGCACTGGATATGGGTGCACTCGTAGCAGGAGCAAAGTATCGTGGTGAATTCGAAGAACGTCTGAAAGCAGTATTGGAAGAAGTAAAGAACAGCGAAGGCAAGATTATTCTCTTCATTGATGAACTGCATACAATTGTCGGAGCAGGCAAGACAGAAGGCTCCATGGACGCAGGAAATATGCTCAAGCCAATGCTTGCACGAGGCGAGTTACATTGTATCGGTGCTACAACTCTGGACGAATATAGAAAATATATCGAGAAAGACGCAGCACTTGAAAGACGTTTCCAGCCGGTTTTAGTAGATGAACCAAGCGTTGAAGATGCCATTTCCATCCTTCGTGGACTGAAAGAACGTTATGAAGTATACCATGGCGTTAAGATCACAGACGGAGCACTTGTGGCAGCGGCAACATTGTCCAACCGATATATATCAGACCGTTTCCTTCCAGATAAAGCAATCGACCTTGTCGATGAAGCATGCGCATTGATCAAGACAGAACTGGATTCTATGCCGGCCGAGATGGATGAACTGCGAAGAAAGATTATGCAGCTCGAAATCGAAGAAGCAGCACTTAAAAAAGAAGAAGACCGATTAAGCAAAGAAAGACTGGAACATTTACAGCAAGAGCTTGCAGAACTCAGAGAACAATATTCAAAACAGAAAGCACAGTGGGATAATGAAAAACATTCCGTAGAGCGTGTTCAGAAAATCCGTGAAGAGATTGAACAGATCAATAATGATATCCAAAAAGCACAGCGCTCATACGATCTGGAAAAAGCAGCCGAGCTGCAGTATGGAAAACTTCCACAGCTTCAAAAACAATTAGAAGAAGAGGAAGCACATATTAAAGAGAAAGACTTACGTTTGGTACATGAAAGCGTCACAGATAATGAAATCGCCAGAATCATTTCCAGATGGACAGGAATTCCGGTAGCAAAACTCAACGAGAGCGAGCGAAGCAAGACCCTTCATCTCGACGAAGAACTGCACAAACGTGTCATTGGACAAGATGAAGGCGTAACAAAAGTTACAGAAGCAATCATCCGTTCCAAAGCAGGTATCAAAGATCCATCCAAACCAATCGGTTCATTCCTGTTCTTAGGACCAACCGGTGTAGGTAAGACAGAGCTTGCCAAAGCACTGGCAGAAAGCCTGTTTGATGACGAGAACAACATGGTCCGTATCGATATGAGTGAATATATGGAGAAATATTCCGTGAGCCGTCTGATCGGAGCTCCTCCGGGATATGTCGGATACGATGAAGGCGGTCAGTTGACAGAGGCAGTTCGTAGAAAACCATACTCCGTTGTACTGTTCGATGAAATTGAAAAAGCACATCCGGACGTATTCAACGTACTTTTGCAAGTACTGGATGATGGTCGTATCACAGACTCACAAGGCCGTACAGTAGACTTTAAAAATACAATATTAATCATGACATCCAACATTGGATCATCCTACCTGATGGATGGAATTCAGGACAACGGCGAAATCAAGCCAGAAAATCAAGAAATGGTAATGCAAGATTTAAGAGCACATTTCAGACCAGAATTCCTGAACCGTCTTGATGAGATTATCATGTTCAAACCATTGACCAAAGAAAACATCGGCTCAATTGTAGATTTAATGATCGCAGATGTAAACAAGAGACTGGAAGATAAAGAAATCTCCATTGAATTGACACCAGAAGCAAAAAGCTTCGTTATAGATGGCGGTTACGATCCAACTTACGGTGCAAGACCACTCAAACGATATCTGCAGAAACACGTTGATACATTAGCCGCAAAACTGATTCTTGAAGGAAATGTCGGAACAGGGGATGTGATCTTATTACAGGTTGAAGATGGCAAACTAGTAGCGAAGATAAAAGGACGAAGCGATATTTAATAAAGAGGATAAATGATATTAGGTGGCAGACTGTGCGAGCAGTCTGCCATTGCTTTGGGGAAAGATGACATTTTTGAGCGGAAGCATCTGCAAGTTATAGAATAGGCAGGTTGCAGATGCGATTATACATGACTGGCAAGGAAAAAGCATCTGCGATAGCGAATATCCTAGCCATGCAGATACCACCGCATCTCCAAAAAGCATCCGCAACAGCAAATATCCCAGCCATACAGATACAACGACACCACAAAAATACCAAGCGACTATGCAATCTAGCGAATTGGAGTCAGGCTTGCCCGACGAAGCTGAGTAAGAGGGCAAGTCGCTTGTTATTTAGTGTGGGAGTGCTTTTGCTAAACCCATCACTTATCCAATACTTTATTAACCTGTTCTACAGGTAAATTCAAAAGTTCAGCAAGCTTATCAACATCAGTGATAGTCTTAGATAAAGTTTTGATAAATTCTTCGATCACTTGTTCGGTCACCTGTTCTGTTACTTGTTTCGTTACTCGTTTCGTCACTTCCTCCGTCACTCGCTTCGTCACCAGCTCTTCCTGTTCTTGAAATTCTTCCGCCATTAATTCTTTCAATGCTTCGCACATAGTTTCTTTAACCTCCTTTACTGCATCCCAGTTCGCCAGGGTAATAACTTCCATTGCAGCTTGATATAATTTCGATGATTTTTTTGCTTCGTATTCCTTGAGAAGTACTTTGATTTCCTCAGGTTTGGACATGTTATTGCGTAAACTCTGTAACCAGAGATTTTCTTTCGGATCTAATTCCTTTGTCACCAAAAGCTGCATCGGAAAAGCATCGCCGGTAATATAATAAATTCCAGCTTCCACATGAATAATGTTCAGTCCACGAAATTCCTTCAAATGTTGCACCATTTTTCTTGGAAAATGATTACAAATGAAAGTAATGGTCAATTCTTCCGGTGGAATTTCGCAAATTTTATCTGTGTCCGACTGATAAAAACAGCAGTATCCGTACACTTTGTAAAAATCATTGATTGTCAGGTTGTCATCGGGACTTTTGTATTCGATGATATTGTATCGTCTAAAAATCCTGCCAATATTTTTGTGAATTGCTTCGTTTTCAGCAACTTTGATAATTAATTCGTCCATTTGCATAGGCTTTTTAGAAAGCAAATGCTCCGGCTCAAAGGTGAGTTTTTCAGCTTCGGCTTCAAATTCAATCTGGATTGAAGCTTGAAAAGCCGGATGCCATTGAATCGTATCTTTTGTACTTTTCTTCAATTAAAGTCTCCTTTCATTATAAAGTTTTCAGTTACTTAATGCAATGACAAAGAGACAATAAAAAATCATCATAGAAGTGAAAAAGAATATAGAAATCCCTAATTATCAACTTGTCAAAAGCATCTCTTTTCATATCGGATTATGTTTCAGAAATTGAAACCCGAGATGAGAGCCTTGCGGCTTAGAAAATTCAGAGAAAAGAAATTCCCAGAAGATGTAGTGATACCATATCATGAAATTTAAGTTGTGTAAAGTAAGAAGTTTTATGTTTTACAATATACAGTTTAGCAGGCGGTGTGGAAAGCATCTGCAACAGCAAATATCCTAGCCATGCAGATACCACAGCATCAAAAAAGCATCCGAAACAGCGAATATCCCAGTCTTGCAGATGCTGCAACACCACAAAAATAACAAGCAATTATGCAATCTGGCGAATTGGAGTCGAGCTTTTGCTAAACTCCCATTACTTATTCAATACTTTATTAATCTGTTCCACAGGTAAATTCAAAAGTTCAGCAAGCTTATCAACATCAGTGATCGATTTAGATAAAGTTCGGATAAATTCTTCCGTTACTTGTTCTGTCACTCGCTTTGTCACCAGTTCTTCCTGTTCTTGGAATTCCTCCGCCATTAATTCTTTCAATGCTTCGCACATAGTTTCTTTAACCTCCTTTACTGCATCCCAGTTCGCCCGGGTAATAACTTCCATTGCAGCTTGATATAATTTCGATGATTTTTTTGCTTCGTATTCCTTGAGAAGTACTTTGATTTCCTCAGGTTTGGACATGTTATTGCGTAAACTCTGTAACCAGAGATTTTCTTTCGGATCTAATTCCTTTGTCACCAAAAGCTGCATCGGAAAAGCATCGCCGGTAATATAATAAATTCCAGCTTCCACATGAATAATGTTCAGTCCACGAAATTCCTTCAAATGTTGCACCATTTTTCTTGGAAAATGATTACAAATGAAAGTAATGGTCAATTCTTCCGGTGGAATTTCGCAAATTTTATCTGTGTCCGACTGATAAAAACAGCAGTATCCGTACACTTTGTAAAAATCATTGATTGTCAGGTTGTCATCGGGACTTTTGTATTCGATGATATTGTATCGTCTAAAAATCCTGCCAATATTTTTGTGAATTGCTTCGTTTTCAGCAACCCTGATGATCAATTCGTCCATTTGCATAGGCTTTTTAGAAAGCAAATGCTCCGGCTCAAAGGTGAGCTTTTCGGCTTCGGCTTCAAATTCAATCTGGATTGAAGCTTGAAAAGCCGGATGCCATTGAATCGTATCTTTTGTATCTTTCTTCAATTAAAGTCTCCTTTCATTATAAAGTTTCCAGTTACTTAATGCAATGACAAAGAGACAACAAAAAATCATCATAGAAGTGAAAAATAAAGGAGAATTTTCCAATTATCAACTTGTCAAAAGCATTTCTTTTCATATCGGATTATGTTTCAGAAATCGAAACCCGAGATGAGAGCCTTGCGGCTTAGAAAATCCAGAGAAAAGAAATTCCCTGAAGATGTAGTGATACCATATCACGAAATTTAAGTTATGTAAAGGAAGAAGTTTTATGTTTTACAATATACAGTTTAGCAGGCGGTGTGGAAAGCATCTGCGATAGCAAATATCCTAGCCATGCAGATACCACAGCATCAAAAAAATAACACAGAAGTTATCTTTACAACACTCCAAACTCATGCTATGATAACCATATCTTCGGAGAACGTCTTTTCTCCGGATACATCTATAGCCGTAAGGCTCTCATCTCGGGTTTCAATTTCAGAAACAAAATCCGATATGAAAAACAACAAAATATTAAAAATGGAGGAAAATGCCTATGACAAACAAACTGCAACAGTATTTCCCTATGATTCGGACGAAAGAACAATTAATGGCCGAGATAGAGGAAAAACCAAAACTAAAATCAATTTTCTATAGTTGGAAAGAAGAAGCAAGACAAGATTTTATCAACTTCTGTACCGGTGCACGTGGTGTAAAAATGATGTATGATTTTATAAGTAAAGAAATCTTAAATCCGGAAATATATCGCGAGCGGGTAAATGAATTTTTATCATTACTTTTAAATCAAAAAGTAAAAATATTGGAAGTGTTACCAAATGATGGGACAAGACTTGCGGATGAGTCAACTTTATTAATCATGGACATTGTCGTTGAATTAGAAGATGGCAGTATTGTAAATCTAGAAATTCAAAAAATAGGATACATGTTTCCGGGAGAACGAAGTGCCTGTTATTCAGCTGATTTGTTGTTACGACAATATAAGCGTGTAAAACAGGAAGCAGAAAAGAAACTCGATTCTCATACAAAAATGTCTTATAAAGACATAAAAGACGTCTACACCATTGTTCTATTTCAGCAAAGCCCACAAGAATTAAAAAAATTCAAAGACGTATATATGCATCGTTTTAAGCAAGAATCCGATACAGGGGCAAAGATGAATCTTCTGCAAAAATATCTCTTCGTAACGCTTGACAACTTCAATAAAATTAAGCACAATAATGACAAGACAATAAAACTAGACAATCGTCTTGAGGCATGGTTAGCATTTCTGATTATGGATGCTCCGGAAGATATTGTGCAGATATTAGAGCAATATCCCGATTTCAAAGCACTTTACAATCAAGTGTATGACATTTGCCTCAACATAGAAGAGGTGATGGGAATGTTTTCAAAAGAATTATTAGAACTGGATCGCAATACAGTAGAATTGATGATTGATGAGATGCAGAAACAAGCCGATAATTTAAGAACTCAGAATGAAAATATGACACTTGAGAATAAAAATTTGATGCTTAAAAATGAAAATTTGGCACTTGAAAATGAAAATTTGACATTTGCGAATGAAAGTATAAAAAACGAGAACGAAAGCATAAAAAGTGAAAACGAAAGCATAAAAAGTGAAAACGAAAGCATAAAAAGTGAAAACGAAAGCATAAAAAGCGAAAACAAAAGAATAAAAAATGAAAATAAAGAAATAAGAGCCATGATGGAAGAATTGAAACGGCAAAATGAAGAAATTCTAAAATCGTTAGGAAAGAAGTAAATCTCCTCTTCCATTCCATCTACGATACACCACAAAAATAACAAGCGACTATGCAATCTAGCGAATTGGAGTCGGGCTTGCCCGACGAAGTTGAGCAAGAGGGCATAGTCGTTTGTTATTTACTCCGAGTTTGTCAAGCAAAGTGTGTAAATTTTTTGATTTTTTATCGGCGGTCAAATTAGACCGCCGATTTTGCATTATT
>CAKSAJ010000007.1 GCA_934435195.1 uncultured Schaedlerella sp.
GAATACAATAGCATGCTGACCTTGATTGTACATTTTTATTTTCCACTAAATGTACATATTTATTTTATCATTTACACCGTCTTTTATTATGCAAAAAATTAATCAAATCTTTATGACAGCTTTTCTGCTGTTAATTTCCAAAAATAAAAACGGCTAGAGATGTGCCGATTAGAAACATCTGTTATATAGTCCCTAGCAATCAGGGAGAAAACAATGGATTGCACTGATGCAAGGTTATTTTTGTGTCAGGTTAGATAAAGGAGGTAACATTGAATAATGACAAAAAAATTAAATATGGCAAAGGTACTAAAGAATGTAAAGTTTGTGGGAGAGAACTTCAGATAAATGAGTTTCCGCTTAAAGGGGGAAGAACATGCAAAGAATGTAATAATAAGAAGAACCGAGATCTTGCTGCACAAAAGAGAATAGAGCAATATCTTTCAGATGAATCCATGCATTTTAAAAGGAAATATAAAAAAATAGATTCTTCGAGGATTTTGAGAAAGAAGGATTCTGGAATTGATTTTCTTGCCAAAGATGAGAGATTTGTAAAACTTCTTTATTATAAAGATACCTGGTATAGTAGTCATGGACGGGTAATTGAATATAGGGATGGGCAATATAGAGTTCAGCGTGGAAGTAAAGATAAAAGAACTGGAAAAAGGATTTTTACCCTTGAGAAGGAAAAATATGTTAAGCCTACAAAAACGTTCAAATATGTAAAGCGTAAAGTTTTTGCGGAAGAATTGGCAGTAGAAACTTTTATTGTGAACTATGACAAACTTAACAATAAAAAGGTTTGGCATCAATTGAACAATGAGAATGATTTATATTATAAAAATCTATATCCTGTTACGGAAAAACAGTATAAACGCTTGACAGAATTACAGAAAGAATCTGCATTTCCACTGTCAGAAGATTTAATTATGCAAGTGATAAATGCAGTGGAATATAAGCAAGACGGATGGAATCCAACACATTATAAAAGAGGATTGTGCGGAGTAGGATATAGCGGAATGACTGTCGGAACAGAAGGTTATTATGAAAAATCATATATCAAATGGCGGGATATGATGCAGAGATGTTACGACAAGAATGTACACAAGAAGTATAAACCTGAATATGCAGATAAATATGTATGCGAAGAGTGGCAGAATTATGCGAATTTTAAGCTTTGGTTCGATGAACACTATGTGCCATGCAAAAGTAACCAGATAGATCTCGACAAAGACTTGCTTGTACAAGGTAATAAAATCTACTCGCCAGAAACTTGTGTATTTTTGGTGCATTATCAGAATACCTTGTTTGAAGGAAGAAAAGGAGATTGCATATATCAGAATGAAAACGGACAGTATTTGATTAATAATAAAAAATCAGAAATTTTTGAAAGCTATGAAGATGCATTTAATATTGTGATAGAACGGCGTAAGAAAAAGATATTAGACATTGCAGAAAAATGTAAGGGCTCAATCCCGATGTGTGCATATGAAGCAATGCAGAAGTGGGATGTACGGCTTGCAATGTGCAGTTGACAACAGAATATAGATGAATAAACAGGTTCACTAGTATTTTTCTAGTGAGCCTTTTTTGAATGGGACATAGTACAAATTGAATATAAATAAATCAAGTGGTTAGGGGTGAAAGTATATTGAAAAAAGAAAAAAAGAAGATTGAAGTCGAAGTTGTCTATGGCGATAAAGAATTGGTTGAATGTTTAAAAAATGTAATAAAAATATGTAGGAAACAATAGAAAAATACCTCATGTGATGTTAGTATTTTAAGTATACAATGTCATATGAGGTATAGCACTTTAGAAATAGATTGGAGAAAATATATGAATAAAGCAGTGTTATATCTTAGACTCTCAAAAGAAGATATGGATAAAATTTCAGAAGGAGACGATAGTGCAAGTATCAAAAATCAAAGATTATTGTTGACAGATTATGCGTTAGCACATGATTTTCAAATAGTAGATACCTATTCAGATGATAATGAAAGTGGGCTATATGACAATAGACCAGAGTTTGAGCGAATGATTGAAGATGCAAAATTGGGAAAATTCAATGTGGTTATTGCAAAAACTCAAGCTAGATTTTCAAGAAACATGGAACATATTGAAAAATATTTACATCATGATTTTCAGATTCTAGGCATAAGATTCATAGGTGTTGCAGATGGAGTAGATACAGCAGATGATAGTAATAAAAAAACTCGTCAAATCAATGGGTTAGTTAATGAGTGGTATTGTGAAGATCTGTCCAAAAATATTAGAAGTGCGTTTCGGGCAAAAATGAAAAACGGGCAATATTTAGGTTCGTCATGTCCGTACGGATATGTGAAAGACCCACTGGATCATAATCACTTGATAATAGATGAATATGCAGCAGATATAGTTCGTGAAATCTTTAAGTTGTATTTGCAGGGAGTTGGAAAAACTAAAATTGGACGTATCATAGGTGAACGTGGAATTTTGATACCAACTCTTTACAAAAGAAAAGTGCAAGGCTTAAATTATTATAATGCAAATGAGATTGAAACTACAAAAGTTTGGTCATATCAGACGATTCATCAAATCCTAAACAATCAAACTTACATAGGGAATATGGTTCAGAATAAAGTGAATACAATATCATTCAAAGATAAGAAGAAAAAACATCTTCCACAATCAGAATGGATTATTGTTGAGAACACACATGAAGCAATTATCCCCAGAGATATATTTGATAGGGTTCAAGAGATGCAAAAGGTACGAACAAAAGATGTAAATATGAAAACACCGAAAAATAATGGAATCTTTTCTGGAATTTTGTACTGTGCTGATTGTAAACATACTATGTCACGAAGATATAAACGTAGAGGAAATCATGAATTTGTGGGGTATATGTGTGCTACATATAAAAGTCATGGAAATGCTGTTTGCAGAAGCCACAGTATTGATTACGATGATTTATGTGAAGTCGTATTATTGTCAATCCAACAAGAAGCAAGAAAAATCCTATCTGATAATGATGTGGATAATTTAAAGAAATCAGCAACCATATCGAAACGAGAAGAAAGTATTGAAAAACAAATAGAGATAATCAATATAGAAAGAGACAAAATCAAAAAATATAAGCAGAAATCATATGAGGCTTATATAGACGATATTATTCCAATTACAGACTACAAAAATTATATTAAAAAATATGATGAAGAATTAAAGGAGCTTGATGTAAAAGTATGTCAGCTTGAAGATGAAAAAAATATTAGTGCGGAGTTGGATGAGGAATATAGAACATGGGTTGATAAGTTTTCTGAATATATTGATATTGAAGAATTGACTAGAGAAATTGTAATAGAGTTAATTGAAAAGATCGAAGTAAAGGAAGATGGCTCTATTAAAATTTATTATAGATTTAAAAATCCATATGAAAAATAGAAAATGTCTACTATACAACAACGTCACACAAGCATCATTTGCACTTGCGACAGAAATGCATTTTAGCATGGTATCTACACTTTGAGTTTCACCAACCTCTAAAAATACTTGAGAACCCCCCATAGAAGCAGCATGTTCTGAAACAGGCACAGTATCCTCCAAGTGTATTTTCCCTTCTTCCAAAGCGTCGAAAATCAGAAGCATTGTCATGATTTTCGTTACACTGGCAGGCGGACGTGGTGTATCGGGATCTTTTTCGTAAAGGATAGTTCCGGTAGATGCCTCCATTAAGATTGCAGAAGGCGCATGTAATTCAATGTTGGCAAGTGTTTTTGAATCGTTTGGATTTTCTTTGGCAAAAAGGATGAAATTATGATTTCCTATTACGAGGATTATCAATCCCAAAATAAGACAAAAATTCTTTAGAAACAATATTTTTTTATTTTTCAATGGACACACACCATAAAACTATTTAATCTATTTATATTCGTATCCTGTTTTAGTAATTCGAATATATTATCTCAAAATATTGATAATCCAATTAAAAGAATATGGCGGGAACGTTGAATTGCAACAGTTGAATTCCAAAAAGAAAAATGTTAATATAAAGTGGATTGGGCATATTTGTCATATTAAAAATGATAAATTATTACGATAATAGGAAACGAGGAAACATATCATATGTGGAAAATGTGGTTTTGTATAGTTATTCTGTTATTAATAGCGGGCGTGTTTGCAGAGGTTGAAAGAGAATTACACACATTTTGTATTACGAGATACAAAGTACTGTCACCAAAATGGAATGGTGAAAAAAGCGGGAAAATCATATTTTTGAGTGACCTTCACAATCATGAGTATGGCTTACATAATAAGAAATTGATTGATAAGATAAAGAAGGAAAATCCAGAGCTGATTTTGATTGGAGGAGATATTCTGGTTGGAAAAGAAGATATCTCATATGAATCAGCAGCTGGATTTGTGGAAGCAATCTGTAAGATTGCGCCGGTGTATTATGCAAATGGAAATCATGAACAACGTATGAAAGAAAAGCCGGAAAAATATGGAAATGCATTTGTTGGATATAAAAAACGATTGCTTGATGCAGGAGTTCATTTTTTGGAAAATGAAAGTGCAGAAGTAGAGTTAGGTGGAAATAAGTTGTGTTTGACCGGATTGGAATTACAGCTGGAAGTATATGAAAAGATGAAAACTCATAAGGTGACCAAAGAAGACGTAGCACAAAAGGTTGGTCCGGCAAAGCAGGAAGAGATTCAAATATTGCTGGCACATAATCCGGAATATATGGAGGCGTATCAGGCATGGGGGTCAGATATTACTTTGTCCGGGCATTTACATGGAGGTTTGATTTGTCTTCCGAATGGTAAAAGTGTAATAACACCGCAATTTCATCTTTTTCCAAAGCATGCAGGCGAGATGAAAGTCAAAGGAGATCAGACAGCAATCGTAAGTCGTGGTCTGGGAACGCATACAGTCAATATTCGGTTGTTTAATCCGGCAGAATTGATCGTATTTCAAATAAGTAAACAGTAAAGAGAGAATACATATGGGGATTCCTATAAAATTAGAGGTGTTTGAGGGACCGTTAGATTTGCTTTTGCACCTGATTGATAAAAACAAAGTAGATATTTATGATATTCCAATTGTTGAAATTACAAATCAGTATATGGAATATATACATCAGATGCAGAGAGAAGATCTTAATATTATGAGTGAATTTTTGCTGATGGCTGCTACATTATTAGATATAAAATGTAAAATGTTGCTTCCGAAGGAAGTAAATGAAGAGGGCGAGGAAGAAGATCCGCGTCAGGAACTAGTGGAACAATTACTACAATATAAGATGTATAAATATATGGCGTATGAGCTAAAAGACAGAGAGATGGATTCGGAGTACATTATGTATAAGAATCCGTCAGTTCCTGATGAGATTTTAAAATATGAAGAGCCGGTTGACTTGGATTTGTTGTTAGGAGATTTGAATCTGCAGAAATTACATAAAATATTTGAAGAAGTTATGAAGCGACAGGAACGGAAGATTGATCCTATTCGAAGTAAATTTGGAAAAATAGAAAAAGAAGAGGTTCCGCTTCCGGATAAGATGGCTTATGTAGAATCTTACGCAAGAACACATGGCAGGTTTAGTTTCCGACAATTATTGATGGAGCAAAAAAGTAAGATGCATGTGGTAGTAACCTTTCTTGCAATTTTAGAAATGATGAAGAGCGGAATGATTAAGGTAGAGCAGGAAGAGACTTGTGGTGAGATTATCATTGAGTCTCAGATACAGGAGTGTTAATAAAATGAAAAAAGAAAAGGAACTTCAGGGGGCGATAGAAGCAATTCTTTTTACAATGGGAGAATCTGTTGAGTTAAATAAGATTGCACGTGCAATTGAACAGGATGAAGAGACAACGTTAGAATTGATACATAAATTGATGAAACGATATGAAGCAAAGGATCGAGGAATTCGGATTATTGAGTTGGATCATGCGTTTCAGATGTGTACTAAAAAAGAAGCTTATGAATATTTAATCCGTGTTGCAAGGCAACCGAAGAAACATGTTTTAACAGATGTATTATTGGAAACTATGTCTATCATAGCGTATAAGCAGCCGGTTACGAAAATCGAGATTGAAAAAATCAGAGGTGTAAAATCGGATCATGCAGTTAATAAGCTGGTTGAATATGGTTTGGCAGAGGAAGTTGGCAGGTTAGACGCTCCAGGACGTCCTATTTTGTTTGGAACAACAGAAGAATTTTTGCGGAGATTTTGTGTGCAGTCCTTAGATGAACTTCCAATGCTTAATACAGATCAAATTGAGCAGTTTAAAGAAGAAGCGGAAGATGAAGCAGAACTGAAATTGAATTTGTAATGTGGATTCACTTGTAAAGTTATAATTTGTCAGACATATAGAAAATAGATTGGCATATAATAGTTAATAAATAATGTCGGGTGAATTTATGATGCTGAAGAAAAACAGAATATTAAACAAAAAGAGAGCCATGGGGGTGTTGATGCTTGCGTCGATATTTATCATTGGCTTTTATTTTTTTGATAATTTTATCTGCTCAAATGAAGGAAATGGTTCTGCTTTGATGAGTATGGCGAATGAAACTGAGGTGTATACTACCAGAAACTCAGAAAATGCAAAAGAAACAGAATCATCTGAAAAAAGTAAGATTCAGGAACCGCGTGATTTGTATGCTCAAGCCGCGGTGCTCATGGATGCAAAAAGCGGAAGGATATTGTTTGAAAAAAACGGAGAACAAAAGCGTGCAATGGCAAGCACAACAAAGATTATGACCTGTATTCTTGCATTAGAATATGGTGATTTGGATGATGCCGTTATAGCAAGTTCAAATGCAGCAAATCAGCCTAAAGTACGATTGGGAGTTATCGAAGGAGAAAAAATTTTGCTGAGAGATTTGTTATATTCATTGATGTTGGAGTCCCATAATGATGCGGCAGTCATGATTGCAGAACATATTGGAGGCAGCGTGGAAGGTTTTGCAGATATGATGAACCAAAAAGCACAAAGTCTAGGGTGCAAAAATACCTATTTTATTACACCAAATGGATTAGATGCTTCAGATAAAAACGGAAGTCATCAGACAACAGCAGAAGAACTTGCACGAATTATGAAATATTGCATACAGGATTCAGTACAGGCAAAACAGTTTTTGACAATATCACAGACAGAAATATATCACTTTGAAGATTGCTCACATGTATACAAGTACACATGTAATAACCATAACGCATTTTTGAAAATGATGGAGGGTGCAATAGCAGGGAAAACAGGATTTACGGGTGAGGCAGGATATTGTTATGTTGGTGCTTTGGAACAAAATAATAAAAAATTAATTGTTGCACTTTTGGGTTGTGGCTGGCCAAATAATAAGGGCTATAAATGGCAGGATGCACGTAAATTGATGCAATACGGATTGGATTCATTTGAATACGTCATGATAGGAAAGGAAAACATTTCAAAAGAATTGGTGGATATTAGAATTCCGGTTGTAAATGGAGTTCCGGATAATGGGAAAATAAGTGGAAAATCGTATGCAAAAGTGCGGATGAAAAATATGAAAGATGGAGAAAATACAGATTCAGCAGAGTTGGAACAGGTTTTGATTCGGAAAGATCAAAAAATACATTTGCAAATTGTACTGAAAAAACAGTTATATGCACCAGTTGAAGCAAAAACAGAAGTGGGAGAAATACGGTACTTATTAGATGGAAATGTCATAAAAAGACAAACGGTGATAGTAAAAAACACGATTGAAAGAAGAATTTATCAATGGTGTGTGAGGAAAACAGTGGAAAACTTCCTATTATAATAGTAATGTGAATTGAAATTGCAATAATGTGAAACATAAGAAACGTGTGAAAAAAATGACAAAATATGTATTTTGTTGATTGAAATTTAGATGAGAGTGGTTTATACTAGAATAGGCAAAAATTTTGGTTTATTTTAAAAATATTTACAATATGGAGGGCTAGAATATGAGCTACAATGCAACTGGAAACCCAGCAAGCAAAAGAATTGCCGCAATGCTTGATCAGGGAAGCTTTGTTGAAATCGGTGGTGCTGTAACAGCAAGAAATACAGATTTTAACTTACAGACAAAAGAAACTCCGTCAGACGGTGTTATTACCGGTTATGGAGTGATCGATGGCAATCTTGTGTATGTATACAGTCAGGATGCTACAGTATTAAAAGGTGCTATCGGAGAGATGCATGCAAAAAAAATCGCAAATATTTATGACATGGCAATGAAGATGGGAGCACCTGTGATCGGTCTTGTAGATTGTGCAGGACTTAGACTTCAGGAAGCAACAGACGCATTAGAGGCATTTGGAAGCCTGTATCATAAACAGGCAATGGCTTCAGGTGTTGTACCACAGATCACAGCAATCTTCGGAATGTGTGGCGGCGGATTGGCAGTTGTTCCAGGACTTACAGATTTCACATTTATGGAAAGCAAAGAAGGAAAGCTTTTTGTAAATTCACCAAATGCTTTGGAAGGAAACGAAGTTTCTAAATGTGATACAGCAAGTGCTGCATATCAGAGTGAGACAGCAGGTCTTGTTGATGGAATTGGAACAGAGGCAGAAATCCTTGGACAGATTCGTGCACTGGTAAGCATGATTCCTGCTAACAATGAAGATGATGCTTCATATGAAGAATGCACAGATGATCTGAATCGTGTTTGCGCTGATCTTGCAAACGCAGCAGAAGACACAGGTATTGCGTTGGCAACAATCGCTGATAACAATGTATTCTTCGAGACAAAAAAAGATTATGCAAAAGAGATGGTAACAGGATTTATCCGTCTGAACGGTATGACAGTCGGAGCTGTTGCAAACCGTTCTAAAGTATATGATGCTGAAGGAAATGCAGAAAGCTTTGATGCAGTTCTTACAGTTGACGGATGCAAGAAAGCAACAGACTTCATCAACTTCTGTGATGCGTTCTCTATCCCGGTACTTACACTGACAAGTGTGACAGGATTTGAGGCAACAAAAGAAGCTGAGAAAGACATGGCAAGAAGTGTTGCAAAACTCACATATGCATTTGCAAATGCAACAGTTCCAAAAGTAAACGTAATCGTTGGCAAAGCATTCGGAAGTGCTTATGTTGCAATGAATAGTAAATCAATCGGAGCAGATATGGTATTTGCATGGCCAACAGCAGAAGTTGGAATGATGGATGCAACTATGGCTGCTAAGATCATGTATGAAGGTGCTGACGCAGATACATTGAAAGAGAAAGCAGCAGAGTATAAAGAACTTCAGTCAAGCCCAATGTCTGCAGCAAGAAGAGGATATGTTGATGCAATCATCGAAGCAGCAGATACAAGAAAATATGTAATCGGAGCATTCGAGATGTTGTTCACAAAGAGAGAGGATCGTCCGGACAAAAAACACGGTACGGTTTAGTGAGGTGAGGCAAAGTGAAGAAAAAATTCAGTTTATTAGGACTTGTCCTCATTTTAGTCTTGAGTCTTGTAGGATGTGGAAGCAAGGCTAGTGAAGAGGCAGAATATGATCAGGCTACGATGGAACAGTATGCTGACACAATCATTACAAGTTTCAGTAACATGTCCGAGGAGAATCTGGATCAGTTTGCTGACATGTCAGACCTCGAATTGAATCTGACATTGATGCAGTCAGGTCTTCCAATCGAAGCGGATGATTTTAAATCTATGATTGATGCTTGGAAAGCCGGTATAGATGAGTGCGGTACAATCTCAGATCTTGGGGATTATGAGCTGACAGTAAAGAGCAGCAGCGCTACATTGACTGTACCATTCAAAGGCGAAACAAGAGACGGTGACCTGGAATTCACATTTGACGAGAAGATGAACATGGACAGCATCACAGTCAATGGTCACTATGGCATGGCTGAGATTTTGAAAAAAGCAGGACTTAACACATTGTTAGGTATGGGAACTGTATTTGTTGTATTGATCTTTATCTCATTTATCATTTCCCTGTTTAAATTTATTCCTGCAATTCAGAATAAGTTTAGTAAAAAACCACAGGCTGAAACAAAGAAGGAAACTTCTGCAGCAGCACCGGCACCAGTTGAAGTGGTACCGGCAACAGATGACAGCGAGCTTATTGCTGTAATTTCAGCAGCAATCGCAGCATCAGAGGGAACTTCAACAGATGGTTTTGTTGTTCGTTCTATTAAGAGAAGAAAATCCAATAAGTGGAGTTAATCAGGAGGATACAAGAATGAAAAATTATACAATTACAGTAAATGGCAATGTATATGACGTAACAGTAGAAGAAAAAGGAGCAGGAGCAGCTCCAGTTGCAGCAGCACCTGTAGCAGCAGCCCCAGTTGCAGCACCTGCAGCAGCACCAGCTAAAGCAGCAGGAGCAGGAAGCATCCAGGTTAAAGCAGGAGCAGCAGGTAAAGTATTTAAAGTAGAAGCAAGTGTTGGACAGAAAGTAGAAGCTGGTGATGCAGTAGTTATCATTGAAGCTATGAAGATGGAAATCCCAGTAGTTGCCCCAGAGGCTGGTACAGTTGCTAGTATTGATGTAGCAGTAGGAGACGCCGTAGAATCAGGAGCAGTTTTAGCTACATTAAACTAGTTAGACCAGGAGGTTTGAAAAATGGAATATATTTCAAATACGCTATCGAACCTCGTGCAGCAGACGGCATTTATGAATCTTACATTCGGTAACCTGATCATGATTGCAGTTGCATGTGTGTTCTTATATTTAGCAATCAGACATGGCTTTGAGCCATTGCTGCTTGTTCCAATCGCATTTGGTATGTTGCTTGTTAATATCTATCCGGATATTATGCTTCATGCAGAAGATGCGGCAAATGGAACAGGTGGACTTCTTTATTACTTTTATGTATTAGATGAGTGGTCAATTCTTCCATCATTGATTTTCCTTGGTGTTGGAGCAATGACAGATTTCGGACCATTGATCGCTAACCCAAAGAGTTTCCTTCTCGGAGCAGCAGCACAGTTTGGTATATTTGCAGCTTATCTTGGAGCTATGGCTATGGGATTCTCTGATAAAGCAGCAGCAGCAATTTCTATCATCGGTGGAGCTGATGGACCAACATCCATCTTCCTTGCAGGTAAATTGTCTCAGACTGCAATTATGGGACCAATCGCGGTAGCAGCATATTCATATATGTCATTGGTACCAATTATCCAGCCACCAATTATGAAGCTTCTTACAACAGAGAAAGAGCGTAAAATTAAAATGGAACAGCTTCGTCCGGTATCAAAACTGGAGAGAATTTTGTTCCCAATCATTGTTACAATTGTAGTATGTACAATTCTTCCAACAACAGCTCCATTGGTTGGTATGCTGATGCTTGGTAACCTGTTCAAAGAATCAGGTGTTGTTAGACAGCTTTCAGATACAGCTTCTAACGCATTGATGTACATCGTTGTTATCTTACTTGGTACATCAGTAGGTGCTACAACAAGTGCGGAAGCTTTCCTGAACTGGGATACAATCAAAATTGTAATCCTTGGTTTGATCGCATTTGCATTTGGTACAGCAGCAGGTGTTGTCTTTGGTAAGATCATGTGCAAGGCTACAGGTGGAAAGGTAAATCCGCTGATCGGTTCAGCAGGTGTATCTGCCGTTCCTATGGCAGCACGTGTTTCTCAGAAAGTTGGTGCAGAAGCAGATCCTACAAACTTCCTGCTGATGCATGCAATGGGACCAAACGTTGCCGGAGTTATCGGTACAGCAGTTGCGGCCGGAACATTTATGGCCATCTTCGGTGTGAAGTAGAATATTAGTGGAGGACAAATACAATGGCAGAAGTTGTAAAAAAACCAGTTAAAATTACAGAAACAATTCTGCGTGATGCTCATCAGTCTCTGATTGCTACAAGAATGACAACAGAGCAGATGCTGCCAATCGTAGAGAAAATGGATAAAGTCGGATACCATGCAGTAGAGTGCTGGGGAGGAGCTACATTTGATGCTTCCCTTCGTTTCTTAAAAGAAGATCCATGGGAGAGACTTCGTAAATTCAGAGATGGATTTAAAAATACAAAATTACAGATGTTATTCCGTGGACAGAATATCCTTGGATATCGTCCATATGCAGATGATGTTGTAGAATATTTCGTTCAGAAATCTGTTGCAAACGGAATTGATATCATTCGTATTTTCGATTGTATGAATGATATCCGTAACTTACAGACAGCAGTTACAGCAGCAAACAAAGAAAAAGCACATGCTCAGGTAGCAATGTCTTATACATTGGGTGATGCTTATACACTGGAATACTGGAAAGATCTTGCAAAGAGAATCGAGGATATGGGTGCAAACTCTATCTGTGTTAAAGATATGGCTGGTCTTCTTGTACCTTACAAAGCAACAGAGCTTGTACAGGCATTAAAAGAAACAGTAAATATTCCAATCGAGATGCATACACATTACACATCAGGTGTTGCATCAATGACATATTTGAAATCCGTAGAGGCAGGTGCTGACATTATTGATACAGCAATTTCTCCATTTGCAATGGGAACATCACAGCCGGCTACAGAGGTTATGGTTGAGACATTTAAGGGAACAGAGTATGACACAGGCTTGGATCAGACATTACTTTCTGAGATTGCTGATTACTTCAGACCTATTCGTGATGAAGCGTTAGACAGTGGTCTGCTCAATCCAAAGAACCTTGGTGTAAATATCAAGACTCTTCTTTACCAGGTACCAGGCGGTATGCTTTCAAACCTGACATCACAGCTTGCTGAGCAGGGAGCAGAGGACAAGTTCTATGATGTATTGGAAGAAGTACCACGCGTACGTAAAGATCTTGGTGAGCCACCACTTGTAACACCTTCTTCACAGATTGTTGGTACACAGGCTGTATTCAATGTATTGATGGGTGAACGTTATAAAATGGCTACAAAAGAAACAAAAGATGTTCTTGCTGGAAAATATGGAAAGACTGCAAAACCAGTTAATCCAGAAGTACAGAAGAAAGTTATCGGAGAGGATGCAGAAATCATCACATGCCGTCCGGCAGATTTGATTCCTGATGAGCTTGATACACTTCGTAAAGAGTGTGCACAGTACATTCAGCAGGATGAAGATGTATTGACATATGCATTATTCCCACAGGTAGCTATTGATTTCTTTAAATATAGAGAAGCACAGCAGACAAAAGTAGATGCAACAGTTGCAGATACAGAAAATGGAGCATATCCAGTATAAGAATAAGTAAAATATCAGGGTTCCTTTCGGTTCGAAAGGGACCCTTTTCTTTGGAATAAATATAGGAAAATACAGACAAATATTTTAATTGGTAAAAAAGCAAAAAAATATGTTATAATAAAAATAATGTGGTTCAGGCTTAAGAAAACATTATGTTAGAATATATTTGCCTGAAACAGGAATGAAAGAGAGGTAATTGAAATGAATCAGATTGCAGATAGAATTGCAAATTTCCAAGAGCTTATGAAGAAGCATAAAATAGATGTGTATGTAGTTCCGACAGCGGATTATCATCAGAGCGAATATGTGGGGGATTATTTTAAAGAACGCGAATTTTTAACTGGCTTTACCGGATCAGCAGGAACTGCAGTTGTGACAAAAAATAGTGCATACTTGTGGACTGATGGACGTTATTTCTTACAGGCGGCTACACAGTTAAAAGGGACAGGTGTTCAACTGATGAAGATGGGAGAACCAGAAGTTCCTACAATTGAGGAGTTTTTAAGAGCCGAATTAAAAGAAAATGAAGTTCTTGGATTTGACGGAAGAACCATCGGGGAACAAGAAGGTGAACAGTTTGCTGAAATCGTAGAAGAGAAAAATGGAAATATTGTATATGAATACGATTTATTAGGAGAACTTTGGAGTGAACGACCAGAGATGTCAAAGAAACCAGCATTTTTACTCCCGTTGGATTATGCAGGTGAAAGTGTAGAATCAAAACTTACAAGAGTACGTAAGGTGATGAAAGAACATAATGCAACAATGCAGATTCTGGCAAGTCTGGATGATATTGACTGGATGCTTAATATGCGTGGTGATGATGTAGAATATTCTCCACTGCTGTTAAGTTATGCCATTGTTAAAATGGAGGAAGTAGAATTATATGTAGATGCAGAAAAGTTAGATGAGGAACTGAAAAAGCATTTACAAGATAACCATGTAAAAGTATATGCATATGATTCTATTTATCAGAGAGTGAAAGAAATATCTGAAAGCGAGACTGTAATGGTAGATCCAAGACAGGTGAATTATGCTTTGTTTAATAACATTCCAAAAGAAGTTAAAGTTGTAAAAGAAGAAAATCCAATCATTCTAATGAAAGCAGTTAAGAATGATATAGAAGTTGAGAATATTCGAAAAGCACATATAAAAGATGGGGTGGCTCATACGAAATATATGTATTGGCTGAAAAAACATGTTGGAAAAGAAAAGATTACAGAGATTAGTGCTTCCGATAAACTGGCAGCTTTTCGCGCAGAGCAGGAAGGATATCTGTGGCCAAGTTTCGGACCTATCAGTGCATACAAAGAACATGGTGCAATCGTTCACTATTCTGCAACGAAAGAGTCTGATGTGGAATTAAGACCAGAAGGATTGTTACTTAGTGATACAGGTGGAAACTATTGGGAAGGATCGACAGATATTACGAGAACAATAGCACTTGGAGAGGTTTCAGCTGAGGAAAAGCGTCATTTCACAACAGTGGCAATTAGTATGTTGAAATTGGCTGGGACTACATTTTTGTATGGTTGTACAGGAATGAATCTGGATTGTATTGCACGTGAACCATTCTGGCGCCAGCATTTAAACTACAACCATGGAACAGGACATGGGGTTGGATATTTAGCAAACATTCATGAGGAACCACAGCGCTTCCAATGGAAGTTCAATCAAGACAACAATCATCCATTAGAAGAGCACATGGTGATTACAGACGAGCCTGGATTGTATATTGAAGGTTCTCATGGCGTGCGAATCGAAAACGAATTATTGGTAAAAAAAGATGTGTCAAATGAATATGGTCAGTTTATGAAATTTGAGATATTGACTTTTGTTCCAATCGATTTGGATGCGATTGATGCAACAATTATGACAACAGAAGAAAAAGAACTTTTAAATGCATATCATAAAGATGTTTATAGTGTAGTTTCTCCATATTTAAACGATGAAGAAAAAGAATGGCTTAAGCTTTATACAAGAGAAGTTTAAATAATTAACATGAAAGAAAAAGAGGATTTCAAAGTGGTCGAAAACAGTACAAATGAATTGCAGATGAGAATAGAGGAAAAATATCGAGATCTCAGTAAAGGACAGAAACGTGTGGCGGAATATGTGCTGGATAATTATGATAAAGCAGTATTTTTGACTGCTGCGAGATTAGGAGAAGTAGTAGGCGTCAGTGAATCTACGGTGGTGCGTTTTGCAACACAGCTTGGCTATAAAGGATATCCGGAATTTCAAAAAGCATTAGAAGAACTGGTGAGAAATAGATTGAATTCTATTCAGCGAATGAAAGTGACATATGGAAGAATCAGTCAGTCTCAAATCTTGGAAACGGTGCTTCAATCAGATATTGAAAAAATAAAACAGACATTGAATGGGATTGATCATTTAGCCTTCAATCAAGCAATTGATACTATTTTGAATGCGAGAAAAATATATGTCCTTGGAATTCGAAGCTGTGCACCATTGGCAGCCTTTATGAGTTTCTATTTGAATCTGCTTTGCGATAATGTAATTGCAGTAAACACAAACAGTTCAAGTGAGATTTTTGAACAGCTGATTCGAATTGGAGAAGACGATGTGATCATAGGAATCAGCTTTCCTAGATATTCTCAAAGAACATTAAAAGCGTTGGAGTTTGCCAGTAAACGCAAAGCAAAAATTATTACATTGACGGATAGTGTCCATTCACCGATAAATATATATTCTTCATGTAATCTGATCGCACGAAGTGATATGGCATCAATTGTAGATTCTCTGGTAGCACCATTGAGTGTAGTGAATGCATTGATCGTTGCATTATGTATGAAAAAACAGGAAGAAGTAATAGGAACACTCGAGACATTAGAACAGATTTGGGGTGAATACCAAGTTTACAGTGGAGATGAACTGAATCGTATCGAGGATAATTCTGAAGTGTAAGAGTACCTGCTAAATGTGGTGCTCTAAAGAAATATAGAAGATAGGACGATGGAAGTATATGAGTAAAGTAATAGTTATAGGAGGAGGAGCAGCCGGAGCTGTTGCAGCAATTTTTGCGGCAAGAAACGGACATCAGGTGGAACTCTTCGAGAAAAATGAAAAAATAGGAAAAAAGTTATTCATAACCGGAAAAGGCCGCTGTAATGTTACAAATGCAGGAGATATGGATGCGTTATTTGATGCAGTAAAGAGTAATCCCAAATTTTTATACAGTGCTTTTTACAGCTTTACCAATGAACAGGCAATGGATTTCTTTGAAGAATTAGGTGTTCGATTAAAAGTGGAAAGAGGAAACAGAGTGTTTCCGGAGTCAGACCATTCGTCTGATATTATTCATGCATTGAAGCATGAATTAGAGCGATTGGGTGTAGAAATACATTTTTGTACGGAAGTAAAAGATGTGCTGGTTGAACATGAAAAGTTTACAGGTATTGTTTTGAAAAATGGGAAGAAAGTTTCTGGAGATGCCTGTGTTGTTGCAACAGGAGGAATTTCTTATGCATCTACAGGGTCTACGGGGGATGGATATCGTTTCGCAGAAAAAACAGGGCATAAAGTAACGGAATTATATCCATCACTTGTGCCTATGGAAGTAAAAGAATGGTATGCAAAGGAATTGCAAGGATTATCCCTCCGAAATGTCCAGGGAACCATTTTGGATGGTAAGAAGAAATTATATGATGAATTTGGCGAGATGCTGTTTACACATTATGGCGTCAGTGGTCCGATTATTATCAGTGCAAGTAGTGTTGTTGGGAAAAAATTGCAAGATAAAGAACTTACACTGCAGATTGATTTAAAACCGGCACTAAGCAGAGAACAACTAGACCAGAGAGTTTTAAGGGATTTTGAAGAAAACAAAAATAAACAATTTAAAAATGCAGTAGACAAGTTGTTTCCTGCAAAACTCAAACCGATTATGATAGAGTTAAGTGGAATTTCGCCGGAGAAGAAAGTAAATGAAATTTCAAAGGAAGAGAGACTTTGTTTTGTTGATCTGATAAAGAATTTTAAAATGACATTAACAGGATTGCGTAGTTATAATGAAGCAATTATTACAAAAGGCGGAGTGAGCGTAAAAGATATTGATCCTGGAACGATGAAATCGAAGAAAATTTCGGGATTGTATTTTGCCGGAGAGGTATTAGATCTTGATGCGTTGACAGGCGGATTTAATTTACAGATTGCCTGGTCCACAGGATATCTGGCAGGAATTTCGATACAATAAATATTAAGAAAGAGGAAGCAAAAATGGGATATAATGTAGCGATTGACGGACCGGCAGGAGCAGGAAAAAGTACGATTGCAAAGCTGGTCGCAAAAGAAAAAGGATATATTTACGTAGATACAGGTGCAATGTACAGAGGACTTGCAATTCATTTTATAAAAAGAGGACTCAAAGCAGAAGATATAAAAGGAATCGTGGAAGCTTGCAAAGATGCAGAAGTGAGTATCGTTTATGAAAACGATGTACAGCAGATATATCTGAATGGTGAAAATGTAACAGCTATGCTTCGAACAGAAGAAGTTGGTAATATGGCTTCTAAAACATCGGCAATTCCGGCAGTACGCGAAAAATTATTAGAACTTCAAAGGACACTGGCAAGAGAAAAAGATGTTATTATGGATGGCCGTGACATTGGCACAAATATTCTTCCAAATGCAGATGTGAAAATTTATCTGACAGCGAGTGTTGAAACAAGAGCAACACGCAGGTACAAAGAACTTCTGGAAAAAGGAGAAAACTGTGTGTATGAAGAAATCGCGCAAGACATCAAGGAACGAGACGAACGTGATATGAATCGAGAGATTGCTCCGTTAAAACAGGCGGAAGATGCTATTTTGGTAGACAGTTCAGAAATGACAATAGAAGAAGTTGTAAAAACAATCTGCAGCTATTGTAAATAGGAGGAACTTATGGAAGTAATTCGTGCAAAAACAGCAGGATTTTGTTTTGGGGTAAAACGTGCAGTAGATACCGTATATGAACAATTAGAAAAGGCTTCGGAAAGTACAACGATATATACATATGGTCCGATCATTCATAATGAAGAAGTTGTAAAAGATATGAAACAAAAAGGAGTTATCGTACTTCAAAGTGAAGCAGAGCTGGATGCGTTGACAGAAGGAACGGTGATTATTCGTTCACACGGAGTGGAGAAAGCAATTTATGACAAGTTAAATGCGCAAGGAATTAAGATTGTAGATGCAACCTGTCCTTTTGTGAAAAAGATTCATAATATTGTACAAAAAGAAAGCACAAACGGAAATTATATTATTATAGTAGGGAACCCACAGCATCCGGAAGTAGAGGGGATTCGTGGCTGGACCGGTACAAAAGCAACGGTGGTACAAACGAAAGAAGATATAGATAAGTTGAAAATTCCGGAAAATGAAAAGGTCTGTGTTGTTTCTCAAACGACATTTAATTACAATAAATTTAAAGAATTAGTTGAAATTATTTTAAAAAAGAGTTATGATGTAAGTGTTTTAAATACAATCTGTAATGCTACAAAGGAGCGCCAGACAGAGGCACAGCACATTGCAGAAGAGGTGGATGCTATGATCGTAATTGGTGATAAACATAGTTCCAATACCCAGAAGTTATTTGAAATATGCAAAAACGCATGTAAAGATACGTACTACATACAGACACTTGACGATTTGGATATGAATCAATTAGGGTCAGTGGAAACAGTAGGTATTACAGCAGGGGCATCCACGCCCAACAATATAATTGAGGAGGTTCAAAATAATGTCAGAATTATCTTTTGAACAAATGTTAGATGAGTCATTCAAAACAATTCATAATGGAGAGGTTGTAGAGGGTACAGTTATCGATGTGAAACCTGAAGAGATTATCCTTAATATCGGATATAAAGCCGATGGTATTATTACAAAGAGCGAGTACTCAAATGATCAGTCTGTAGACTTAACTGAAGCAGTAAAAGTTGGAGATGCTATGACTGTAAAAGTTTTAAAAGTAAATGACGGTGAAGGTCAGGTGTTACTGACATATAAGAGACTTGCAGCTGAAAAAGGAAACGAGAGATTAAAAGAAGCTTTTGAGAACAAAGAAGTATTAAAAGCAACTGTAACACAGATCCTTGGTGGTGGACTTTGTGCAGAAGTTGAAGGTGCAAGAGTGTTTATCCCAGCAAGTCTGGTATCTGATTCTTATGAAAAAGATTTGAGCAAATACGATGGACAGGAAATTGAGTTCGTGATCAGTGAATTCAATCCAAGAAGAAACCGTGTTATCGGTGATAGAAGACAGCTTCTTGTTGCAGAGAGAGCTGAGAAACAGAAAGAACTTTTTGCAAAACTGAACGTTGGTGATGTAGTAGAAGGAACAGTTAAAAATGTAACTGATTTCGGTGCATTTATCGATCTTGGTGGTGTTGACGGATTACTCCACATTTCAGAGATGTCTTGGGGAAGAGTTGAGAATCCTAAGAAAGTATTCCATGTAGGAGATACAGTAAAAGTTCTTATTAAAGATATCAACGATACTAAGATTGCACTTAGCTTGAAATTCCCAGAGACAAATCCATGGGCTGATGCTTCAGAAAAATTTGCAGTAGGTTCAGTAGTAACAGGTAAAGTTGCCCGTATGACAGACTTTGGTGCATTTGTTGAGTTAACACCAGGTGTTGATGCATTACTTCATGTATCACAGATTTCAAGAGCACATGTTGAAAAACCTTCAGATGTTCTTGCAGTTGGACAGGAAATAACAGCTAAAGTTGTTGATTTAAACGAAGCAGATAAGAAAATCAGCCTGAGCATGAAAGCACTTGAGAGTGCTGATGATTCACAGGAAGAAACAGAAGAATAATTTTAGTTGAAAAAGTTATATATAACTGAAGAGGTCGGCTAGGCCTTTTCGGATTCTGTAAAGAACGTAAAGGACCAGCATCCATTGGGAGCTGGTCTTTTTTAATGCAAAAATGACGAAAAATTCACAATCTAAAAATATATGAAATTAGAATTATGTACGTCAAAAGATACAAAAAATTATCAAAATATACTGGAATTTGTATACATAGTTTAGTAAAATTGTGACTAACGTAAAGGAAAGGAGAAAAAAGAATGGGATTGTTAACATTTAAAGGTGGAATTCATCCAAATGATGGTAAAAGTCTTGCAAAAGATCAGCCAATTAAAGAAGTAATTCCAACAGGGAAGATGATTTATCCATTGTCTCAGCATATAGGTGCTCCGGCAACTGCAATTGTCGGAAAGGGAGATGCTGTGCTAAAGGGACAGAAGATTGCGGAAGCAGGCGGATTTGTCTCAGCACCAATCTACTCATCTGTATCAGGTAAAGTGATTGCATTAGAAAAACATTTGAACCCGACAGGAAACAGTGTGGATTGTATTGTGATTGAAAATGATGGTGAATATAATGAAGTGGAATATTCTAGCCAAAAAGCATTAGGAGAAATGTCAAAAGAAGAAATTCTTAACAAAATTGGCGAAGCAGGAATTGTAGGTATGGGAGGTGCAGGTTTCCCAACACGTGTCAAGTTGTCACCGAAGGAACCTGACAAAATAGAATATATTATTGCGAACTGTGCAGAATGTGAGCCATATATTACAGCAGATTATAGAAGGATGCTTGAGAATACAGAAGAACTGGTAAGCGGTATGCGAGTTGTATTGTCATTGTTTGAGAATGCAAAAGGAATTTTTGGTGTGGAAGATAATAAAAAAGACTGTATTGAAAAATTACAGGAAGCCATTAAAGACGAACCTCGTATGGAAGTACGTGTTTTACAGACAAAATATCCGCAAGGAGCAGAGCGTCAGTTGATTTATGCACTGACAAAACGTGCTATTAATTCATCAATGCTGCCGGCTGATGCAGGATGCATTGTGGACAATGTGGAAACATTGGTGGGAATTCATAATGCAGTCGTAACCGGAAGACCATTATTAGAACGTGTTGTAACAGTTAGTGGAGACGCTGTAGTACATCCGGGAAACTTTAAAGTATTATTAGGAACAAATCATCAGGAAGTAATCGAGGCAGCAGGTGGTTTTAACTGTTCACCTGAGAAAGTAATTTCCGGTGGTCCAATGATGGGATTTGCAATGATTTCTCTGGATACGCCAATTACAAAGACATCATCTTCTATTCTGGCATTTGAGAAAGATGTTGTTGCGAAAAGCACAGAGTCAGCCTGTATTAACTGTGGCCGCTGCGTAGAAGTCTGTCCTAGCAGAATCATTCCGTCCAGATTGGCAGATTTTGCTCAGCGATTTAATGAAGAGGCATTTTTGAAATGGAACGGACTTGAATGTGTAGAATGTGGCTCTTGCAGTTATGTATGCCCGGCAAAACGTCAATTGAAACAATCCATTGGTGCGATGAGAAAAATTGCACTTGCTAATAAGAGAAAAAAATAGAGAGGTGAAAGACAGTGAATGAACAGTTAAAAGTATCATCTTCTCCACATATCAGGGATAAGGTGACAACCAGCAACATTATGCTGATGGTAGTGATCGCACTGTTACCAGCAACTTTCTTCGGAATTTATAACTTCCGTCATGAACATGCATGGGTACTTGTGGTTGTTACAACTTTAACGGCGGTAGCTACAGAGTATATTTATGAGCGATTAATGCATAAAACCATTACAATCAAGGATTTTAGTGCGGTTGTAACCGGATTATTACTTGCATTAAACCTTCCTCCTACACTTCCTGTATGGATGGGAGCTTTAGGCTCGATATTTGCGATTCTGGTTGTAAAGCAGCTTTTCGGCGGGCTTGGACAGAACTTCATGAACCCGGCACTTGGAGCCAGATGTTTTCTTTTGATTTCTTTTACAGGAAAGATGACGTATTTTGTATACGATGGTGTAACAGGAGCTACTCCGTTAGCTGAATTAAAGGCGGGAGAAACTGTTAATACAATGAATATGCTTATTGGAAATATTCGTGGAACAATCGGAGAAACATCTGTACTTGCGATTATGATCGGTGCAATGTTTTTAATTCTTCTTGGAATTATTGATCTTAGAATTCCAGGTACTTATATTGTAACATTTGTTATTTTTATTTCGATTTTTGGTGGACATGGTTTTGATCCACAGTTTATTACAGCACATCTTTGCGGTGGCGGTCTGATGCTTGGAGCATGGTTTATGGCAACTGACTATGTTACATCACCGATTACAAAGAGCGGACAGATAGTATATGGTATCTGCCTTGGTGTGCTGACAGGATTATTCCGTTTGTTCGGAGGATCAGCAGAGGGAGTTTCTTATGCGATTATTATCAGTAACCTTTTAGTTCCATTGATTGAAAAGGTTACTCTTCCAAAACCATTCGGTAAAGGAGGAGAAAAATAATGAATAAGATTATAAAAAATACAGGAATTTTGATGGCAATCACATTGGTTGCGGGAGCACTTTTGGGTCTGGTATATGAAGTTACAAAAGCACCAATTGCACAGGCACAGGAAGATGCAAAACAAGAAGCTTACAGAACAGTTCTTGCAGATGCAGATACATTTGTAAATGAAGATGGTTTTAAAGAAAATAAAGCACAGAAGATTTTGAACAAAGCCGGATATGACAGCGATGATATTTCAGAAGTTGTTGCCGGACAGGATGCTTCAGGAGAAACTGTAGGATATGTTATTACTGTTACATCCCATGAAGGATATGGCGGAGATATTCAGATTTCTGTTGGTATTGAGAAAGATGGAACGGTGAAGGGTATTGAGATGCTCTCTATCAGTGAAACAGCAGGTCTTGGTATGAAGGCAACAGAGACTGATTTTAAAGACCAGTTTAAAGATAAAAAGGTTGAAAAATTCTCTTATACAAAATCAGGAGAAGAAGGCGATGATAAAATTGATGCACTGAGTGGTGCAACAATTACAACAAATGCCGTAACAAATGCAGTAGATTCTGCGCTGGTGTATTTTCAAGAAGAGTTAGGAGGTAGTGTAAATGAATAAATATACAGAACGTTTATATAACGGACTAATCAAAGAGAACCCTACCTTCGTGTTAATGCTTGGTATGTGTCCGACATTGGCGGTTACAACATCTGCTATTAATGGTGTTGGTATGGGGCTTTCAACAACAGTTGTATTGGTGTTATCCAATATGTTGATCTCTATGCTTCGTAAAATCATTCCAGATTCGGTGAGAATGCCGGCGTTTATCGTGGTAGTTGCTTCTTTTGTAACAATTGTACAGTTTCTGCTTGAAGGATTTGTTCCAAGTCTTTATGATTCATTAGGGTTATATATCCCGCTGATCGTTGTAAACTGTATTATTCTTGGAAGAGCAGAAAGTTATGCTTCAAAGAATCCGGTTCTTCCATCCATTTTTGATGGATTGGGTATGGGACTTGGTTTTACGCTTGGTTTGACATCAATTGGTATTGTCAGAGAATTAATCGGTGCCGGAACACTTTTTAATTATCAGATACTTCCAGATTCTTATCAGCCGATCACAATTTTCATTCTTGCGCCAGGAGCCTTCTTTGTCCTTGCGTGCCTGACTGCATTGCAAAATGTAATGAAGAAAAAAGCAATTGCAAAAGGTGATCCGAATGCAGCAAAAATCGGATGTGGAGCAGGTTGTGAATCATGTGGAAAGCGTTTGGAGTGCGGTGGCAGTGCTACAATAGAGACAGATAAGAAAGAGGAGGAACAGAAATGAAAGAATTATTGTTAATTGCAGTAGGTTCTGCATTTGTAAACAATGTTGTATTGAGTCAGTTTCTTGGAATTTGTCCGTTCCTCGGTGTTTCAAAGAACACAAAGACGGCAGCAGGCATGGGAGGTGCCGTTATCTTTGTTATTACAATATCTTCCTTTGTTACTGGTTTGATTTATAAGTTTATTCTTATTCCGACAGGCTTTGAATATTTACAGACAATCGTATTTATTCTGGTAATTGCAGCCCTGGTACAGTTTGTGGAAATGTTTTTGAAGAAGGTCATGCCTCCACTCTATAATGCACTTGGAGTATTTCTTCCGTTGATTACGACAAACTGTGCGGTTTTAGGTGTTGCATTGACAAATGTCCAGAAATCCTATTCGATTTTAGAGGGTGTTGTAAATGGAGTTGCAACAGCATTTGGTTTCCTTGTCTCAATTGTGTTGATGGCAGGTATTCGTGAAAAGATTGAATACAATGATATTCCGGAAGCATTTAAAGGAACACCGATCGTACTTGTAACAGCAGGGTTGATGGCGATAGCATTTTTTGGTTTTTCAGGATTGATTTAGGAGGAAAAATATGATTACAGGTATTATACTGGCAGCCGTTATTGTCGGCGGAACAGGATTGTTCATCGGTGTTTTCCTTGGAGTGTCTGGAAAAAAATTTGCCGTTGAAGTAGATGAACGTGAAGAAGCAATTCTCGGTGTACTTCCGGGAAATAACTGTGGTGGTTGCGGATATGCAGGATGTTCGGGTCTTGCAGCAGCAATTGTAGCAGGAGAGGCAGAAGTAAGCGGATGTCCTGTTGGTGGTTCTCCAGTTGCAGCTAAGATAGGTGAAATCATGGGCGTTTCAGCAGACGGACAGGAGCGAATGACAGCATTTGTAAAATGTGCAGGAACTTGCGAGAAAGCACAAGATGAGTATGAATATCATGGAGTGAGAGACTGCGTCATGGTCAATATGATGCAGGATGCCGGACCGAAAGGCTGTGATTATGGATGCCTTGGATTTGGAAACTGTGTGAAGGCATGTCCATTTGACGCAATCCATATTGTAAATGGAATTGCAGTGGTAGATAAAGAAAAATGTAAGGCATGTGGAAAATGTGTTGTTGCATGTCCAAAAAAATTGGTTGAACTTGTTCCATACAAACAGCAGACATTTGTACAGTGCAATTCTAATGATAAAGGAAAAGCTCTGATGGACGTCTGTGCAGTTGGATGTATTGGATGTAAGCTGTGCGAGAAAAACTGTGAAGCAGGAGCTATAACAGTTACAAATTTCCTGGCACATATTGATGCATCTAAATGTACTAATTGTGGGGTTTGTGCAGATAAATGTCCAAGAAAAGTTATTGTTCCGAGAAAAATTCCGGTATCTTAATGGATTTGTAATTAGAATAATAGAAAAAATAAAAAAGTCTTTGCCGCATAAGGTAAAGACTTTTTTATTCTTTTTATTATTCTACTGTAAGAAGTTGGTAATCAGATGTAATAAAAATAGCTTTTACGTTATCTAATTGTTTGATTAATTTAGCGGCCTCTTCGTAGCCAAGAGCATAGCAGGTCGTGCTAAGGGCATCGCCATCTACAGAGTTGTCAGAAATAATAGTTACTTGATAAAGATCATTTTGACATGGATAACCGGTAGAAGTATCCAGTATATGATGGTAAATGGTGTCGTCTACTTTGAAATAGCGTTCATAATTACCGGAAGATACAACGGACTGATCTGTAATTTCCAGTTGTGTAATGGGTTCGTTTTGTTTGTCAAAAGGCTTTTGGATTCCGATATGAAAAGGCTGTCCATCGTAACGATTGCCTACTGCCAAAATATTTCCTCCTAGATTAATCAAGGCGTGTTTGACGTTCATACTGAGTAAATATTCTTTTAAACGATCGGCGATATATCCTTTGGCAATTCCGCCTAAGTCAATTTGTGCTTCTGGATCTAATAATGTTACAGTGTTGCCATCGAGAACAATATTTTGATACCCTACATGAGCTAATGCCCTGGAAATATCTTCACTATTTGGTATTGCTCCACTGTGTTCACCATTAAAGTCCCAAAGTTTGCTGACAGGGGCAATTGTAATATCAAATTTGCCATTTGAAAGTTCGCAGTAATACAAGGCAGTTTTTAAAATGTCGATGGTTTCATCAGATATAGTGACAGATTTTCCGTGTGCGGAATTAATCTGAGCAATTTCACTTGTTGGAATTTCTGTGCTGAATTTATTTTCATATTCCTGACACATTTCTTTGCAGTTTTCTAACACATCAGGGTCTGTATCCCATGCCTGGATTTGAATGACGGTATCAAAATAAACACCGGATACTTGGATGAGTTCATCTTTTTTTTGTGAAGTACAACCCAAAAGTGAACATAAAATAAAAAAAGTAAGTAACAATGTGATATATTTTTTCATATGTACCTCAAATTCTATTTCGTTATTGTATAATGTATAAAAAATACACTTTATTATAACGGAAAATAGGAATTTATACAATCGAACATGTGGTTGCATTTCTGAAAATGCTGTGCTATGATGGTATGCAAGAGGTAGAATATGAAGAAAAAAGATTTGATATTGATTACTGTGATTCTTGCGATTGCAGGGATTTTTTTTGTCCAACATATAACAAGCGGAAAGACAATACAGGGAAAAGCAGAAGTGTATGTGGCTGGCAATATATATGGCACTTATGATCTTTCCAAGGAACAAAAGATTGTTATACAAGATTCGAATGTGCTAGTGATAAAAGATGGGAAGGCACAGATGGAACGTGCGGATTGTCCGGATCAGATATGTGTAAGGCAGAAAGCTATTTCAAAAGAGGGAGAAAGCATTATTTGTCTGCCCAACAAAGTGGTTGTGTCGATTGTTGGCGGAGAAGAGAAGGAATTAGATGCTGTAACGAACTAGAAGGAGGCTGGCAATATGAAGAACAGAGTGGCTTATTTTGGTGTTTTTACTGCACTTGCTTTGATGTTTAGTTACATTGAAACTATGATACCTATTCAATTTGGCGTTCCCGGTATTAAACTGGGGCTAGCTAATATAATGATCGTAATTATGCTTTATAAAAGCAGTGCGAAGGAGGCTTTATTACTTTCAATTGTTAGAATTATGCTCTCCGGTTTTTTGTTTGGTAATTTATCAAGTATTTTATATAGCATTGCCGGGGGTGTATTAAGTCTGGGAATTATGACGCTGTTAAAGAAGCAAGGCGGCTTTAGTGTAATTGGAGTCAGTGTAGCTGGCGGTGTCAGTCATAATGTAGGTCAGCTTATTGTTGCTATGCTGGTGGTTGAGACATATCAAGTGGGATACTATTTCCCGGTGTTACTTGTGGCAGGTGTTTTAACCGGATTGGGAATAGGAGTTGCATCACAGGAAGTTTTAAAGCGTATCAGAAATATTCGTTTTGAATAGAGAGAAGGAGTTTTATATGATTTCTTACATAAGAGGAGAATTGGTGGCAGTTGAGAAAGATAAGATAGTGGTGGATGTGAATGGCGTAGGATGGGGAATTTATATGCCGGAACAGACAATGGGGCGTTTACCATCGATTGGCGAAGAAGTGAAAATTCATACCTATCTGAATGTTCGTGAAGATGCGATGCAGTTATATGGATTTTGCACGAGAGACGATTTGGAAATTTTTAAATTAGTTATAGGAGTAAGTGGTATAGGACCAAAAGGCGGATTAAATATTCTATCAAGTTTATCAGCAGATGATCTTCGATTTGCAGTGCTGTCCGGGGATGCAAAAGCGATATCAGCGGCACCTGGGATTGGAAAGAAGACAGCAGAAAAGTTGATCATTGAATTGAAAGACAAATTGAATTTAGAAGAAGTATTAGAAAACAAGGCGAATGGGGATGGCTTTCAGGAGTCAAATACATCCGGCGGTACAAGTGAAATCCAATCAGAGGCGGTTCAGGCATTGGTTGCACTTGGATATGGAAGTACGGAAAGTCTTCGGGCAGTCAAGAAAGTATCAGCGGAATGCGAGACAGTTGAGGATGTGTTGAAGGCGGCACTCAAAAATCTGTTTTAGAACGATTGTTGTTATTGATGTTGCCGAAGCACATATAAGCACTGGTTGAAATCTAAATACCGGCAAAAGTAATGACAGAGGGATAATATGGGAAAACGAATTATTACAACGGAAAATCTGGAAGAAGATATAAAAATAGAAAATAATTTGCGACCACAGTATTTGAAAGACTATATTGGTCAGGAAAAAGCAAAAAAAACACTAGAAATTTATATTAAAGCAGCAAAAGAACGCGGAGACGCATTAGACCATGTGTTATTTTATGGTCCTCCGGGACTTGGAAAGACGACACTTGCAGGTATTATTGCAAATGAAATGGGTGTTAACATAAAGATTACATCTGGTCCGGCTATCGAAAAACCTGGAGAGATGGCAGCGATTTTGAATAATCTGCAAGAAAATGATATTTTATTTGTTGATGAGATTCATAGATTAAATCGACAGGTTGAAGAAGTTCTTTATCCGGCAATGGAAGATTATGCGATCGACATCATGATCGGAAAAGGGGCATCAGCAAGATCTATCCGTTTAGATCTTCCTAAATTTACATTAGTAGGTGCAACAACAAGAGCGGGAATGCTGACAGCACCCTTGAGAGATCGTTTTGGGGTTATTCATCATCTGGAATTATATACAGAAGAAGAATTAACTACAATTATACTGCGTTCAGCAAAGGTGCTGGAAGTTGAAATAGAAGAAAGTGGAGCTGTGGAATTGGCAAAGCGTTCAAGAGGAACTCCTCGTCTTGCTAATCGTTTATTAAAACGAGTACGAGATTTTGCACAAGTAAAATATGATGGAGTGATCACAGAAGAAGTGGCAAATTATGCACTGAATTTGTTGGATGTTGATACGTATGGACTGGATCACATAGACCGAATGATCTTACTTACAATGATTGAAAAATTCCAAGGCGGACCGGTAGGGCTTGAAACTCTGGCTGCATCTATAGCAGAAGATGCGGGAACCCTGGAAGATGTATATGAACCATATCTCTTGAAAAATGGATTTATACAGCGAACTCCGCGAGGAAGAGTTGTGACGGAATTGGCATATAAACATCTTGGAATTGAGATATAATTTAAAAAATGGTTGGTTTTTGTGTTTATATAGTTTATAATAGCAATGAAGAAACGCAAGGAGGAAGCTATGAGTTCAGCAAAACATTTTACAGAAGTTTTAATAGGTGGAAAAGTATATACGTTAAGTGGATTTGAGGGAGAAGAGTATTTACAAAAAGTATCTTCTTATCTGAACCATAAAATTACAGAATGCACAAACAGTGAAGGATATCGAAAACAGAGTGCAGATACAAGAAATGTACTCCTTGCTCTGAATATTGCAGATGATTATTTTAAAGCAAAAAAACAGGGCGATTCGCTGGAGAGCGATATCGAACTGAAAGATAAAGAGATGTATGATTTAAAACATGAGTTGATTTCTGTTCAGATTAAGCTGGAGAATGCAGAAAAAGAACTGGCGAAGATGAAAGAAGAGAATAATGATCTGCAGATGCAGATTGTAAAATTGGAAACTGAGATGAAGAATCACAGAAAGTAAAATATAGTAGGCTGTCTGGTTCAGACAGCCTATTTAATATATCAACTATATATTGATATAGAAAAGGGAGTCTTTATGAATTCAAAGTATGATTTAAATAAAAATCAAGACAGAAAAATAGAAATTCTTGCACCGGCAGGTTCCTACGAAAGCTTTCATGCAGCAATTGTGGCCGGGGCAGATGCAGTCTATGCCGGTGGCCCTAAGTTTGGTGCGAGAGCATTTGCTGAGAATTTTACGGAAGATCAGCTTTTAAAGGCGATTGATTACGCACATTTACATCAGAGAAAATTTTATCTCACAGTAAATACTCTGCTGAAAGATTTTGAAATTGAGCAGCTTCCGGAATATCTGGAACCGCTTTATCAAGGGGGGCTGGATGCAGTAATCGTTCAGGATATGGGAGTTTTACATGTAGTACGGCAATATTTTCCGGATATGGACATACATGCAAGTACACAAATGACTATTACCGGAGTAAAAGGGGCACAATTTTTAAAAGAAAATGGGGCGGTGCGTGTTGTTCCGGCAAGAGAAATCTCGTTGGAAGAAGTTCGTAGTATAAAATCTGCTACAGGTATGGAGATGGAATGTTTTGTGCATGGAGCATTGTGTTATTGTTATTCAGGACAGTGTTTGCTCAGCAGTCTGATCGGAGGGCGAAGTGGAAATAGAGGGCAATGTGCTCAACCTTGCAGACTTCCTTATACAGTAGATGGAGAAAAAGGGTATCTGCTTAGTTTAAAAGATATTTGTACTTTGGATATCATTCCGGATTTGATCGAGGCAGGGATTGATTCTTTTAAAATTGAAGGTCGAATGAAGCGTCCGGAGTATGTTGCCGGTGTAACATCAATGTATCGTAAATATGTAGATTTATATTTGAAAAATCCTCAAAAACCATATTTGGTAGATGATAAAGATAAAGAGATGCTAATGGATTTGTTTAACCGAGGCGGGTTTCATACCGGATATTATAAACAAAAAAATGGCCGTAATATGATTACAATTCATAAGCCGAATCATATTGGAGTGAAGGTCGGGACTGTGCTTTCTCAAAAAGGAAGAGAAGTTCAGATGAGAGCTCTGACAGATATAGCTGCAGGAGATTTGATTGAATTTAAAAATGAGGCACAGCGTTATACAACAGGAAAATCTTGTAAGCAGGGAGAAGTGATAACAATTCTTGCGCCAAAAGGAATGAGATTATCGGCGGGTGAAGTTTTATATCGCGTTCAGAGCCCGGAATTACTAAATACTTTAGAGACAACGTATTCAGAAGGAAAGGTAATTGAAAAACTTTATGGATACATTTCACTGGAAGTAGGAAAAGCAGCAAAATTAGTTGTTTGTAAAGACGAATATAGCGTAGAAGTAGAATCGGAACAACAAGTTGAAGCAGCAAGCAGCCGTCCGCTCGATGAAGAGCGAATTAAAAAACAGCTACAGAAAACAGGAAATACGGAATTTGAGTTTGACGTGTTAGATGTCGAATTACATGGAAAAGTCTTTCTTCCAATGCAGCAACTTAATGAAATGAGACGAAAAGCGTTAGAAGAATTAGAAAAAAAGATTCAGGATTCTTTTCATAGAAAAATAGCCGAAAAAAAAGTTTTACCAGAAGAAATATTGGATACAGCATCAGTGAAGTTTAGCAGAAAAGAAAATAAGCTGTCTGTTTTGGTTGAGACACACGAACAATTAGAAGCGGTTTTAGAAAATGATGATTCCGTTGCATGTATCTATGTTGACAGCAATCTTGATAAAACTGAATTGGATGGGGAACTCTGGCAAGAAATATCGGACAGGATTCACAAAAAGAATATAGAGATATTTTTAGCGATGCCACGTATTTTTCGAAATCAAACGATTGAGATTTTTGAACAGTCATATGACAACATTTTGACAAGATACTTTGATGGAATGTTAATTCGAAGCATGGAAGAATATCAGTTTTTAAAATCAAAACACTATACAGGCAACATTCGTTTGGATTATAATTTATATATTATGAATAGTTTCGCAAAACAATTCTGGAAAAATCAGGGGATTGTTTATGGTACAATACCGGTAGAGTTAAATAAAAGCGAAATCGTAAACTTAGATTCAAAACAGGATGAGATGATTGTATACGGGTATATTCCGGCAATGGTGACAGCTCAATGTGTGACATCTACGGTTCATGGGTGTAAAAAAGATTGTAAGATCACGATGTTAAAGGATCGATATCAGAATGAATTTCCGGTCAAAAATCAGTGTAGAGATTGTTATAATGTAATTTATAATACAGCTCCACTGTATCTGATAGACCTGAAAGAAGATTTGGAAGAATTAAATGCAGAAAGGTATCGCATTCAGTTTTCGATAGAAAACAAAGACGAAGTGAAGCAAATTTTGAACCAATGTAATAGGATGTTTAGTGATGAAAAGGGAGAGGTGTTTTCACAAAAGGATTCTATTACGAGAGGACATTTCAGAAGAGGAGTTTCTTGATGGTTTTAGAAAAGATTGTTATTAGGCAGGTGGAAAAGTGGTTAATATTATAATAGAACTTTCAAAATATATTATTATATTTTTGATGACTGCATATACATTTTCGTGCTTTTCTATTTTTGTACAAGAATATGAAGAGAGCGAAAGACATATTCTGATTCGTCAGAATATATTAATGTTTTTAATACATTTTATGGCATATATGGTTATGTATTTAAAAACAGGAGAACAGAAGCTAATCATTTTTTATGGATGTCAGGTTGTATATTTTATTGCAGTGATCGTATTGTATCGGATCATCTATCCGAATGTATCCAGTTTGATCGTAAACAATATGTGTATGTTGATCAGTATTGGATTGATTATGATCACAAGACTGGAGTTTGCAGATGCAGTAAAACAGTTTATTTATGCAATTGTAGGAGCAGTGATTGGACTTATTGTTCCGGTTATTATTCGCAAGATGAAGACATTGATAGATTGGACATATATCTATGCGGGTGTAGGATTTGTGCTTCTGTGTCTTGTTGCAGTGTTTGCTGCAACTTCCGGAGGTGCAAAGTTAGGATTTACGATTGCAGGATTTGGAGTACAGCCATCAGAATTTGTAAAGATATTGTTTGTGTTTTTTGTTGCAGCCAGTTTGCAAAAATCAACAGATTTTAAAAATGTTCTGATTACAACAGCAATTGCTGCAGCACATGTACTTATTTTGGTTTTATCAACAGATTTGGGAGCAGCACTGATTTTCTTTGTCGTATATCTGGTTATGCTCTATGTGGCAACAAGACAACCACTGTATGCAATAGCAGGAATTGGTGCAGGAAGTGTTGCGGCTATGCTGGGATATCGTTTGTTCGCACATATTAAAGTACGAGTATCTGTATGGAAGGATCCGTTCGCTTCATATAACGAGGGTGGTTATCAGGTAGCACAGTCATTATTTGCGATCGGTACCGGCAGTTGGTTTGGAATGGGACTGATGCAGGGAAGTCCGGATTTGATACCGGTAGCAGAGTCTGACTTTATATTCGCAGCGATTGCCGAGGAGATGGGGCTGATTTATGCGTTATGTCTGATTTTGATTTGTGTAAGCTGTTATGTTATGTTTTTAAATATTGCAATGGAAATCAGAAACCAATTTTATAAATTGGTTGCGCTGGGATTGGGAACCTGCTACATTTTCCAGGTGTTTTTAATGATCGGAGGAGTAACGAAATTTATTCCTTCTACAGGAGTTACCCTACCATTGGTAAGTTATGGTGGAAGTTCCATGTTGAGTACAATGATCATGTTTGGAATCATACAGGGGTTGTACATAGTCAGAGAAGATGAAGTTGAAAAAAGAGAATTAAAAAGAGCAAGAAAAGAGAGAGTAGTAAGAAATGAAACGGGAAGAACGTCAAAAAAGAACAAAACAAAATTCGAAGAAGTCCCGAAACAAAGAATTCGCTAGAGTTACGTATATTTTTGTATTATTGTTCCTTGCGTTGATGGGATATCTTGTTTATTTTAATCTTGTGCGTGCACAGAAAATTGTGAACAACCCGCACAATGAACGACAGAACAATTTTGCACAACAGGTAGTCAGAGGGAATATTACAGATAAGGATGGAGTTGTGCTTGCAGAAACGCAAACGGATGAAGCGGGAAATGAATCAAGAGTGTATCCATATGGAGATGTATTTGCACATGTTATAGGGTATGATTCCAGCCTTGGAAAAACCGGATTGGAATCAGTAGAAAATTTCGAGCTTTTAACATCGAATGCATTTTTCTTGGAGAAGATCAGAAATGAGTTCCAGGACACAAAAAATATCGGAGATACAGTTGTAACAACGTTGGATGCCCAGCTTCAACAAGTGGCATATGATGCACTTGCAGACAATAAAGGTGCGGTAGTTGTTTTGGAGCCGGCTACAGGAAAGATACTGGCAATGGTGTCAAAGCCAACTTTTGATCCGAATCAGATTGAAGCAGAGTGGGATTATTTAAATTCGGATAGTGATAATAGTCCGCTTTTAAATCGTGTGACGCAGGGAGCATATGCTCCGGGATCAACATTTAAAATTGTAACAGCGTTAGAGTTTATGAGAGAAAATCCAGATTATGCAAATTATACATATGATTGTCAAGGAGCTATTACCTGGGGAGATACTACAATTCATTGCTTTGCAAGTACTGTTCATGGGTTGGAAGATTTAAGGAGCTCTTTTGCAAATTCATGTAATTCCTCTTTTGCAAATATAGGGTTGTCACTAAATAAAACATCTTACAGACAAACAGCAGAAGAATTGTTGTTTAATAAAAAACTTCCGTCGGTATTGGATTATTCTAAGAGTTCTTTTACGGTGGATGAGAATACCGGAGAAGCAGAGATAATGATGACAGCGATGGGACAGGGAAATACCCTGGTCAGTCCGTATCACATGGCACTTATCACATCTGCAGTGGCGAACGGCGGAACACTGATGCGCCCATATCTGGTTGATAAAGTGACGAATCATACTGGTAATGAAATTAGTAAAAATGTACCAAAGAGTTATAAAAAGCTTATGACTTCAGATGAAGCGGCTCAGCTTAAAGAATATATGCGGGCGGTAGTAGAAGAGGGAACTGGAATGGATTTGAATTATGGCTCTTATACGGTTGCAGGAAAGACCGGAACAGCAGAGTATAGCATGGATGATGGTGAAAAAACCCATTCTTGGTTTGTTGGTTTTACCAATGTAGATAATCCAGAGTTAGTGATCAGCGTTATTATCGAAGGATATGATGGAAACAGTGGTGCAAAGGCAGTGCCGATAGCAAAGCAGATTTTGGATTCATATTATAACAGATAATGAAAGAGCAGGGAAAAGAATGCAGATTAGATGTTTTTGTGACTTATATGTCAGTGAGCAATTTGAAAAAAAGAAGAATCGAGTGTTGAAAAAATTAATGGAAAGGAAAATTCAACCCCCTTTTTATTTGATTACATTGGCACAGGGAGAACAGAATCATCTTGATATATATTCTTCTCTGCTATTACAACAAGGAGTTTATGATGAGGAGACAATATTTATTGTTGGGATAGCCGAAGATTATACATCGGCAATGAATCTTGTTGAATGTATCACACAGGACACAGTTGAAAAAACTGGTGGTGTAGAGATTAGATCGTATATATTAGAACAACAAAGAAGATTTGAAGAAAGCAGAGGGTGAAAAATGCTCCACGTAATCCTGTTTATATTAAAGTTAATAGGGTATCTGATACTGGGAATTATCGTGTTACTTGCTTTAATGCTTACTGCAGTATTGTTATCACCATTTTCTTATCAGGCAAGAGGTAAGTGCGATAAAGAAATAAAAAATCTTGATGTTCATGGGTCATTTACGTATCTGTTTCATCTGATTTCAGGGGAGATAAATTATAAAAAAGAGCAGTTTACCTGGAAAATACGTATTGCCTGGATACGAAAAAGTAACATTGCCGAAACAGTAGATGTGAAAAAAGAAGATGTAAAGAAGAGCGATATACTACAATCAGACAATGATAAAATATTGACTGCTATGGAAGAAAGAGAGGTAGAGAAACCAATCTACAAGCCGAAGACTGTAGTGTCAGAAACAAAGAAAGAGATTGTGCAAGAAGAGACCACTTCGAAAAAAAATGCTGATATCAAGTCCAAAAAACAAAAAAAATTGAATCTTTATGAAAGAGCAGTTTCTAAATTGCGGACACTTAGGTGTACAGTTCAAAAGGTTTGTGATAAGATAAAATTACTTATTCAAAAAAAGAATATCTTAATGGCATTTATAACAGAAGAAACACACGTGGCAGCATTTAAAAAGCTTATTTGTGAATTAAAGAAATTGTTGAAAAAATGTTGCCCTAAAAAGGTGGAGGGAGATATCTGTTTTGGATTTGAAGAGCCTGATCTGACAGGAAAAGTTTTAGCAGTGCTGGGAATGATATATCCGTTGATTGGAGAACATCTAAATGTCAGTCCGGATTTTGAAAAGTCTGTTTTGGATGGAAGGTTATTTATAAAAGGAAAAATCAGAATCTCGAGTATTGTAAAGATGGCATGGAATCTTGTTTGGACAAAAAATGTCAGAACAACGATTGGAGATATTAGGAAATTCAGTTTTGATGAAGGAGGAGTACAAAATGGCTGATACAAATAATTTTAAAGATACAGTAGGTGCTTTGTTTAAGGGGATGGATGGAGTAGTATCTTCAAAGACAGTAGTAGGAGAGGCAATTCATACAGATGGAGTTACAATACTTCCGCTTTTAGATGTTTCTTTTGGACTTGGCGCCGGTGCATTTGATAACGATAAGAAAGAAAGAACCGGAGGAGGAATTGGTGGAAAAATCACACCAAGTGCTGTGCTGGTGATTAAAGACGGAACAACACGATTGGTAAATATTAAGAATCAGGATACAGTAACAAAATTACTTGATATGGTGCCTGGAATTTTAGATAAATTTACAACAAGAAAAGAAGACACTGTAACAGAAGAAGACGTTGCAGAAATGTTGGATGATGCAGAATAAAGACGGAAAGAACTGCATAAGCATAAATAAGAAGTGGATATGATAGATGGAATAGAATGAAACGAGTGATAGGGTTTGCATTTTTTTGTGCAGCAATAGGGATGGTAATCGTATGGATGATACCAGAGACTTTGTTTTTTCGTATAATGCTGTTTCTTGGATTTATGATAGCGGGATATATATTATTCTGCAAATAAGAAACTAAAAAGGTTTATTGAACTGTTTGGTTATATGCTAGATAATAAAAAGAAAAGACTCAATATTCGAAGAGAATACTGAGTCTTTTTAATCCGTGTCTGTAAAGCGGTCATTTACAATCCGCTCTGTCTGAAAACGATACTTAAATTAAGCACGTTCTACGCGTCCTGATTTCAGGCATGATGTACATACGTACATTTTTTTAGCTCCGCCTTCAGTCTGAACTCTAACAGACTTTACATTTGATTTCCACATTTTTGGTGATTTTCTATGAGAGTGACTTACGTTGTTTCCGAAGTGAGCACCCTTTTCACAAATAGCACATTTAGCCATCACAAACACCTCCTAACAATTTGAAATAGTCTATAATTAGACTCACAACACTGATATTCTAGCAGAAAGCGGCAATGAATGCAAGAGTTTTTTTGAATTAGTGACATTTATTTTTAATTTTCTCTATATTTTTTAAAGAAAGATGGTTCACAGAATATAGTTTTCATGCTAATATAATCATATCTGTATTAAAAAGTATAGGTTTGAAATCCATTTGAAATTGGAGGTATATAGAAATGAAAGGTAGTATGAGTACAGATCTGGGGATTATTACAATCAACCCGGAAGTAATTGCGAAGTATGCAGGTTCCGTTGCAGTGGAGTGCTTTGGGATTGTAGGTATGGCAGCGGTGAATATGAAAGATGGTCTTGTAAAACTATTAAAGAGAGAGAGTCTGACTCATGGGATTCAGATTGAGATTTCAGATGAGAACAGTTTAACTCTGAATTTTCATGTGATTGTTGCTTATGGTGTAAATATTCTTTCTGTGTCAGACAATTTGATGAATAATGTAAAATATAAAGTAGAAGAATTTACCGGTATGACAGTCGATAAAATTAACATCTTCGTTGAAGGTGTCAGAGTGATTGATTAAGGAGGATATTGATCGTGGCAACGAATTCGATAAATGCAGAGCTGCTCACAAAGATGTTTCTTGCAGGAGCAGCAAATCTGGAAGCTAAAAAAGAATATATTAATGAATTGAATGTATTCCCGGTTCCAGACGGAGATACAGGTACAAATATGACACTTACAATTATGTCAGCTGCAAAAGAAGTACAAGGTTTGGAATCAGCAGATATGACAGCACTTGCGAAAGCAATTTCGTCTGGTTCATTAAGAGGAGCAAGAGGTAACTCAGGAGTTATTCTTTCCCAGCTTCTTCGTGGATTTACAAAAGAAATCAAAGAACACAAAGAAGTAGATGTGCAGGCATTGGCGTCAGCGTGTGAACGTGCAACAGCAACTGCTTATAAAGCGGTTATGAAGCCAAAAGAGGGAACAATTCTGACAGTGGCAAAAGGTGCATCAGAGAAAGCCCGTGAGATGGCTGAGACAACAGATGATCTGGAAGTGTTTATTCCGGAAGTTATCGCATATGCAAAAGAAGTTCTCTCTAAAACACCTGAGATGCTTCCAGTATTAAAAGAAGCAGGAGTTGTGGATTCCGGTGGACAAGGTCTTCTTGAAGTGTTGAATGGTGCATATGATGCTTTCCAAGGCAAAGAGATTGATTATAGTGCGATTGAATCCAGTGCGGGAACAACGATGGTTAAGCCGGATGCACAGGCACAGGCAGATATCAAATTTGGATATTGTACAGAATTTATAATTATGACAGAAAAAGCCTTTACAGAGAAAGATGAACATGAATTTAAGGCTTTTCTGGAATCTATAGGTGATTCAATTGTATGTGTAGCAGATGAAGATATTGTTAAAATCCATGTGCATACAAATGATCCGGGACTGGCAATTCAGCGAGCTCTTACTTATGGACAGCTTTCACGTATGAAGATTGATAATATGAGAGAAGAGCATCAGGAAAAATTGATCCGTGATGCAGAAAAACTTGCAGCAGAGCAGGCAAAAAAAGAGCCTCGTAAAGATGTGGGATTTATTGCAGTATCGATCGGTGAAGGAATGAATGAGATTTTCCGTGAACTGGGAGTTGATTACATCATCGAAGGTGGTCAGACGATGAACCCAAGTACAGAAGACATGTTGACTGCAATAGATCAGGTCAATGCAGATCATATCTTTATTCTTCCGAATAATAAGAATATCATTCTTGCAGCAAATCAGGCGCAGGCGCTTACAGAGGATAAAGATATTATCGTAGTTCCAACAAAGACAGTTCCTCAAGGAATTACAGCAATCATTAACTATGTGCCTGAAGAAGACGCAAAGGCTAATGAAGAGATGATGAAAGAAGAAATCCAGAATGTCAAGACAGGTCAGGTAACATATGCGGTTCGTGATACACACATCGATGATAAAGAAATTCATGAAGGTGATATCATGGGTATCGGGGATGAAGGAATCCTTTCAGTAGGGCAGTCTGTAGAAGCAACAACAAAAGAGATGTTGTCGTTAATGGCAGATGAAGACAGTGAATTGATCAGTATTTATTACGGACAGGATATTCAGGAAGAAGATGCAGAGAAACTTGCAGCTGAAATTGAAGAATTATATCCAGATGCAGATGTAGATCTTCATTGTGGTGGACAGCCAATTTATTATTATGTGCTGTCAGTAGAATAAAAAGTAAGGCGACTCTATAAAACAGAGAGCAAAAGAGATTTAATGACAGATCGGTTTTCTATGTGAAGACTGATCTGTTTTAAAATATAAGGTGATATAAAATATGAACGAAACAGCAAGGATCAGTACCCTGAAGGGAATTGGAGAGAAGACAGAAAAGATATTTCAAAAAGCAGGAATCTATACAGTTGGAGATTTGATCAGATATTTCCCAAGAGGTTATGATGTGTATGAAGAACCTGTGCCGATCAGTGAATTAGAAGAAGGAAAAACAATGACTGTTACCGGGAGCGTTTATGGGAGAATCCAGGTCGGCGGAAGTCCAAAGATGCAGATTACAACAGTATATTTAAAAGATATTACAGGGACACTAAAGGTTATATGGTTTCGTATGCCATTTTTGCGAAATACATTGGCAAAAGCTGGTGTGATCACACTTCGTGGGCGTGTCATCCGAAAAAGAGAAGGACTTGTAATGGAACATCCGGAAGTGTTTTGTCCTGCATCCAAATATGATCTGAAACAAGATACACTTCAGCCGGTTTATCCATTAGTTATCGGGCTTACCAATCACGCAGTGATGAAAGCAGTCAGGCAGGTGTTGGAAGACTGTGATGTTGGTGAGGGGATTTTGCCGAAAGATATAGCGAGGGAATATCAGCTTTCTGATTACCGCCAGGCAATTTACGGGATTCATTTTCCAAAAGATAAAGAAGAATTCTATCATGCAAGAAAGCGACTTGTCTTTGAGGAATTTATGCTGTTTATTCTTTCACTTCGTATGCTGAAAGAAAGTGAGGAACGTGTTTTAAATCCGTATTGTTTTCGAGAGCAGCCGCAAATTGAGAAATTTTTAAACAGTCTGCCATTTGAACTTACGAATGCGCAAAAAACAGTCTGGAGAGAAATAAAAAATGATATGGAAGATATACATGTGATGTCCAGACTTGTGCAGGGAGATGTGGGTTCTGGAAAAACGATTGTTGCATTGCTTGCAATGATGTATACGGGACTAAATGGATATCAGGCCGCGATGATGGCACCAACAGAGGTTTTGGCAAGACAACATTTTGAAAACATCAATCATATGCTGCAGGAATATGAGATTCCATTGAAAGTGGGGCTTTTGACAGGCTCTATGACAGCCAGACAAAAAAGAGCAGTTTATGAAGAGGTTGAATCAGGTGAAATTCAGTTGGTTATAGGTACACATGCATTGATCCAGGAAAAGGTGATCTACAAAAATCTGGCACTGGTCGTGACAGATGAACAACATCGTTTTGGGGTAAAACAACGTGAGACTTTGGCAAATAAAGGTGTAAGTCCACATATTCTTGTGATGAGTGCAACACCGATTCCGAGAACTCTGGCAATTATATTGTATGGGGATTTGGACATTTCTGTTATAAACGAGCTCCCCAAAAACAGACTTCCGATAAAAAATTGTGTTGTTGATACGGGGTATCGAAATACAGCGTATCGGTTTATAAAAAATCAGATAGCAGAGGGGAGACAATGTTATGTGATTTGTCCTATGGTTGAGGAAAGCGAGACACTTGAAGTAGAAAATGTCACAGATTATACGGAGAATTTGCAGGAAATATTAGGTGTGAACATTAAGGTACAATGCCTTCATGGTAAAATGAAGCAGTCTCAGAAAGACGAGATTATGGAAGCATTTTCAAAAAATGAAATTCAAGTATTGGTTTCAACAACTGTAATTGAAGTCGGAATCGATGTGCCGAATTCGACAGTTATGCTGATTGAAAATGCAGAACGATTTGGACTTGCACAGTTACACCAGTTGCGCGGGCGAGTCGGAAGAGGAAAGTATCAATCATATTGTATTTTTATGAGCGCATCAAAATCCAAAGAGACAAAAGAACGCTTGGATATTTTAAATAAATCAAATGATGGATTTTTTATCGCAAGTGAAGATTTAAGACTTAGAGGTCCGGGAGATTTGTTTGGAATCAGGCAGAGTGGTATTCTTGATTTTAAACTTGGCGATGTATTTCAGGATTCTCAGGTGCTTCAACAGGCAAGCAAAGCTGCAAATCTGATTCTGGAAGAAGATCCACAACTTGAAAAAGAAAAATATCAATCTTTAAAACAACAAGTTCAAAAAATCATACAGGGAGGAATGCTTGAGACAACACTATAATAATATAGAAAAAGATTTGAGTGTAGAAATTAAAACAGGTAAAAACTCCCAGTGTAAAAGTTTGAATCCTTCACATACTATGAGTGTAACAACACAGTTACAACAAATAAAAAACGTAACGAAAAGAGAGTTACAAAAAGATGCAAAAGGAGGAAACAAACATGGCAAATCGTTCATCAAACAGAGCAGCTGTGCCAGAAGCGAAAGGTGCATTAGACAAATTTAAATATGAGGTAGCAAGTGAACTTGGAGTTCCGTTGTCAGATGGATACAACGGAGATCTGACATCAAAACAGAACGGTTCTGTTGGCGGTTATATGGTGAAAAAGATGATCGAGCAGCAGGAAAAACAGATGGCAGGTAAATAACAACCATAGAAAATATGAAGAAAAGGCACTTAGGAATTGACCTAGGTGCTTTTTTCTGCTAAAATTCACCATGTTAGACAGGAGGAGTCTTATGAGAGTAATAGCAGGAAGTGCAAAACGATTACAATTAAAAACACTGGATGGGATGGAGACGAGGCCGACAACAGACCGAATTAAAGAAACATTGTTTAATATGATTTCTCCATATATTTATGACAGTATATTTTTAGATCTGTTCAGTGGAAGTGGAGGAATCGGAATAGAGGCACTTAGCAGAGGTGCGAAAGAAGCAGTATTTGTGGAAAAGAATCCTCGTGCGATGGAGTGTATTAAAGAAAACTTAAAATATACAAAATTAGATAAGAAAGCGATGACTATGACAAAGGATGTTATGACAGCTTTGTATCAATTAGAAGGTGAAAAAACCTTCGATTATATTTTTATGGATCCGCCATATAATCAGGAACTGGAGAAGATGGTACTATCTTACTTGTCGAAATCAGAACTGGTTTATGAAGATACCGTAATTATCGTAGAAGCTTCATTGGATACAGATTTTTCTTATCTGGAACAGATGGGATTTCGAATGATTAAAACAAAAGAATATAAAACAAACAAACATGTCTTTATAGAAAAAGAGGGGAAACAAGAAATATGTTAAGAGCAATATATCCGGGAAGCTTTGATCCGGTTACAAATGGACATCTGGACGTGATCAGAAGATCTAGTAAAATGGTTGACGAATTGATTGTCGGAGTGCTGAATAATAATGCTAAAATGCCGTTGTTTTCTGTCGAAGAACGTGTTAAAATGTTAGAGGAAGTGACAAAAGATATACCAAATGTTCGGATTTATCCTTTTGATGGGTTGTTGATCGATTTTGCCGCCAAGATGGAGGCGGGAGTTGTAATTCGTGGCTTGCGTGCAATTACAGATTTTGAATATGAGTTACAGATGTCCCAGACGAATCACAAACTGAATCCGGACGTTGAGACCATATTTTTGACGACTAGTATAGAGTATTCATATTTAAGTTCTACAACTGTAAAAGAAATTGCTTCATACAACGGAGACATTACACAGTTTGTGCCGGAAGCAGTGGTTGGAAAGCTTGAACAGAAGATGAAAGAAAAAAGGAGAGTATAATCATGAGCAGTCGTATTGAACAGATTATTGAAGAGATTGAAGAGTACATTGACAGAGATTGTAAATATCAGCCATTGTCTACTACTAAAATTATTGTTAACAAAGAGCATTTAGACGAATTGTTAAGAGAGCTTCGTATGAAAACACCAGATGAGATCAAACGTTATCAGAAGATTATCGCTAATCGAGATGCGATTCTGGCAGATGCACAGGCAAAAGCCGATGCAATGATCGAAGAAGCACAGGTACAGACAACAGAACTTGTAAGTGAACATGAGATTATGCAGCAGGCATATGCACAGGCAAACGAGATTGTGACACAGGCTACTGCACAGGCACAGGAGATTGTTGACAATGCTACTTCTGATGCAAATGCAATTCGTATGGGAGCAATCCAGTATACGGATGATCTTCTTTCTAATGCGGAGAACATTATTGGACATACTTTGGACAGTTATTCTACAAAATATGATGGACTGATCAATTCATTGCAGGAGTGCTATGACGTAGTACGTTCAAATCGTGCAGAACTTGTACAGGATGATGGACTTGTTCCGGAGGATGTAGATGCATAGAAGTTTTTCTGGTAATTTAAAATAGAGAGACAAGAGTGTATTGAATTTTACAATAAAGCATACATAGAATACTGGCGGTCACTGCGGCTGCCAGTTTTTGTTTTGTATAGGAACATATGGACAAATCGGTATCATGAAGCATACAATTAGTTTGGGCAACAGAGCAGAAACCTCCAAAGGCTGTGAGTCCTGTGCAAAGAATATATCGTGCCTGGAAAGAAAATGGAAGATCCATAAGAAGTTTGAGCCCATTTGTAATTTCGAGAGAAGAAAAGAATATCTGGAAAATAGGGGAACGGAATGGGATTTGCTGACAAAGTGTTAACAAGACAGAAAAAAATATGATATATCCGCCTATTTTTACAAGTGATTCAAAGGTGTCAAGAATCGCAAGATCAAAGGCCTCTATAGACCAGACAGGTTTGTGGAATAGAAAATGTTTATCTAACGGTGTAAAATGATAGTGCTTCCGTTCGAAAATACTGATGAGGTATGACGAGAAAAATAAAATAAAGAGAGTAGGGATTAAAAGTTTCTCTTTATTTAATGTTTTAAGTACAAGATAATTCATGACAAAAGAAGGACTTGTGTTGTTACAGAAAGATAACAAATAACGGCCTTCTTCTTGTGGAATGAGCCCATCACGTACAAAGTCCGCAACTGTTTTCGCACCGAGAGGATAACCACACAAAAATCCAACCAGAATACAATAACTGGAAGGTTGGGATACACCGAATATGTAAGAAATGAAACTGCCAAACATGTTTGTGATATAGCAGATATTTCTTGTAGATAAAAGAAAAGTGCTCAATAAGAGAAACGGAAACAAAGTAGGAATAATAATGTGAAACCAGAGCAAGAGTCCGTTTGAGGCTCCAAGTAAAACTGCTTTTGGAAAAATAAGCATAGATACAAACAAGATAACACTGGAAATACCAAGAAATGTTTTTTTCATAAAGAGTACTCCATTCCGATGGTCCAAGAAAAGACGGGTTACTAAAGATATATGAAACAACTTGATTTTTTATGATTCCTGTGACACAATGAAGTATGATGTGATTATTGCATATAATGTGAAAGACAGTGAAAATAAAGACACGAGGAATGTAATAGAATGATAAAATTACCGGAAAAATTTGAGAATAAAATGAAAGAATTACTGCAGGACGAATATGATGATTATTTGCAGTGTTATGATGAACCGCGCTATTATGGATTGCGTGTGAATACAAATAAAATATCAGTAGAAGATTTTTTGAAGATTGCGCCATGGCCATTAACACCGGTTCCATGGATACCAAATGGATTTTATTATGATGGAGATAAAATACAGCCGTCGAAACATCCATATTATTTTGCAGGATTGTATTATCTTCAGGAGCCAAGTGCAATGACACCTGCAAGCCGTATTCCGGTTGAGCCAGGAGAACGTGTTCTGGATGTATGTGCTGCTCCTGGAGGAAAAGCTACAGAATTAGGAGCAAAACTAAAAGGAGAGGGTGTACTGATCGCCAATGATATCAGCAATTCAAGAGCAAGAGGGCTGCTTAAAAATCTGGAACTCTTTGGTATTGGCAATATGATGGTGATCAGTGAAGAGCCGGGAAAACTTGTGGAATATTTTCCAGAGTATTTTGATAAGATATTAATTGATGCACCTTGTTCCGGAGAGGGAATGTTCCGAAAAGATAAAAAGATGGTAAAAGCATGGGAAGAGCATGGACCGGAATTCTTTTCAAAATTGCAAAGAAGTATCATTACACAGGCAGCAGCAATGTTGAAACCGGGTGGAATGATATTATATTCAACCTGCACGTTTGATCCGTTGGAAAATGAGAAAACAGTAGAATACCTGCTTGAGACATGTCCTGAGTTTAAAATTTGTGACATGGAGGGATATGAGGGCTTCTGTGAAGGAATTCCGAAATATGTTGAAGATCATAGTGAAGAATATCGCAAGACAGTTCGTATTTTCCCACATAAGATGCAAGGAGAAGGTCATTATCTTGCTTTAGTAAAGAAAGGTGATGATAATACAGAAAGAAAAAATGAAAAAACAGCAAAACCTAAAAGTGGGGCAAAAAAACTTCCAGAAGAATTGGAACAGTTTTTAAAGGAGCTGGCGTGGGATATTGATAAATCTCGATTGGATATTCGTGAAGAGCGTGTTTACTATATGCCAGAGAATCTTCCGATGTTAAAAGGAGTGCGTTTCCTTCGTTCAGGACTTTTGCTGGGAGAAGTGAAAAAGAATCGTTTTGAGCCAAGTCAGGCGCTTGCGATGTGTCTAAAAAAGGAGGAATATCCACGCATATTAGATTTGCCGGTGTCAGACGACAGAGTAATAAAATACTTAAAAGGGGAAACACTGGATGTAGAAGATATTACTTCAAGGAAAGAAAAAGGATGGTATCTTGTCTGTGTAGATGGATATCCGTTAGGCTTTGGAAAACTTGCAAATCAGACGTTGAAGAATAAATATCTTCCGGGTTGGCGTTGGATGTCATAATAAGGAACACTTTTAAAGGCCGGTGTTAAGCATTTAAAGTAGGAGAAGAAAGATGAAAATTAGATTGGATAAGTATCTTGCTGATATGGGAAAGGGTACACGAAGTGAAGTAAAGAAAGCGATTGGTAAAGGACTTGTCCGGGTAAATAATGAGATTGTCAAGAAGCCGGAAACAAAGCTGGATACAGATTCAGACCATGTTTTGTTTGACGGTGTTTTGGTGGGATATGCACAGTATGAATATTATATGTTAAATAAGCCGGCCGGTGTGATTTCAGCAACGGAAGATAAACGCGAAAAAACAGTAATAGATTTAATTACAGAGAAGAAGAGAAAAGATCTTTTCCCTGTCGGAAGACTTGATCGAGATACAGAAGGATTGTTGCTTATTTCAAATGATGGTGAACTTGCACATAGACTTTTGTCACCATCAAAGCATGTGGATAAAGTGTATTATGCAAAAATTGATGGTAAGGTAACAATTGAAGATGTAGAGGCATTTCAACAAGGGGTTGACATAGGAGAAGAGAAATTGACTCGTCCTGCAAAGCTTCGGATTTTAAAATCAGGAACACAGTCAGAAATTGAGCTTACGATATGCGAAGGTAAGTTTCATCAAGTAAAGAGAATGTTTCAGGCAGTAGGAAAAGAAGTAGTATATTTGAAACGTCTTCAGATGGGAACATTAATTTTAGACGAATCATTGAAGCCGGGAGAATACCGTGAATTGACAGAACAGGAGATTGCAGATTTATGTTTTTACCAATAAGTAAAGAAGATATGAAGAAGAGAGGATGGGAGCAGGTAGACTTCGTATATGTAATTGGAGATGCCTATGTGGACCATCCTTCTTTTGGTCATGCAATTATAAGCAGAATATTGGAATCCAGGGGATATAAAGTGGGGATTATATCACAACCAGACTGGAAAGATAAAAATAGTGTAACGATTTTTGGAGAACCAAGACTTGGTTTTCTTGTATCGGCAGGAAATATGGATTCCATGGTAAACCATTATTCTGTTTCGAAAAAAAGAAGACCATCCGATGCGTATACACCCGGAGGAGTGATGGGGAAGCGACCAGACTATGCGGCGGTTGTATATGGCAATCTAATTCGTCAGACTTATAAGAATACACCAATTATTCTTGGCGGAATCGAGGCAAGTTTACGCCGATTGGCACATTATGATTATTGGTCAGATAAAGTGAAGCGTTCTGTTCTGCTAGATTCAGGGGCAGATATGATTTCTTATGGAATGGGCGAGCGCTCTATTGTAGAGATTGCAGATGCATTGAATGCAGGAATTGAAATACAGGATCTTACGTATTTAGACGGAACGGTTGTAAAAGTGAAAGATCTCGATTCTATATATGATGCCGAGATTTTACCTGGTTTTGAGGAAATAAAGGAAAGCAAAGAAACTTATGCCAGAAGTTTCTATAAGCAATATTGTAATACAGATCCTTTCTCTGGGAAAAGATTGGTTGAACCATATAACGAACATTTATATGTGGTGCAGAACCCACCGGCAAAACCACTTACACAGATGGAAATGGATGATGTGTATGCACTGCCTTATATGAGAACCTTTCATCCGTCATATAAAAAAGATGGTGGGATTCCTGCAGCAAAGGAAATACAATTTAGTCTGATCAGTAATAGAGGGTGTTTTGGAGGATGCAGCTTCTGCGCATTGACATTCCATCAGGGACGTATTATTCAGACACGTAGTAAAGAATCGCTGGTCCAGGAGGCAAAATTATGTGTTCAGGAGCCAGAGTTTAAAGGATATATTCACGATGTTGGCGGACCAACAGCGAATTTCAGACAACCTGCATGTAAAAAGCAATTAAAATATGGGGCATGTACGAATAAGCAATGTTTGTTTCCGGAACCATGTAAGAACTTAGTTGCAGACCATAAAGAATATATTGATATATTGCGTACATTGAGAAGTCTGCCAAAAGTGAAAAAGGTATTTATCCGTTCTGGTATTCGATTTGATTATTTGCTTGCAGACAAAGATCCGGCATTTTTAAAAGAACTCTGTGAATATCATGTCAGTGGACAACTAAAAGTTGCTCCGGAGCATGTTTCAGATGCAGTATTGCAGAAGATGGGAAAACCGAAAAATTCAGTGTATGAGACATTTACAAAGAAATTTTATAAGATAAATGAACAGTTGGGAAAAAAACAATATCTCGTACCATATTTGATGTCTTCACACCCAGGTTCGACACTGAAAGAAGCGGTGGAACTTGCTGAGTATTGCAGAGATTTAGGCTATATGCCGGAACAGGTACAGGATTTTTATCCAACTCCATCAACAATATCTACATGTATGTATTATACAGGATTGGATCCAAGAACAATGGAAGCGGTTTATGTACCAAAGAATCCGCATGAAAAAGCAATGCAAAGAGCACTCATACAATATCGCAATCCGGCAAATTACAATCTTGTAAAAGAGGCACTGGTTAAGGCAGGAAGAACAGATCTGATTGGATTTGACGAACAATGTCTGATACGACCTAGGCAATTTGCAAAAGAAAAGCAGGATGCAGTGCCAAAACATAAAGGCACAAATGCACAAAAGAAAAAAGCAGGGACTCGTGCAAATTCAAAAAACAGAGTAGATTCTAAAAACAACAGAGCGCGCTCTGGAAAGCGAAACAAAACAGAGAAGAGACGATAGGAGGTTGAATATGAAAATAGCAATCGTTACAGGAGCTTCTTCTGGAATGGGAAGAGAATTTACAAAACAAATTACACATTTCTATAAAAATCTAGACGAAATCTGGGTAATTGCCAGACGAAAAGAGCGGTTGGAAGAGTTAGAAAAAACATTGCTGGTACCAGTGAGAATATTTTGCGGGGATTTGCTCCACCCTCCGGTTTATCATGAATTAAGGACAGCGTTAGAGGAAGAAAAGCCAGATATACGTATGCTGGTAAATGCGGCCGGATTCGGGAAAAGTGGACTGGCAGAAGATATTTTAAAGGAAGATCCAAAAGTGCAATTAAAGATGATCGACCTGAATTGTATTGCGTTATCCAGAATGACATTTTTGTGTCTGAAATATATGAAGGAAGGAAGCAGGATTATTAACCTGGCTTCTGCGGCAGCATTTTGTCCGCAACCAGAGTTTGCTGTGTACGCTGCTACAAAATCCTATGTTTTGAGTTTTTCAAGAGGATTAAACCGAGAATTAGAATCACGTAATGTTTACGTAACTGCAGTATGTCCCGGACCTGTAGACACAGAGTTCTTTGAAGTATCAGGGGAACTGGAAAATGTGTTGAAAAAATTAACTCTTGTAAAAGCCTCAAATGTGGTCAAAAAAGCACTGCAGGATTCAAGAAAGAGAAAAGAAGTTTCAGTTTATGGAATAGCAATGAAATGTGCCTGGGCAGGGACAAAAGTGATTCCACATTCTGTGATATTAAAAGCAATGACGAGAAAGAAGTAAGGAGATAATATTACAAATGAAGAAAAGGAAAAAAGGTTCTCCGGGATATCTGGATTATAAAAAAAGAATGGAAATTCTTCGTGCAGTGATTTATTTTTTAATCGTTGCAGCAATCATATTACTGGGGTACAGCCAGACCCATACAAAGAAGAATTTACTTACAGTGGTTGGAATTGTAGGATGTCTGCCGGCCTGTAAAGTATTGGTTGGGGTGATTACAAGGTGGCCGTATCATTCTATTGCTGTAGAGAAGGCGAAAGAGATTACTCAGAAAGCATCTCTTCTTACTTTGGCATTTGATCTTGTGGTGACAAGTACAGAAAAAATCATGCCAATCGAGTGCGTTGCGATTTCAGGAAATAAAATATTTGGATATGTTTCTAATCCAAAAGTAGATTTGAATTATGCAGCGAAGCATATTAAAACGATTTTGAATCAAAATCAATATGAAGGATTAACAGTAAAGTTGTTTGATCAGTATTCTGCATTTCTGGCAAGAGCAGAAGGCCTTAATAATATTCAGGCGATTGAGAAAAATGATATGAAAGAGTATGAAGAGGGCATAAAAAATATTATTTTAAATATTTCTCTATAAAAGCAGATAAAGAAAAGGATATATTATGCAAGAATTACATGTGACAGAGAATGAAGCGGGACAACGGTTGGATAAACTTTTGGCTAAATTTTTGAATCAGGCTCCAAAAAGTTTTCTATACAAAATGATGAGAAAAAAGAATATTGTCCTGAACGGGAAAAAATGTACAGGAAATGAGAAACTGAAACAAGGTGACAGTATAAAATTATTTTTTTCAGATGAGACAATAGAGAAGTTTTCAGCAGGGACTTATGCAATACCAAAGAAAGAAAAAATAAATATGCTCCCGATTATATATGAAGATGAACAGGTTTTGCTTATGAATAAACCGGTAGGTGTATTATCACAGAAAGCGAAGGATTCCGATGTATCTGCAGTTGAGATATTGATAAATTATTTGATGGAAACAGACCAGCTTTCTAAAGAGCAGTTCAGAACCTTTCATCCGTCCATCTGCAATCGGCTGGATCGGAATACGAGTGGAATTTTGGTGGCCGGAAAAACATTACCGGCACTTCAGGAAATGAATCGTTTCTTTAAAGAGCGTACAATTGCAAAATACTATCGGTGTCTTGTAAAAGGCAGAGTAATAAAAAACGAGGAATACATCAAAGGGTATTTGGTAAAAGACCAGAAAACAAACAAGGTGAGTATAACAAAGAAAAAGACAGAAGAAGGTGTTCCAATAGAAACAGAATATTGTGTTATTCAAAGTAATGACGAAGTGAGTTTGTTGGAAGTGCATCTTATTACCGGAAAGACACATCAGATTCGGGCACATCTTGCATCCATAGGACATCCTATTATTGGAGATTACAAATATGGGGATAAGCAGATCAATGAGATGTACCGACAAGCATATGGTTTAAAATCGCAGCTTTTACATGCGTACCGATTGGAAATGCCATCATCGAATGGAAGTCTGGCATATTTAAACGATAAAAAATTTGTCGCTGAACTTCCGGATAAATTTATTAAAATCTGTAAGGATAAGGGTGTGTTATAATGGGAACATGGAATTCCAGAGGACTTAGAGGATCTACACTGGAAGATTTGATAAACCGGACCAATGAGCAGTATGAAGAATTGGGACTTGCATTGATCCAGAAGATTCCAACACCGATCACTCCGGTGCAGATAGATAAAGAACATCGGCATATCACACTGGCATATTTTGATAAAATCAGTACAGTAGATTATATCGGTGCAGTGCAGGGGATTCCTATCTGTTTTGATGCAAAAGAATGTAGTGCGGATACATTTCCGTTGCAGAATGTACATGAACATCAGATTTCTTTTATGGAAAAATATGAAAAGCAGGGAGGAATTTCATTTCTGATCATATATTATACAGCAAAAGATGTGCTGTATTATATGAGATTTGAAGAAATAAAAAAGTTTTGGGAGCGTGCAATGCAAGGCGGCCGAAAGAGTTTCCGGTTTGATGAGCTGGATTCCCAATATATTATTCAACAGAAAAACAGGGCGTTTATTCCGTATTTAAATTATGTTCAAAAGGATTTAGATACAAGGGATTGACATTCAGAAAGAAAATTCGTATAATAACGTAAGATTTTAGTGTTTTAGCACGATAAAGTGAAGGGGCAAAGAATTATGGAACAGAAATTACATACACCGGAAGGTGTCAGAGACATCTACAATTCAGAATGCAAGAAAAAACTGGCAGTTCAGGATAAACTACATCAGCTCTTGCATTTATACGGATATCAGGATATTCAGACACCTACATTTGAATATTTCGATGTATTCCGAAAAGAAATCGGTACAATTGATTCCAGAGAATTATATAAATTTTTTGATCGCGAGGGTAATACACTTGCGCTTCGTCCGGATATGACACCATCTATTGCAAGGGCAGTTGCAACATTATTTGAAACAGACCGTGTACCACTTCGTCTCTGTTATGTGGGTAATACATTTATCAATCGCACAAGCTATCAGGGAAGACTGAAAGAGAATACACAGCTTGGAGCGGAGTTGATCGGAGATGATTCTATTGAAGCAGATGCAGAGATGATCGCAATGGTTGTAGATGGAATGAAACAGATAGGTCTTTCTGAGTTTCAGGTGAGTATCGGACATGTTGATTTTTTGAAAAGTCTGATGGATGAGACAAAATTGTCGGAAGAAATTAAGGAAGAATTATATTCATTGATTTTGAATCGTAATTTCTTTGGAGTAGATGAAGTACTTGCAGAAAATCATGTGAGCAAAAAAATCCGTGATGAATTTCAAGTGTTGCCTGAATTGATGGGTGGAGTAGAAGTGTTGAAAAAAGCATCTGCTGTAGCCACAGACAATAAAGCAAAAAAAGCAGTTGCACGTATGCTTAAAATTTACAAGATCCTTGCTTTTTATGGAGTGGAAGATCACATTACATTTGATATGAGCATGTGTGGTAATTATGGGTATTACACCGGAGTTGTATTTAAGGCATATACATATGGAACCGGAGATGCAGTTGTGAGTGGTGGACGTTACGACCATTTGATTGAAAAGTTTGGAAAGCAGACACCATCAATTGGATTTGCAATTATTATTGATGAGCTGATGAGTGCACTTAGTCGTCAGAAAATTGCAGTTGAAACAGAAAAGACAAATCTTATTGTATATACAGATACCACATTAAAATGGGCCGTTTCTCTTGCAAAAGAATTCCGTCTCAGAGGAAAATGTATGGAATTAATAAAAAGAGAGGAACTGGAATCAAAAGAAGTTTATGTGGAGTATGGAAGACAGATGCATGCTGTTAGTTTAATGTATCTGAATGAAAATAGAACGATTACGATGGTGAACCTGCGGAGCGGGAAAGAACGGGTAATTGATGTAGCAAAGAGGACAAAAACAGAATCGAATTAAGAAATAGAGGGAACACAGATGAGATATTTAACATTTGCTCTGACAAAAGGACGACTTGCAAAGAAAACATTAGAGATGTTAGAAAGTCTTGGGATCACTTGTGAAGAAATGAAAGATAAGGATTCCAGAAAATTGATTTTTGTCAATGAAGAGTTGAAACTTAAGTTCTTCCTTGCAAAGGGACCGGATGTTCCGACTTATGTAGAATACGGAGCAGCCGATATCGGAGTGGTCGGAAAAGATACGATCGTGGAAGAAGGGCGTAAAGTACATGAAGTGCTGGATCTTGGATTTGGAAAATGTAAGATGTGCGTATGTGGTTACGAAAACGCACGAGAATTGTTGCAGCACCATGAATTGATCCGTGTTGCCACAAAGTATCCTAATATTGCAAAGGATTATTTTTATAATAAAAAACATCAGACAGTTGAAATTGTAAAAATGAATGGTTCTATTGAGCTGGCGCCAATTGTTGGACTTTCTGAAGTAATTGTAGATATTGTTGAAACCGGAACTACGTTGAAAGAGAATGGTTTGGTTGTGTTAGAGGAAGTGTGTCCGCTTTCTGCAAGAATGATCGTTAATCCGGTAAGCATGCGTATGGAGAATGAAAGAATTAATGAATTGATTACAAATTTACGTAATCTCTTACAGGAGGATAAAAATGCGAATTGAGAAATTAGACGAAAATACAAAGAAAAATCTTCTGGAAGATCTTTTGAAACGTAGTCCGAACAGCTATGGTTCTTATGAAGCGAGTGTGCAGGAAATCCTGGATACAGTCAAAGAAAAAAGAGATGCTGCCTTATTTGAATATACTGAGGAATTTGATAAAGCAGTGATTAATGCACAGAATATTCAAGTGACTGAAGAAGAGATAAAAGAAGCTTATGAATGTGTAGATGAAGAGTTACTGCGAATCATAAGAAGGGCATTAAAAAATATTGAATCTTATCATGCAAAACAAATGCAGTACAGTTGGTTTGACAGCAAACCGGATGGAACAATACTTGGACAGAAAGTTACGGCTCTTCAACGTGTCGGAGTTTATGTTCCAGGTGGAAAGGCGGTTTATCCATCTTCTGTTTTGATGAATATTATGCCTGCAAAAGTTGCCGGAGTTGAAGAAATCATTATGGTGACACCTCCTGGAAAAGACGGAAAGGTAAATCCTACAACACTGGTTGCTGCAAAAGAAGCAGGAGCAACAGCGGTTTATAAGGTTGGTGGAGCACAGGCAATCGCAGCACTTGCGTATGGAACAGAGAGTATACCAAAGGTAGATAAAATTGTCGGACCGGGCAATATTTATGTCGCACTTGCAAAAAAAGCTGTATATGGACATGTAAGTATTGATTCGATTGCCGGACCAAGCGAGATTCTTGTTTTGGCTGATGAGACTGCAAATCCACGTTATGTTGCAGCAGATTTGCTCTCTCAGGCAGAACATGACGAACTGGCTTCCGCAATTCTTGTGACAACAAGTAGTGAACTTGCAGAAAAAGTATCAGCAGAGACAGATAAATTTATCCAGGAATTATCCAGAGGTGAGATTATTCAGAAATCACTGGATAATTACGGACACATTTTAGTTGCAGATACAATGGAAGATGCAATTGATGCTGCAAATGAGATTGCTTCAGAACATTTAGAGATTATGACAGCAAACCCATTTGATGTTATGACAAAGATTCGCAATGCCGGGGCTATTTTTATCGGAGAATACAGCAGCGAACCTTTGGGAGATTATTTCGCAGGACCAAATCATATCCTGCCTACAAATGGAACTGCAAAATTCTTCTCTCCATTGTCAGTGGATGATTTCTTAAAGAAATCCAGCATCATTTTTTATTCAAGAAACGCATTGAGTGAGATTCATGAAGATATTGAAAAATTTGCAGAAGCAGAGCAACTGACAGCACATGCAAATTCTATTAAAGTAAGATTTGAATAAAAGAGCTGATATTATTATAATTAATAGAAATTAGTAGATAAGGAGATTATCTCAGTGGAAAAAAGAATCGGAAATTGTATAAGAAAAACAAAAGAAACAGATATTGCAATTACAATTAATTTAGACGGACAGGGAAAGAATCAAATCGATACAGGTATTCCATTTTTTGATCATATGTTAAATGGATTCGCAAGACATGGCCTGTTTGATCTGGATGTAAAGGTTGTTGGTGATCTTGAGGTGGATTGTCATCATACTGTAGAAGATACAGGTATTGTGTTAGGACAGGCAATTGCAGAAGCGTTGGGAGATAAAGCAGGTATTAAACGTTATGGTTCTTTCCTGCTTCCAATGGATGAGACACTTGCACTTTGCGCAATTGATCTTTCTGGTCGTCCATATCTGAATTTTCAGGCTGAATTTCCAACCGAGCATATTGGTGGATTAGATACTGAGATGATCAAAGAATTCTTTTATGCCGTAAGTTACAGTGCAGCCATGAATCTGCATTTGAAAATTATGGATGGCGGAAACAGTCATCATATGGCAGAGGCTTTGTTCAAAGCATTCGGAAAAGCACTGGATGCTGCAACATTGGAAGAGCCTCGTATGAAAGACGTCTGGTCTACAAAAGGCAGCTTATAAGTTACTGCTTGGAGAGATCCAATAACAGTAACACTTATAAAGGAGTGGTAACATAACATGAGTTATAAGAGACTGACCCCATGTATTTTGATCGATGGGGGTAAAGCAGTTCGCTGGTTTGATGACAAAACAGTGATTGCAGAAGACGTAGTAGAATTGGCAAGGCAGTATAGCGAGCATGGTGCGGATGAACTGCTTATATTTGATCTGTCCAATTTAGATGAAGAGCACGATATGACGATCGATCTGATGAAAAAGATAAATCGCGTCATTGGAATTCCGATGGTCGTAGGTGGGAATATTTCCCGACAGGAAGATGTGAAAAAAATTCTGTATGCGGGTGCAAAACGTGCAATGTTAAATATGTCAAAACCAGTATCGGTAGAATTATTAAAAGAAGTGTCACAGCGGTTTGGCAAACATCGTATTGCTGTATCTATGAATGATTTTGATCAGTTGTTTAAGCACCAGCATCTGATTGATGAATCGGCTTCGGAATTAGTATTTATGCATCGTTTGGATCTTGCATCTGTAGAGAATATTACAGATATACCATGTGTTGTTGTGACAGACACAATGGAACAGTCAGAAATTGTGAAAATATTAAAATCACAGGGTGTAAAAGGAGTATCCGGTAAATTTATCAGTCAGCAGGATATGGATTTTAATCAGTTTAAGAATGTATGTTTAGAAGAAGGAATACAGATGACGTCATTTGAGAGTATGATGGATTTTTCAGAATTAAAATTAAATTCAGATGGTCTGATCCCGGTTATTGTCCAGGATTATCGGACAAATGAAGTGCTGATGCTTGCATACATGGATAAGGAAGCATTTGAACACACGATGATGACCGGCCGAATGACATATTTTAGCCGGAGCAGGAAAGCACAGTGGGTAAAAGGAGAAACTTCAGGACATTACCAGTATGTAAAATCTTTAACAGCAGATTGTGATAACGATACTCTTTTGGCAAGAGTGCATCAGATAGGAGCAGCGTGTCATACTGGAAACAGAACTTGTTTCTTTAAGCCGATCGTAGGAAATGATGTCGAGCAAAAGAATCCGCTTCAGATTTTTGAGGCAGTATATAATACGATAGTGGACAGAAAGAAAAATCCAAAAGAGGGTTCTTATACGAATTATCTTTTTGATAAAGGGTTGGATAAGATTTTAAAGAAAGTTGGAGAAGAGGCAACAGAGATTGTGATCGCTGCAAAGAATCCAAATCAAGAAGAAGTCAAGTATGAAATTTCTGATTTCTTATATCATATGATGGTGCTGATGGTTGAACGCGGGATCACATGGGAAGATATTACAAAGGAACTTTCTGAAAGATAAAAAACGATTCGTACAGATAGTTCTAGTGAACAAAAAAAAGACATAGTATGCAGTAGAGAATACTGTATGCTATGTCTTTTTTGGAGGTGTTATTTATGCCCGGTGAAACGGAAGAACGCAGAAAACAATTATTACACCAGGTGAGAGGAGTAAAGCAATATCAGGGCTGTGATATTCCGGCAATACATCCGAGATATAGAAATAGCTATCAATCACTTTATGCAAAAGAAGAACGAACAGAAAAAAGTACTTTTCAGCTGAGATGCATCATTGCAATTATATGTTTTGCCGGATTTGTATGGATGAAACAAGAGGATGTGAAGATTATCAGTGTAAATAGCACTCAGATTGTTAATCAGATTGGAAAAACGTTTTTATACAGCTCTTTTATTGGACAGTAAAATATCAATTTGCTCAATCATAGTAAATTAGAAATAGAGGTTGCAAATTTCTCGACTAAAAGCTATGATTAAACAAGTGACTTTTACAAAAAATAAAAGGAGGAATTCATGAGAAAACTAGCATTAGATGATGAGATATTAATGAAAATAGAGAAGCCTGCCCGCTATATCGGAGGGGAAGTGAACTCGGTTATGAAAGATAAAGAGAATATAGATGTGCGCTTTGCCATGTGCTTTCCAGATGTATATGAAATCGGAATGTCACATCTGGGCATACAGATTTTGTATGATATGTTTAATCGTAGAGAAGATGTCTGGTGTGAACGTGTGTATTCTCCATGGACAGATCTTGATAAGATTATGAGAGAAGAGCAGATTCCGCTATTCGCACTGGAATCTCAGGAACCGGTTAAAAATTTTGATTTTCTTGGAATTACAATTCAGTTTGAAATGTGTTACACAAATATTTTGCAGGTATTAGAATTGAGTCAGATTCCGCTTCATAGTACAGAACGAACAGAGAAAGATCCTATTGTGATTGGAGGCGGCCCATGTGCTTACAATCCGGAACCACTTGCAGATTTCTTTGATTTATTTTATATAGGTGAGGGAGAAACAGTATATGATGAGCTGTTAGATACATATAAAAAATGTAAGTCAGAAGGAAAGAGCAGAAAAGAATTTTTGGAAATGGCAGCAGGGATTGAAGGTATTTATGTGCCACAGTTCTATGAGCCGGAATATAACGAAGATGGGACATTAAAAGCATTTCATAGAATAAATGAACATGCCCCTGCAAAAGTGAGAAAACAGGTTGTTATGGATGTGACAGATACAACATATCCGATGAAGCCTGTTGTCCCATATATAAAGGCTACTCAGGACAGAGTGGTTCTTGAAATCCAGCGTGGATGTATCAGAGGATGTCGTTTCTGTCAGGCAGGCATGATTTACAGACCGGTTCGCGAACGTAATGTAGAGACATTAAAAGAATATGCAAGAACAATGTTAGATAGCACCGGACATGAAGAAATTTCACTGAGTTCGTTGAGCTCCAGTGACTATTCACAGCTAGAAGAACTGGTTAATTTTTTAATTGAAGAATTTCCGGGAAAAGGAATCAATATTTCACTTCCATCACTTCGAATTGATGCATTTTCATTAGATGTCATGAGCAAGGTTCAGGATATTCGGAAGAGCAGTCTGACGTTTGCTCCGGAGGCTGGTTCTCAGCGTATGAGAAATGTTATCAACAAAGGACTGACAGAAGACGATATTATCAATGGTGCAGGACAGGCATTTGAAGGCGGCTGGACAAAAGTAAAACTTTATTTTATGCTTGGACTTCCAGGAGAGACGGAAGAAGATATGAAAGAAATCGCACATTTGTCAGAGCGGGTGGCAAGACGTTATTATGAGATTCCAAAGGAAGAACGTCATGGTAAATGTCAGATTACAGCAAGCTCCTCTTTCTTCGTGCCAAAGCCGTTTACTCCATTCCAGTGGGCACAAATGTGTACAGCGGAAGAATATATTGAACGTGCACACATAGTACGACATGAATTTCAGGAACAGTTGAACCGTAAGAGCTTGAAATACAACTGGCATGAAGCAGATTTGACTGTGTTAGAAGGTGTGTTTGCAAGAGGGGATAGAAAAACAGCAAAAGTATTAGAGGAAGCGTATCGTTTAGGATGTCTGTATGATTCTTGGTCAGAGAGCTTTAACAATGAGTTGTGGATGCAGGCTTTTGAGAATACTGGAATCGATCCGGCATTTTATAATTTGCGTAAACGTGAGATGGATGAATTATTCCCTTGGGATTTCATTGATATAGGTGTGACGAGAAAGTTCTTAGAAAGAGAATGGAATCGTGCCATGAATGGAGAGGTAACACCGAACTGCCGTCAGCAGTGTTCAGGCTGCGGGGCAGCACAGTTTGGAGGAGGTGTCTGTTATGAAGGCAAGAATTAAATTTAAAAAATATGGTGCGCTTCGTTTCATCGGACATCTGGATGTTATGCGCTATTTTCAGAAAGTTATGCGTCGTGCACAAATTCCAATTGCATTTACGGGCGGTTATAGTCCACATATGATCATGTCATTTGCAAGCCCACTTGGAATCGGATTAACCAGCGAGGGTGAGTATTTCGACATTGAACTTACAGAGCCAATTGAAAGTGAAAAGGCTGTACGTCAGATGAATGAAGTTGGAGTAGAAGGAATTGAAGTGCTTAGTTTTCGTCAGATTGCAGAAGAAAAGAAAGCAACGGGTATGGCAATCGTTGCAGCAGCAGATTATCTGGTAGGACTTAGAAAAGGAATGTTTCCGGATAATTTAGAAGAACTGGTTCAAAATTTTATAGCTCAGGATCAGATTGAAGTTTTGAAACAAACGAAAAGAAGCGAAAAAGTTGTGGATATTCGACCGATGATCTATCAGATGGAAATGAAAAATGACTGTTCGGATCGTTTTGAAAGTCCGACAGATACCCGTGTGGTCGCACTTCAACTTGCAGCAGGAAGTGTGGAAAACTTAAAACCTGATTTGGTTATGTCTGCATTTTTGAATTTCGCAGGAATCAAAGATTCCGATGTGACATGTGCATACCATCGAATGGAAATGTATGCAAATACAGCAAAAGAGGGACAACCGCGTAATCTGGTTTCCTTAGAGAACCTTGGAAAAGAAATTGTAGGAAAGTAGTGAAGAAGATGGAACGAAAAATTCTCATGACAAGAGAAGATGGAATTGTTTGGACATATTTTCAAGAGAATGATGAAATAATTGAAATTCATTGCAATGATATGGAGCAGACAGAGCAACAAACTCCTGTGCTGGGAAATATTTATATTGGTAAGGTGCAGAATATTGTAGCCAATATCGGAGCGGCTTTTATTGATATTGGAGGCGTAAACTGCTATTACGATATGAGTCAGGCCGAGAATGCACTATTTACAAATAAAATCGGAAAGAAACCATTGTGTATCGGAGATGAGCTTGTGGTTCAGATAAGCCGGGAGGCGGTAAAAACAAAGGCGCCTACGGTGAGTAGTAATCTGAATTTTACAGGCAGATACGCAGTTTTGACATCGGGCAACACAAGAATCGGAGTATCTGCAAAGCTGGCAAAAGCAGAACGTGAAGAGTATAGGCGAAAGCTTGGAGATCTTGCGAATGAAGAATATGGGATTATTGTGCGGACGAACGCAAAAGATGTTCCATTTGATATTGTTCTGGATGAGATTGAGCAGTTAAAGAAACGATATGAATCAATTAAAGAGCATGCAGTACATAGAACCTGTTATTCTTGCTTAGAGATGGCTATGCAGCCATATTTGTCAGGGCTTAAAAATGTGTATACGAATGGTTTGTCAGAAATCCAGGTGGAATGCAAAGATTTGTACGAAGAAGTGCGGTCATATTTTGAAAAAGAACAGCCGGAATTGTTAGAAATATTACATTTTTATGAAAATGATAAGTTATCACTTTCAAGTTTATATAATCTGCATACAATCAGAGACAGGGCGATGAATGAACGTGTTTGGCTTAAGCATGGCGGATATCTTGTGATACAGCCAACAGAGGCACTGACAGTAATCGATGTGAATTCAGGAAAATGTGTTTCAAAGAAAAAGACGCCGGAAACTTATTTGAAATTAAATCTGGAGGCAGCACAAGAGATTGCAAAACAGCTTCGACTTCGAAATATTTCCGGAATTATACTGGTTGATTTTATAAATATGGATGACGATGAATTGATGCAGCAGTTGATCAAAGAAATGCGTATCCTGTGTGGCAAAGATCCTGTTCAGACGACAGTGGTAGATGTAACAGAGTTACAGCTTATGGAAATTACAAGGAAAAAAGTACGAAAACCATTATATGAATGTTGGAGAAAAAGATGAGTAAGAAAGAATTAAAAACAAACGCAATGCGTTTGTTAGACCGATTAAAAATACCATATGAATATGAAACTTATGAATGTGATGAATTTGTCAGTGGCGTGCAGACAGCAGAACAAATCGGACTGCCACATGAACAGGTATATAAGACATTGGTTACAACCGGTAAGAGCGGAGAGCATTATGTTTTTGTGATTCCAATAGAAAAAGAATTAAATCTCAAAGAGGCAGCAAAGGCGGTACATGAAAAATCAGTTGAAATGCTGCATGTAAAAGACATTACTAAAGTGACAGGATATGTTCGCGGCGGATGTACTGCAATTGGCATGAAAAAGCAGTTTCCGACAGTGATAGACAGTTCAGCAAAGAGTCTGGAAGAAATCTATGTAAGTGGTGGAAAAATCGGAATGCAGTTAAAACTTGCACCCGAAAATTTGAAAAAAGCTGCAAATGCAGAGTTCGCAGATATTATTTTTCATTAAAAAGTGGATTTACAACTTTGAATTTAGCAGTTATAATGTTGAATTGCGGATGCACCATGCATTCATGAAGAAGTAAACCAATGCTTCCGAACAGAACAGGATGATAAAGTGTTGTAAGTATGTATACAACAGTACGTTGGAGGATTGAAAATGAAAAAAGTAGTAAAATTTGGTGGAAGTTCACTGGCAAGCGCAGAACAGTTTAAGAAAGTCGGAAAGATTATCCGTGCGGATGAATCAAGAAAATTTGTAGTTCCGTCTGCACCGGGAAAAAGATTTTCAAATGATATAAAAGTAACAGACATGTTATATAGCTGTTATGGAGCGGCAATCCGAGAGAAAAAATTTGTAAATCAATTAGATGATATTCATGCACGATATCAGGAAATCATAGAAGGACTGGATCTGACATTATCTTTAGATAAAGAGTTTGAAACAATCCGTGAAGATTTTGGAAAGAAAATCGGCAGAGAGTATGCAGCATCAAGAGGCGAATTTTTAAATGGTAAGATTATGGCAGCATATCTCGGGTTTGAATTTGTTGATGCAGCAGAAGTAATTCGATTTAACGAAGATGGAACATTTGATGATGACACTACAAATGAATTGCTTGCAGAAAGACTGAAAGAATCAAAAGGGGCTGTAATCCCTGGATTTTACGGAGCAACTGAAGCTGGAAGAATTGTTACATTTTCAAGAGGCGGTTCTGATATTACAGGTTCTCTTGTTGCACTGGCTGTTTCAGCAGATTTGTATGAGAACTGGACGGATGTATCAGGATGCTTGATCGCAGACCCAAGAATTGTAAAAAATCCAAAGCCAATCGATACAATTACATACAAAGAACTTAGAGAGCTGTCATATATGGGAGCAAGTGTATTACATGAAGATGCCATTTTCCCAGTAAGAAAAGCAGGAATCCCTATCAATATTCGTAATACAAACGCACCGGAAGATAAAGGTACGCTGATTGTAGAGGGAACATGCAGACAGCCTAAATATACAATTACAGGAATTGCTGGTACAGATGGCTTTGCTTCTGTAACAATTGAAAAAGCAATGATGAACTCAGAAATTGGATTTTGTCGTAAGGTATTGCAAGTGTTTGAGGATAATGATATTTCTATCGAGCATATGCCATCAGGAATCGATACAATGACAATTTTTGTACACAAAGATGAATTTGAAGAGAAAGAACAAAAAGTACTTTCAGAGATTCATAAGGTGGTTAAACCAGATCACATTGAGTTAGAATCAGATTTGGCATTGATTGCAATTGTTGGACGCGGTATGCGTGCAACACGTGGAACAGCAGGTCGTATTTTCTCTGCATTGGCACATGCACATATCAATGTAAAGATGATCGATCAGGGCTCAAGCGAGCTTAACATCATCGTCGGCGTAAGACATGATGATTTTAAAAATGCAATTCGTGCTTTATATGAGATTTTCGTTGAAACACGAATTTAATACAATTAAGGTGGGATATTGAGAAATGAATATTTTGTTCTTTTTGAAGCCGAAGAATGACGTAGCATATATTTATGACTACTGTACCCTTCGGCAGGTATTGGAAACGATGGAATTTCACAAATATGCAAGTATTCCAATGCTGAATAAAGAAGGCGAATATGTTGGGACAATGACAGAAGGGGATCTTCTTTGGGGAATTAAGAACTATACTGATTTGAATGTAAAAAAATCAGAAACAATCTTTATCAAGGATTTTCCGCGCAGGGCAGATTATGATGTGGTACGTGCAGATTCTGATATGGAAGATTTGATAAAGAAAGCAATGAATCAAAATTTTGTTCCGGTTGTAGATGATCAGAATAAATTCATAGGAATCATAACAAGAAAGAGCATCATTGAGTATTGTTTTGAAAATATGAAGCAGATAGAGGGAGTCAACTAAAAACGGAAGAAGTTTTGATAAAAATCGAAAGAATTTTACAGAACACCAGAAAAGAATTGACAGAGATTATAAAAATAGTGTATATTAATATCGTTGTCACATAAGTGGCGACGATATATGCTGCCTTGGCGCAGTCGGTAGCGCGTCGCCTTGGTAAGGCGGAGGCCGGGGGTTCAAGTCCCCTAGGCAGCTTTGAACTTAGCCCTGGAAACACTGATATATGCAGTGTTTCCGGGGCTTTTTAGATCTTGAAATAGAATTCGTAGGAAAAAGTAGGTTGTCCGGGATGTTAATATGCTTTTTTATTTAGAAACGATTCTCCATTTTGAATTGACAAGTAGAAGCTGATACCCACAATAAGAACAACAGCCATTTTTATCAGGGATAAAATTAGCACCACAGCGTGGACACTCTTTTTCATTAAAAACTGCCTGCCCTTTTGATTTCATCCGTCTCGGATAACGAGCTCTGTATAGTTTTAGTTCTGTTTTTTTGTTCTTGCAATTAATCTGATGTTCATTTTGAAGAATTAGTTTGTGAAGTACTGCATGGATAGTGATTGTTGTCTGTTCAGCAGTGTTTTCCACTGCTTTCAACAATAATTTATCAATACTGTAAAACAGAGTATCAGGTGTTAACTCAGTATCATTCATAGCTTCATTTATGTCTACAAGTAATATTTTTTCATCGTATCGAACAATTTGCTCTGCGAGTCCTTCTGTACGTGCAGCTTTTTTTAGTACACACATCCAAAGAAAAGCAGCCAGTATGACTGTTATTGCAAATGCAGTGCCAAACATGAAGTAATCATTGTGGATAAATCGAAAGCACAAAATTGCCGGCAAGAAGAAAACAAGGAAAGTAGCAGCAACCAGTAAATAATTTGGTGTGTTTGGATTTGGCTCCTGATAAACCAAAAAATCTTCTGTCTGCCAGTCAAAAAACTCGCTTTTAATATAGCCACCGCAATAAGGACAATGAGTTTCATTACCTTTTAAAGAAATTTCAGCACCACAGCTAGGACAAACAATTTTTTGATATTGAGAATAAAATCGCTGTTCTTCGTTTCTGTTTTTACTTCCGACTTCGTCATGACGGATATGCCTGGACTGTCTTAACAAGAGTGCACCATAGGAAAAGAAATCTTCATATATAACTTTTCCGGTTTTTTTGTTTAAATATCTGTTTAACACAGCACCTTGAAGTACGATTTCGCGCCATTCACGTCCAGCATCACTCCAATGTGTGAAATCCTGTTTTTTATCGTTAGTTTCAGGAAGCTTTGGATAAGCTATACGAATTTCATGAGTTATATCATGTTCCTTTAGTAGATTAATTTCGTGCTCGATTCTTTTTCGATAAGATTGTCCTATATTTGCTGATGAATTTGGTGTTTTTCCGGTTTCTAATGAAACTAGTAAGTCTTTAAGTGGAGATAGTATTTTGGAAGGAATTGCTGAAGCATGTAAAAATAATTCGTTCGATTTATTCAGTTTCTTTTTTACATAAAGAAACCAGAGCCTGGGCTTCATCCATTCGATTTTCCAATCTAAACCATAGCATGTAAGAAGTATAGCCCATATACAGGCCCATAAAAATGCAATACCGATTGCGTTTGTCCAAGATAAAATCATTTGATCACCTCGATTTCCTTTTGGTTAGAATCAACTAAGTTTAGATTTCTATTGTACTAGATTGATTATATTATCACATGTTTTTAAGTATCTGACACTAGCACTTGCGATAGCAATAAAATATATAGTAAAAAAATACAGTGCACAAGCTATGCCTGCACACCGTATCTTTTTTTGTTATCAATTTTATAATTTTTCAGAATCTAAAATGATTGTAAACGGACCATCATTTACGAGGGATATCTTCATATCTGCACCAAAACTTCCGGTTTCTACAATGTCAACCTGTTCTCTGCATTTGGAGATGATATATTCGTAGAGAGCGTTTGCTTTATCTGGATTACCGGCATCTACAAAACTCGGGCGGTTACCTTTTTTACAATTTGCGTAAAGAGTAAATTGTGAAATTAAAAGAAGTTCTCCATTGACATCTGCTAAAGATAGATTTGTCTTTCCGTTTTCATCTTCAAAAATACGAAGTCCAATCAGCTTGCGGATTAATTTATCTGCAATTTCTTCTGTGTCTGATTCGGCTACACCAATTAAAACCATAAAGCCCTTTCCAATTTGTCCAATGACCGTGCCATCAACAGAAACAGAAGATTCGGTAACTCTTTGTATTACAAATTTCATCTTAAATAAATCCTCCTTGGATAAAAATAAAGCGTTGGCTTTATTTTATCGTGTGCTGTGAAAAAAGTCTATAAAAACATGAAACATTTTGTTGCAAAATATAATTTGTAAGTAAGTAAAATGTTAAGCGATTGTCCTAAAAATAAAAGGCTTTTGTAAGCCAGAAAGATATGGTGAGCATATGGAACATTTCGAACGAAACCAACTTATTCCTCTTCGTGATGCATTAAATTCTTTGATGAAATTTGTAAGGGAAATACCGAGTGTCGGAATTCCGCAATTTTATTGTTTTCTGGATTACATGAAGAATAATATTGAAATATATTTATATGCACCGATGGATGCAAATGAATGGGAAACGTTATTTTTGCGCTTAAAAGACATATTGATTCGGGATTGGAGAGAAGCAAATCACAGTGTATGGGGAATTCCAGCTTTTGATCTGTTAATAGGTGAACGTGAAAATAAAACAGAACTTTGTTTGGAATTTCTTCAATTAGTATCGGTAGTAGACGGGTTTTTCTGAAAATCATCTTGCTGTCATATCTGATTTATGGTAAAATCAATTGCAGATTTTACGATAGTAGGAGGCAACTATGGAGAACGAAACTGTTTCAAAAAATTTTATAGAACAGGAAATAGATAAAGACCTGGCGGAAGGTGTATATGATCATGTGTGTACACGATTCCCACCGGAGCCGAATGGATATTTGCATATTGGCCATGCGAAATCTATTTTGCTGAATTATGGATTAGCACAGGAATATGATGGGGAATTCCACATGCGTTTTGATGATACGAACCCGACAAAAGAGAAGATGGAATTCGTAGATTCAATCAAAGAAGATATCAAATGGTTGGGAGCTGATTGGAAGCAACATTTATATTTTGCATCAGATTATTTTGATCAGATGTATGATTGTGCAGTGAAATTGATAAAAAAAGGAAAAGCATATGTGTGTGATCTGACAGCGGAAGAGATCCGTCAGTATAGAGGGACTTTAACTGAAGCTGGAAAAGAAAGTCCGTATCGCAACAGAAGTGTAGAAGAGAATCTTCAGTTATTTGAAGAGATGCGTGATGGCAAGTATGAAGATGGAACAAAAGTACTTCGTGCTAAGATCGATATGGCATCACCAAATATTAACATGAGAGATCCTGTTATTTATCGTGTTGCACATATGACGCATCACAATACAGGCGATAAGTGGTGTATTTATCCGATGTACGATTTTGCACATCCAATTGAGGATGCAATCGAAGGAATCACACATTCTATTTGTACATTGGAGTTTGAAGATCACAGACCATTGTATGATTGGGTAGTAAGAGAATGTGAATTTACTATGCCGCCAAGACAGATTGAGTTTGCAAAATTATATTTGACAAATGTAGTGACTGGTAAGCGTTATATTAAGAAGCTGGTAGAAGACAAGATTGTAGATGGTTGGGATGATCCACGTCTTGTGTCTATTGCAGCACTTAGAAGAAGAGGATTCACACCGGAATCAATTAAGATGTTTATTGAAATGTGCGGAATTTCAAAGGCACAGAGTTCAGTTGATTATGCAATGTTAGAGTATTGTATCCGTGAAGATTTGAAGTTGAAAAAATCTCGAATGATGGCAGTATTAGATCCGATCAAACTTGTTATCGATAATTATCCAGAAGGACAGATTGAATATCTGGATGTACCTAACAATCTTGAAAATGAGGAGCTCGGAACAAGAAAAGTACCATTTTGTCGTGAGCTTTATATTGAACGAGATGATTTTATGGAAGAACCACCTAAGAAATATTTCCGACTCTTCCCAGATAATGAAGTCCGCCTGATGTCAGCATATTTTGTTAAATGTGTTGGATATGAGAAGGATGAAGATGGTAATGTTACAGTTGTACATTGTACTTATGATCCGGAAACAAAGAGCGGAAGCGGCTTTACAGGAAGAAAAGTGAAAGGAACAATTCACTGGGTAGCAGCGCCAACAGCTCAAAAAGCAGAAGTGAGATTGTATGAGAATCTTGTTGATGAAGAGAAGGGGGTATACAACAAAGAAGATGGTTCTTTGAACTTGAATCCAAATTCATTGACAATTTTGAAAGAATGTTATGTAGAACCAAGTTTTCAGGATGCGAAAGCATATGATAGCTTCCAGTTTGTACGAACAGGTTACTTCTGTATTGATGCGAAGGATTCAACAACAGAGAATCTGGTGTTTAACCGTATTGTTTCATTGAAGAGTTCGTTTAAACTTCCAAAGAAATAAGGTTTATGAATGAATTAACAATTAGCTTACAGCCAAAATCAGGCAAACCACTATATGAACAGATTTATTCGTATATCAAAGAGGATATTCAGAACGGACGTATGAAGAGCAGTGAGAAACTGCCTTCAACAAGGGCGTTGTGTAAATATTTAGAAGTAAGTAGAAGTACAGTGGAACTGGCATATGAACAATTACTTTCAGAAGGATATGTGAAGGCAGTACCTTATAAGGGATATTATGTAACAGATATTAAAGGATTATATCAAATTAAGAATAGTTCGAGAGAATATCAGGAGAAAGAACAGTCGCAAAAGCGACAGTATTTGTATGATTTTACTCCGAATGGGGTGGATTTAAGAGGGTTCCCTTATAATGCATGGAGAAAATTATCAAAGGAATGTTTGGCAGACGATAAAGCAGAAATGTTTCGACTGGGAAACCCGCAGGGGGAACCGGGATTGAGAAATGCGATATGCAATTATCTACATCAGGCGAGAGGTGTTAATTGCTCGCCTGATCAGATTATTGTAGGTGCAGGAAACGATTATCTATATATGGTTCTTACAACGACAATGGGAAATCACCATAAAATTGCGTTTGAGAATCCGACTTATAAGCGAGACTATCAGTTGTTTTATAATTTGTCATACGAGACATGCACGGTAGATATAGATGAACAGGGGATGGATGTCTCAAAACTGGAACAATCGAATGCTGATATTGCTTTTGTTATGCCATCGCATCAATATCCGCTTGGAATTGTTATGCCGGTAAAACGTAGATTAGAGCTCCTTCAATGGGCAGAAAAGAAAGCAGACAGGTATATTATAGAGGATGATTATGACAGTGAATTCCGTTACAAGGGGAAACCTATCCCAGCATTACAAGGATATGATAATCACGAAAAAGTAATTTATGTGGGAACATTTTCAAAATCTATAGCACCTGCAATACGTGTGAGTTATATTGTGTTACCTCGTATATTACTTCAACAATATTGGAAAAAAAGCGGATTTCTAAATTCAACAGTTTCAAAAGTGGATCAGCTTATATTACAGAAATTTATTGAAGAAGGATATTATGAGCGGCATTTAAACAAGACAAGGGCCCTATATAAAGGGCGTCATGACAGATTGCTTACATCATTAAAATGTCTTAGAACGCAGTTTGATATTTCGGGAGAAAATGCAGGGGTGCATTTGCTACTACATTGTAAGAATAAAATGTCGGAGACAGAGTTGATTCAAAGAGCAGCAGATAAAGATGTGAAAGTGTACGGATTGTCAGAATATTATGTTAAACAACAGGTGCAAAAACCGGCTACGATTCTTCTTGGATATGCAAATATGCAGGAGGAAAGTATTGTTGAGGCAGTGCGATTGTTAAAAGAGGCATGGATAGAAAAAGACGCATAAAGTAAGTTTTCTTCTTACTTTATGCGTCTTTTTTTCATAATTTAAAGGTTTTCGTCTCTTTTTAAAGAAACATATTCCCGTTCTTTTACTGGCTGAAGATCGTTGTCTAAATCAAAATCGTCTTCTTCGAAAATATCATCTTCTGTATGCTCATGTGAAAAGTACTTTTTGAATGCATAAACGGAAACACCAATACCTATTCCGGCAAGCAGACATCTAGAAAGCAATTTTATAAATTTATTCATGGTTTTGATCCCCTTTCAATCAGAAATAATCTTGAATCTGAATGTATTTTAATACTTTTTTTGGTAAAATACAATTCTTTCTTGGATTTTCTGCATAAGAGAATTTGCCCAGGCTCAAAAATCGTGCTATAATATGCGGTATTATACAAGACAGATGAACTTAACAGGAGGAGAATAATGAATCATCCAGCGGTGAAAAAAGCGAAAAATAAAATACTAGAAATTGTCTTCAGCCGTACAGCATTAGTTTTATTATTAATTTTATTACAACTGGGAGCAATGTTTGTACTGTCTACAATTCTGCGGGATTATGCGGTATATGTGTATTCATTAGAGCTGATTGCTCAGATTTCAATTGTCGTATATATTATAAATGATAAAACATGTCCGGAATTTACATGTACATGGATGCTATTGATTTTAATTTTCCCTGTATTTGGATGCTTGTTTTATGTTTATGTAAAACTTGAGCTTGGAACGAGGATGTTTGGAAAACGTTTGTGTGATATTCAGATGGAGACCTGGCCGTATTTGAAGCAACAAAAGGAAATTGTAGAAGAATTGCAGATTAGTAAGCCGGCTAATGCAAATCTTGCCAGATATATGGCGAATCAGCTGCATTACCCAACATATCGCAATACAAAAGCAATGTATTTTAGTTGCGGAGAAGAAAAATTTCCAGAGCTTCTAAAACAGTTAAAAATGGCTCAAAAATATATTTTCTTAGAGTATTTTATTGTCGCAGAAGGATATATGTGGGAATCGATACTTGATATTTTGAAGCAGAAAGTGGCAGAGGGGGTAGAAGTCCGTTTTATGTATGATGGTATGTGCAGCATTTCTTTGCTTCCATATAAATATCCGGAGGAAATCCAACGTTATGGTATCAAATGTAAAATGTTTAGCCCAATTCGACCGGTTTTGTCAACCGTACAGAATAACCGCGATCATCGTAAAATTTGTGTTATTGATGGAAAAGTCGGATTTACGGGCGGAATTAACCTTGCGGATGAGTATATAAATAAAAAAGAGCGTTTTGGTTATTGGAAAGATACAGCTGTCATGCTTCAAGGTGATGCAGTACAGAGTTTGACAATGATGTTTTTACAAATGTGGAATGCGACGGAGCTGCTTCCAGAGCAGTATGAATCCTATTTGACAGACATGTCAACAGAACTGAAAAGAGAATTAGGGTTTGTTATTCCGTATGCAGACAGTCCATATGATCATGAAAATGTTGGTGAAGAGGTTTATTGTCATATTTTAAATCATGCTAAGAAATATGTTCATATTATGACACCGTATTTAATTCTTGATCGTGAAATGTTGGATGCTTTATGCCGTGCTGCAAAAAGTGGGATTGATGTAAAAATTATTATGCCTCATATTCCGGATAAGTGGTATGCGTTTGCGGTGGCAAAGACATACTATGAAGAACTTATCGAAGCCGGAGTGAAAATATTTGAGTTTACGCCAGGTTTTGTACATGCAAAAATATTTGTATCCGATGATGATACAGCAACGGTTGGAACGATCAACTTGGATTATCGTAGCTTGTTTCTTCATTTTGAGTGTGGGACATTTATTTATAACAATCCAATCGTACATGATGTGGAGGCAGATTTCCAAAAGACATTGACACAATGCGAAAGGGTATCAATTGCAGATGTTAAAAAAATAAGTCCGTTTATGTTTGTTTGTGGACGCGTATTGCGGTTAATTGCACCATTAATGTAAAAAGCGTCAAAATTTCGTAAAAAAGATTTTACTTTGTTTGAAAAATATAGTATAATTCATTAGGTGGCTCATTAATAAGAGTAACTAATAAGAATTAAAAAGTTCAAATACGCAGGAGGATTTGATATGGTTAAAGCAGTGGTTGGAGCGAACTGGGGCGATGAAGGAAAAGGTAAGATTACCGATATGCTCGGAAAAGAATCAGATATTATCGTTCGTTTTCAGGGAGGAGCTAATGCAGGACATACAATCGTGAATGATTATGGAAAGTTTGCTCTGCATACTCTGCCTTCAGGTGTGTTTTATGATCATACAACAAGTATTATTGGTAATGGAGTAGCATTGGATATTCCAAAATTATTTGGAGAGATTCAGTCTGTAGTAGAAAAAGGAGTTCCGGCTCCAAAGATTCTTGTATCAGATCGTGCACAGATTGTGATGTCTTATCATAAACTGTTTGATGCTTACGAGGAAGAACGTCTGGCAGGAAAATCATTTGGATCTACAAAATCAGGAATTGCACCTTTCTATTCAGATAAGTATGCTAAGATTGGTTTTCAGGTAAGCGAATTGTTTGATGATGATTTGCTTAAAGAAAAAGTTGTTCGAATCGCAGAACAGAAAAATGTATTGTTGGAGCACTTATATCATAAACCATTATTGAATCCAGATGATTTATATAACGAATTGATGGAATATAAGAAAATGGTAGAACCATATGTATGTAATGTATCGTTGTTCCTTCATAATGCAATTAAAGAAGGAAAGAATATTCTTCTTGAAGGACAGCTGGGATCATTAAAAGATCCAGATCATGGAATTTACCCAATGGTTACATCGTCTTCTACACTGGCTGCATATGGTGCAATCGGTGCAGGAATTCCACCATATGAGATTAAACAGATCATTACTGTTTGTAAAGCATATTCGAGTGCTGTAGGAGCAGGTGCTTTTGTAAGTGAGATTTTCGGCGATGAGGCAGATGAACTGAGAAAACGCGGCGGAGATGGTGGTGAGTTTGGAGCTACTACAGGCCGTCCAAGACGTATGGGATGGTTCGACTGTGTTGCTTCTAAATATGGATGCAGAATGCAGGGAACAACAGACGTTGCATTTACAGTTTTGGATGTACTTGGATATCTTGATGAGATTCCGGTTTGCGTTGGATATGAGATTAACGGAGAAGTGACAACGGAATTCCCTGTAACACATTTGCTTGAAAAAGCAAAACCGGTATACAAAGTACTTCCAGGTTGGAAAGAAGATATTCGTGGTATTAAGAAATATGAAGATCTTCCAGAAAACTGCCGTAAATACATTGAATTTATCGAGGAACAGATTGGATATCCAATCACAATGGTCAGCAATGGTCCGGGACGTGATGATATTATTTACAGAAATAAATAAGAATGCAAAAAGTGTCAGAAGTTTTTCTGGCACTTTTTTTGCGGGAAAATGCATGCTGATATTCTTATAAAAATAATTTTCGGCATATTTTTATTGTTCGGCTAATATAATGATAAAGCTGGAGTAAAAAGGAGGAGATGTTGATATGCAGCAAAACAGCATGAAAATTAAACAAAAACAAAAAGTCATTTCAACAGAAGAATATTTAATGAAAAAAGGATTACTTTATCAGAACAGTTCAAAGGAGCAGATAAAATCCATAACAATACCTCAAAATTGTATTGTTATGGAATTAGAAATGCTATATGTGTAAAAAATTATTTTTCAGAAGAATCATCGGAATGCTTTGCTAAACGATAAATTAGAATATAAGCATATAATAAAACCGGTAAGATAATTGTGGAAGCAATAGCTGCTTTTAATAAATCTGATGTATAAGCTGAGTCGATCAGTGCCAATATTAAGGTGCAGATATAAAGTCCCGCTAAGAGGATGGCACCTATCAGAGCAAATATCCGAGTTAATTTGTGCATAGAATCAATCCTTTCTAAAAAGTACTGTAAGCATTATAGCTGAATTATTAAGAAAATACAAACAATTTCTGGGTATTATGAAGAATGTTTAAACGATAAAAGAAATATTTTAGTTGCAAATCATTGTGAATTGACATAGAATATTAAAAGACGAGTTATTACTTAGATAAAGGAGTTAAATACGATGAGCGATAAAAGTTTATTAGAACAGTGGAGAGCTACTGCATATGATCAGAGCTTAAGCAAAACAGAATTAGAAAATTTCTGGAGTAAATATTTTACAATTGAGAAAGATATTTATGTAGAACTTTTAAAGAATCCAGACGAAGAGGTTCGTGGAACTTTAAAAGAAGTGGCAGCAAAATATGGACAGGATGTTATGACAATGGTTGGATTCTTGGATGGAATCAACGACAGTTTAAAAGTTGCCAATCCAATTGAGACAATGACAGAGGATACTGAAATAAATTTAGTATTCGATAAAGAATTGCTTTATAAGAATATGATTGATGCAAAAGCAGACTGGCTGTACGGATTGCCACAGTGGGACGATATTTTTGATGAAGAAACAAAGAAACGTCTTTACAGAGAACAGAAACAGTCAGGAACTATCCGTAAAGAGAAAAAAATTGGAAGAAACGATCCATGTCCATGCGGAAGCGGAAAAAAATATAAAAAATGTTGTGGACGTAATATCTAATTGTGTATAATATGATGTGAATTAAGACATAATAAGAGGGAGTTCAAAAAAAGGAGGAACTTTTATTATGCCAGATTTAAGATGCACCGTACAGACATGTGTACACAATCAACAATTTTTATGTGACCTGGATAGTATTGAAGTTGGAGGCCGTAATGCCAAAACAACAGGTGAAACTTGTTGTAGTAGTTTTCAGGAACGGACAGGTGATTCATATACTAATTCCAGCGTGACAGGTCAGGCTTCAGATTTGACAAAGATTGACTGCAAAGCGACAGAATGTACGTATAACGAACATTCTGCCTGCCATGCAGGGAAAATCAGCGTAGAAGGAAGTAATGCATGTGATTGTAATGGGACAGAATGTGCAACATTTACATGCAATTGCTAAAATAATAAGTATGTTTAATCCAGGAAGAAATTCCTGGATTTTTTATTGTGCGGGAAATACGATTTCCTGGTATTTGGCAGATTTGATGTTATCCTTTTATTGACGGAATATCTTTGCCGCGTTATAATCTTTTTAATGCATAAAAATAAAGATCTCATGAAAGAAAGGGTGACAATACGGTATGGATCAATCGGCTGAAAAAGATAAAGATGTCACAAAAAAAGACGATAAAGTGAACGAAAAAGAAAAGAAAAAGTCTGTTGAGAATAGCGGGTATTATATTAATAGACCTAAATTTGGAAACAATGGACCTTCAAAATTGAAGCAACAATTTAGTCAGGGACTGACGTTGCTGTTGGTAGTTATAGTCTGCCTTTTGATTTATTTTGCACTTTTACGATTGGAAATGATCTCAAATGTTATTCATCTTATTCTGGGAATACTTAAGCCTATAATATATGGATTTGCAATTGCCTATCTTTTGAATCCAATTGTAAAAAAAGTAGATGAACATTTGATCCCATATATCAATAAACATTTTCCAAATAGCAAAAAAGCAGCGCAGATTTCAAGAGGTACAGGTATATTTATTGCGGTTATTTTATTGATTTCAATTATTACAGCACTGTGTAATATGATGCTTCCGGAATTATATAAAAGTATCTGGAATATGGTGTCTACAGTTCCAAGCCAGTTGAATACAGCAGTTGATCAAATTACAAAGATGATGTCAAAAGATACAACGACAGGACAGCTTTTTACAAATGTACTTATGCAGGCAACGGATTTTATTCAGAATTGGATGAAGACAGATTTGTTAGAACAAGTTAATGTTGTAATGTCTAACCTGACAGTTGGAGTGATCAATGTTGTAAAAGAATTGTTTAACGGAATTATCGGAATTATCATCTCGGTTTATGTGCTTTGGGGAAAAGAAGTGTTTTCTCAGCAGGCAAAAAAGATAGTTTATGCGATTTTTAAACCAAATTCTGCGAATATGATATTGCATCTGACAATTAAAAGTAATGAAATCTTTGGTGGATTCATCATTGGGAAGATTATTGATTCTGTTATTATTGGAATATTGTGTTTTATAGGGCTGAGCATATTAAAGATGCCATACACATTGCTTGTCAGTGTGATTGTAGGCGTGACAAATGTTATCCCATTTTTTGGGCCATATATTGGAGCAATACCGAGTGCAATTTTGATCACTCTTTCAAATCCGATAAAAGGTCTTTACTTTTTGATTTTTATTTTGATTCTACAGCAGATAGATGGAAATATTATCGGACCTAAGATTATCGGGAATTCGACAGGTCTTTCAGCTTTTTGGGTTGTATTTTCGATTTTGTTAGGAGGAGGTTTGTTTGGAATACCAGGAATGATTCTTGGTGTGCCGACATTTGCAGTATTATCTTATATTGTGACAATGCTTATAAATCATAATCTGGAGAAAAAGAATCTGCCGACAGAGGCATCGTGTTATGATGAGTTGAGTTATGTGGATACAGACGGGACATACGTTCATTCTGACAGAAATGAATTTAAAAAATAAAAAGGGGAATAAAAATGCCAATTCGAGTACAAAATGATTTACCGGTAAAAGAAATACTGGAACAGGAGAATATATTTGTAATGGACGAATATCGTGCGGCACATCAGCAGATACGTCCAATCAGCATCGGACTTTTGAATTTGATGCCGCTAAAAGAGGATACAGAGCTTCAGATACTTCGCTCACTGTCAAATACACCATTGCAGGTCGATGTGACATTCGTGAGGGTTAGCAGCCATGTTTCTAAAAATACTTCAACCAGTCATATTTATAAATTTTATGAGTCGTTTGAAAATATTAAGAATAAAAAATTCGATGGCTTTATTATTACAGGAGCGCCTGTAGAACAGATGCCGTTTGAAGAGGTCGATTACTGGAATGAGTTAAAAGAAATTATGGAGTGGACGAAAACAAATGTTACATCAACACTTCATTTATGCTGGGGAGCACAGGCTGGAATTTATTATCACTATGGGATTGATAAAGTGATGTTATCGGAAAAGAAGTTTGGCGTGTTCCCACATCATGTGCGTGATCGTAAGATTCCGCTGGTGCGTGGGTTTGATGATATATTTTATGCACCACATTCCAGACATACGGAAGTTCCGTTAAAAGAATTGGAAGCAGATGATCGTATTAGAATCCTTGCTGATTCAGAGGAGGCGGGTGTTTTCTTATGTATGGCAGAAGAAGGAAAACAGGTTTTTGTTATGGGACATCCGGAATATGATCGTATGACATTGGATACAGAGTATAAGCGAGACTGTGCAAAAGGATTGGATATCCAGATACCGGTCAACTATTATCCGGATAATAATCCGGACAATAAACCAAATTTGCTGTGGAGATCGCACGCAAATACTTTATATAGTAACTGGCTGAATTATTACGTGTATCAGGTAACTCCATATAATTTGTACGGAGCACCGGATTTTAGCTAAGAGTGTATAAAAACAAGATGAGAGTATTACGAGGAAAATATAATGGAAGATACATATTTTTCAGATAAAGTAAATGCATTAAAAACAGGTGTATTTGCCATGCTGAATCAAAAGAAAGCAGAACTTATCCAGAGAGGAAGAAAAGTGTATAACTTATCGGTCGGAACACCTGATTTTCCACCGGCACCGCATATTATGAAAGCAATGGAGGATGCATGCAAGAATCCGGAGAATTATAAATATTCTTTGGAAGACCGGCCGGAATTGGTAGAGGCACTTCAATTTCATTATAAACGTCGTTTTGATGTGAATGTTGAAAAAGATGAAATTACTTCAGTAAATGGTTCACAAGAAGGCATGGCACATATAGGAATGGTTTTGTGTAATCCGGGAGATACAATCCTTGTGCCAAATCCTGGGTATCCATTGTTTGAAACAAGTGGAATGATGGCTGATGCAAAGATAGAGTATTATCCGATTAAAGAGGAAAATGGGTATCTGCCAGACTTGGATGCAATACCGGAAGAGATACTTGCGCGGACAAAATATATGATCGTATCTTATCCGTTAAATCCGGTATGTGTATGTGCGCCGGATGAATTTTATGAACGCCTGATAATATTTGCGAAAGAGCATGACATTATTATCATTCACGATAATGCGTATTCCGATATTATTTATACACGAAAACAAGGACGATCCTTTTTATCATTTGATGGTGCAAAAGAGGTGGGAGTGGAGTTCTATTCCTTGTCAAAGTCTTTTAATCTGACAGGAGCAAGAATCTCTTTTGTGGTAGGAAATAAGAAGATTATAAATAAATTAAAGATTTTTCGTTCACAGATAGATTATGGAGTATTTCTTCCTGTTCAATATGCAGCAATTGCGGCCTTGACAGGACCACTTGATGTGGTAGAAGAACAACGCCAGGAGTATGAAAAGCGAAATAAAATGCTTTGTGGAGGTTTGCGTTCGATTGGGTGGGATGTACCGGATAGTCAAGGCACGATGTTTGTGTGGGCAAAAATTCCGAGAAAATATAAATCATCTGTTGAATTTTGCCTGGATTTAATGGAGAAAACAGGTGTTATTGTTACACCTGGAAATGCTTTTGGCAGTAGAGGGGAAGGTTATGTGAGAATGGCTCTGGTAGTTGGAGAAGAAACGATTTCAGAGTTATTATCAGTGTTGGAAGAATCAAATATATTTTCAAAATAGATATCAAATATTTACGAGAAAAGTATTTAATAGGTTAGATAGGAGAATGGCAGTATGCAGCGAATTGCAAAATTTCATAAAGTAAGTGAAGAACGATTTATAAATGACTGGAAGGATACTTTTGAGGAAGCGAGTGAAGTTGAGGTTAAGAAAATCTATGAGGATATTTCGTTGCCTAAAAGAGCAACTGCAGGTTCGGCAGGATACGATTTCTACGCACCGATGGATATTTGTCTTCAGCCAGGTGAGACAATAAAGATTCCAACAGGCATTCGAGTTGAGATGGAACCAAATTGGGTTTTGAAATGCTATCCTAGAAGTGGACTTGGATTTAAATTCCGTTTACAGTTAAATAATACGGTTGGTATTATCGATAGTGATTATTTTTATTCGGATAATGAAGGGCATATTTTTGCAAAGCTTACGAATGATACAAATGAAGGTAAGACAGTACAGATTTCAGCGGGAAATGGTTTTATGCAGGGAATATTTGTTGAATATGGAATTACAGTAGATGACGATGTGACAGATGTTCGAAATGGTGGATTTGGAAGTACTACAAAATAGAAAATAGATCGACTGTTGCAAAAAATAGTGATGCAACAGTCGATTTTTTAAATTTTATTGATTTTTATATAGCTTCTTCCGGTGATTGTCCGATTGAAAATAAGAAAACATGCGACGATGATACAACCGATAACAAAACCTATAATATTAAAACAAGCTGTCATGATTAAAAGAATTAAACGCATGAATTTTAATGCATAACCAAGTTCGTAATTGGGTTGGGTGTAATCTGCTACAGCAACAAAAGCCATGTATAGCATTACTTCGGAATTAAACCAGCCGGATTGTACTGAAAATTCTCCCATCACGATACCGGCAATTACACTAAGCGGGGTACTTAGCATACTGGGAGTGTTTAAGGCTGCAAGACGTAATCCATCAATCGATAATTCTAAGATTAAAAATTGATAAAAGAGGGCAATATTTACAGTATCTTGTACCACGACAAAGGAAAAAATATCGGGGAGCAATTCTAAATTTTGCATAAACAACAAAAATACAGGAGTTAAAAATACAGTTCCCAAAGAAATCAATGCACGTGAAAATTTCAGATAGAGACCGGTAATTTTGGGGAAATAGTAATCATTTGCTTCTTCTACCATATCAAAGACGGAAGTTGGCAAAATCATTGCCGAGGGAGAATTGTCGACTAGAATTACAACTTTTCCTTCTAAAATACAGGCGGCAGCAGTGTCAGGACGTTCAGAGAACTTAAATTTTGGAAAAGGGTTAAACCATTTCCGTCTGAACATTGCTTCAGCAAGACTCTGCTGATTCATGCGAAGATCATCTACTTGCATATTTTTGATGATGCTTTTGATTTCGTTGAGTAAAGGCTGGTTAACCCGGTCTTTCATATAGCAAATTGCAATATCTGTCCGAGAAGTCTGCCCACCCTCTGTGATTTCCATAATAAGGTGAGGATCACGGATCCTTCTTCGGATTAAAGCAGTGTTAAATACAATTGTTTCAACAAAACCATCACGTGAGCCACGAAGAGATTTGTCCTTTTCTGGTTCGTCAACATTTCTGGCGGGGTATGTTCTGCAATCAATTGCAAAGCAGAAAGAATATCCTTCAATGAATAAACATGTCATTCCCGAAAGAACATCTCTTATAATTTCATCGTAATCCTGTATAATGTCTACTTCTGCATATGGAATAAAGCATTCTGCAAATAATGTGGCATCAGAGGGGAGTTCATCTGCTTTTAATTTGTATAACGAATCCAGTATTTTTAACAGAGTTTCATCTTTCGTAAAACCGTCAATAAAATAGAAGACTGCTTGTTTGTCTGCGATTTTGATACTGCGGCGGATTATATCAAAACTTTCATGGATTGGAAGTGTTGTATCCATATATTTAATGTTTTCATTAAATGATGAAGTCATTTGTCCTTGAAATTTAGTAATCATAATATAAGCCTCTTTCTTTTGATTCATTACGATAACTATAGAATCCCCGTAGCACAAAAGAATTATTCGCTGTCTTTACATTTTGTAAAAGGTCTGTTATACTTTGCAAGAAAGATATTAAGAAGTATTAAAAAATCATGCTAAAAAAATAATTTACGTATTGACATTTTTGACGAGGTGTGATAAATTAATATCTGCATGAGGCAAAAGAAAGAAGAGTGTCCACTCTCACCATAGCATAAGTAAGTGACTATTGGTTTGATATTGATGATTTTATCTTTTGAAAGATAGATGTATTGATTCGGGTGGAGCAGATTCACTCGATTTTTTGTTTCAGAAATATGTTTCGCAAACAAACAACCTAAAGGAAATTCATTTGACGGAGGTATACGACAATTAGCGATTTAATGATTAACGAACAGATTAGAGACAGAGAGGTTCGCCTGATTAGTGAAGATGGAGAACAACTGGGAGTCATGTCAGCAAGAGAAGCTTTTAAGCTTGCACAGGAAGCAGAGCTTGACCTTGTCAAGATTGCACCAACAGCAAAGCCACCGGTATGTAAGATTATCGATTATGGAAAATACAAATATGAGCTGACAAGAAAAGAAAAAGAAGCAAAGAAAAAACAGAAGACTGTTGAAGTTAAAGAAGTGCGTTTGTCACCGAATATCGATACAAATGATTTGAATACAAAGGTGAATAATGCGAAGAAATTCATCACAAAAGGAAATAAAGTAAAGGTTACACTTCGTTTCCGAGGAAGAGAAATGGCACATGTACAGCAGAGCAAGCATATTCTTGATGATTTTGCAGCTATGCTTGAAGATGTAGCAACAGTCGAGAAGCCGGCAAAGATGGAAGGCCGGAACATGAGCATGGTTTTAACTATAAAACGTTAAAAATAAAAAACAGAAGCAACGATAAAGGAGGAAATCATCATGCCAAAAATTAAAACAAATAGAGCGGCAGCAAAACGTTTCAAAGCAACAGGAACAGGAAAACTGAAAAGAAATAAAGCTTACAAGAGCCATATCTTAACAAAGAAGACAACTAAGAGAAAAAGAAATCTTAGAAAGTCTACAATCACAGATGCAACAAACGTAAAGAACATGAAGAAAGTTTTACCATATCTGTAAGATTTGAAAGTATTGAAGGAGGATTAAGAAATGGCACGTATTAAAGGCGGAATGAACGCAAAGAAGAAACACAATAGAACATTAAAACTTGCTAAAGGATATAGAGGAGCACGTTCAAAACAGTATAGAGTTGCAAAACAGTCTGTAATGAGAGCTCTTACATCTGCATACGCAGGAAGAAAACAGCGCAAACGTCAGATGAGACAGCTTTGGATCGCTCGTATCAATGCAGCAGCAAGAATGAATGGTCTTTCATATAGCAAATTTATGTATGGACTGAAACTTGCAGGTGTTGAGATGAACAGAAAAATGCTTGCTGAGCTTGCAGTAAACGATAAAGAAGGATTTGCAACACTTGCAGAAGTTGCTAAATCTAAACTTGCTTAATTTTAACCAGAATAAAAAAGAAAGGGTTCGATTTTCGAACCCTTTCTTTTTTTATTCTGGTTTTGATAATTGCTCTACAAGCTGAAAGATAAGAGTTTGATTGCTTTTATCTAAACGTTCGTATGCACGACATAATTGATAATTTCGTTCTGACACCTGATTGTATTCTAGTTGATATTCCAGCGTGTGACGGGCATCTGAATAACATAGTATGTAGTCGATGGATACATCAAAAAATCTTGACAGATCAATTAAAATATCTGCTGGGAGAGAAGATGTTCCGTTTTCTATCCTGCTGATAGTTTGTTGAGAAACATTTAGCTTTGCAGCTAATTCTTCTTGAAGTATATTTCGTTCTTTTCGAAGTTCTTTTACACGATTCTGCACAATTTTACACCCCTTCATGTTATACTATCTATTTTATCCAATATTTTCCATTGTGCTATCCGAGATGAGAGTATACCAATACTCATATTTAGTGTATAAAGAACAAATATGGGATTAATACACTACGAATCAAGAAACAAATGTTAAAATACAAACGGGTGATGAAAATGTTAAATAATACAATTGGAAAAAATATAAGACGAGTACGTGAAATAAATGATATGAACCAGGAAGAAGTTGCGGCACAATTGAATATTCGTCGACAGACGTTATCTGCATACGAGACAGGACGTAGTGTTCCTAATATTTATATTTTGCTAGAACTTGCATCGTTTTTTAGAGTATCAATTGAAGATTTGACAAGAAATGTAAAATTATAGGTTACCGGTCGCACTAATTACGACCGGTAATCTTATATGATGTCAGTCTTGTAATGCATATAGAAAATGATGTATAATATAAAATAGATTAGTTTATCTGGTATCTGCAGAAAAAGATATGATTGTTTGCAGATACAAAAATTTATATAAGTTCAAGACAGATGAGGAGGCCGAAATAAGATGGAAGAAGTGACATGGTTTTTTGAAGATGAAGATGGCAAATGTGTGGCAAGTGTGCAACTGGGAATTGATGATATGAGATACGCTATTCAATATTTGAAAAATGATGTAGAGAATGGAAGATATATACTTGGATATACAAAGGCTGATGGCAAAAGAAGAGTTTTTAAAGGTTCTCGACAAATTGTGAATCATATGTCTGATGACAAAAAAGAGATAATTCCAGATGAAGCAGTAGAAACAGAAGTGGAAAACAAGGAAAATGAAATAGTTGAATGAAAAAAACGAGCAGAGAAAAAACTCTGCCCCTTTTTTGCCCCTTTTTGCTAAAATAAATAATAAAAAATCCCGAAACACTGCAATTATCAGCATTTTTCGGGATAAGTTAAATGCGGAAGATGGGACTTGAACCCACACAAGCGCAATGCTTACAAGATCCTTAGTCTTGCTCGTCTGCCAGTTCCGACACTTCCGCATATGGTAAATAAGTACATTTAAAACAAATAATCTATGAAATAGATGCGGAAGATGGGACTTGAACCCACACGATCGCATTGATCACAAGATCCTTAGTCTTGCTCGTCTGCCAGTTCCGACACTTCCGCTTGTTTTGTTTATGTAGCTGTACTCACGCCACGAATAGTATAATACAATGAGTTGAGAAGAATGTCAACACATTTTTTGATTTTTTTAAATTTTTTGAAAAATTTTTGAAATTACAAAAATAAGGAAATGTTAAATTACTAATGAATATAATAATACAGTGAGAAAATAAAAAATAAAAAAATAAAGGAAATTTAAAAGTTTTGTCGAATATAATATTATGGAGAGTATACAAAGGAGGAGATCATGTATTATTCGGAAGAGCTAATAGAAGAAATCAGAATGAAAAACGATATAGTAGATGTCATTTCCAATTATGTACGACTTCAGAAGAAAGGAAGTTCCTATTTTGGACTTTGCCCGTTTCACAATGAAAAGTCCCCGTCTTTTTCTGTAAGCAGAGACAAGCAGATGTATTATTGCTTTGGTTGTGGGGCTGGTGGGACAGTATTTACATTTCTTATGGAATATGAGAATTATTCTTTCCTTGAAGCGGTTCAATATCTTGCAGAGCGTGCAGGAGTAGAATTGCCGAAAGAAGAATATTCAAAAGAAGCAAAGGAACGCTCTGATTTGAAAGCAACTTTATTGGAAATCAATAAGATTGCTGCACAATATTATTATGTTCAGTTAAAATCTGAACGCGGTGCAGTTGCTTATGATTATTTGACAGACAGAGGACTTTCAGAAGAGACCATAAAATCTTTTGGGCTTGGATTTGCAACAAAGTATAGTAATGATTTGTACAATTATCTTAAACGTAAAGGTTATAGTGAAGAATTGATCCGCCAGGCAGGGCTGATTAATATTGATGAAAAAAATGGAGTTTACGATAAGTTTTGGAATCGTGTTATGTTTCCGATTATGGATGCAAACAGTCGGGTAATTGGATTCGGTGGCAGGGTTATGGGAGATGCAAAGCCCAAATATTTAAATTCCCCAGAAACAGCTGTTTTTGATAAAAGCAGAAATTTGTATGGGTTGAACCGAGCACGTACATCGAGAAAATCATATTTCCTTGTTTGTGAAGGTTATATGGATGTTATTTCACTTCATCAGGCAGGATTTACGAATGCAGTTGCGTCTTTAGGAACTGCGTTGACATCAGGACATGCTTCATTGATTAAACGGTATGTAAGTGAAGTATATCTTACATATGATAGCGATGATGCCGGTACGCGCGCTGCGCTTCGGGCAGTTCCAATCATGAGAGAAGCTGGAATTGCAGCAAAAGTTATCCGAATGGATCCATATAAGGATCCGGATGAATTTATTAAAAATTTAGGTGCAGAGGAGTTTGAAAAAAGGATTGAAAATGCCAGAAACGGCTTTATGTTCAGTTTGGAAATATTGTCGAAGAATTATGATATGGAATCTCCAGAAGAAAAAACTGCCTTTTTTCAAGAAACAGCAAAACGCTTAATAGAATTCGAGGATGAGTTGGAGCGTAATAATTACATAGAAGCTGTTGCAAAAGCATACCGTGTAAATCCAGACAGTCTTCAAAAACTTGTCACAAAGACTGCGATTAAAGAAGGCTTGGCAAGTCCTGCGAAGCGACCTAAAAATTTGAGTCAAAATAAAGATTCAATATCAAAAAAGGAAGATGGGAATAAAAGGGCACAGAGGATTTTACTTACGTGGTTGATTGATCAGCCTAAGTTGTTCCAGATAATTGAGGAGTATGTTACTCCGGAGGATTTTACAGAAACAAATTATCAAAAAGTAGCCGAATTATTATATGAGCAATATCATTTAGGAGAATTAAATCCAGCAAGAATATTGAATCATTTCACGGAAGAGGAAGAACATAGGGAAGTGGCGGCATTATTTAATACTCGTATACGGGAGTTGACTACCGAGGAAGAAAAAGATCGTGCCATAAAAGAAACAATAATAAAAGTTAAGAATAACAGTATTGATCATCAAACAATGAATTTAAATCCAACAGACATGGTTGGATTACAGCGACTTATGGAGTCGAAGAGAAAGCTTCAGAACATTGGAAAATTGCATATTTCTCTAGATTAAGGATAAAATAAAACAAGATATCTGTATGACGATGCAGATAGAGGAAGGAAGGACACATGGAAGATATTACACAGAAATTTTTAGAGCGTCTGAAAGAATTGGTTGCCCTAGGCAAGAAAAAGAAAAGTATTCTTGAAATTCAAGAAATCAACGATTTTTTCCGCGATATGGATTTGTCAACGGAACAAATGGAAAGGGTTTTTGAATATCTTGAAGCAAACAACATTGACGTATTACGTATTAATTCGGATGATGACGATGATGTAGATCTGGATGCAATCATGTCGGATGAAGAAGACGTAGATGTCGAGAATATTGATCTTTCAGTTCCAGATGGAGTTAGTGTAGAAGATCCTGTTCGTATGTATTTAAAGGAAATCGGTAAAGTACCGCTCTTAAGTGCTGAACGAGAGATTGAGCTGGCGCAGCGCATGGAAGAAGGCGATGAAGACGCAAAAAAAGAACTTGCTGAGGCAAACCTTCGTCTGGTTGTCAGCATTGCAAAAAGATATGTAGGACGAGGAATGCTATTTTTAGATTTGATCCAGGAAGGTAATCTTGGTTTGATCAAAGCGGTTGAAAAATTTGATTACCACAAAGGTTATAAATTCAGTACTTATGCTACATGGTGGATTCGTCAGGCTATTACACGTGCTATTGCAGATCAGGCAAGAACAATCCGAATTCCTGTTCATATGGTAGAGACAATTAACAAATTAATTCGTGTGTCACGTCAGTTACTTCAGGAGCTTGGCCGTGAACCAACGCCGGAAGAAATCGCAAAAGAACTGGACATGCCGGTAGATCGTGTACGAGAAATATTAAAAATATCTCAGGAACCTGTTTCCTTAGAAACACCTATCGGAGAAGAGGAAGACAGTCATTTAGGAGATTTTATTCAGGATGATAATGTTCCTGTTCCGGCAGAAGCAGCAGCTCAGACTTTATTAAAAGAACAGTTAGATGAAGTACTGGATACTTTGACTGAAAGAGAACAGAAAGTTTTGAGACTTCGTTTTGGGATGAATGACGGACGAGCAAGAACATTGGAAGAAGTAGGAAAAGAATTTGATGTAACACGTGAACGTATTCGTCAGATTGAAGCGAAGGCACTTCGTAAACTTCGTCATCCAAGTAGAAGCAGAAAACTTCGTGATTATTTAGATTAAGAGGATATCATATGGAATTATCAAAGAGACTGCAGGCAGTTGCAGATCTGGTAACACCAGGATATACAATTGCGGATGTAGGCACAGACCATGCCTACATCCCAATTTATCTTGTGGGAAAAGGAATTGTTCAAAGAGCGGTGGCTATGGATATTAATGAAGGTCCATTGGATCGTGCAACCGAACATATTAAAGAAAATAAATTGGAAAATCAGATACAAACACGTTTGTCTAATGGATTGCAACATTTACAAAAGGGTGAAGTGGATACAGTCATTCTTGCAGGAATGGGTGGAAATCTGATGATTAATATTCTAAATGAGGATTTGAATAAAACAAATTCTTTGAAAGAATGTATCCTGCAGCCACAATCAGAAGTATTTAAAGTGAGAACCTTTCTTTTAGAGAAAGGCTTTTTATTCATAGAAGAGAATATAGTTTTAGATGACGGGAAATATTATCCGATGATGAAAGTAGTTCCTCCTGAAAAAACAAAAAAAATAAAACCAGTCTTCTGGTCAGAGATTGAAATACGTTATGGGAAATTGCTGTTGGAAGAAAAAAATCCGATCTTAAAGCAATTTCTTGAACGAGAGTCTGCTATCAGAAAAGATATTTTAAGTAAGTTAGAACAAGTAGAGGGTACACATATTTCTGAGCGAAAAGCAGAATTAAATCAGGAACTTTTCCAAATTGAGGAGGGGTTGAAATACTATGCAATGTAAAGAAATCATAGAAGTAATAGAAGAAAACTATCCAAAAGAGGCTGCATTAAATTTCGATAATGTAGGACTACAGGCTGGACGTAGCACTAAAAAAGTATCAAAAATACTGTTAGCTTTAGATGCTACTACTCCAGTAATTGAACTTGCAGAAAAACAAAATGTTGATATGTTGATCACACATCATCCGTTGATTTTTTCGCCATTAAAATCTATTACGGACCAAGATTTTGTCGGGAAGAGGATTTTACGTCTAATTCAGGATGATATTGCATATTATGCAATGCATACAAATTATGATGTGCTTGGAATGGCAGAACTGTCAGAAGAAATATTGCAATTAAAAGAAACAGAAGTGTTAGATGTTACAGGAGAATTTTTCGGAATTTCACAGGGGATTGGTCGTGTTGGATTGTTGGAATCAACTATGAGTTTAAGGTCTTTTTGTGATTATGTGAAGGAAAAATTAGTACTTAGTAATATAAAAGTATTTGGCAATTTAGATAAGGAGATAAAGAAGGTTGCAATTTCTCCGGGATCAGGGAAAAGTGAGATAGAAGTAGCATTAAAACATAATGTTGATGTACTTGTTACAGGAGATATAGGGCATCATGAAGGTTTGGATGCTATGGAACAGGGACTTGCGATTATCGATGCAGGTCATTATGGAACAGAATATATCTTTGTAGATGATATGAAAAAATATTTATCACAGAGATGTCCGGGAGTTGAAATTATAACAGAACCTGTATCACATCCATTTCAAGTTATATAGATGTGTGCAGGAGAAAGGTGAGTGCAAGATGGAAGAAAGAATGTGTAAAGTAACAGTTGATGATAAAATTGTTGAATACAAGGAAGGCACAAAATATCAGACAATAGCACGGGATTTTCAAAAGTATTATGACCATCAAATTGTACTGGCTGTTATAGAAGAGAATCGCTTGCAAGAACTGAATAAAGCAGTGGAGGGAGACATAAAACTAAGCTTTATTACAACTGCTGATAAAGCCGGGTTTGAAACTTATAAACGAAGCATGTGTTTTCTCCTTGTAAAAGCGGTTCATGATATAGGCGGACATGATAAGGTTGAGCGTGTTCGAATACATTTTTCGGTAAGTAAGGGATATTATTGTACAGTAGATGGTGAAATTACAGTTAATGATGAATTTTTAAGCCGTGTTGAGGCTCGAATGCATGAGATGGCAGAGCAGAGAATTCAAATAGAAAAGAAGTCGATACCGACCTCAAAAGCGAAAGAACTGTTTCATAAACATAAAATGTATGATAAGGAACAGTTGTTTGAATATCGTAGAGTATCTACAGTGAATATTTATAGTATTAATGAGTTTGAAGATTATTATTATGGATATATGGTGCCGGATACAGGATATTTAAGAAACTTTTCGCTTCATTTATATGGAAAAGGATTTGTGATTCAATTTCCGACTATGAGCGACCCTGCGTGTGTTCCTGAATTTGAACCTCGTGAAAAGTTATTCAAAGTTCAGAATGAGTCTATTGAATGGGGAGATTTACAGGGAATCGATACAGTTGGAGCTTTGAATGATATGATTACGAAACATGATATGCGTGAAATCGTACTTGTTCAGGAAGCGTATCAGGAACGTAAAATCGGAGAAATCGCAGAGCAGATTGCAGAACATCCGGAAATAAAGTTTGTGCTGATAGCAGGACCATCTTCCTCTGGAAAGACGACATTTTCCCATCGATTGTCCATTCAACTTAAAGTGAATGGACTTACACCACATCCAATTGCAGTTGACAATTATTTTGTGAATCGTGAAAATACTCCAAAAGATAAAGATGGTAATTATAATTTTGAATGTTTAGAAGCGATTGATGTGAAAAAGTTTAATGAAGATATGACAGCACTTTTAAATGGAGAAAAAGTATATCTTCCTATTTTTAATTTTAAGACAGGAATGCGTAACTATTCAACAATACCGAAACAATTAGGCGAGAATGATATTTTAGTAATAGAAGGAATCCACTGTCTGAATCCAAAATTAACAGAAAATCTGAATGATAACAATAAATTTAAAATTTATATTAGTGCACTTACACAGTTGAATATAGATGAACACAATCGTATTCCATCAACAGATGGAAGATTGATACGTCGTATTGTAAGAGATGCTGAAACGCGTGGAACATCGGCCACTAAAACAATTGCAATGTGGAATTCAGTCAGAAAAGGAGAAGAGGAAAATATTTTTCCGTTTCAGGAAGAAGCAGATGTGATGTTTAATTCATCTCTTGTGTATGAATTGGCTGTGCTTAAGCAATATGTAGAACCATTATTGTTTGGAGTTGATAAACATGCTCCTGAATATATTGAAGCTAAAAGATTATTAAAGTTCTTCGATTATTTTATAGGAATAAGCAATGAGAATGTTCCGACAAATTCATTGTTACGGGAATTTATCGGAGGCGGTTGTTTCCGTGTATAAATCAAAAATGAGTCTCAGTAATTTTTTTCCAAGAAAATTGCTGGGACTCGTTTTTGGTATGAAATATACAGTTATTTAGCAATCATAAAATTTTTTGATTCCATCCAGCCGACTATGCATGTTTTGCAAAAGTAAATCTGCAATCGTTATAGCAGCCATGGATTCTACTACAACGACAGCTCGAGGAACAATGATTGGGTCATGTCTTCCTTTGATAACTAATTCGGTATTTTCCTTGTTCTCGGTGACCGTCTGCTGCGGTTGTGCAATAGAAGGAGTGGGTTTTATAGCAGTGCGGAAAATTAAAGTGTCTCCATCACTCATACCACCTAATACACCACCAGAATGATTGGTCTTTTTATGGATTTCGTTATCTTTCATATAAAAAGCATCATTATTTGTGCTTCCATTTAATTTGGCAACATGAAACCCATCTCCAATTTCAAAAGCCTTTACGGCACCGATGGAAAATATTGCTTGTGCAAGGCAGGAATCTAGTTTATCAAAAACAGGTTCTCCAATTCCAACGGGAAGTCCTTCGACGCGACATTCAATAATACCACCGGCAGAATCTGAATTTTCAAGCATCTTATCAAGATATTCAGAGGCATGTTTGGCAAGTTCATTATTAGGCATATATAACTTGTTTTCATTAATTTCATTGTAATGATAATCTGATTCATCAATACAGATAGGACCGATAGATTTGGCATAAGTGCAAATATGTATGCCAAGTTCATCTAGTAGGGCGGATGCTACAGCACCGGCAGCAACACGGCCAATGGTTTCTCTTCCGGAAGAACGTCCTCCACCGCGATAATCGCGAAAGCCATATTTCTGTGTGAATGTATAATCAGCATGCCCCGGGCGATATACAGATGCAATATTACTGTAATCACGAGAACGCTGGTCTTGATTACGTACCATTAAAGAAATTGGTGTACCAGTTGTATATCCTTCGAATACACCTGATAATATTTCAACCTGATCTGTTTCCTGCCTCATAGTTGTGTATTTGCTTTGTCCTGGTTTTCTGCGATTTAGAAAAGCCTGTATATCAGATTCTTGAAGTTTCAGTCCGGCAGGGCATCCATCGATTACAACACCGATTGCTGAACCATGAGATTCACCCCAGGTAGAAACTTGAAATAAACGTCCATATATTGAGCCACTCATATAAAATCTCCTCCTTATGTTTGTGTAATATTTCATTAAAAAACATATAGCTTATTATATAAGAAGAAAAATGAACATGCAATTACTAATTGGGGTGAAATTTTTAAGAAAATTAGAATTTTGATAAAACCTCAAGATTTCACTGTACAATTGCAGAAATTCATAATATAATTGAGTCTAGATGTTGATTTATAAAAGGGGAGATGCAACATGAAACAAAGAAAGATAACTGAAGGTAATAAAGAAAAGAAAATCAACAATAGGGATTTTAAGGAAACAGATAAATTCACAGAAGCTGAGGATGATGCATTTGAAGAAGTAGACGAGAACTTGGAAAATGAGGATGATGCATTTGAAGAGGTAGATGAAAGTGCAGAAATCGAGGAGAATGATTTTACAGAAGCAGATGCTCAGGATGAAGAATTTTCTGAAGAGGCAGACGATATAGAGGAATATGAAGAATCAGAAAATGAAGATTTGTTTACATCTCAAGATGATTTCACAAGTGAGATTATAGATTTGGACGATAAGACAGATAAGAAAAAAATTAAAAAAGGGAAAAAAGTATTGTGGATAACACTGGGATCAATAGCAGGTGTGATTGCAATTGTTTATTTAGGAATATCAATTTTCTTTATGTCGCATTATTATATAAATACAGAGATTAATGGTCATGATTTTTCTATGAAAACAGCAGCAGATGTTGAAAAATATATGAAAGATCAAGTGAAAAATTACAGTTTAACAGTGTTGGAGATGGACCAGGCAGTAGATATTATTGATGGTGATAAGATTGATCTGGAGTATAAAGCAACCGATGAAGCTGAAGTTGCAATTAAAGACCAGAATGCTTTTTTATGGCCAGCTGGTATTTTTTCTAAGAAATCCTGTCAGATTGAACTGGAGGTTTCGTATGATGAAAGTAAATTGCAACAAGAGATTCAAAATCTGCAAACAGTGACGAGAGAACAAATAGAACCTAAATCAGCATATCCTAAATTTGATGGGAATCAATTTGTGATTGAGCCGGAAGTAAAAGGTACTGCGGTAGACCAGGATGTATTGAATGAAAAAATCAATCAATATATTACAGAGTTTAAATCAGAGCTTGATATGGAAAAAGAAGGGTGCTATAAGAAACCTGTTTATACTTCTGATTCAAAAGAGGTAAAAGCTGCTTGTGATGAGATGAACAAGTACTTACAGGCAAGTATTACATATACAATGACAGAGAATGTAGTTGTTGATAAATCTGTTATTAATAGCTGGGTAACAGTAGATGATAATATGAAAGTTTCTTTTAATGAGAATGCAGTCAGAGACTGGTTAACAGCATTTGGAGATAAATATGATACAGTAGGAACTACCAGAACAATTACGACGCCTACAGGAAAAACAGTAGAAGTTTCTGGTGGAACATATGGCTGGTCAATTGATGAAGATACTGAATTTACAGCATTGACAAACAGTATTAAGAATGGAGAAGTTGTTACAAAAGAGCCGGCATATTATCAGACAGCAGCATCACATAGTGCACAAGACTGGGGTGATACTTATGCGGAAGTAGATATTTCGGCACAGCATATGTGGTATATCTCAGGGGGCTCGGTTGTGCTGGAGACCGATGTTGTTACAGGTGAGCCGATTCCGGAAAAAGAAACAACCTTGGGAGTATACGATATTTTGGAAAAATCCTTAAATAAAACTTTGATCGGAGAAGATAATCCGGTTACCGGAAAGCCAATTTATCAGACACCGGTATCATATTGGATGCGTGTTACATGGAGCGGTATTGGCTTTCATGATGCGATATGGCAGCCTGCTTTTGGAGGAACACTCTATCGAGATGGATTAGGTTCACACGGATGTATTAACATGCCGCTTGATATGGCAGCAGCATTATATAATGTAATATCAGTGGGTACTCCGGTCATTGTTCATAATTAGTGAACGAATAGATTTAGAGTTGTATTAGATGTTTGTTTAAAATTATATAAGAAAAAGCAAAATAGGACAGCTTCTTTGAAAACAGCTGTCCTATTTTAGGAAGAGGAGATTATGTACGAGTTATTAAAAAAAGATGGGAAAGCAAAACGCGGTCGTTTTCATACAGTGCATGGAACAATCGAAACACCCGTATTTATGAATGTTGGAACAGCAGCAGCAATTAAAGGTGCAGTTTCTACAGATGATTTACGTCAGATAAAAACACAGGTAGAGTTATCTAATACATATCATCTGCACGTGCGTCCGGGAGATGAAGTTGTAAAGAAATTAGGTGGTTTACATCAGTTTATGAACTGGGACAAACCGATTTTGACAGATTCGGGCGGATTTCAAGTGTTTTCTCTGGCTGATTTAAGAAAGATTAAAGAAGAGGGTGTGCATTTTCATTCGCATATAGACGGACGTAAAATTTTCATGGGACCTGAGCAGAGTATGCAGATTCAGTCCAATCTTGCATCTACTATAGCGATGGCGTTTGACGAGTGTCCATCGAGTGTTGCAGATCGTAGATATATGGAAAATTCGGTTGCACGTACAACACGCTGGTTGAAACGATGTAAGGATGAAATGGAGAGGTTAAATTCATTGCCGGATACAATCAACAAGCAACAGTTACTGTTTGGAATAAACCAAGGCGGAGTATACGAAGATATTCGAGTTGAACACGCAAAACAGATTGCAAAACTGGATTTACCGGGATATGCGGTAGGCGGTCTGGCAGTGGGTGAAAGCCACGAAGAGATGTATCGCATTCTAGATGCAGTTGTTCCGGTATTGCCTGAAAATAAACCAACATATTTGATGGGGGTTGGAACACCGGCTAATATATTAGAAGCAGTTGACAGAGGTGTTGATTTCTTTGACTGTGTATATCCAAGTCGTAATGGACGTCATGGGCATGTTTATACGAATCATGGCAAGTTGAATTTGTTTAATGCGAAATTTGAACTTGATAATCGTCCAATAGAAGAAGGGTGTCAGTGTCCGGCATGCAGAAGCTATAGCAGAGCATATATTCGTCATCTTCTGAAAGCAAAAGAAATGTTGGGTATGCGACTTTGTGTATTACATAATTTGTATTTTTATAACACAATGATGGAAGAAATAAGAGATGCTATTGATGCAGGAGAGTACCAGGCATACAAAAAACGCAAATTAGACAATATGTCACAACCATTAGAATAAAAATATAAAAATTTATAAAAAAGGCAAAGAAAAAACAAAAATTAACTTGAAGAATAGTTGATTTATGTGTATAGTAATAGTATTGCTTTTTAATATAGGAGGATATATCATGCAAGGGATTGGAATTATTTTAATTTATGTTGTAATTCTTGGTGCAATGTGGTTCTTACTTATGAGACCTCAGAAAAAAGAACAGAAGAGAGTTCAGGCAATGCTTTCAACAATGGAAGTCGGAGATACAGTTTTAACAACAAGCGGGTTTTATGGCGTTATTATTGATATCTCAGAAGAAGATGTGATTGTAGAATTCGGTAACAATAAAAACTGCCGTATTCCAATGCAGAAAGCTGCAATTGCACAGCTTGAGAAGCCAGGAACATCTACAGAGGCATAAATGAAAGGGGTGAAAAGTCAAACTTTTCATCCTTTTTTATTGCGGAAATTTATCGAATATTCACTTTTTATTGCTTCTTTTTTATAATTATGCAACACTTTTACGAATTAAAGGGTTGAAACGAAAGCGAAAATACGTTATTATAAGTACATTCGAGCAATTAAATGTAGAATATATGATCCGTGGCAAACGGATAAACCATTTTATTTATGGAAGGGTGAAACATTATGAAACTGAAAATTGGTGTGATTAAAGGAGACGGTATCGGACCGGAAGTTGTAAATGAAGCAATGAAAGTGTTAGATAAAGTCGGTGTTGTATACGGCCATGAATTTGACTATACACAACTTTTAATGGGAGGAGCATCGATTGATACATACGGAGTTCCATTGACGGATGAGACAATTGAACTTGCAAAGAATAGTGATGCAGTATTACTTGGATCTATAGGTGGAGATGCTAAGACATCACCTTGGTATAAACTGGAACCATCTAAAAGACCGGAAGCGGGCTTGCTGAAGATTAGAAAAGCATTGAATCTGTTTGCAAATTTAAGACCGGCGGTGCTATATGACGAATTAAAAGGAGCCTGTCCTTTAAAAGAAGAAATTACAGAGGGCGGCTTTGATATGATGATCATGCGTGAGCTGACTGGTGGCTTGTATTTTGGAGAACGTTCGACGGAAGAGAAAAATGGTGTTCTAACAGCGACAGATTCTCTGACATATACAGAAGATGAAATACGACGTATTGCAAAGCGTGGTTTTGACATTGCGATGAAACGTCGTAAAAAAGTCACGAGTGTAGATAAAGCAAATGTGTTGGATTCATCCAGATTATGGCGCAAAGTCGTAGAAGAAGTTGCAAAAGACTATCCGGAAGTAACTTTAGAACACATGCTTGTAGATAATTGTGCAATGCAGCTTGTGAAAAACCCACGCCAGTTTGATGTTATTTTAACAGAGAATATGTTTGGAGATATTCTTTCGGATGAAGCAAGTATGGTGACTGGTTCCATAGGAATGCTTGCATCAGCAAGTCTGAATGAAACAAAATTTGGAATGTATGAACCCAGCGGCGGATCAGCACCGGATATTGCAGGAAAAGGAATTGCCAATCCGATCGCAACAATTCTTTCAGCAGCAATGATGCTTCGTTTTTCATTTGATCTGGATCAGGAAGCGAATGCTATTGAAAATGCTGTAGAGAACGTATTAAAAGACGGATATCGTACAATCGATATTATGTCGGACGGAAAAGTACAGATTGGAACAGCAGAAATGGGAGATAAAATCTGCTCATATATTACAAAATAGATAAAAGTCATAAAAAGAGAGGATGAATTGTCATGAGAAGTGATACAGTAACAAAAGGTATGCAGCAGGCACCACATCGTTCTTTGTTTAACGCACTTGGATTAACGAAGGAAGAATTAGAACGACCATTGATCGGAGTTGTAAGTTCTTATAATGAGATTGTCCCTGGACATATGAATCTGGATAAGATTACAGAAGCTGTAAAATTAGGAGTTGCAATGGCTGGCGGTACGCCAATTATGGTTCCGGCAATTGCAGTGTGCGACGGAATTGCTATGGGACATATCGGGATGAAATATTCTCTGGTAACAAGAGATTTGATAGCAGATTCGACAGAAGCACTTGCGATGGCACACCAGTTTGATGGCTTGGTTATGATTCCAAACTGTGATAAAAACGTGCCAGGATTACTTATGGCAGCTGCAAGAGTAAATATTCCTACTATTTTTGTAAGTGGAGGACCAATGCTCGCAGGTCATGTAAAGGGCGAAAAAAGAAGTTTGTCAAGTATGTTCGAAGCAGTCGGTTCTTATGCTGCAGGGAAGATGACAGAGGAAGATGTCTGTGAATTTGAAAATAAAGTTTGTCCGACATGCGGATCGTGTTCGGGAATGTATACTGCAAACAGTATGAACTGTTTAACAGAAGTTCTTGGTATGGGGCTTCCTGGAAACGGAACAATTCCAGCAGTTTATTCTGCAAGAATCCAGCTTGCAAAACATGCAGGAATGCAGGTGATGGAACTTGTGAGAAATAATATCCGTCCAAGAGATATTATGACAGAGGATGCAATTTTGAATGCATTGACAGTAGACATGGCGTTGGGCTGCTCTACAAATAGTATGCTTCATATTCCTGCGATCGCACATGAGATTGGAATGGATTTCGAGATTGATTTTGCAAATGGAATCAGCGAGAAAACACCAAATCTTTGTCATCTTGCACCGGCAGGTCCGACATATATGGAAGATTTGAATGAAGCAGGCGGTGTTCCTGCTGTGATGAATGAATTAAATAAAAAAGGACTTCTTCATACAGAATGTTTAACAGTCACAGGAAAAACGGTTGGAGAGAATATTGCCGGAGCAGTAAATAGAAATCCGGAAGTTATACGTCCAATTGACAATCCATATACTCCAACAGGAGGATTAGCAGTTTTAAAAGGTAATCTTGCACCAGACGGAAGTGTTGTAAAACGATCTGCAGTTGTTGATGAAATGTTGGTACATGAGGGACCTGCAAGAGTATTTGATTGTGAAGATGATGCTATCGCAGCAATCAAAGGAGGTAAAATTAAAGCTGGGGATGTTGTTGTGATTCGTTATGAAGGACCAAAGGGTGGTCCGGGAATGCGTGAAATGTTGAACCCGACATCTGCAATTGCAGGAATGGGATTGGGTTCATCGGTAGCGTTGATCACAGATGGTCGTTTCAGTGGGGCTTCCAGAGGTGCTTCTATCGGACATGTTTCTCCGGAAGCAGCAGTTGGAGGACCAATAGCGTTGGTAGAAGAAGGAGATATTATTAAAATCAATATCCCAGAGCTTTCTATTCAGCTTGATGTATCAGAAGAAGAACTTGCTGAAAGAAAATCAAAATGGGTTCCAAGAGAACCAAAAGTGAAAACAGGTTATCTTGCAAGATATGCATCTATGGTTACATCTGGAAACCGAGGAGCAATTTTGGAAGTACCAAAAAACAATTAGGAGGTGCCTGGGGGTGCAGTTGACAGGATCAGAAATAGTAATTGAATGCTTAAAAGAACAAGGCGTGGACACTGTATTTGGTTATCCGGGAGGAGCAATTCTTAATGTGTATGATGCATTGTATAAGCATCGTTCGGAAATACGCCATATCTTAACATCGCATGAACAGGGAGCTTCACATGCAGCAGATGGATATGCAAGAGCTACAGGAAAAGTTGGAGTATGCCTGGCTACCAGCGGCCCTGGTGCTACCAATCTGGTGACAGGAATTGCAACAGCTTACATGGATTCCGTACCGTTAGTAGCTATTACATGTAATGTAGGGGTGTCTTTACTTGGCAAAGACAGTTTTCAGGAAATAGACATTACTGGTATTACAATGCCGATCACAAAGCATAATTATATTGTAAAAGATGTAAATGATTTGGCAGACACCATTCGTAAAGCCTTTGATATTGCAAGAAGTGGCAGACCGGGACCGGTGCTGATCGATATTCCAAAAGATGTTACGGCAGAGAAAACTGAATACATAAAAGCAGAGCCTGTAGTGACAAAAAAATCCGCTATAGAAATTAAAGAGGAAGATATTGATCTGGCAGTTTCAATGATTGAGAAGTCCGAAAAACCATTTGTTTTTGTAGGTGGCGGAGCAGTGATCTCTAATGCAAATCAAGAATTGATGAAATTTGTAAATTTGGTGGATGCACCGGTTACAGATTCATTAATGGGAAAAGGAGCATTTCCGGGAACTGATGAACGTTATACAGGAATGCTTGGCATGCATGGAACAAAAGCCTCAAATTATGGTGTAAGTGAATGCGATTTGTTGGTTGTAATCGGAGCACGTTTTTCGGATCGTGTAACAGGAAACACGGCAAAATTTGCAAAAAATGCAAAAATTCTCCAGATTGATATTGATCCTGCGGAGATGAATAAAAATGTATTGATCACTGCAGGAGTTGTAGGAGATATTGCAGAAGTATTAAATAAAATAAATAGCAAATTAAAACAGCAATCTCATACAGAATGGATTAAAAAAATCAAAGAGTATAAACAAAATTATCCGTTAAAATATCATGAAGCCGGATTGACAGGACCATTTATAATAGAAGAAATTTATCGCCAGACAAATGGAAATGCAATCATTACAACAGAAGTAGGACAGCATCAGATGTGGGCAGCCCAATATTATAAATACAGTGAACCTAGAACGCTTCTTACATCGGGTGGCTTAGGAACAATGGGATATGGTCTTGGTGCATCATTAGGAGCCAAGGTGGGATGTCCTGACAAGACTGTTATAAATATTGCCGGGGATGGATGTTTCCGTATGAACATGAATGAAATTGCTACAGCAGTAAGACATCAGATTCCAATTATCGAGGTCGTTATTAATAATCATGTTTTGGGTATGGTTCGTCAGTGGCAGAATTTATTTTATGAAGAGCGTTATTCGGCAACAGTGTTAAATGATAGCGTTGACTTTGTAAAATTAGCAGAAGCGATGGGCGCAAAGGGAATTTGTGCAACATCAAGAGAAGAATTCAAATCAGCTTTCGAAGAGGCATTAAAAGCAAATGTACCAGTATTGATTGATTGTCAGATTGACTGTGACGATAAGGTATGGCCGATGGTTGCGCCAGGAAAAGCAATCAGTGATGTATTTGACGAAGATGATATGAAATAGAAATGAAAGCAAAAATAGGAGGAACAAAAAATGAGCAGAGTGTATAACTTTTCAGCCGGACCGGCTGTGCTTCCAGAGGAAGTGCTTCAGGCAGCAGCAGATGAAATGATGGATTACAAGGGAACAGGAATGTCCGTTATGGAGATGAGCCATCGCTCGAAACCATTTGAAGAAATCATTACAGAAGCAGAAGCAGACCTGCGAGATTTGATGGGAATTCCAGATAATTATAAAGTGTTATTCCTGCAGGGTGGAGCTTCACAGCAATTTGCTGCAATTCCAATGAACCTGATGAAAAATGGTGTGGCAGATTACATCATTACAGGACAGTGGGCAAAAAAAGCAGCACAGGAAGCAGAAAAATATGGAAAGGTAAACAGAATTGCTTCATCTGAAGATAAAGTATTTTCTTATATACCTGATTGCTCGGATCTTCCAATCGATGATAATGCAGATTATGTATATATCTGTGAAAATAATACAATCTATGGAACAAAGTATAAGGAGCTTCCAAATACAAAAGGAAAGATTTTAGTAGCTGATGTTTCTTCTTGCTTTTTGTCTGAACCTGTTGATGTGACAAAGTATGGTGTTATTTATGGTGGTGTTCAGAAAAATATCGGACCGGCCGGAACAGTTATCGTTATTATTCGTGAAGACCTGATTCGTGACGATGTACTTCCGGGTACACCTACAATGTTGAAATATAAAACACAGGCTGATGCAAAATCTTTGTATAATACACCGCCGGCATATGGTATTTATATTTGCGGTAAAGTATTCAAATGGCTCAAGAAAATGGGTGGGCTTGAAGTGATGAAAGAAAGAAATGAAAAGAAAGCAAAATTGCTTTATGATTTTCTGGATCAGAGTCAGTTATTTAAAGGGACAGTTGTTAAAGAAGACCGCTCCTTGATGAATGTTCCTTTTGTAACAGGAAATGAAGAATTAGATGCTAAATTTGTAAAAGAAGCAAAAGCAGCCGGACTTGAAAACCTGAAAGGACATAGAACAGTTGGTGGTATGCGTGCCAGCATTTATAATGCAATGCCATATGAAGGTGTTGAAGCACTCGTTGCATTTATGAAAAAATTTGAGGAGGAGAACTTATAAGATGTATAACTATCATTGTTTAAATCCAATCGCACAGATTGGCTTAGATATTTTCAATGAAGCTTATCAGAAAACAGATGCAGTTGATAATGCGGATGCAATTTTAGTCCGTAGCGCAGCAATGCATGATATGGAGTTTTCAACATCCTTAAAAGCTATTGCACGTGCAGGTGCTGGAGTGAATAATATTCCATTAGATAAGTGTGCAGAAAAAGGTATTGTTGTTTTCAATACACCAGGTGCAAACGCAAATGGTGTAAAAGAGCTTGTGATTGCAGGTATGTTGCTTGCATCCAGAGATATTATCGGTGGAATTGACTGGGTAAAAGAACATGAAACAGATGCAGATTTGGCAAAAGCAGCTGAAAAAGCCAAAAAGGCATTTGCAGGAACAGAGATACAGGGTAAGAAACTCGGTGTAATCGGTCTTGGGGCAATTGGGGTGCTGGTTGCCAATGCAGCAGTACACCTTGGAATGGATGTATATGGCTATGATCCATATGTTTCCGTAGATTCTGCATGGAAGCTTTCAAGAAATATTCACCATGCAAAGAATGTAGATGAAATATATAAAGAATGTGATTATATTACAATCCATGTTCCGGCTTTAGATAGCACAAAGGGGATGATCAATCGAGAGGCTATCCAGTTGATGAAAGAAAATGTTGTTGTATTGAACTTTGCGAGAGATGTTTTGGTGGATACAGGAGCGATGATCGAAGCACTGGAAGAGGGGAGAGTGAGACGTTATGTAACAGATTTTCCGATTCCAGAAATTGCAGGTGTAAAAGGAGCAATTGTAATTCCACATCTTGGAGCATCTACAGAAGAATCAGAAGATAATTGTGCTGTTATGGCAGCAAAAGAATTGCGTGATTATCTGGAAAACGGAAATATTACTCATTCTGTAAATTATCCGGATTGTAATATGGGAGCAAAAGAAGAGAGCGGACACCGTATTACTATTCTTCATAAAAATATTCCAAATATGTTAGGTCAGTTCACAGCATTGCTTGCACAGGAAAATATGAATATTTCTCAGATGACTAACAAGAGTAGAAAAGAATATGCATATGTTATGATTGATGTTGAAGCGGAAGTAACACGGGAACTGGAAGAAAAATTGAATGCTATCGAAGGCGTTTTGAAAGTCAGAGTGATTAAATAATATCAACGTAATAAGAATAAAATTATAGGCAGAAGTATAACGGGGTACTTAGACGATGTTATACTTCTGTCTTTTTACATATTAAAGTGTTGACAAATGTTGTATGGTTGTATACAATTATACAAGAATGTAAATATACAAGAATACTTGCATTAAAAAGTAAACACATTACGGTTCCATCAGAATACAACAAAAGTTGCGTCTTGATGAAACTGTAATGACGTAAATGATTTATGAATTGGAGGAAATCACAAATGGAAAATAGAAAAGTATTTATGAATAAGCAGACAAATCTTTTGGAACTAGAAGAACATATGTATCCACTCGTGGATGTGGAAACACCAAATGTATTCCGCAATTTATTTCATTATGATGAGATTCCTAAGATTGCATTTAATGATCGTATTGTTCCTCATCATATGCCGGAAGAAATCTGGATTACAGATACTACATTTCGTGACGGACAACAATCACGAGCTCCTTATACAACAGAGCAGATTGTAACAATTTATGATTATTTTCACCGTTTAGGTGGACCACAAGGTAAGATTCGTCAAAGTGAATTTTTCCTTTACAGTAAAAAAGACCGTGATGCAGTTTACAAATGTCTTGAAAAAGGATATAAATTTCCAGAAGTTACAAGTTGGATCCGTGCAAGCAAAAAAGATTTTCAACTGGTTAAAGATATCGGATTGAAAGAGACAGGAATTTTGGTAAGCTGTTCGGATTATCATATTTTTTATAAGTTAAAAATGACACGACGTGAAGCAATGGAACATTATTTGTCAGTTGTGCGTGAATGTATGGAAACAGGAGTGCGTCCGAGATGTCATTTGGAAGATATTACAAGATCTGACATTTATGGTTTTGTTATTCCTTTCTGTTTAGAATTGATGAAACTGATGGAAGAATACCAGATTCCGGTTAAGATTCGTGTGTGTGATACAATGGGATATGGAGTGAATTTCCCAGGTGCAGTAATTCCGAGATCTATTCCGGGTATTATTTATGGACTGATGGCACATGCTGGTGTTCCAAGTGAGCTGATTGAATTCCATGGACATAATGATTTCTATAAAGCAGTTAATAATTCAACTACTGCATGGCTTTATGGAGCATCAGGAGTAAACTGTTCCTTGTTTGGAATTGGAGAACGTACAGGAAACACCCCATTGGAAGCAATGGTCTTTGAGTATGCACAATTACGCGGTACATTAGATGGCATGGATACAAGAGTGATAACAGAACTGGCTGATTACTACGAAAAAGAAATCGGTTATAAAGTTCCATCAAGAACACCATTTGTAGGAAAGAATTTCAATGTAACAAGAGCCGGAATCCATGCGGATGGAATGTTGAAAAACGAAGAAATCTATAACATATTTGATACAGACAAATTTTTGGGAAGACCTGCGTTGGTTTCCGTATCAAACACCTCAGGAGTAGCAGGTATTGCTTATTGGATTAATGCTTATTATAAATTGCCGAAAGAGAGACAGGTTGACAAAACATCAACGCTTGTAACAACATTAAAATCATGGGTTGATAAACAATATGAAGAAGGTCGAGTTACAGTCTTGACAGATGAGGAATTAGTTGACAAAATAGATAGTATATGTGAGGAATTACATATTACATTGTAACTTGGGAGGCAACAAATAAGAATGGAAGATTATCAGGATCATTCCTTAAGCAGTCGTGTATTCCAGAAGATCCGAGAAGATATTATAAAAGGAAAATATCAGGAGCATGATGAATTAAGAGAAAATACCATCGGCAAAGAACTTGGGGTTAGTCGTACGCCGGTACGTGAAGCACTAAGACAATTAGAATTAGAAGGACTTGTTACGATTGTTCCAAACAAAGGTGCGTATGTGACAGGAATTTCAACGAAAGATGTAATGGATATTTATGCAATACGCTCTATGTTGGAAGGGTTGTGTGCACGTTGGGCAACAGAAAATATTACAGAAGAGCAATTGGATGAATTAGAAGAGATTGTATTACTTTCTGAATTTCATACAAAGAAAGAAGGCGGAAGTAATGCAGAGCAGGTGACCGTATTAGATGGAAGATTCCATACCGTGCTTTATGAAGCAAGTGGAAGCAGAATCTTAAGTCGTACGATGATTGATTTTCACAAATTTGTGCAGCGTGCAAGAAAGTCTTCAGTTATTTCTGAGGAACGTGCAAGAAAATCAATTCGTGAACATAAACAAATTTTGCGTGCGATTAAAGATAAAGATACAGATTTAGCGGAACAGCTGGCAAATGAACATATTATGCATGTAATTCAGAATTTAAAAAAACAAGGATATAACGAAACAGAATAGTTCTAGTTCAAAAAATAAAATGTTTGAAAAAAAGAAAACATAGGAGGACGAAAAAATGGCAAAAATCAAAATGGCAACACCTATCGTTGAAATGGATGGAGATGAAATGACAAGAATTCTCTGGAAGATGATTAAAGAGAATTTATTGGAACCATTTATTGAACTGAATACGGAATACTATGATCTGGGTCTGGAACATAGAAATGAAACAAATGATCAGGTAACAATTGATTCGGCGATTGCGACAAAAAAATATAAGGTTGCTGTAAAATGTGCGACAATTACTCCGAACGCAGCTCGTATGGATGAATATGATCTGAAAGAAATGTGGAAAAGCCCAAATGGAACAATTCGTGCAATTTTAGATGGAACAGTTTTTCGTGCACCAATCGTTGTGAAAGGAATTGAACCTTGTGTGAAAAATTGGAAAAAACCAATTACAATCGCAAGACATGCATATGGAGATGTATATAAAGGGTCTGAAATGAAAATTCCTGCTGCCGGAAAAGTAGAATTGGTTTATACAGCAGAAGATGGTACACAGACAAAAGAATTCGTACATGAGTTTGACGGACCAGGCATTGTACAGGGTATGCACAATATTAATGCTTCTATCGAAAGTTTTGCAAGAAGCTGTTTCAACTACGCATTAGACACAAAACAAGATTTATGGTTTGCGACAAAAGATACAATTTCTAAGAAATATGACCACACATTTAAAGATATTTTCCAGGAAATTTACGATGCTGAGTACGATGAAAAATTCAAAGAAGCTGGAATTGAGTATTTCTACACACTGATTGATGATGCAGTTGCACGTGTAATGAAATCAGAAGGCGGTTATATCTGGGCATGTAAGAACTATGATGGAGACGTCATGAGTGATATGGTTTCTTCTGCATTTGGTTCCCTTGCAATGATGACATCTGTACTTGTTTCACCGGATGGATACTATGAATATGAAGCTGCTCATGGTACAGTACAGCGCCACTACTACAAACATCTGAAGGGTGAAGAGACATCTACAAACTCTGTAGCAACTATTTTTGCATGGACAGGAGCACTTAGAAAACGTGGTGAGATGGATGGAAATGCAGAATTGATGGAATTTGCAGATCGTCTTGAAAAGGCAACAATTGATACAATTGAAGCAGGAGAGATGACAAAAGATCTTGCACTTATTACTACAATAGAAAATCCAACAGTTCTCAATAGTGAAGAGTTTATTAAAGCAATTGCAAAAAGATTATAAATATATGAAAGACACCCAATCCGATGAGAGAGGGTGTCTTTTGTGAAATGTAGGGAGTGTAAAATAAAGTGTGTAAGTTACCGGTAACCAAAACTTACGCACTTTATTTTTATGTAAAAGTGCGATAC